>NZ_JBMOUG010000001.1:0-1069452 GCF_049319725.1 Pseudomonas sp. Mn2068 | reverse complement strand
CTCGATAACAGCAATGGCGTCCTCACCGGCGCCGCTGGCGTGACCCTGGATCTGCTGGGGACGTTGACCAATACCAACGGCAAGCTGTCCGGCGTTGGCCCGCTGCTGATCCAGCGCAGCGCGCAGATCAACAACCAGGGCGGCGAGCTGTCCAGCCAGGGACTTTTGACGGTGCTGACCGGTGGCCTGGATAACAGCAACCACGGCACGCTCGGTGCCACTGATACGCTTACCCTCACGGCCACCGGCGCCGTGCAGAACGGCAATGCCGGCCTGATCGCCAGCGGTAATGGCGATCTGCAAGTGCAGGCGGCGAGCCTTGGCAATGCCAGGGGATTGTTGCAGGGCAAAGGCGCGGTCAATCTCGACGTCAGCGGCGATATCGACAATCAGAGCGGCAAGGTGATCGCCCAGGAGGGTCGGCTGTTCATCAAGGCGGCCAATCTCGATAACCGTGGCGGTGTGCTTTCCAGCGTCAGGAGTGCACTGGAAACCCGCGTTGTCGGTGTCCTGAAAAACGGCTATGACCTGACCAACAATCGCCAGAACGGCAGTATCCAGGCCCAGGGCCTGAATCTCAACGCGCTCGTTGGTATCGACAACTATGGTGGGCGTATTGCCGCTCGCGCCGGGGAGGCGATGCTCACCACCACCAACCTCGACAACCGCAATGGCGGTCTCTACGCCAGCGGCCTGGTCAAGGTCAGTGCCAACAACGTCGACAACAGTGGCGACCTGGGCGGGCAGATTGCCGGGGGCCAGATCGATCTGGGCCTGGGCGGCAGCCTCAACAACCGCAAGGGCATCATCGAGAGCGACAACACCTTGTCGATCAGCGCTACCGGTCTCGACAACCAGACCGGCCAGTTGCGTGCCCTGGGCAGCAATGGCAAGACAGCGTTCCGGATCGGCGGCCTGCTCGATAACCGCAACGGTACGCTGGAAACCCGCAACTTCGACCTTGGCCTGGATGCCGGCAGTTTCCTCAACCAGGGTGGCAGCCTGCTGCACGCCGGCCTTGGCACCTTCGATATCTCCATGGCCAACCTCAGCAGCGCCGGTGGCACGCTGGTGACCCGTGGCGGCCTGACCCTCGGTGCCGACAGCTGGACCAACAGCAGCGTGATCCAGGCCGGGCGCCTGACAATCAATATCAACAACCTGTATCAGACCGGCAGCGGGCAATTGCTGGCGTCCAACAGCCTGACCGGCAACGGTGGCAACTGGACCAACGATGGCCTGATCGCCAGTGACGGCACCGTCGGCCTGAACCTGGGGGGCAGTTATGCCGGCAGTGGCCGCCTTTCCAGCCTCGGTACCCTGGGTCTGCGCGCGGCGCAGTTGAACCTGGGTGGCAACACCAGTATCGCTGGCGGTGGCGATACCACGATCAATGTCGCCGGCGTCTTGAACAACTTCGGTCGCCTGACTTCCGCCGCGAACATGAACCTCAGCGCCGGCGGTATCAACAACTACGGGACACTGGGCAGCGCCCAGCGACTGACCACCACCACGGGCGCATTGCTCAACGACCACGGGCTGGTCTTCAGTGGCGGTGACATGGGGCTGCGCGTCGATTCGTTGAACAACTTCTACGGTAACATCAACAGCCTCGGCAATCTTGCCGTTGACCGCGATGGTCTGGGCAACTGGGCAGGCAGCATCGTCAACCGTTCCGGCTCGATCCAGAGCGATGCCAGCATGAGCCTGGTGGCAGGCTCGATTCAGAATATCCGTGATGTGCTGGTGGTGAACAACGCCGGGTTGTATACCGCGAGCATCACCGAGCTGCCGTGCAACCGTCTCTATGTCGGCGACTGCAGTGGCGGTAACCGCAACGGCCTGTTCGAGGTGGTCCAGCGCAGCAAGCTGGAGGTGATGCCCGGGGCGAGTGCCGCGGCGAGCATGACTTCCGGCGCCAACCTGGTACTGCGCGGTGGCGATTTCCTGAACGCCAGCAGTACGGTCGCGGCCACCGGCAGCCTGACGGCCCAGCTCAACAACCTGGTCAACCAGGGGGTTGAAACGGGGGATACCGAGGACCGCCGTACCTATGTCACCGCCCGTCACGCGTTGGGCGGGCGCCAGCAGGAAGCGGCGACTTTCACCCAACAGTACTGGTATGAAAACCCCGGCTACAATCCCACGGGGCTTGAAGAGGCGCTGGCGCACTTCCTGGGGACGATCGAAAGCGAGGTCGGCGCGCTACATAGCACGACGCAACTGGCGGTGGGCAATCAGTCCTATGCCGGTATCATGCAGGCCGGTGGTGCGGTGAACATCGCTACCCTGAACAACTTCGACAGCTCTGTCGTGCGACCGGGGTTCAACTATGTGGGCAGCGGTCCGCGCACCAACACCGGTTCCTCGGGCAGCAATTTCTCCACCCACGTCACGGTCAACCAGCAACTGCCGCCGAACCTGGCACAGCAGCAGGTCAACCCGGTGGCTTTGCCCGGATTCACCCTGCCCACCGGCCAGAATGGCCTGTTCCGCCTGAGCGGGCAGGGCAGTAGCACGCCGACAGCCACCGGACCGCAAAGCTGGACCCTCGGCGGAGCCAGTCTCGGCTCCGCCCAACGCCAGCCCGCCCCGGGTGACCTGGCGGCACCGAGCACGATCGACGTGGGCGCGGCGGACCGTGCCCAGGGCAGCCAGAGCACCAGCATCACGCGAGTGCAGGGCTTGCCGGATACCTCGGGTAAATCCAATCCGCAGAAGTACCTGATCGAAACCAACCCGGTACTGACCGACCTCAAGCAGTTCATGAGCTCGGACTACCTGTTGTCGAATCTGGGCTATGACCCGGACACCAGCGCCAAGCGCCTGGGGGATGGTTACTACGAGCAGAAGCTGATCCAGCAGGCGGTCGTGGCCCGCACCGGGCAGCGCTTTATCGACGGGCAGACCTCGGACGAAGGCATGTTCAAGTACCTGATGAACAATGCCGTGGCCAGCAAGCAGGAACTGAACCTGCAGTTGGGCGTGACGCTGACTTCCGAGCAGGTCGCGGCGCTGACCCATGACATCGTGTGGATGGAGAATGCCACGGTCAATGGCGAGCAGGTGCTTGTGCCGGTGCTGTACCTGGCCAATGCCAACAACCGCCTGGCCGCCAACGGTGCATTGATCCAGGGCAGTGATGTGACCGTGATTGCCGGCAAGGACCTCAACAACGCCGGGACCCTGCGGGCCAGTAACAGCCTGCTGGCGGCCGCCGGCAACGACCAGGTCAACAGCGGTTTGCTGGAGGCCGGCGATCGCCTCGCCGCCCTGGCGGGCAACAACCTGACCAACAAGGCCGGTGGCATCATCGCCGGGCGTGACGTCAGTATCACCGCCGTCAACGGCGACGTGATCAACGAACGTACCGTGACCAGTCACCAGAGCAGCAACGGCTACCGGACCGAGCAACGGGATTTCGTCGACAACGCCGCCCGCATCGAAGCGGCCAACAGCCTCACAGTGAGTGCCGGCCGTGATATCAACAACAGCGGCGGAGTGCTGAAAAGTGCCGGGGATACCCTGCTCAGGGCCGGACGCGACGTCAATATCAGCGCCGCCGAGCAAGTGCACGGCAACAGCCTGGGTGACCATCATCGCGACGAAACGATTACGCAGAACGGCTCAAGCGTTTCCGCCGGACGCGACCTGATGATCAGTGCCGGGCGTGACTTGAGCGTGGTCGCCAGCCAGATCGACGCCAAGCGTGACGTGGCGTTTTCGGCCGTGGGCGACCTGACCTTGTCTTCCGCCGCAGACGAGCAGCATTCATATGGCAAGACCAAGAAGGTCACCAGCCAGGAGGATCATGAACACCAGGTGGGCTCCAGCGTGACGGCCGGCGGTAACGTGCTGATGACGGCCGGCAAGGACCTGGAGCTCGTTGCGAGCAAGGTCGCCGCGGGGGGCGAGGCCTATCTGAGCGCTGGCGCCAACCTGATACTGCAGAGCGCGGCAGATGAGGACTACAGCTTCTACAGCAAGACCAAGAAAAGTTCTTCGGGCAAGAAGAGCCGCCTGGATGAGCTGGAGAGTACGACCAATATTGCCAGCTCCGTCACTGGCGGGACCAATGTCACGCTGGTTGCGGGCAATGACCTGGTCGTCAAGGGCAGTGAGGTCGCGGCTGAAAAAGGGCGCGCCCAACTGACCGCTGGCAACGATGTACAGATTCTCGCAGTCACCGATTCCACCAGCGTTCGTCATGAGAGCAGCAACAGCAAAAGCGGTTGGGGCGGCCTCAAGTCGAGCAAGGTTGCTGACAAGGTCTCGGAAACCCAGACCACCGCGGTGGGCAGCCTCATCTCGGGCAATACCGTCGAGGTGAGTGCCAAGCGGGATGCGACCATCACCGGCTCGGCCCTGGTCAGCACCAAGGACCTGACCGTGCAGGCGGGTCGCGACCTGACCATCAACGCGGCGGAAAACACCTTTACCCGCGATGAGATGCACAAGGAAAAGGGACATGATTTCACCGGTATCCTGACGGCCAACAAACTGGGGATCGACGACATCACCGGCAACCAGCACTTGAACATGAGCAGCGGCAGCCATAACGGCCAGGCCACGCAAACGACCCTGACCGGCAGCACCATCGGCTCCAGTGCCGGGAATGTCAGCCTGAGTGCCGGGCGTAACCTCGGCGTGGTGGCCAGTGACCTGGTCAGCACCCGCAACATGAGCCTGACCGGTTCCAACGTGAGCATCGTCGCCGGCATGGAAAGCTCCAGCCAGAGCAGCCAGGACAAGTCCTCCAGCCTGGGCGTCGGTCGAGTGATGGGTGGTTCGGTGATCGGCACGCTGAACACGATCTACAACCTGCGTGAGTCCATCGAAGCCACCAAGAAGATCGATGAC
Source organism: Pseudomonas sp. Mn2068 (assembly GCF_049319725.1). NCBI lineage: Bacteria > Pseudomonadati > Pseudomonadota > Gammaproteobacteria > Pseudomonadales > Pseudomonadaceae > Pseudomonas > Pseudomonas sp. Mn2068. The sequence continues at coordinate 1,064,592 of NZ_JBMOUG010000001.1, read as the reverse complement.
CCGCGGCTTCGGGCGGTGAAACAGGCGCAGTTGGCGATGCAGCTCAACGATATCGATCCGGCCGGCATGGCTTCGGACGTCAAGGATGCGCTCTCCAACTATGGTGACAAGAAAGGCGGCAGTGGTTCGCTGATCAAGATCGGCACGGAGCTGGCGAACACCCACAGCAGAAACAGCAGCCAGCAGGACAGCCAGACCGCCAGGCAGAGTTCGATCAATGCCGGCGGAGGCCTGACCATTATCGCCACGGGCAATGCGGCCGGAACGGCTGGTGATATCCATGTGGTCGGCAGTACCCTGAAAGCCACCAGCACGGTGCTGGACGCCAAGAACGACATCACGCTGGAAAGTGCCCAGAACACCACGGACAGTTCCAGCCATGGCAGCAACAGCCGTACCGCGATCGGCGCCAGTTTCAACCTCGGCGCCCAGAACGGCTTCACCCTCGACCTCGGCGCGCAGGTGGGCAAGAACATGGGGGACGGTCATTCGGTCACCCAGGTCAATACCACCCTGGACACCGGTTCCCTGGTGCTGCGCAGCGGCAAGGACACCACGCTGGCAGGGGCCCAGGTCAAGGCTGACAGCATCAACGCGGTGATTGGTGGCAATCTCGATATCAGCTCGCGGCAGGACACCGAGAGCCAGACCAGCAAGCAGAGCAGCGGCGGGATGGGGGCCAGTATCTGTATTCCGCCGTTCTGCTACGGGGCGACGGTCACGGGTTCGGCCAACCTGTCCGCCGGTAACACGAACAGTGACTACAAGGCCGTGACGGATCAGAGCGGCCTGTTTGCCGGCAGCGGTGGCTACAACATCTATGTCGGGCAGAACACCACCCTGCAGGGCGCGGTCATCGCCAGTGATGCCACGGCCGACAAGAACCGGCTCAGCACCGATCGCCTGATCGTCAGCGACATCAAGAACAAGAGCGAGGCCAGTAGCCAGTCGGCGGGCATTTCGCTTTCCTACAGCAGCGGCGGTGATGGTCTCGGTTTCGGCGGTACGATACCGTTGGCACTCAGTGAGTCGGATCAGAGCAAGACCCGCAGCGCGGTCAGCGAAGGGACGATCATCGTGCGCAATGCCGCGGGCGCGAATGACCTGACCGGCCTCAATCGGGACACGGCCAACGCCAATGAAAAACTCGACAAGCCGGATGTAGGCGCCCTGCAGACACGCATGGAACTGATCCGCAGCTCGGTCGCGTTGACCCAGTCCGTGATTGGCAAGGTCGCCGAAGCCGAGAAGAAGAGTGCCGAGGATCGCGTGAAAAAAGCCACCAACGCGCAGGAACTCGCGGCGGCCAAGGACAATCTGAAAAACGTCAACGAGAGCTGGGCGACCGGCGGCGACAAGCGTGTGCTCGTCGATATCGTCAGCGGCCTGATCGGTGCGGCGCTGGGCGGGGCGGGCGGTGCCACGACCCTGGGTATCGTGGCCAATACCACGGCAGCCGATACCTACAAGCTGATCGGCGACTATGCGAGCCAGCAGCGTGACAAGGCTACCGACAGTGCCACCCGAGCGGCGTGGGACGAAGGCGGCGCGGCGCGGGTGATGCTCCATGCCCTGGCCGGCGGTGTCCAGGGGCTTGCCGGCGGGACGGTCGGCGGCAACGCACTGGGTGCTGGCGCGGCGGCGCTGACCGCCCCCCTGATTGCCGAGAAGGTAGCCCAGATGGATCTGCCGGTGGATGTGAAGAAGTCGCTGATCCTGGGGACTTCCGGCCTGGTCTCCGCGGGCGTCGGCGGTATCAACGGTGCCAGCGCCGGCATGCAGGAAGTCCAGAACAACTATCTCACCCACGAGGATATCGAGGTGCTGTCCCGGCAGTTGGCTGTCTGTGCCGCCGATAACACCGCTTGTCGCATGCGCGTGCAACTTGAGGCCAAGCGGCGAAGTGACCTCAATGATGCCGCCCTCATGGCTTGTCAGGATCAGGATTGCCTGAACGCACACATCAAACAGATCGTTGAGGGTGCCAAGAATTTTGGTCAGCTGTATGCCGCCGACCAGGCTCTGGATGCCAAGGACAAAACGGCCTTTGGCGCGATCAGCGATATCGAGACCAACAGCCTGCTGATCGCGGCCAATGTGGCGGCGGGGCTATCTGGCTACAAGGAGTGGGCCGTGAGCAACTGCGAGTCGATAGGCGCATCGGCCTGCCAGGGCAAGTTCACCGATGCGGTGAAAAGCGGGCAGTTCATCAACTCGAAAGGCCAGACGGGCGGCGGGATACCCGCCGCATTCGCGGGCTATGAGACCGTGCTGGGCAGTACCAAGCAGCCCCATGAGTATGGTGATGTTTCGAGTGGCTGCCTGGTTTCGCTCGGCGGGTGCGGCACATTGGACCAGGAATATGAAGCCCTCAAGCGCAACGCCGGGCCTGGTGGCGACGGTACGAAGGTGGTCGGCAGTGGCGACGTGAGTGAGTTGTACCTGATGGGGCTCAAGCTCGGGTATGTTGCACACTTGACGGATAAAGACAGCAAGAGCGTGATCAACGTGACCCTGCCTGGAATGCATGCCCTGGATCCCGGTTTCGTGGTGCGCACGGTGGTGCCCACGGCGTCGGGTGGCTTCGATATCGAAACCCATGGCTGGGGCACGGGCAGCAGCCCGTTGTTCAACTCCAACAGCTGGATGGCGGGCATGGTCTGGGGCGGTAATACCAAGTTCATTGAAAAGCAGGAGTTCATGAATAACAGCCCGGTCATCAAATACCTCAAGGACACGCCGTTTTTCAACTGGGGCGGTAGTCCTCAGCCCGCGGGGGGGAAATGAGACCCAACGGCGAACTGCGCCTGTGCGCCGTGCTGGTATGCGGCGGCCTGGTCCAGGCCCTGGTGATGTCGAGTGTCGACGCCCTGAGCCAGACCATTGCGTTCGCCATGGTGCTTTTCGGCGTTCTCGCCTCTGCTGTCGTGGGCATTCCGTTGTTGCTGCTGGGTGACCGTTATTGCCCGAGCCTGCGCTGGCGCCATTGGGTGAGCGGCCTGATCCAGGGTCTGGTGATCTACCTCTTCTTCGGCGGTTTTTCCGGCTCCTTGTTGAAAGTGGCGGTGGTGGGCGGGCTGGTATTGGGCATGGCGTACAGCCTGGCCATCTACTGGGTGGAGAACTGGCCGTCGAGGAACGGCTCGCCTGCGCGGCGCGGGTGGCGGTCGATCATTGCCGTGCCGGTCGCGGGAGGCTTGACCCTGGGCACGGTGGCTGTCGTGCTGTTCTTTGGCCAGGGAGAGGTCCTACCGGGCTTTGTCCTGTTTTTCCTGATCGGAGCACTGCTCAGCATGCTGGTGTGCTGGCCGCTGCTCTGGCTGGTGGAGCGGTTTCTCACCACGGGCTGGCGTTACGTCATCGGCGGTGGTGCCGCCGGTCTGCTGATCTGGATCATAACCGCCATGCCGTCGGTTCTGGAGATCCGTACGCCAGCGGCCAGGCCACCGCTGTTCTGGGCGGGGATGGCGATTTTCGTCGCTATTGGCCTGGTCGCGGGAGGGCTGTACACAGTCGCCCACTGGCTCGGCAAGCGTCGGCGTGATTCTTGACGCCCAAATCCCGCCACCTTATGATAATGCTATTAAATTGATATCAAATGTATCGAGGGATTGTGCATGTGGGTTGTCACCCTCGGGATGAGGTTTCTCGCGGCCTTGCCGTGCTGTGTTCGCCCCCTTCGAAATACCTCTTTCAAATACCCGGAGCATTCGCAATCGCCCGGGCAATAACGCATTGACCCCCGCTGAATCCAGGCCCTGTCCTTGACTGCGCCCGCGCAGACAAGCCGTGCCATGCGCGTGACCAGCCAATCGACTCACCCGTTTCGTAATTCCCCAAGCCCGATTTTCCAGGAGTGTGCTGCGTGAACAAATTGTCGCAGGTGATGGTGTCAGGGATGGCGGCAATCGTGCTGACATCCATCGCCGGTTGTACCACCCAGGAGACTTCCCGGGCGCTGCCGGTGCAGCAGGTCGAAAGCGTCAACCGGCCTTATGCCGGTGTACGCACGCCCATTGCCGTCGGCAAGTTCGATAACCGCTCCAGCTATATGCGCGGGATTTTTTCCGATGGTGTCGACCGTCTCGGCAGCCAGGCCAAGACCATCCTGATTACCCACTTGCAGCAGACCAATCGCTTCAGCGTGCTGGACCGCGACAACATGGCGGAGATCCAGCAGGAAGCGGCCATCAAGTCCCAGGTGCAGAAGCTCAAGGGTGCCGACTATGTGGTGACTGGCGATGTCACCGAGTTCGGTCGCAAGGAGACCGGCGACCAGCAGCTGTTCGGCATCCTGGGGCGCGCCAAGACCCAGGTGGCCTACGCCAAGGTCGCCTTGAACATCGTCAATATCTCCACCTCCGAAGTGGTCTATTCCAGCCAGGGTGCTGGCGAGTACGCGCTGTCGAACCGCGAGATCGTCGGTTTCGGCGGTACCGCCAGCTATGACTCGACCCTCAACGGCAAGGTCCTCGACCTGGCGATGCGCGAGGCGGTGAACAAAATGGTCGATGCCATCGACAGCGGCGCCTGGAAACCGGGCCAGCACTAATTCATTCGATAACAGGGAGTGCCAGGCCTCATGGGCAAAGTGTTCAGTTCAATGCGATTCATTGCCGTCGTCGCGATCAGCGGTGCGGTATTGGCGGGATGTAATCACCGGCCCACCACCCTTTATGACTGGGAAGGCTACGAGCCCCAGGTGCATCAGTACTTCGAAGGGCAGGCCAAGGAGGCGCAGGTACAGGCACTGGAAGCCGACCTGCAGAAGATGAAGGCCGCCAACCGTCCCGCACCGCCGGGTTATCACGCCCATCTGGGCATGCTGTACGGCAGCCTGGGCAAGGATGACCAGATGGTCCAGCAGTTGCAGACCGAGAAGGCACTGTTTCCGGAGTCGAGTACCTATATGGACTTTCTGCTGAGTAATGCACAACGAGGAAGCAAGCAATGAACCTGCGTCTGCTGAGCATTGTCGTCGGACTGCTCATGGTCAGCGTGTTGGGGGGCTGCGCGCGGCACACCACGAGTCTCGATTATGCCGCCTATAAAGAGGCGCGCCCGCGGACGATCCTGGTATTGCCGCCACTGAACGAGTCGTCTGATATCAAGGCGTCCTATGGCATGCTGTCCCAGGTCACCTATCCCCTGGCCGAGGCCGGTTACTACGTGATGCCGGTGGCACTGGTCAGCGAGACTTTCCAGCAGAACGGCCTGACCACGGCCAACGACATTCACAACACCTCGCCGGCCAAACTGCGTGAGATCTTCGGTGCGGATGCCGTGCTGTACATCAACGTCACGCAATACGGAACCCAGTTCCAGGTGATTCGCAGCACCACCACCGTGACGGCCAGTGCCCGCCTTGTCGACCTCAAGACCGGCACCACGCTGTGGACCGGCAGTTCCACCGCGACGAAAGCGCAGAATGTCAGCGTCGGCGGCAGCATCGCCGCGACGCTGATCTCGGCGGCGGTCAGCCAGGCCATCGATACCAGTACCGATGCCAGCTACCCGGTCGCGGGCGGCGTCAGTCGGAACATGCTGGCTGTCCGGCGCGGTACGGGCCTGCTGTACGGTCCGCGTTCGCCTCGGTACGGCTCCGATTGAAACCGGGCATGTTTTCGCCCTGAGCCCGGCAACCCTCCGGCGCTTGCGCAACGCAAGCGCCAATCAAACACGATCCATGTTCCTCGCCATCACCGTCCCGCCATTGATGCGTTGCGCCTGCCGCCTATGATTGCCGTGACGCCTGTCGGCTGATTGCCGTGATCCGACAGCCTCGCGTACTTTCATTTCTGCGAGCGCCACCATGACTCCAACAAGAACCCTCTACGACAAGCACATCGATTCCCATACGGTGTGTCGCCTCGACGATCAGGGGCATGTCCTGCTGTACATCGACCGCCAGGTCATCAACGAATACACCAGTCCGCAAGCCTTCAGCGGCCTGCGTGAAGCCGGGCGCGGTGTCTGGCGCGCGGAAACCGCGCTGGCGGTGGTCGATCATGTGAATCCCACCGCGCCCAAGCGCGTTGCCGCCATGCCCGATGCCGGCGGCGCCCGCCAGGTGTCGTACCTGGCCGAGAACTGTGCCGACTTCGGTATCGAGTTGTTCGATGTGCTCGACAAGCGCCAGGGCATCGAGCATGTGATCGCCCCGGAGCAGGGCTTCATCCTGCCGGGCATGGTGGTCGCCGCCGGCGACAGCCATACCACGACCTATGGTGCTCTCGGGGCCTTCGGGTTCGGTATCGGCACGTCGGAAATCGAGCATCTGCTGGCGTCCCAGACGCTGGTGTACAAGCGCCTGAAAACCCTGCGGGTCACCGTCGATGGCGAGCTGGCACCGGGGCTGACGTCCAAGGACGTGATCATGGCGCTGATCGGCAAGATCGGCGCCTCCGGGGCCACTGGCTATGCCATCGAGTTCTGCGGTTCGACCATCGATGCCCTGAGCGTCGAGGCCCGCATGACCATCTGCAACATGGCCGTGGAGGCGGGCGCGCGCGGAGCCTTCATGGCACCGGACGAGAAAGTCTTCGCCTACCTCAAGGACAAGCCACGGGCGCCCAAGGGTGAGCTGTGGGAGCAGGCAGTGGCCCGCTGGCGTGAACTGAAGAGTGATGTCGGTGCCCGGTTCGACCGTGAAGTGCACCTTGATGCCGGGATACTCGAACCCATGGTCACCTGGGGCACCAGTCCGGACCAGGCCTCGCCCATCGGCGCGAACGTGCCGGACCCGGAAGCCATCAGCGACCTGATCCTGCGCCAGGATATGCGCCGCGCCCTCAACTACATGGGGCTGGAAGCCGGCATGCCGCTGAGCGAGATCGTCATCAGCCACGCCTTTATCGGCTCCTGCACCAACGCCCGTATCGAGGATCTGCGTGACGCGGCTCGTGTAGTGCGCGGCCAGCAGGTGGCCAGGCATGTGCGGGCGATGATCGTGCCGGGTTCCACCCAGGTGCGCGACCAGGCCGAAGCCGAAGGGCTGGCGGCGGTGTTCATCGAGGCCGGCTTCGAATGGCGGCAGTCGGGGTGCTCGATGTGCCTGGCGATGAACGACGATGTCCTGGAGCCCGGCGATCGCTGTGCCTCCAGTACCAACCGCAATTTCGAAGGCCGCCAGGGCGCGGGTGCCCGTACGCACCTGATGAGCCCGGCGATGGTGGCGGCGGCGGCGATTGCCGGACACCTGACCGATATCCGTACCCTGGAGCGACACCCATGACCCTGCAGCCATTTTCCCAGGTCACCGGCAAGGCGGCGCCGATGCTGGCGGCCAATATCGACACCGATGTGATCATGCCCAAGCAGTTTCTCAAGGGGATTGACCGCAACGGCCTGGACCGTGGGTTGTTCTTCGACCTGCGCTTCCTGCCCTCGGGCGAACCCGATCCCGGCTTCGTGCTCAACCAGCCCGCCTGGAAAGGCGCGAGCTTCATGGTGGTAGGGCCGAACTTCGGCTGCGGTTCCAGCCGTGAACATGCGGTGTGGGGCTTGAAGCAGATGGGGATCCGCGCCTTGATCGGTAGCAGTTTCGCCGGGATCTTCTACGACAACTGCCAGCGCAATGGTGTGCTGCTGATCACCCTCGACGAGGCCACGGCACAGCGCCTGGGGCAGGTGGTGAGCCAGCCGCAAGGCGCCGAGATCGCCATTGACCTGGAGAGCCAGCAGATTCGCTTGCAGGACGGTAGCGTGATCGGGTTCCAGATCGATACCCTGCGCAAGACCGCGCTGATGCTCGGGCTGGATGCGATCGGCAGTACCTTGCAACGACGCGACGAGATCAAGGCGTTCGAGCGGGCGCACCTGGAGGCCAATCCCTGGCTGAGCTGAATACTGCTTGTGGCGGTAGATGAAGCGTCTGTCTGCCTGGGGCTTGTGGCGTTTGTTCCGACGTCTTCGCGGGCAAGCCCGCTCCTACAGTACCGCGTCGATCGCAGATTCTGCGCATGGCACGATCTTGCAGGAGCCGGGCTTGCCCGCGAACAGGCTACCTATTCGCAGTCAGGTGTTGTTGCAACCCTTGGCGATGGAGTCCTCGTTGGAGGTATAGGGGCGCGACGGTTCCAGGTTCCACTGTGGTTTGTTACGGGCAATGTTGAAGTGGCAGACCAGTTGCCGGCGCATGCTGCCGACCGTGCTGTCACGGTTGTCCGGATTGTTCTTCCAGTTCGCGTCGAGGTAATGGTCCGACGCCAGTTCATTGAAGAAGTTGTTGGTCTGGTTGTCCTGGATCTTGCGTCCGCAATCGGTCGGGGTGATCTCCAGGGTCATGACTTTCTTGCCGAATCCCGGATCATCGCGCTCCACCCACACCGCGCTCTGCACATAGCGGTCGCAGCCGTTGCGTTCGGTAGTGGGGTAGATGACCTGTTTCTTGCTGTCGTAGACGAAGCTCGCATCCTGCTGCGGCGTCTGCGGCAATCTCATGTTGATCATCGGCAGGTAGCGCTGGGTTGCCTGGTACCACTGGATCTGGTTCAGGCGCGCGCCTTCCAGGCCGCTGTCCTCGACGTAGAACAGGGCCAGGATCGACGGCGAGAGGGGTGGCTTCTCTTCCCATTTGGCCAGGCGCAGTTCGTTCTGGGTACCGAAGGATTCGGCGGCGATCTGCCCCATGGCGCGGATGCTCTGGTAGAACGCCGGGCCGGCGGCGCTGTTGCGTTCGTCCCTGACGTCGAAGGAGCACTGGCGCGAATGGTCACCGCCGTTCTGCCGATAGTTGGCGCCCCATTGTTCGGCGGTGGTCACGCCGATCTCGTTGCAGAATTTCTCCACGCTACCGGGAGTGCGTCGCGAGTCGGTGCAGCCGGCCTGCTGGCGATCGTCGGTGGCGGCGTCGATGGGGAACGAGCAGAGCACGGCGTAATCCTGGTGGTCCTTGGGATTGCCGAAGATGGTATCGAAGATAAAGCCGCTAGTGAGTCCATAGGCCAGTTTGCGGAATTTCGAGTCCTTGCGCAGGTACGAGGCCGAGACCCCGCCGCTGGCCTGGCTCTTCGGACTGATGCTGTAGAACTGGTAGTCGGTGGACGGCCAGGTTGCCCGGAACAGTACGCCGGAGCAGAGGAAGGCCGGCTTGGACGGACCGCCGCAATCCTGGCGGGTGTCGTTGTAGAGCTGGTTGAGGCGGGCGACGGTGTCGCTGCCCTGGTCGGCGTGGGCGCCGGAATAAAAAGACAGGCCAAGGACAGCCGCCATGCAGGCGATGGGCGCTCTGGTGCTTTTCATCATGCTACTTCCCTGTGGTGTGAAAACGTTGGCCGGTGTCGGCCTGCCTCTCTGGCAATGGCTTGAGAATAGAAGGGAGCACGAAGCGCGGGGGACTTTTTGAAAGAGTTGTGATCGTTCCCACGCTCCGCGTGGGCATGCAACTCCTGACGCTCTGCTTCATACAGCGCGGACGCAGAGCGTCCAACAGGGCGTTCCCGCGCGGAGCATGGGAACGATCCTGATTCGTGTGGCGGGCCTCAGATCGACAACTGGCGGAAATGCTCCTGCAAAAACTCCACGCACACCCTCAGTTTCCCCGAGTAAGCCAGTCGTGTCGGATACACCGCCCAGACATTCGCGCTCTGGGTATAGTCGTGCAGCACCTGCACCAGCCGACCCTGTTCCAGCAGCGGCTTGACGTCCCACAACGAGCGCAGCAGGATGCCGCGGCCGTCCAGGGCCCACTGCAGGACGATTTCGCCGCTGTTGGACGACAGCGGGCCGCTGACCCGCACGCTGTCCTGGCTGTCATTGCTCTGCCGGTCATTGCGCTCCAGGTTCCAGATGCCGAAGGCGTTGTCGCGTTCCTTGAGCACCAGGCAGTCGTGTTGTTCGAGGTCCGCCAGTTGCAGCGGCGTACCACGCCGTTCCAGGTAGGCGGGTGCGGCACAGAGCACCCGGCGATTGCTCACCAGGCGCCGACCGATGTGCTGGCCGGGAATGTCGTCGCCGACGCGGATCTCCAGGTCGAACCCTTCGCTGACGATGTCGACCACGCGGTCGAACAGGTCCAGGCGGATCTCCAGGTCCGGATAGCGCTCGGCCAGCAAGGACAGCGCCGGGGCCACGTGATTGCGGCCGAAACCGAAGCTGCTGCACAGGTGCAGGCGGCCGCTGGGGCTGTCATGGGCTTCGGACAGTTCGTCGTTGAGTTGCTGGAAGTCCTCCAGGATGCGCACGGCCCAGCGTTGCACCCGCTCGCCGTCCTCGGTCAGGGCGATGCGCCGGCTGGTGCGGTGCAGCAGGCGGGTGGCGAGGGTGGTCTCGAGAATCTGGATACGCTTGCTGACGTAGGCGGGCGACAAGCCCAGTTCATCGGCGGCCGCGGCAAAGCCGGCCTTGCGGATGACGGTCAGGAATACACGAAGGTCTTCGGGCAGGGGCACGGTATCTTTCTTTTGGCTCATGGGCGAAGCAACGAACACTGGCGGCAGGAGCCGCCAGAATAGCACTGGCTGGGCGCAACGGAGGATGTCGCGCCATCGCGATCGGTGGCGCGGCAGACATTCCGTAGTTGCCAGGCCTGCCGGCGACGACAGCCTGGCAAGCGATGCCGGGTTTGCGGGCCTCATCGCCGGCAAGCCGGCTCCTGCAGGGTCAAGGGGTTACCTTGGCATCGGCTTCGGCCTGGGCGGCCAGGGCCTTGCGCCCGCGCTTGAGGGCAATCGGCGCCATCTTGCTGCGATCCAGTTCGCCTTCCCAGGCTGCCACCACCAACGTTGCCACGGCGTTGCCGATGATGTTGGTCAGGGAACGGCACTCGGCCATGAAGCGGTCCACGCCCAGGATGAGCACCATGGCGGCGACGGGCACGGTCGGCACCACCGCCAGGCTGGCGGCGAGGGCGACAAAGCCGGCACCGACCACCGCGCCGGCCCCCTTGGAGGTCAGCATGGTCACCGCCAGCAGGGTCAGTTGCTGCTCCAGCGTCAGGTCGATGTTGGTCGCCTGGGCCAGGAACAGCACCGCCAGGGTCATGTAGATATTGGTGCCGTCGAGGTTGAAGGTGTAGCCGGTGGGCACCACGATGCCCACCACCCCCTTGGAGCAGCCCAGGCTTTCCAGTTTCTGGATCAATTGCGGCAGGGCCGATTCCGAGGAACTGGTGCCGAGCACGATCAGCAGTTCCGACTTGATGTAGCCCAGCAGGCGGAAAATGCTGAAACCGGCGTAGCGGGCGATGCTGCCCAGGACGCAGGTGATGAAGATGAACGCGGTCAGGTAGAAGGTGCCGACCAGCTTCATCAGCGGCAGCAGCGAACCGAGGCCGTATTTGCCGATGGTGAAGGCAATCGCGCCGAAGGCACCGATCGGGGCCACGCGGGCGATCATGCCGACGATCCGGAAGAACACCTCGCTGGCCTGGTGGATCACGGCCACCAGTGGGCGACCCTTCTCACCGACCATCACCAGCGCCAGGCCGAACAGGATCGAGACGAACAGCACCGGCAGGATCTCGCCCTGGGTGAAGGCGTCGAAGAAGGTGGTGGGGATCACATGCAGCAGGAAGCCGATCACCCCTTCGCCGTGCTGGGCCTGGCCGACAAAGTTGGCGATGGCCGAGGTGTCGAGGGTCTTCACGTCGACGTTGAAGCCCGAACCCGGGTGCAGCGCGTGGGCCGCCAGCAAGCCGATCGCCAGGGCCAGGGTGGAGACGATTTCGAAGTACAGCAGGGCCTTGCCGCCGACCCGCCCGACCTGTTTCACGTCGTGCATATTGGTGATGCCGGAGACCACGGTGCAGAAGATGATCGGACCGATGATCATCTTGATCAGCTTGATGAAACCATCGCCCAGGGGCTTGAGGTCGATACCGGTCTGTGGCCAGTGATTGCCGATCAGCACCCCCAGGACAATGGCGATGATGACCTGCACATACAGGGTTCCCAGCAGTTTTCTGATTGTCATTTTTATTATCTCGAGAGAGTTTCAGGCAAGCCGATCCCGCCGTGGGCCATTGCGGCGGCCCACGGGGAAGGGGTATTTCACGTCAGTGGTTCAGGTCGCTCGGGCCCGGCGGTTCAGCGCAGGAACGGCAGGACCTCGTCGAGCAGCACCCGCGGGATTTCCTCGGCCAGGTAATGGCCACCCGGCAGGGCCTTGCCGCGCACGTCGGTGGCGACCTGCTGCCACTCGTGCAGCGGGTTGAAGCAACGGCCGACGGTTCCTTCGGCGCCCCAGAGCGCCAGCAGCGGCATGTTCAGTTTGCGCCCGGCCTCGAGGTCGGCACGATCGTGCTCCAGGTCGATGCCGGCGCTGGCGCGATAATCCTCGCAGATACCCCGGGCGCTGCCGGGCAGGCTGATGCAGCGGATGTATTCGTTGAAGGCCGCGTCGGTGAACGGCTTGAGCCCGGCACTGCGGCTGCCCATGACACTGCGCAGGTATTGTTCCGGGTTGGCTTCGATCAGGCTTTCCGGCAACGGCGCCGGGCGGATCAGGAAAAACCAGTGCCAGTAGGCGCGGGCGAAGGCTTCGTCGGTCTGGGCGTACATCGACAACGTCGGCGCGATATCCAGCAACACCATGCGCTGCACCGCCTGTGAATGGTCGAGGGCCAGGCGGTGGGCGACCCGGGCGCCACGGTCGTGGGCCAGGACCGAGAACTGGCTGAAGCCCAGGGCCTGCATCAGTTCGACGCCGTCGCGGCCCATCTCGCGCTTGGAATAGTTGAGGTGCTGCTCGTCGGCGGGCGGGCGGCTGCTGTCGCCGTAGCCACGCAGGTCGGCGGCGACCACGGTGAAGTGCCTGGCCAGCTCGTCGGCGACCTTGTGCCAGATGACGTGCGTCTGCGGGTGGCCGTGCAGCAGTAACAGGCCTGGCCCGCTGCCGCCGATGCGGTAGGCAATGTCCACACCGTTGACGTGGCGCTGGTCTTTCTGGAATCCGGCGAACATGGAGTGACTCCTTATGATTGTTGCCGACATCCTAAAACTCACAGCGCCAGGGGCAAGGCGCAAAACGTGGTGCGCCTGTTCATGAAGTGTGTTGTGGGCGTGGCGGGTGTGGCGCGTGGCTTCAGCCTTTCATTTGCCGGAACAGATCCGCCGCCCGCGTTTCGATCTCGGCCTGCGTCAGGTCTTCCTTGTGGGTGGCCAGGAACCAGACATGGCCGAAAGGATCTTTCAGGGTACAGCTGCGATCCCCATAGAACTGATCCTGGACTTCCCGGATAACCTTGGCTCCGGCCGCGGTGGCGGTTTCAAACTGCTTGTCGACATCGGCGACATACAGGTGAATCCCGACCGACGTATGGGCTTCGGGGCTGACGAAAGGACCTTCGTCGCACGGCGTACCGAGCATCAGCGGAGAATCGCCGATCCGCAGTTCGGCATGGCCGATGCTGCCGTCAGGCATTTCCAGGCGCATGATTTCGCTGGCGCCGAAGGCCTTCTTGTAGAACTCGATGGCTTCGGCCGCCTGTTTGACACCCAGGTACGGCGTGATGCTGTGGAAGCCTTGCGGTATCGCTTTGACGCTCATCGTGATGCTCCTTTTCAGTGGCAGTGACCGTGCGGTGTTGCCGTCCATTTGACTATAGGTCATGGCCGGCAGGGCCCGGATCGGCCTGACGAGTGTGCTGCCAGCGGCTGTCAGCAAGGTGCCAGGGCACTAGAAGTCGAGGTCCGCCTGTTTGTTGTAGAGGGCCAGCAGGACGTCGTAGCGGTGGGTCACGTTCCAGAAGTCGTCACTCAGTACCCGCGGTTCGGCGTGATTGCGCCAGTCCGCCGCCAGTTGCTCCAGGGCGGACTGGTAGTGTTGCGCAGGCTGCTCCAGCAAGGCCCACAGATCGTGAACCGGACCTCGGCGGCGATTGGCGGGGAGGCTGTCGCGATAGGTCTCGCCTGCCTGTCGGGCCTGGCGCAGGGCTTCGCTGGCGGCGCCGAGCAACGGCAGGTCCAGTTGCCGACTGGCCGCGGCCTCGTCCAGGCGGTTGACGGTCTGGCGGGCCTGGATCATGTAGTTCAGCAGGTACCAGTGCTGGTCGCGGCCCAGTCGCTGCTCCAACTGCTCCAGCTGCCTGGGGCGCAAGTCGAGGTCGAGGGCTTCGAGTTCGGGGCGCAGTGTATTCGAGGCCGCCAGAAACGCTTCGATCTTGCCGTCGTAATACTTGTCGTGAAACTTCATCGCCAACAGGGCGCTGGCCGGGGAGTAGCGTTGCAGTGCCTGGTGACGCATGAGCACGTCATTGAATGCCGAGGTATAACGATTCACCACCGGCTCCATCTGCCGCGTACCCGGGAACATGCTGGCCTTGAAGACGATGCCCGGCTTGCAGAAGTCGCGCCGTATGGCGTCGGCATCCTGACGTTGCAGGTAGGGGAAGTCGTCATGGGCGTCGCTGGCGGCAGCGGTGCTGGTCGTGGCTGCGCGGTCGAGCCGCCAGGGCACATCGGCCACGTTGATGCACCTGATCAAGGGCCGCAGGGCGCTGGCCTCGGCGATTTCCTCGCTGCTGTGGCGGTCGAGCCAGAGGCCGAAGCGGCTTTGCTGCTGTTCGGTGCCGACAGCCACATAGATCAGGCAGATCAGCACCACGCCGAAGGTGAGAAACCAGCGCTTATCCATCAGTGGGCCTCCTTGCCGTACCACTGTTCCCGGGTTGCCGGCGGCCGGCAGTCTTCGACGCTGGCCGGCATTCGGCTGCACAGGCGTTCGGGCCAGGGTTGCAGGCCCTGGTTGCGACCGGCGACGGTCAGGCCGTGAGCGACATACAGGGCCAGGGTGGCCAGTGAAACGATCAGGATCAGGCCCCAGGCCAGCCACCAGGAAGTCGGATGGGCCGATGTTTTCTTCGGCTTGGTACGGTTTTTCGCCGGGCGGTCGACCCAGGCCATTGCCAGCATCGCGCCGCCGTAGGCCAGCAGCGGGACGATGCCGAGCCAGGCACCGATGACCCCGGCCAGCAGCCAGCAGGGCAGCAGCTCACGCAATACCAGCGGTGGCGGCCGGCGCGGGCTGAGCCGGGCCGACAGGCGTTGGCTCAGGCGCTGGTCGAGCGTCCAGAGGGTGTCGGCCATGCCGGGCCAGAACCACAGCAGGACGCCATGCAGCCCGCAGAGCAACAAGGACCAGAGGGCAATGGCGGTGGCGGTTTCGTTCAGCCCGTTACCCGGCAGCAGGTGGTGCTGCACCGCCGCCACGCTACAGGCCAGCATCACCGCGGCGAAGCCGAGCCAGCCGGTGTCATGGGATTCCCATTCGCGCCAGAAAAAGGCGTCGCCGTCGGGCAGCAGGCTTTGCAGCCGCGTGTGGCTTATCAGTATCGCCCGGGCCAGTTGATGGCAGGCCTGCCAGTCTTCCTTCTGGAAACGGCGGGAGAAGCTGCGGCGCTGGGCCAGGGTCATGTCGGCGAACAACAGGTGCGCGACCCGGTTGTCGGGGGTGTCCGGCGGCAGGTCGAGGCGATGCCGCTGGTTGGCCAGGAAGGTTTCGCTGCGGCTGCGCTCCAGCAGGTGTGTCCAGTAGGGCTCCGGGCAATTCGGCGTGAGGCTGTTGCTGTTCCAGTGATTGAGCTTGCAGATGGAGTTGAACAGCTTGGCTGACCAGAACGGGCTTTCCAGCAGCAACTTCGCCAGCAGTTCATTGAGGCGCTCGCGGCGCTCCAGGCCCTTGAGCCAGCCGAGCTGTTCCAGGTTGTAGTATTCGCGCCAGAAACCTTCGACATCCCCACGCCCGAGCAAGCCCGCCAGGGTCTCTTCCAGGGCCTTGAACAGCCGCTGATAGAGTTCGAGCAACGCATGTGGCGACAAGTCGTTGCGCTGCCAGGGGCTCAGCCATTCGAAATGCTCCAGCCCCCAATGGGCCAGGGCCCAGAAGTCCTGCCCGGGTTCGAGGCAGCGCAGCAGCAGTTGCTCTTCGAACTCGCGCTGGCAGTAATAGACGCTCGCCCGGGCCCAGCGCTCGTCGAGCAAGGCCGGGGTGAGGCCTTCGAGCAATTCGCCGGCCATCCGTTGCGCGGCCGTGGGGCCAGCGGGAGCGGGAGACAGGCCGGTTTCGGTGGCATGCACCACCGGCTCTACGACAGGCCCCGGTTGCCATGGCGGCGCGGTCCAGTCCAGGGCCTGCTCGTAGGCTTCGCGCAGCCGCTGGAAACCCTCCGGGTCGTCGTCCGGGCGGGTCTGTTTGAGCAGGATCGCGTATTGGCGCTTGATGCTGCGGGTATCGGCATCCGCCGACAATCCGAGAATTTCCCAGCAACTCATCGGCCGGTCCCCGGCCGCACCGCCGGCGCAGGAGCATTGCCGCTGTTCAACGCTGTTACCACGACCATACCCGATAAAACTCCCTGAAAAGACGACTGCGCGCAGGCGACGGATCATAACAATGCCGAAGCTATCGGCGCCGCCACGGATTTTATGAAGGGATCACGCTGGCTTTTTGCTCGGCGCTGCCTAAGATGGCCGTCACAAGGATCAGCACAAGGCTTGAGTGACGGCCAATGTCGGCAAAAGACACCATCTCCATCCATCTGGTGCGCGAGGCGCTGTTGCAGAGCTGCGCCCCGGGAGCGGCCACCGAAGAGGTCCTCGACAAGGTCGGAATTGCCCCGCACTTGCTGGAACAGCCCGATGCCCGTGTGCCGGCCAGCGACTATGCCCGGCTGTGGCGCTTGCTGGCGCGACGCAACGATGACGAGTTCTTCGGCATGGACCCGCGCAAGCTGCGTTCCGGCAGCTTCGCCTACCTGTGTCGGGCCGGCATGGCCCAGCCCACGCTGTCCGCTGGACTGGAGGCGGTGCTGGGCTTTCTGTCGCTGATGTTCGAGCGCCTGCCGGCCCAGCGGGTCACCCAGCAGAGCCTGGCGGAAATCGTCCTGCTCGAGCCCGAGGGCGAGGCGCGCCGGCCGTTCACCTACTTCGCCTACTGGATGATCGTCCATGGCGTTGCCTGCTGGCTGGCTGGGCGACGCATTCCGATCCTGGCCATCGAATTGCGCTGTGCCGAACCGGACTATTGCGAGGACTATCGGGTGATGTTTTCCGAGAACCTGCGCTTTGCCCGGCCACGGACGCGGATGATCTTCGCCGCCGATTGCCTGGACCTGCCGATCAAGCGCAGTCCCCAGGAGTTGCAGCGCTTTCTCGGCCAGGCACCGGCCAATATCCTGGTCAAGTACCGCGACGCCCAAAGCCTGGCGAGCCGGATCAAGCACGACTTGCGGCAGTTGCCCGCCGAGCAGTGGCCGGAAACCGAGGGCCTGGCGCTGCAGTTGTGCATGTCGGCCTCGACCCTGCGGCGCCGGCTGGCGGAGGAGGGGCAGACGTACCAGGGCCTCAAGGACAGCGTGCGCAAGGAGTTGGCGATCGTCTGGCTGGCCGAGCCGTCCATCAGCTTCGCCGAAATCGCCACGCGGCTGGGCTTCGCCGATGCCAGCTCGTTCTACAAGGCCTTCCGCAAATGGTCCGGGTCCAATCCGGGGCACTACCGCAGCCTGATCCTCAACGACGCGCAATAACCCGCCTTTCGATCCAGTGATCGTTCCAGCAGCGTCATTGGCCAAACCAGTCAAGCAGGTTGAAGGCTTTGACCATTGTCCCAAGTCCCTGACGGGGCGACTATTTCCAGGATTTTTCTACGGTTCCTCTTCCTTCTAATAACAAGATAAGACCGAGAGATTCCTGTTATGCGCGACTACCTGACCGCCACCGAGAACTTCAATTATCAGCAAACGGCCGATGCGGCCTTGAAAGGGACTTTGACGGCGCTCAATGCCAGCGTCGAATGCTGTGACCGGCATGCCTTGCCGGGACGGATCGCGTTGTTCTGGGAGGGCCGCGACGGCAGCAGCGCGACCTATACCTTTACGGACCTGCAGGACAGGGCCGGGCGTTTCGCCAACTTCCTGCTGGCCCAGGGCGTGCGCCGTGGCGACAAGGTTGCCGGCCTGTTGCCGCGCAATGTCGAGTTGCTGGTGACCCTGTTCGCCACCTGGCGCATCGGCGCCGTCTATCAGCCGCTGTTCACCGCGTTCGGTCCCAAGGCCATCGAGCACCGCCTGGGCAGTTCCGGCGCCCGGGTGGTGGTCACCGACGCGGCCAACCGCGCCAAACTCAGCGAAGTCGGCGATTGCCCGACCATCGTCACCGTTGCCGGCCCGCGCGGGCAGGGCATCGTACGCGGTGACTTCAGCTTCTGGGCCGAACTGGACAACTATCCGGCCCATTGCGAACCGGTGATGCTGGACAGTGAGGATCCGTTCCTGCTGATGTTCACCTCGGGCACCACCGGCCCGGCCAAGCCCCTGGAAGTGCCGCTCAAGGCGATCATCGCCTTCCAGAACTACACCCGCGATGCGGTCGACCTGCGTGCGGAGGATGCGTTCTGGAATGTCGCCGATCCGGGCTGGGCCTATGGACTCTATTTCGGTATCACCGGGCCGCTGGGACTGGGTCATCCGATCACCTTCTACGACGGTCCGTTCACCGTGGAAAGCACCTGCCGGGTGATCGAGAAATACGGCATCACCAACCTCACCGGGTCGCCCACCGCCTACCGTCTGCTGATCGCGGCGGGAGAGGCCTTCTCCGGCAGGGTCAGGGGCCGGCTGCGGGCCGTCAGCAGTGCCGGCGAGCCGTTGAACCCGGAAGTGATCCGCTGGTTCGCGGAACACCTCGACGTGACCATCCTCGACCACTACGGCCAGACCGAGGTGGGCATGGTGCTGTGCAACCACCACGGCCTGCGGCACCCGGTGCATGTCGGTTCGGCGGGCTTTGCCTCGCCCGGCCATCGCATCGTGGTGCTGGATGACGATTATCAGGAACTGGGTGTCGGCCAGCCGGGGATTCTCGCCCTGGATCGCTCCCAGTCGCCGATGTGCTGGTTCAACGGCTACAAGGGTTTCGAAACCAGGGCCTTTGTCGGCCGCTATTACCTCAGCGGCGACACGGTCGAACTGAATGCCGATGGCAGTATCAGCTTTGTCGGTCGCAGTGACGACGTGATTACCACCTCGGGCTACCGGGTCGGGCCGTTCGATGTGGAAAGCGCGCTGGTCGAGCACCCGGCGGTGGTCGAAGCGGCGGTGGTGGGCAAGCCCGACCCCGAGCGTACCGAACTGGTGAAGGCTTTCGTGGTGCTCGGTGCACAGTACCGCGCCGACCCGCAACTTGCCGAAGAGCTGCGCCAGCATGTGCGCAAGCGCCTGGCGGCACATGCCTATCCACGGGAAATCGAATTCGTCGAGGAACTGCCGAAGACGCCGAGCGGCAAGTTGCAACGCTTCATCCTGCGTAATCAGGAAATCGCCAAGGCCCAGGCCGCGACCTGAAGACGGGAACCTGGTGGGGGCCGGCTTGCCGGCGATGGCGGCCTTACAGGCGGTGTCGGTCCTAT
Organism: Pseudomonas sp. Mn2068; assembly: GCF_049319725.1. Classification (NCBI taxonomy): domain Bacteria; kingdom Pseudomonadati; phylum Pseudomonadota; class Gammaproteobacteria; order Pseudomonadales; family Pseudomonadaceae; genus Pseudomonas; species Pseudomonas sp. Mn2068. Next base: position 1,045,248 of record NZ_JBMOUG010000001.1, on the reverse strand, counting down.
GGGCCTCATCGCTGGCAAGCCAGCTCCCACAAGGTCGGGTACGACACAGGTTGGGTGGGAACGCCGCTGGGGGCAACATCAGAATCACTTGCGGTTTTAACGAAGGACATTTGTGATGCATATTCAAGACAAGGTTTTCCTGGTCAGCGGCGGGGCTTCCGGTCTCGGTGCGGCCACCGCCGAAATGCTGGTGGCCGCCGGTGCCAGGGTCATGCTGGTGGACCTCAATGCCGAGGCCGTCGCGGCCCAGGCACAAAAGCTCGGGGCCCGGGCCCACAGCGTGGTCGCGGATATCACCCAGGAAGCCCAGGCCCAGGTCGCGGTACAGGCGGCGGTCACGGCTTTCGGTGGCCTGCACGGTCTGGTCAACTGCGCCGGTATCGTTCGTGGCGAGAAGATCCTCGGCAGGAACGGCCCGCACCTGCTGGAGAGTTTCAGTCAGGTGATCAACGTCAACCTGATCGGCAGTTTCAACCTGCTGCGCCTGGCCGCCGCGGCCATGGCCGAAACCGAGGCCGACGCGGACGGCGAGCGCGGGGTGATCATCAACACGGCCTCGGCTGCCGCCTATGACGGCCAGATCGGCCAGGCTGCCTATGCCGCGTCCAAGGGCGCGATCGTCAGCCTGACCCTGCCGGCCGCCCGCGAGCTGGCCCGCTTCGGCATCCGCGTGATGACCATTGCGCCAGGCATCTTCGAAACCCCGATGATGGCCGGCATGACCCCGGAAGTCCGTGCCTCCCTGGCAGCCGGCGTGCCGTTCCCGCCACGCCTGGGCAAGCCGTCCGAGTACGCGGCGCTGGTCCGGCACATCATTGAAAACAGCATGCTCAATGGCGAGGTGATCCGTCTCGACGGTGCCTTGCGCATGGCTGCGAAATAGGAGAATCGCACATGAACACTCAAGACCCGATTGTTATCGTCAGCGCCGTGCGCACCCCCATGGGTGGCTTCCAGGGCGACCTGAAGAGTCTCAGCGCGCCGCAACTGGGGGCTGCCGCCATTCGCGCGGCTGTCGAGCGTGCCGGCGTGGCCGCCGACGCCGTCGAGGAAGTGCTGTTCGGCTGCGTGCTCTCGGCCGGCCTCGGCCAGGCACCGGCCCGTCAGGCGGCATTGGGCGCCGGACTGGACAAGTCGACCCGCTGTACCACCCTCAACAAGATGTGCGGTTCCGGCATGGAGGCGACCATCCTCGCCCACGACATGCTGCTGGCCGGCAGTGCCGAAGTGGTGGTGGCCGGCGGCATGGAAAGCATGTCCAACGCTCCGTATCTGCTGGACCGCGCCCGCAGCGGCTACCGCATGGGCCACGGCCAGGTGCTCGACCACATGTTCCTCGACGGCCTGGAGGACGCCTACGACAAGGGCCGCCTGATGGGCACCTTTGCCGAGGACTGCGCCGAGACCAACGGCTTCAGCCGCGAGGCCCAGGACGCCTTTGCCGTGGCGTCCCTGACCCGCGCGCAGCAGGCCATCAGCGAAGGCCATTTCAAGGATGAAATCGTCCCGTTGCAGGTCACGGTCGGCAAGGAGCAGCGGCTGATCAGCGATGACGAACAGCCGCCGAAGGCCAGGCTGGACAAGATCGCCACGCTGAAACCGGCATTCCGCGCGGGCGGTACGGTCACGGCGGCGAACTCCAGTTCGATCTCCGATGGCGCCGCGGCGCTGGTGTTGATGCGCCGTTCCGAAGCCGAGAAACGCGGTCTCAAACCGCTGGCGGTGATCCATGGGCATGCGGCGTTTGCCGATACCCCGGGTCTGTTCCCGGTGGCACCGGTGGGGGCGATCGACAAGCTGCTGAAAAAGACCGGCTGGTCCCTGGATCAGGTCGACCGCTTTGAAATCAACGAGGCCTTCGCCGTGGTCACCCTGGTGACCATGGGCAAGCTGGAAATCCCCCATGACAAGGTCAACGTCCATGGCGGTGCCTGCGCCCTGGGCCATCCGATCGGTGCGTCCGGCGCCCGGATCCTGGTGACCCTGCTCTCGGCCCTGCGCCAGCAAGGCCTCAAGCACGGGATCGCGGCCATCTGCATCGGCGGCGGCGAAGCCACGGCCATGGCCGTCGAGTGTCTGTACTAGGAGGCCTCATGTTACCGAGCGAAGAGCAACAACAGATCAGCGACGCGGCACGGGCCTTTGCCCAGGAACGGCTGAAACCGTTCGCCGCCGAATGGGACCGCGAACACCGTTTTCCCCGGGAGGCCATCGGCGAGATGGCCGGGCTGGGCTTTTTCGGCATGCTGGTGCCGGAAGCCTGGGGTGGCTGCGACACCGGTTACCTGGCCTATGCCATGGCCCTGGAGGAAATCGCCGCCGGCGACGGCGCCTGCTCGACCATCATGAGCGTACACAACTCGGTGGGTTGCGTGCCGATCCTCAACTTTGGCAGCGAGGAGCAGAAAGCCCGGTTCCTGCCACCCCTGGCCAGTGGTGCGATGCTCGGGGCCTTTGCCCTGACCGAACCCCAGGCCGGCTCCGATGCCAGCGGCCTGAAGACCCGTGCGCGGCTGGAGGGCGATCACTACGTGCTCAACGGCTGCAAGCAATTCATCACCTCCGGGCAGAACGCCGGAGTGGTGATCGTCTTCGCGGTGACCGACCCTAGTGCCGGCAAGCGCGGCATCAGCGCCTTTATCGTGCCCACCGACTCGCCGGGCTACAAGGTCGCGCGGGTCGAGGACAAGCTCGGCCAGCACGCCTCGGACACCTGCCAGATCCTCTTCGAGGACGTGAAGGTGCCGCTGGCCAATCGCTTGGGCGAGGAGGACGAGGGTTATCGCATCGCCCTGGCGAACCTGGAAGGCGGGCGTGTCGGCATTGCCGCGCAGGCGGTGGGCATGGCCCGGGCGGCGTTCGAGGCGGCGCGTGATTATGCCCGTGAGCGGCAAAGCTTCGGCAAGGCCCTGGTTGAGCATCAGGCCGTAGCCTTCCGCCTGGCGGACATGGCGACCCAGATCGCCGTGGCACGCCAGATGGTGCACTACGCCGCCGCCCTGCGCGACAGTGGCAAGCCGGCCCTGGTGGAGGCTTCGATGGCCAAGCTGTTCGCTTCGGAAATGGCCGAGAAGGTCTGCTCCTCGGCATTGCAAACCCTCGGCGGTTATGGCTATTTGAACGATTTCCCGCTGGAGCGGATCTACCGTGACGTGCGGGTCTGCCAGATCTACGAAGGCACCAGTGACATTCAGCGCATGGTCATTTCGCGCAACCTGTGATCAAGGACTCTATCGATGAGCTATGAAACCATTCTGCTGGACATCAAGGGCCGTGTCGGCCTGATTACCCTGAACCGCCCGCAGGCGCTCAATGCCCTGAACGCGCAGATCGTCAGCGAACTGAACCACGCGCTGGACGCCCTGGAAGCCGACCCGCAGATCGGCTGCGTTGTCCTGACCGGCTCGAAGAAGGCCTTTGCCGCCGGCGCCGATATCAAGGAAATGGCCGAGCTGACCTACCCGAAGATCTACCTCGATGACCTGTTCAGCGACAGCGACCGGGTGGCTAATCGACGCAAGCCGATCATCGCCGCGGTGGCGGGCTTTGCCCTGGGTGGCGGCTGCGAGCTGGCGTTGATGTGCGACTTTATCCTGGCCGCTGACAATGCCAAGTTCGGCCAGCCGGAAATCAACCTGGGCGTGCTGCCGGGCATGGGCGGTACCCAGCGCCTGACCCGTGCGGTGGGCAAGGCCAAGGCCATGGAAATGTGCCTGACCGGGCGCTTCATCGATGCGGTGGAAGCCGAACGGTGCGGCATCGTCGCGCGGATCGTGCCGGTCGACGAGTTGCTGGACGAGGCGTTGAAAGTCGCCAGCCTGATCGCCGGCAAGTCGATCCCCATCAGCATGATGGTCAAGGAAAGCGTCAACCGCGCTTTCGAGGTCAGCCTGTCGGAGGGGGTGCGCTTCGAGCGCCGGGTGTTCCATGCGGCATTTGCCACCGAGGATCAGAAAGAAGGGATGGCTGCCTTTATCGCCAAGCGCGAGGCGCAGTTCAAGGACCAGTAGGTCCGCCAGGTCCCGCGTTGGCCGCTAGGCCACCCTTGCCAGCAAGCGGAACACAGCGCCCGGCCACACACTGACCGGGCCAACCGCAAATAGGTGGCCAACCAAAAAACCTGTGGGAGTGGGCTTGCCCACGAAGGGGCCCCTGAGGCTTGCAGCGCTCTTGCTGCCGTCTTCGCGGGCAAGCCCGCTCCCACACCGGCCCGGTCAACCGCAAATAGGTGATCAACCAAAAAACCTGTGGGAACCGGCTTGCCGGCGATGTTTTCTGGCGTTACACCAGATAGTGCCTGAGTTCCCGGGCGATCAGCATCCGCTGGATCTCGCTCGACCCTTCGTAGATCTGCGTGATCCGCGCATCGCGGTAGTAGCGCTCCACCGGATAATCCTCCAGGTACCCGTAGCCGCCATGGATCTGCATCGCTGACGAGCAGACCTTCTCGGCCATTTCCGAAGCGAACAGCTTGGCTTGCGAAGCCTCCGACAGGCACGGCTGGCCCGCGCTGCGCAGGCGCGCCGCGTGCAGGATCAGCAGGCGCGAGGCGTTGATCCGGGTATGCATGTCGGCCAGCATATTGGCGATGCTCTGGTGCTCGATGATCGGCTTGCCGAACTGCACGCGGTCCCGGGCGTAGGCCAGCGCGGCCTCGAAGGCGGCGCGAGCGATGCCCAGGGCCTGGGCGGCGATGCCGATGCGGCCGCCTTCCAGGTTCGACAGGGCAATCGCCAGGCCCTTGCCACGCTCACCCAGCAGGTTGGCTTCGGGCACGCTGCACTGGTTCAGCGTGACGGCGCAGGTGTCCGAGGCACGGATGCCCATCTTGTGTTCGGTGCGGTCGACGATAAAGCCGGGGGTGTCGGTGGGGACGAGGAAGGCGGAAATGCCTTTCTTGCCCAGTTCCGGGTCGGTCACGGCAAAGACGATCGCCAACCTGGCCCGTTTGCCATTGCTGACAAACTGCTTGGCGCCGTTGATCACCCACTGGCCGTCCTTGAGTTCGGCACGGGTGCGCAGGTTGTGGGCTTCTGAGCCGGCCTGGGGTTCGGTAAGGCAGAAGCAGCCGATGGCCCGGCCGGTGGCCAGCTCTTCCAGCCAGGTTTCCTTCTGGGCCTGGCTGCCGTAGTTGAGGATCGGTCCGCAGCCGACCGAGTTGTGGATGCTCATCAGCGCGCCGGTGGCGCCGTCACCGGCGGCGATTTCTTCCACGGCCAGGGCGTAGGCCACATAGTCGACATAGGTGCCGCCCCATTCCTCGGGCACCACCATGCCCAGCAGGCCCAGTTCGCCCATCTTGTTGACGAGGGCGTCGTCGATCCAGCCGGCCTTTTCCCAGGCCTGGGCATGCGGCGCGATCTCGCCACGGGCGAAGTCCCGGGCCATGTCGCGGATCATCACTTGTTCTTCGCTCAGTTCGATATCGTGCATGGTTCAGTTCCTGCCCGTGTCGAGGCCGTGGAAAAAGCGGGCGACCTGCTCGGGCCGCAGTGCCTGCAGGATCGGTGGGTTCCACCGGGGCTTCTTGTCCTTGTCGATCAGCAGGGCGCGCACGCCTTCCATCAGGTCCCCGTGCTCGAACCACTGGCGGTCCAGGTGCAGTTCCAGGGCGAAGCATTCCTCCAGGCTCAGGTGCCGGCCACGACGGAGCATCTCCAGGGTCACACCCATGGCCAGCGGTGAACGGGTCTCCAGCAGGTCGGCGGTTTCCCGGGCCCACTCATGGCTGTCGGCGACGGTCACTTCCCGCAACTGCTCGACCATGCTGGGCACGTCGGGCAGGGCGAAGAAGTGGTCGATGGCCGGGCGCAGCTTGTCCAACGGGGCATCGGGCAAAGTCTGCACGCCGAGCCTGGCCAGCAGGCCCTGCAGGTCCTTGAGGGGCGTGTCGTGCCACTCCAGCTGGTCGAGGCGCTGGTCCAGTTCGTTGAGTTTGTCGCTGCTCAGATACCAGTCGGCGAGGCCGCAATACAGCGCATCGGCGGCACGGATCTGGCTGCCGCTGACTCCCAGGTAGAGACCGATTTCGCCGGGAATGCGCGGCAGGAAATAGCTGCCGCCGACATCCGGGAAATACCCGATGCCGACTTCCGGCATGGCCAGCCGGCTGCGCTCGGTGACTACCCGCAGGTCGGCGCCCTGTACCAGGCCCATGCCGCCGCCGAGGACAAAACCGTCCATCAGCGCCAGCACCGGCTTGCGGTAGTGGTGGATGCTCAGGTCGAGGGCGTATTCCTCGACGAAGAAATCTTCGTGCAGGCGCCCGCCACTCTGGTAGCTGTCATGGAGCGAGCGGATATCGCCGCCGGCGCAGAATGCACGGTCGCCGGCTCCGCGCAGGGTGACGGCGTGGACATGCGGATCCTCGGCCCAGGCATCGAGCTGGCGTTGCAGCAGGCGGATCATGTCCAGGGTCAGGGCGTTGAGGCCGGCGGGGCGGTTGAGGGTCAGGTGGCCGATATGATTGCGCACGTCGGCCAGGACGTCGGCCGAGGTGTTGTCGAAATCCGTGGCAGCGGAGGATGAAACCCGAGCAGTCATTACTAACTCCCTGCTTTTATTGTCTTTTTGAGTGCGTTCGGCGGACGAACGATGGTCGATCGTAACAGTGCAAATTTGCCCGATACAACCGGGATAAGTGCAGGTCTTGTCTGCATTTATGCCTGTTCGAGTGAGGCCATGGATAGTCTGGACCAACATGCCGCGGTTGCAACCCGTATCTGAACCAGGCGGGGTGGAAATCAGATTCGTATTGCGCGGACTCAATGCTAAAGTCGCTTCTTTTTTTCGGAGCAGGGAACGGTCATGCGGATGTTAATCGGGGCGTTGGCGACAGTAGCGTTGGCGGGGTGCATGAGTCCCGGCATGAATCAGACCCGCACCACCGGGCCGACCAAGACCTTTACCTCGGCCAAGGCCGACAATGTCGTCGCCCAGTGCATCCAGTTCTCCTGGCAGGACGAGGCAGTCTTCGACGTGGATGCCGCGGCCTACCTGCAACCGGGCTACAAGGGCGGTTCGACCGTCTATACCCGCGGTTCGGAATATTTCGTCGATGTCCGCCGCGACGCCGAAGGCACGGTGGTCGACTACTACGCCACCACCAGCAAGCCGATCGGTGCCCGGCGACTGGCGGCCGTCGCGACCTGCCTGTGATGGCCTGATCCGACCGGCAGCCCGCTTCGTCGAAGCGGTTGGCCGTCGTTCGAGGAAGATCTGACGGGCTGTGCCTGAAGGCTAGCGGGGACCGGAGCCTTTGTGTGCGAGCGCGCCCTTTACCGCCCCCAGCGCGATGTCATGCATCAGTGCGCGATAGGTGCCCGGTTCCAGCCCCGCTTCATCGGTCCAGGCCGGCAGGTTGTTCAGCAGGCAGAAGAAGGTGCGCACGGTGGTCAGCGCCAGGGTCTCGTCGGCTGACAGGCCCAGGGGCTTCAGCAGCTTGATCAGGTGGCTTTCATAACGTCGACGCAGCACCAGCACCACGGCCTGGTGCGAGGCCTCCAGGCAGTGGAACTCGTGCTCCGCGACCCGGAAGAAATCACCCTTGTCGCGATGCAGGTCCAGATGGGCGGCGATCAGTTCGTCCAGGCGCCTTTGCGCCGAGCGCGAGGCCCGCACCGGTGGGGTGACGATGTCCAGCAGGTCCAGGTAGAGGCTTTCGATCAGCTCGAACAGCAGGGTTTCCTTGCTCTCGATATGGTTGTAGATCGAGCCCGCCTGGATGCCCAGGTGTCCCGCCAGTTCCCGCAGGCCGACCTGGGCGAACCCGCGCCGGGCAAACAGCGCCACGGCTTTTGCCCGGGTCTCCAGGTGGCGCGAGGCCCTGGCCGGGATGACTTCTCCCGGCAGCGGCGGGGTGGCGAGAGCGGCCCGGGCCATGGCCGTCTCAGCGCTCGTACGAGTAGAAACCGCGGCCGCTCTTGCGACCCAGGTAACCGGCCGCGACCATTTCCTTGAGCAACTGCGCCGGCCGGTATTTCGGTTCATCGAAGCCCGAGTGCAGGCTCTCCATGATCGCCAGCAGGGTGTCCAGGCCGATCAGGTCGGCCAGGGCCAGCGGGCCGATCGGCTGGTTGCAGCCCAGTTGCATGCCGGCGTCGATATCCGCGGCGCTGGCCAGGTCTTCCTGGAGCACGAAGATCGCCTCGTTGATCATCGGGCAGAGGATGCGGTTGACCACGAAGCCCGGGCGGTTGCGCGCGGTGATCGCCGTCTTGCCGATCTGCGTGGCCAGGGCCAGGGCGCTGGCGTGGGTGGCATCGCTGGTCTGCAGGCCGCGAATGACTTCCAGCAGGCCCATCATCGGCACCGGGTTGAAGAAGTGCAGGCCGATGAAGCGCTCGGGCAGGGCGATGGCCGCCGCCAGCTCGGTGATCGACAGTGACGAGGTGTTGGTGGCGATGATGCATGTGTCGTCCACGACTTCGGCGATCTGCTTGAGGATGCGCTTTTTCAGCTCGAGGTTTTCCGTGGCGGCCTCGATCACCAGCTCGGCATCGGCCAGCACCGCGTAGTCGCTGCTCAGGCGGATGCGGCCCAGCGCGGCCTGTTTGTCCTCGGCGCTGATCACGGCCTTGCGCACCTGGCGGTCCAGATTGCCGGTGAGGGTTGCCAGGCCCTTGTCCAGGGCGGCCTGGGACACGTCGATGAGGCTGACCTGCAGGCCCGCGACCGCGCAGACCTGGGCGATGCCGTTGCCCATGATGCCGGCGCCGATTACGGCGATACGTTGAATAGTCATAGGTGTTGTCCTTCAGATTCGTTCGAAGATGACCGCGATGCCTTGCCCGCCGCCGATGCACATGGTCGCCAGGCCATAACGCCCGCCGGTACGGTGCAATTCATGGATCAGCTTGGTGGCGATGATCGCGCCGGTGGCACCCACCGGGTGGCCGAGGGCAATCCCCGAGCCGTTGGGGTTGACCCGGGCCGGGTCGAGGTCCAGTTCCTGGCTGACCGCGCAGGCCTGGGCCGCGAAGGCGACGTTGGCCTCGATCACGTCGAGGTCGGCGACGGTCAGGCCGGCGCGCTTGAGGGCCAGGCGGGTGGCCGGGATCGGGCCGAGGCCCATCAGCTCGGGTTCGACCCCGGCGTGGGCGTAGGCCACCAGGCGGGCCAGGGGTTTGAGGCCGTTGGCCTGGACCGCCGTACCGGTCGCCAGCAGCAGGGCGGCCGCGCCGTCATTCAGGCCCGAGGCGTTGCCGGCCGTGACCGTGCCGTCTTTCTTGAAGGCGGTGCGCATCTGCGCCAGTTGCTCCAGCGAGGTGGCGCGCGGGTGTTCGTCGACACTGAACAGCTCGGTGCCCTTGCGGCTGCGCACTTCCACCGGGACGATCTGCGAGACGAAGCGACCCTCGTCGATGGCGCGCCGGGCCCGCAGCTGTTCTTCCAGAGCCAGGTCATCCTGCATCTGACGGGTAATACCGTTGCGTTCGGCGATGTTTTCCGCGGTGATCCCCATGTGGATGCCATGGAACGGGTCATGGAGAATGCCGAGCATGTAGTCGATCGCCTGGACATTGCCCATGCGCGCGCCCCAGCGTGCCGATGGCAGCAGGTAAGGACCGCGGCTCATGGATTCGGCACCGGCACCGATGGCCACTTCGGCATCGCCGAGCAGCAGGGTCTGGGCCGCCGAGACAATCGCCTGCAGGCCCGAACCGCAGAGGCGGTTGACGTTGTAGGCGGGGGTTTCCTTGGGAATGCCGGCGTTCATGGCGGCGACGCGGGACAGGTAGGCGTCCTGGGTGTCGGTGGGGATCACATTGCCCATCACCACATGGCCGACCAGGGCCGGGTCGAGGTCACTGTGTTGCAGGGCGGCCTTGACGGCGGTGGTGGCCAGTTCGCTCAGGGCGACATCCTTCAGGGCGCCGCCGAAGGTGCCGATGGCGGTCCGGGCGGCGCTGACGATATACACTTCGGGCTTGGACATGGGGCACTCCTGGTTTGTTGTTGTGATCGACAGGCGGAGCAGGTCGCGACCTTGCAGAAGCCGGCTCCCACGGGGTTCGGCAATCCGCACCTGTCACCCGATCTGAAGTAAGGTTCACCTGGCCGATAAGTCTAGGGCCGGGTGTCGGTCCGGCCTATGCCGAAACTGCTCAGTAAAATTGTTATTTTTTGCCATATGCAGCCTGGGATTCATGAAAGAAAAACATTCGGTGTCGTCGTATTTCGTCAAGGCCCTGCTGGTGCGCTTTCTCGACCGTCCACAGCGGGTCGCCGAGCTGTTGCAGGCGGCGGGTTTCAGCGAGCGTTCCGTGGACGAACTGGGCGAAAGGGTCGCGCCCAGGCTGCTGGCGCAACTCTGGCTGACGGTGATCCGCGAACTGGGCGATGAGTTTTTCGGCTTCGATTCCCACGGCATGCCCATCGGCAGCTTTGCCCTGATCTGCCGTGGCCTGATCCAGGCGCCGACGGTGGGCAAGGCGCTGGGGCTGTCCCTGGAGTATTTCGCGCTGTTCCTGCGCGATATCCAGGCCCAGGTGCAGGTACGGGGCAAGCGGGTGGTCGTGGTGATGAAAACCGCTACCGGGGATCCCTACTTGCAGGCGGTGATCACCGAAACCTTCCTGATCCTGATCGTCGGGCTGATGTGCTGGCTGGCCGGGCGGCGGATTCCCATCAGCCGCGCGCGGTTTGCCCATGCCCGGCCGCCCCACGGCGACGAACACCTGCTCTGGGGCGCCTACGTGGAATTCGATGCGGCCATCACCGAGATCGAGTTCGACCGGGAGTACCTGCGCCTGCCGGTGTTGCAAGACCGCAAGTCGCTCTATACCTTCCTGCGGGACGCGCCGCAGTCGGTGTTCATCCGTTTCCGCAATCGCGAAGGCTTCAGTGCCCGTGTCCACCAGCGCTTGCGGGCTTGTGGCTACGACCACTGGCCGACCCTGGAACAACTGGCCGGCGAGTTCGGCATCCACCTCTCCAGCCTGCGCCGGGCCTTGCAGCGCGAAGGTTTTTCCTATCAGGAGATCAAGGACGAAGTCCGCCGGGCCATGGCCTTCGAACGGCTGCGCGGCAGCAGCCTGAGCATTGCCGAGATTGCCCAGGAAGTCGGCTTCCGCGAGCCCAGCGCTTTCCATCGGGCCTTCAAGCAGTGGACCGGGGAGAGTCCCGGGAGCTTTCGTTCGCGCGGGCGATGCGGTACATCTGATCCCTCGCTGTAGACCTTGATCATTCACCGGTATCCATTCCCCCGAGGACCGTTCATGTCATCCAAGCATCTGATCGAATACGAAGAAGCCAGCCCCGAAGTGCGGGCGGTGTACGACGACATCATGCAGACCCGCAAGGTCGAGCAGGTCAACAACTTCTGGAAATGCCTGGCGGCCCATCCGCCGACCCTGCGCCGGACCTGGGAAAGCCTCAAGGAAATCATGGCCCCCGGTGCGCTGGATCCGTTGACCAAGGAACTGATCTACGTCGCCGTCAGCGTCACCAACAATTGTCCGTACTGCATCGCTTCCCATACGGCGGCGGCACGCAAGGCGGGGATGACCGAGGCGATGTTCGGCGAGTTGCAGGCGGTGGTCGGCATGGCCAACGAGACCAATCGGCTGGCCAACGGTTACCGTATTCCGCTGGATGATGCGTTCAAGCTCGACTGAGACCGCCAACCCACCCCAGGACGACTGCCATGTTCAGCCATATCCAGCTTGGAGCGCGGGACCTGCCGCGCATGATTGCGTTCTACGAAGCGGTGCTGGCCGAACTGGGCCTGGTGCGCATGGACGATGACCAGGACAACGGCCCCCCCGGCGCCGGCTGGCAGTTGCCGGGGCGCGGCTGGCCGCAGTTCTTTGTCCAGGAGCCGTTCAACGGCCTGCCGGCGACCTGGGGCAACGGGGTGCAGGTGAGCTTTGCCGCACCGTCCCAGGCGGCGGTGCGGGCCGCCTGGAACCGGGCCCTGGCGCTGGGTGCCAGGGATGAAGGGGCGCCGGGCCTGCGCCCCGATTACTCGGCCGATTATTACGGCGCCTATTGCCGCGACCCGGAAGGCAACAAGTTGTGCTTTGTGCATACGCCGGCCCTGGAAACGCTTCTGTCCGGCGGCATATAGGCGCTCGTCAGTTGGCGTTGCTTTCATCCTCCAGGGCTTTTATGTACTCGTCGATGCCGACCTCTGCCTTGGCTACCGAGGTGTAGCTGTCGAAGGTGATCATTTCCTGGTCCGTCAGCCAGATGTAGAAGGTGGGCGGTTGTTTGCCATCGCTGTAGACCTTGTGTCCCCGGTAATCAATCGCGCTGTTCTGATCCAGGTTTTCCAGTTCCATTTCTTGTTCTCCGATCATTGGTTGGTATCAGGCCTCCCAGACTGCCCGGCGGGCAGTGGGGGCGCGTCGAACGCAACGGCACGGATGGAGTTCGACCTCCTTGCAGGAAGTTTTACTGTCAGACAAAAGCGCCCTCGCAGCTACTGTCAAAAATGACAGTTCTGGGCGCCATTGGTCGGTTAATGCCAGTCATTGCCGCATCGAACTGTTGCCAGGGCAACAGTGATTCGACATTTGTTCCCCGGATGCACAGGGCCTGACAATTGAACGCATCACAACTTATTGATTTTATTCGTTTAAAATAATGGCATGGGCTCTGCAATACGATCGGGTGAACCCTTTCACCCGTCGCTCAGCGGAGCCCCGTATGCCTTGCACCCGTTCCCTGTTTTCACCTCTTGTCTGGCTCGGCGCAGCGTTGTTGCTGGGCCATGCCGGCGTCTCCCTGGCCGCCGAAGGGGACGACACCGTACCGTCCCTGGCCGGCAAGCGCATTGCCGTGAGCATGACCGGCACCAGTCATTATTTCGATATCAAGGCGTTCCAGGCCCAGATCGACGAGATCAAGCGTCTCGGTGGCACGCCGATCACCCTGGATGCCGGGCGCAATGACAAGAACCTGGTGACCCAGTTGCAGACGGTGGTCACCCAGAAGCCCGACGCGGTCATCCAGACCCTCGGCACGCTCAGCGTCATCGATCCCTGGCTCAAGCGCATCAGCAAGGCCGGTATCCCGCTGTTCACCATCGATGCGCCTTCGCAGTACAGCCTCAACAACACCACCTCGGACAACGTCGCCACCGGCCGCGCCCTGGCCGATCAATTGATCAAGGATGCCGGTGGCAAGGGCCGGATCCTGGTATTCAACGGTTTCTACGGAGTGCCGGTCTGCGCGATCCGCTACGACCAGTTGAAGCTGGCGCTCAAGGACCACCCGCAACTGGAGATCATCGAGCCGGAACTGCGCGATGTGATTCCCAACACCGTGCAGGATGCCTACTCCCAGGTTTCCGCCTTGCTCAACAAGTACCCGGCAGGCAGCATTTCGGCGATCTGGGCCGCGTGGGACATCCCGCAGCTGGGCGCCAGCAAGGCGCTGATCGACGCCAGGCGCACCGAGATCAAGACCTACGGCGTGGATGGCACTCCGGAGGTGCTGGAGTTGCTGGGCCAGGCGGATTCACCGGTGGGCGCGGTCGTCGCGCAGCAGCCGGCACTGATCGGCAAGACCGCGGTGCAGAACGTCGCCCGCTATCTGGCCGGGCAGCATGACCTGCCCAGGGAAACCCACGTACCGACATTGCTGACCACCGCCAGTAACCTGGCGCAGGTCCAGCAATTGCGGGGTGACTGATGACGGCGGCCCCGGCATTGCACCTGGAACATCTGCACAAGCGCTTCGGCGCGACCCTGGCGCTGGACGATGCGAGCCTGAAAGTCGAGCGCGGCACCATCCACGGCCTGGTGGGCGAGAACGGGGCGGGCAAGTCGACCCTGATCAAGATCCTGGCCGGTATCCACAAGGCGGACTCCGGGCAGTTGCGCATCGACGGCCAGTCCTATGCCGCGTTGTCACCACGCCAGGTGGAAGCCCTCGGTGTGCAGTTCATCCATCAGGAGCGACTGTTGCCGACCCGTTTCACCGTGGGCGAAGCGCTGTTTTTTGGCCATGAGCTGCGCCGTGGCCCCTTTGTCGACCGGCGCCGGCAACAGCGCGAGGCCGAGCGCCTGCTGGCGGAATATTTCGACCTGCAACTGCCGGCGGGGGCGCTGGTGGGCGAGTTGAACAGTGCCGAACGCCAGGTGCTGCAGATCACCCGGGCGCTGATCCGCAAGCCGAAGATCCTGGTGTTCGACGAGCCGAGCGTGGCCCTGGTCAAGCGCGAGGTCGACCAGTTGCTGCGGATCGTCAAGCGCTTGCGCGACCAGGGTTTGTCGATCCTGTACATCTCCCATTACCTGCAGGAGATCGACAGCCTGTGCGATCAGGTCACGGTGTTGCGCAATGGTCGGGATGTGGCGGTGGTCGAACCGCGCCAGACCTCCAGCGCGCAGATCGCTCGGTTGATGGTCAATCGCGAGGTCCGCGAGATGTACCCCAAGGTGCCGGTAGAGCCCGGCGAGGTGCTGCTGCGGGTGCGCTCGCTGAGCCTGGCCCGGCGCTATCGGCAGATCGACCTGGAACTGCGGCGTGGCGAGATCGTCGGCCTGACCGGGTTGGTCGGCTCGGGCGCCAAGGACTTGCTCAAGACCCTGTTTGGCGTAGTCCGGGCCGACAGCGGCAGTATTCACCTGGAGGGCCGTCTGTTGCGTCTGCGGTCGCCGGGCCAGGCCATCGCCGCGGGGATTGCCCTGGTGCCGGAAGAGCGGCGCAGCCAGGGGGTCGCCCCGGTCCTCTCGGTACTGGAGAACCTGACCCTGGCCGGACTCCGACGTTTCAGCCGTTGGGGTTGGCTGAGCCGGCGCGAGGAACAGGCGGAAAGCCTGCGGCTGATCGATGAGTTGGCAATCAAGACGCCGGGGCCCCAGGCCGCGGTCAGTCAGCTCAGCGGTGGCAACCAGCAGAAGGTCGCCCTGGGCAAATGGCTGAGCCGACGTTCGGCGGTGTACCTGCTGGACGAGCCCTGTGTCGGCGTGGATGTCGGGGCGAAGGTGGAGATCTACCGCTTGATCGGGCGCCTGGTGGCAGAGGGGGCCGCGGTGCTGGTGCTGTCTTCGGACCTGCCGGAACTGCTCGGTATCAGCGACCGGATCCTGGTGCTGCATCGGGGCGAGATCGCTGGCGAGTTCCGCGCCGCCGAGACTGACAGCGACCAGTTGCTGGCCTGTGCCACGGGCGCGGTGCGAGCCCGGAGCATCGGCTCGGCGAGCAGGGAGGTGGCGCATGTCCCGGCCTGATGAGCTGTCCCTTGCGAGCACTGCGCCGGGTCTGTCCCGGCGTTTGTGGGTGCTGCTGTTGCGGCGGGGTTCCCTGGGCGTGTTCCTGGTCATTCTGCTGGGGTTTGCGCTGGCGGCGCCGAACTTCCTGTCCGTGGGCAATATCGCCAATGTCTTCAGCCAGTCGGCGATCCTCGGGGTACTGGCCTTCGGCCTGACCTGCGTGATCATCGGCGGTGGCTCGAATGTGCTGGCCGGCGGGCTCGACCTGTCGCTGGCGGCCAACCTGGGGCTGTGCGCGGCGGTGTTCAGCCGACTCAACAATGCCGGCCTGGACCTCTTGGCAAGCCTGCCACTGACCCTGGGCTGCGGCCTCGCGGTGGGTCTGCTCAATGGCCTGGCCGTGGTGGTGCTGCGCTTGCCACCGTTGCTGGCGACGCTGGCGAGCATGAATGTGCTGGCCGGGCTGGAACTGGTCCTCACCGAAAATACCGTGGTGCCCACTGATTCGCCGTTGCTCGACCTGCTCAGTGGCGGGACCTGGCTGGCGGTGCCGGCGTTGGCCTGGGTGCTGCTGGCGATGGCCGGATTGCTGACCCTGTTGATTCAGCACAGCGCTTATGGACTGCGCCTGCATGCCGTCGGCGAGTACCCCCAGGCTGCGCAGGCGGCTGGGATTGCGGTGACGGCCTACGTGTTTTCCAGCTATCTGCTGTCGGGGCTGTGTGCGGCCGTGGCGGCGTTGTGTTCGGCAGCCTTCTTCAGCGGCAGTACCACCGGCTCCGGTGACATGCTGCTGTCGGTGGTGGCGATTGCCTTTCTCGGCGTGGTGTTTTCCCGGCGGCTGGTGGCGAGTATCCCCGGCACCTTGCTGGCGACCCTGTTGATCGGCTTTCTCATCAACGGCTTTCAGCTGCTGAACCTGTCCAGTTTCTGGGTCAACGGGGTGCAGGGTGTGCTGATCCTGCTGGTAGTCGCTGCTTCCAGTGCACTGAATCGAGGTGAACCTTCATGAGGGCCGTGCCTGCATACCCGGTGGCGAACGTGCGCTCGTTGCTGCCCTTCACCTTGCCCCTGGTATTCCTGGGGATTGTCCTGCTCTTTGCCTGGCTGGCGCCGGGCTTTCTCAGCAGTGGCAACCTGAAGAGCCTGGTGCTGAACAATTTTGTCCTGCTGGCCATTGTCTCCATCGGCATGACCTACGCGGTGGCGGCGGGTGGCATCGACCTGTCGGTCGGCACGGCGCTGGATTTCGCCAGCTTCGCTTTTGTCGTGCTGCTCAATGCCGGTCACGGGCTCGCCGTAGCCGTGCCAGCCGCGCTGGTGGCGGGTTTGCTGGTGGGAGCGGTGAACGCGGGCTTGATTGCCGGGCTGCGGATCAGTCCGTTCCTGGCAACCCTGGGCACCTTGTTTATCGGCACCAGCGCCCAGCAGTTGCTGTCGGACGGCGGTCAGCCCATCTATATCGCCCAGGCCTTCAAGCCGGAACTGGCGAGCCTGAGTCCGTTGGGCCTGCCCTTGCCGTTGCTGATCGTGATCGGCCTGGCCCTGGTCTATGGCCTGGTTCTGGCCCGTGGTCGCCTGGGCCGTGAACTGCTGGCCCAGGGGACCCAGCCGTTGCTGGCGTATTACTCGGGATTGTCGGTGCGACGCATCATCACCAGTGTGGTCCTGGCCGCTGCCCTGGCCTGCGGGTTGGCAGGGATCCTGCTCAGTTCCACGGTCGGCGCCTACGTGCCGCTGTCCGGCAATGCGTTCCTGCTCAACGCCATTGGCGCGGTGTTCATCGGTACTACCTTGAATCGCCAGGGCCGGGCGAATATTCCGGGAACGTTGCTGGGTGTGCTGTTCATCAATGTCATCGCCAATGGCCTGCTGTTGATCGGCTGGAATTTCTACTGGCAGCAGGTCGCTACCGGCGTGCTGATCTTCATCGTCCTGGGCTTCAGCTTTGTCAGCCGCCGATTGCTGGAACGGCAGGCCTAAGTGGTGCGCGGCTGCTTGAGCATCTGCAGCCATTCAGCGGCAAGGCGATGGCAGTCACCCGGCCAGCGGGCGGTCAGCAGGTTGCCGTCGCGGACCACGAAGCCTCGCCCGGGTTTGCTCGCCGAATCGCGCAGCAGCGCCGGTGGCCCGGGGACAAAGTCCTTCGGGCTGGCCAGTGCGGCCTTGATCTCTGCCTCGACGGTTTGCGGGTAGGTGCGATAGTAGCGACCGAGCCAGGGCGCGGTGATCAGCCAGGCCGCCAGTTCCATGCTGGCCGCCAGCAGGCCGGTGACCTTGCGCCCGTACAGCACCGAGCGCCCGGTATCCGGGTCGAGGGTGCGGGCCAGCAGCAGGGGACCGTGGCAGACCGAAGCGAGCGGTTTGTCGGTCTTGAAGAAATGCAGCACGATGCGTTGTGCCGCGTCCGACTCGAGCAGGCTGCGCATGCCCTCGGCATGGCCGCCGGGAACCAGCAGGCCGTCGAACTGAGCGGGGTCGACCTCGGCGTAGGCCAGCGGCTGCTGGAAATGCGGGTCGGCAAGCATCGCCTGGTAGCTTTGCAGATCGGCCTTGCGGGTCATCAGCAACGGGTTCAGCAGGCCGAAACCCTGTTCCACCAGGCGTGGATCGGCATGGGCCGGGGTGCCTTGCGGAGTGGCGAAGCGAACGTCGATACCGGCGCGATGCAGGTATTGCCAAGGCACGCTGCTTTCGGTGGGGTCGTAATCGGAGTGGGGCAGCAGGACAAGAATCATGCGGTTGGACTCGCTCGATGCGCAAAGGGGCATCGATCGAGGATAGCAGCAGAGTGGGCAAGCCCACTCTGCCCGTACACCAGGTCTAGCGCTCGATGGCCAGGGCCACGCCTTGACCGCCGCCGATGCACAAGGTCGCCAAGCCTTTTTTCGCATCGCGCTTGATCATCTCGTGCAGCAGGGTCACCAGCACCCGACAGCCCGAGGCGCCAATCGGGTGGCCGAGGGCGATGGCGCCGCCGTTGACGTTGACCTTGGCCGCGTCCCAACCCAGTTCCTTGCCCACCGACAGCGCCTGGGCCGCGAAAGCCTCGTTGGCCTCGATCAGGTCCAGCTGTTCCAGGGACCAGCCGGCCTTGTCCAGGCAGCGGCGGGTTGCGCTGACCGGACCGATGCCCATGATCGCCGGGTCGACGCCGGCATTGGCGTAGGCCGCGATCTTCGCCAGGACCGGCAGGCCGAGGGCCTTGGCCTTGGCGGCGCTCATCAGGATCACCGCGGCGGCGCCGTCGTTCAGCGACGAGGCGTTGCCGGCGGTGACCGTGCCGTCTTTCTTGAAGGCCGGCTTGAGCTTGCCCAGGGACTCGGCGGTGGTACCGGCGCGTGGCTGTTCATCGGTGGCGAACGCCAGCGGATCGCCCTTGCGCTGGGGAATCAGGATCGGCGTGATTTCGTCGACAAAACGCCCGGCCTCGATGGCGGCCACGGCTTTCTGCTGCGACGCGGCGGCGAAGGCATCCTGGGCTTCGCGGCTGATCCCGTACTTGTCCACCAGGTTCTCGGCGGTGATGCCCATGTGGTAGTCGTTGAACGCATCCCACAGGCCATCGCTGATCATGGTGTCGACCAGCTGGCCATGGCCCATGCGCAGGCCGGTGCGGGCGCCGGGCATCACGTAGTTGGACAGGCTCATGTTTTCCTGGCCACCGGCGATGATCACCTCGGCATCGCCGCAGCGTATGGCCTGGGCCGCCAGGTGCAGGGCCTTGAGGCCCGAGCCGCAGACCTTGTTCAGGGTCATGGCCGGTACCGCGTGGGGCAGGCCGGCCTTGATCGCGGCCTGGCGCGCGGGGTTCTGGCCGGCGCCGGCGGTCAGCACCTGGCCCATGATCACTTCATCGACCAGGGCACCGTCGAGGCCGGTCTGGCTCAGCAACTGGCGGATCACCGCGGCACCGAGGTCGACGGCGCTGATGCTGGCCAGCGAACCCTGGAAGCTGCCCACCGCGGTACGGGTGGCGGCGACAATCACTACATCTTGCATCGCTTCATTCCTCATCAGGAAAACTGCATTTCAGGCACGTGGTCGGGAATGATCAGTTTACCCGCGGTCTTGCTGACAATCTCTTCGACGCTGACGCCAGGTGCGCGTTCCTTGAGGACAAAAGCGCCATTTTCGATTTCCAGGTAGGCCAGGTCGGTCAGTACGCGCTTGATGCAGTTGGCGCCGGTCAGCGGCAGGCTGCAGCGTGGCAGCAGCTTCGACTCGCCGTCCTTGGAGGCGTGGGTCATGGTGACGATGATGTTCTCGGCACCGGCCACCAGGTCCATGGCGCCGCCCATGCCCTTGACCAGCTTGCCGGGGATCATCCACGAGGCGATGTTGCCCTGCACGTCGACTTCGAAGGCGCCGAGCACCGTCAGGTCGATATGGCCGCCGCGGATCATCGCGAAGGATTCGGCGGAGGAGAAGATCGAAGCGCCGATACGGGCCGTCACGGTCTGCTTGCCGGCGTTGATCATGTCGGCATCGACTTCATCTTCGCTGGGGAAGGAACCCATGCCGAGCAGGCCGTTTTCCGATTGCAGCATGACTTCCATGCCGGCCGGGATGTAGTTGGCGACCAGGGTCGGGATGCCGATGCCGAGGTTCACGTAGAAGCCGTCCTGCAGTTCGCGGGCGACGCGCTGGGCCATTTGTTCGCGGGAAAGTGCCATTTATTGTTCTCCGTTAGTCGAGGGGGCCGGGGCTTACTTGCGCACGGTGCGCTGTTCGATGCGCTTCTCGAACGTGCCGCAGATGATCCGGTCGACGTAGATACCAGGGGTGTGGATCTGCGCCGGGTCCAGTTCGCCCGGTTCGACGATCTCCTCTACTTCGACCACGGTGATCCTGCCCGCGGTGGCGGCCAGCGGGTTGAAGTTCTGGGCGGTGTGGCGATAGATCACGTTGCCGAAATGGTCGGCCTTCCAGCCTTTGACAATGGCGAAGTCACCGGTGATGGACTCTTCCATCAGGTACGGACGGCCATTGAATTCGCGGGTTTCCTTGCCTTCGGCGACGGGGGTGCCGTAGCCGGTGGCGGTGAAGAAGGCCGGGATCCCGGCGCCGCCGGCGCGCATTTTCTCGGCCAGGGTGCCCTGGGGCGTCAGGACCACTTCGATCTCGCCGCTGAGCAGTTGCTTCTCGAACAGGGCGTTTTCGCCCACATAGGAGGCCACGACCTTGCTGATCTGCCGGTCTTCCAGCAGTACGCCGAGGCCGAAACCGTCGACGCCGCAGTTGTTGGAGACCACGGTCAGGTTGCGGGTGCCCTTGCGCTTGATCTCGGCGATCAGGTTTTCCGGAATGCCGCACAGACCGAAGCCGCCGGACAGCACGGTCATGCCGTCTTCCAGGCCGGCGAGGGCTTCCTCGTAGGACGCCACGCGTTTATCGAAACCTGCCATATGCACGATCCTCTTTTGTTGTTCGTGGCCCGAGCGGCCTTTGAGTAGAGTGTTGCTCCGGGAAATATATTTGTTAAGTTGATTTTTAGGTTTGATTGATTGATAAAGCTCAATAATAGCTATTCATGCCGAGACGATGCCGATGACCGTCAAACAGCTTAGGGCCTTTCTCGCCGTTGCCCAGAGTTTAAGCTTCGCGGTGGCGGGCGAACGTCTTTACTTGTCGCAATCGGCCCTGAGCCTGACCATCAAGGCGCTGGAGGAAGGACTGGGCGGCCGCCTGTTCAGTCGCAACACCCGCAATGTCGCGCTGACTCCGGAAGGCGAAGCCCTGGTGCCCCTGGCCCGGCGACTGATCGCCGACTGGGACAATGCCGAGGACGAGCTGCGCCAGCGCTTCACCCTGCAGCGTGGCCGGGTGACCCTGGCGGCGATGCCGTCGTTTGCCGGCAACCTGCTGCCGCCGATCCTCAAGACCTTCCGTGCCCGTTATCCGCAGGTCAATGTCGCGGTGAACGACGTGGTCAACGAGCAGGTACTGGAGATGGTCGGCGATCGCCAGGTGGAGTTGGGGGTGGCGTTCGAACCGTTGCAGAACTCGTCGCTGACCTTCACGCCGTTGTATGTCGACCGTTTCGTGGCCGTGGTCCCCGCGGATTCGCCGTTGGCCGAGCGCGAGGAGATCGACTGGAACTCGTTGCTCAAGGAGCCCTTTATCACCCTGCAGCGCCCCTCCAATGTGCGGGTGATGCTGGAGGAGCACCTGCGGGCGCGGGATATGACCCTGCCGGTGGAGTTCGAGAGCCATCAGTTGGCGACGGTGGGGCGGATGGTTGCCAGCGGCCTGGGCGTGAGCGCGGTACCGGCATTGTGCGTCGGGCAGATGCGCGAGCTGGGCGCCCGTTGCATCACCTTGCATGATCCGGTGGTGGAGCGGGCCATCGGCGTGCTGACCAAACCGGGCCATGAACTGTCCGCCGCGGCCCAGGCGCTGTTCGATATCTTGTTGGAAGAAAGATCCCGTTACCTGAATTTTGAGAAATAAGTCGGTCTGGCATGGATCTTTTCCTACGATGCGCAATCATTACCCCATGAATATTCAAAGGAGGTGTGTATGTTCATCCGGTCTCTGACCTTCGCTGCGCTGTCGCTGCTCGTGTCCGGCCCCTCGTGGGCGGCCGATATCGATTCTCCGCTGACCCAGGACTACGGGAGAAGCCGGGCGTTGATCGTGATCGCGCCGAGTACGGCGGACCCGACCCTGGTCAGCCTGAAAAAGGCCCTCGACGACCCGGCCAACCAGAAGGCCTTCGACGAACGTCAACTGGTGCTCTACGAAGTGGCGCAGACCGTGGGCAAGCGTGCCAACAAATACATGGAACAACCGACCACCATGGCCCTGATTCGCGGGCTCAAGCTGGGGGTCACGCCGGAGGGCAAGTCCACGGTGATCCTGGTGGGCAAGGATGGCCAGCAGAAAACCCTCGAGCATGACGGGCCGTTGCCGTTGAAGGACGTGTTCAGCGCGGTCGATGCGTTGCCGGCCTCGGAGAAGGAAACCGTGGCCCCGACGCCACCGCCACCACCGGCGGCGGCCGCCGAGGCCAAGCCGGCGAAAGGCGCCAAGCCTGGCAAGGCGGAAAAACCGGGTAAAACGCCGCCTGCCCCCAAGGCGCTGGATGACTGAGCCTGTAACATGAACCGGGTAATATGAACCGGGTAATACCCAGCGGATCAATCTACCAGGGGCTGAGCATGTCGGGCGTTCACAAGGCTGCACAAATCGGTTTCAGCGCTGAAGCAAAAACCTATGCCCAGGGGCGCCCTGACTATCCCGTCGAGCTGCAGTCCTGGCTGCGCGACACCCTGGGTGTCGACGCGCAAGGGCAGGCGATCGACCTCGGTGCTGGCACCGGCAAGTTCACCCGCCTGCTGGTGGCGACCGGCGCCACGGTCACCGCCATCGAGCCGGTCGAGGCGATGCGTGCCGAACTGGCCGCCCGCCTGCCGGCAGTGCGGGCCTTGCCGGGCACCGCCGAGGCCATGCCACTGGAGTCAGGGTTTGCCGACACCTTGCTCTGTGCCCAGGCGTTTCACTGGTTCGCCCACGAGGCGGCGCTGGCCGAGATCCACCGTGTGCTCAAGCCCGGTGGTCGGCTCGGGCTGGTGTGGAATGTCCGGGACGAGTCGGTTGACTGGGTCGCGGCGATTACCCGGATCATCACCCCCTACGAAGGCGACACACCACGTTTCCATACTGGTGCCTGGCGCAAGCCTTTCACCGGTCGCTACTTCTCGGCGCCCGAACTGAGTTGCCTTGGTTATACCCATGTGGGCACGGCCCGGGAAGTGATCATCGACCGCTTCATGTCGGTCAGTTTCATTGCCGCGCTGCCGCCCGCCGAAAAGGCCCAGGTTGGCGGGCAACTCCAGGAACTGATCGACACCCATCCGGCCCTGAGGGGGCGCGAGAGCATTGCCTTCCCTTATCGGACCGAGGCCTATCGCTGCATGCGCGTGGAATAGCGGCTGTCAGTCCCGATGGCGCCACGCTAGGATGGCGCCCCAGTACTGAGGGTGATCGAGGCAGGCATGAAAGGCAGTTGTGCATGTGGAACCGTTGAATACGAGGTCGATAGTCTCGATATGCCCATAGGGCATTGTCACTGTCATACCTGCCGTAAAACCCATGCGGCTGTGTTTGCCCCCACGGCTGGGGTGCGGCGCGAGCATTTTCGCTGGGTCAAGGGCGAGGAGGCATTGACGGTCTTCGAGTCCTCACCTGGCAAGCTGCGGCATTTCTGTTCGCGATGCGGTTCGCACCTGATGGCCGAGCGGCCACACCTGCCACTGGTGATCCTGCGGATCGCCACGCTGGATGATGACCCGGGACTCATTGGCCAACACCATATCTGGGTGTCCCACGACCTGCCGTGGCTGGCGTACGAAGAGGGTGCCCGTTATCCGGAGTGGCAGCCGGGGCGGTGAGCGCAAGCTTGTCGCCCCTGTCTTCGGCCTGCCACC
Organism: Pseudomonas sp. Mn2068; assembly: GCF_049319725.1. Taxonomy (NCBI): domain Bacteria; kingdom Pseudomonadati; phylum Pseudomonadota; class Gammaproteobacteria; order Pseudomonadales; family Pseudomonadaceae; genus Pseudomonas; species Pseudomonas sp. Mn2068. Next base: position 1,021,652 of record NZ_JBMOUG010000001.1, on the reverse strand, counting down.
CGCCATTTTCAGTGAGAAAGATCCGGAAACCGTTGGTCCCTGGTTATGCGGGAGGACGATGCGAGCTGGAGGCGTGGTGCTGGTCGCGATGATTGCAGCGGGGCAGGTGAGTACTTCTGGTTATAATGTTAGATTATATTCTTATAAACGGTCATAACATTAGCCGCTATGCTGCCCGCCAGTTTTTTTGTCGTCTCGCTAGATTCTCCAGGGTTTGCTAATGGATGTCGGTAATTTCGGTTTTGTCGTGGCAGGCTTGGTGGTCGGCTTTATCGTTGGGTTGACGGGTGTCGGTGGCGGTTCCCTGATGACACCGATCCTGCTGTGGTTCGGTATCAACCCGGCGACCGCCGTGGGCACCGATCTGCTGTACGCGGCGATTACCAAGTCCGGCGGCGTGCTGGTTCACAAGAAGAACGACAATATCGACTGGAAGATCACCGGCTGGCTGACCCTTGGCAGCGTGCCGGCGGTGCTCTTGACCCTGTGGTTCCTGAGCAGCCTGCACACCGCGCCCGAAGCCCTGAACAGCGTGATCAAGCGGTCGCTGGGCTTTGTGCTGCTGCTGACGGCGCTGGCGGTGCTGTTCAAGAACAAGCTGCTGGCGTTTGCCCATCGGCGGGGTGTCGATCATTCGCTGATCAGTGCGCCGAAGTTGAACGGGCTGACGGTGCTGACCGGCCTCATCCTCGGCACCATGGTCGCCTTGACCTCCATCGGCGCCGGTGCCCTGGGGACGGTGGCGCTGTTTATCCTCTATCCGTTTCTGCCGACCCGGCGCCTGGTGGGTACGGAGATCGCCCACGCGGTGCCGCTGACCCTGGTAGCAGGTCTCGGGCATGCCAGCATGGGCAACATGAACTGGGAACTGCTGGGCTTTTTGCTGATGGGTTCGCTGCCGGGGATCTATATCGGCAGCCATCTGACCGGGCGGGTATCGGACGGGTTGTTGCGACCGTTCCTGGCGGTGATGCTGTTCTCGATCGGCTACAAGCTGGTGTTCTGAGATCGCTGCGGGTTGAATCCGGCCAGCAGGGCGTCCAGCACGCCGCGTACGGCGGGGACCATGCCTCGCCGGGAAGGGAAGATGGCATGCAGGCTGCCGGCGGGCGATGGACGCTCGGGCAGGACCGGCAACAGGCGGCCCCGCGCCAGATCGTCCTGTACCAGGTTGGCCGGTAGCTGGGCGATACCGATTCCCCTCAGGGCGGCGGCACGGAGTGTCTCCAGATCGTCGGTGGCCAGCCTTGGCTGGTGGCTGAAGACAACCGGATGCGGTGCCAGGAAATGCCACTGGTATTTGTCGTTGGTGTTGGCCATGGCCAAGGTCGGCATGCCCGCCAGATCGTCCAGGTCAGTGAGGGCAGGGTGCTGCGCCAGCAAGGCCGGGCTCGCCACCAGGATGCGCCGGGAGTCGAGCAGGGGCAGCAATGTCAGGTCCGAATCTTCGAGCGGCAACAAGCGTACCCGCAGGGCGATATCCAACCCTTCCTCGATGATATCCACGCGCCGGTTGGTGGCATCGAGCATGATCCGTACCGCCGGATTGTCCACCATATACTGCGTCAGAATCTCCCTGGCGCCCATCTGCAGCACGCCCAATGGGGAACTGATGCGTACCACGCCCTGAGGCGAGGCGCGCGTCTGGTCAATGGCGGTCTTCGCCGCCCGGGCTTCCTCCACCAGCGCCACGCAGTGCTGGTAAAACAGCCGGCCGGCATCGGTCAACGAGATCCGTCGCGAGTTGCGATTGAGCAGGCGCACTCCCAGCTCCGCTTCGAGAGCGGCGACGCGCCGACTGAGCTTCGAGGTCTGCAATCCGAGGACCTGCGCCGCCGCGGTGAATCCGCCGTGGTCCACCACTTTGGCGAAGAGGTACATGTTGTTCAGGTCGGTCAGATGATCCATGGCCAATCTCGTGGGGTGCGCATCGTTCTATTTTCTACAACCTATCGTTGTTTTTGAAGCTGTTCTTCCGGGTTCATTTCAAATTTATCCTCTTCACATAGGGCAACCGGCCGCCTTTGGCCGTTCATCTACTGTGCAGGCACCGATATGTTGGAGCATCGATTCAAGGCCGATCTCGGCGGCGGCGACTTTGGTTGGCTCAAGGCCCACCATCACTTCAGGGTCAGCGCCGATGGCAATCCCGCCCATCGGCCGCTGGGGGCGCTGGTGGTCTGGAACGATGACCGGATTGCGCCCGGCACCGGTTTTCCCATGCATGGCCATGAAAGCATGGAGATCGTTTCCTATGTGCTGGAAGGCGCGGTGAGCCATCGCGACAGTCTTGGCGGGGAAGGTCGTACCGAGTCCGGTGACGTGCAGGTGATGAGTGCCGGCACGGGCATCCGGCATGAAGAGCGCAATGCCGATGGTGTCCCGTTGCGGCTTTTCCAGATCTGGTTGCGGCCGCGGGAAAAAGGCGGGCTTCCCGCCTGGGGCACGCGGCCTTTTCCCAAGTCTGATCGGGCCGGTCAATGGGTGGTGCTGGCCAGCGGGTTGCCGGGTGATGAAAGCGCCTTGCCGATCCGCGCCGATGCCCGGGTTCTCGGCGCGACGCTCAAGGCCGGGCAGCGCCTGGATTATCGCTGGTCGCCGGCATCCCAAGGCTACCTGGTACCGGCGTTCGGGGCGCTGACGGTCAACGGCGAGCGGGTCGAGGCGGGGGACGGTCTTGCCGTGAGCGAGGAGGCCGAGTTGCTGGTCGAGGCGATCGAAGACACCGAAGTAGTGCTGGTCGAGGTGCCTGGCGCATGAATACGATCATCATGACCGGCGGGACGTTCGGCCTGGGGCAAGTGACGGCACAGCGACTGGCTGAGGTCCCTGGCACACGATTGATCATCGGCGGGCGCACGACCCGCCTGCCGCTGGAACTGGCGAGCCTGGACAGCGTCCGGCAGTTCGCCCGGCAAGTGATCGAGTCGCTGGGCAGCACGAAGATCAATGCCCTGGTGCTCAACGCCGGGCTGGGCTTTCCGACCGCGGCGCGCACGGTGGACGGCTACGAGAGCACCTTTGCGGTCAATCACCTGGGCCACTACCTGCTGCTGCGCCTGCTGGCGCCGGCGCTGGCCCGTGAGGCCATCGTGGTGCTGACGACCAGCAATACCCATGACCCGCAGTTCAGTCCGGTGGCGCCGTTTTCCTCCGTCGATGCGCAACAACTGGCCCATCTTGACCTGGGCAAGGCGGTGCGGGGCAGCGTCCCTTTCGAATCGGGATTCCGGGCCTATGCCACCTCGAAGCTGTGCAACCTGCTGACAGCGCGTGCCTTCGAGGCGTTGCCCGAGACCCGCTCGCGCCGGATGCGGGTGATCGCCTACAACCCGGGTTATGTCCCCGGCACCGGCCTGGGGCGCAACCTGCCTTCGGGGGCACTGCCGGCGCCGCCTTCGGCATTGAGCCCGTACTTCGCCGAGGGCATGCGCCTGCAGGCCGGCGAGCTTCTGGCCGACCTGGCATTGGGGCGGATTGTCCCGCCGAAAGGGCGTCTGTACGCGTCCCTGGTGAGAGGCGAGCTGACCTGGCCGGAACCGTCCGAGCTCGCTCGCCGTGATGAGGTGGCCCGGCAACTGTGGCAAGACAGTGCGCGGTTGTGTGCCCTAGAAGTGTGAAAGACCGCCGTCGACAATGATTTCCGAACCGGTCATGAACGACGAGTCGTCACTGGCGAGGAACACCACCGTGCGGGCAATTTCCTCCGCCTCGCCAAAACGCCCCAGCGGTACCTGGGACTCGATGCTGGCGGCGACCGCGCTGAGCTCGGACTCCGACAGTCCCAGCTTGCTGTGGAACGGAGTGCTGATCGGGCCGGGGCTGACCGCGTTGACACGGATACCCCGTGGCGCCAGCTCCGCGCCCAGGGTCAGCGCCAGGGAGCGCACGGCGGCTTTGCTGGCCGAGAGGATCGACAGGCCCGGCGCACCGACACGGTTCAGGAACGAGGTGGTCAGGATCACGCTGCTGCCTGTTACCAGCAGGGGCGAGGCTTTCTGGACAGTGAAGAACAGGCCTTTGAAATTCAGCGCGAACTGTTCATCGATCTGCTCTTCGGTCACGGCTTCCAGGGGCGCGGCGGTGCCGGCACCGGCGTTGGCAAACAGCACGTCGATCTGTGCATGGCGGCTGCGGATGGTATCGATGACACGGGCCAGGTCGGCTGGCTTGCGCAGGTCCGCGCTGATCACCAGGGCCTCGGGGCCGAGTTCGCGGCGGGCTTCTTCAAGGCGGCCTGGATGGATGCCGGTGACGATGACCTGGGCACCTTCGGCACGAAATTGGCGGGCGGTTTCCAGGCCGATACCGGAAGTGCCGCCAGTGATCAGGGCAACTTTGTCGGTCAGTTTCATGGTCGTTCTCCATCGAGGGGTTGAGAGTCTGTGAGGCTGTTCTGGCCTGGGGACCACTATCGTCGCCGGTGAACTGGTCGCCAAATCAGAAGATCTGTGCACCCGGGATAGAAAAACTGTGCTGCCTGAATCCAGGTCCGGGCCGGGCCCCTGGGGCTGAAAATTTTCATTCCTGTTTTCCCGGCGGACGGACACAATGGGACTGGTTTGAACGATCAGGTCCACCTCATGAGAGCCCCCCATCATCTGAATGCCCTGCGCGCCTTTGAAGCCGCCGCCAGGCATCTGAGCTACGTCCGTGCCGCCGAAGAACTGAACGTGTCGCCCGCGGCTATCGGGCAGTTGGTCAGGGGACTGGAGGACACCCATGGGGTGGTGCTGTTTCATCGCTCGCGCAGCGGACCGGCGAGACTGGAACTCACCGAGGTGGCGGTATCCGCGCTGGCGGATCTGCAGGCCGGCTTCGATCTGCTGAGTTCGGCGGTAGCCCGGTTCAAGGCCGGCGAACACAGCCCCGGCATCACCGTGACCGTACCACCGGCCTTCGCGGACAAGTGGCTGCTGGCGCGGGTGGAAGGTTTCCAGACGTTGTATCCGCAGTACGAGCTGCGGCTCGATACCAACGGCAGACTGGTGGACTTCGCCACGGACCGCATGGACCTGGGCATCCGCTTCGGCGCGGGACACTGGCCGGGCCTGACAGTCACCTACCTGATGGCTGAAGAGTTCTTTCCGGTGTGCAGTCCGGCGCTGTTGAGCGGCGCGCATCCATTGGCGAGCGCCGCGGATCTTCAGCATCATCCGCTGCTGCACGACGTTTCCATGCGCGGTGTCACGGCGTTCCCCACCTGGGAAACCTGGCTGCGCCGGTCAGGCTTCGAATACGACGATGCCCGGCGCGGCTTGCAGATCAACGACTCGGCGGCGGTGATGCAGACCGCTATTTCCGGGAATGGCGTGGCGCTGGGCAGGCGCAGCCTGGTGGCGGCTGACTTGGCGGCGGGCCGCCTGGTCAGGCCGTTCGGTGATGCACTGTCGTGTGATCTGGCGTACTACATCGTGCAGCGGGAGGGGACCGAGGGTTCGCCGGCGGCCGAGGCGTTCAAGCAGTGGTTGCTGGCGCAAGTGGCGTGCGATCGATAGCGCCGGCTCACGCCGGAGCTGCCGCAGTCGGGCCGGGCCTGATCGACAGATACCTTTCGATGATCTCCAGCAACAATGGGTTGTCCACGGTCTGCAGGATGTTCACCAGGCCACTGGTGGATGGCGCGATGGCCACATCCAGTCGCAGCGGTTGCTTGTAGCGCCAGCTCTTGCCGCGCGTGCGACCGGCACGCAACTCCACTTCCGTGTAGTACGGGGTCGAGGTGGCGACACCGGGATCAAGCAGCCAGGCGATGACCAGGGCGTCATGTATCCAGCAGCCGGTCAGGCTGCGGGTGGCGATCGAATAATCGATCCAGGGCCGGAAGGTCTCGCAGACAAAATCCGCCAGGGGCGTGTCGAGGCGTTCGATACGGTTCAGGTCGTCGTGGGTCATCAGGGTCTGCGTGGTGACATCCAGGGGCACCAGGGTGATCGGTGCGCCGCAATTCAGGACCCGCTGCGCGGCCTCGGGATCGAAGCCGAAGTTGGTGTCCTTGATGTAGTCATCCAGGGCAAACACGCCGCCCATGATCACGATTTCCCGGACCGCCGTGACCATCTGCGGATAACGTTCGACGGCCAGCGCCACGTTGGTCAGCGGTCCGATCGCCACCAGGGTGATTTCCCCGGGGTTGGCGCAGATCAACTGGCCGATGGCGTCAGCCGCTTCCTGCTCCGGTGCGTCGAACGCGAGGGGCGGGCGTACGTCCTGCCACAGATGGGCCAACTGACGCCTGTGCACGGTATTGTCCAGTGCATCGCGCCAGGGCGCGCCGGGCTCCTGCAAGGCCTGGGTGCTGCCGCGGACCACCGGCAAGGCGCGACCGACCCTGGCCATCAGGTCCCGGGCGACGTTGTAGCCCACGGCGCTGGGCGTATTGCCCGCGACAGTGGTTACCAGTTCAAGGGAGATTTGCGGAGCGGCCAGTGCCAGCGCCAATGCCAGACCATCGTCGACATTCGCACCTGCGATCCCATTCCCCGGATCGCAATCAATGATTAAACGTTTCATTCCACCTTCTTTTTTTCAGGCTTGCGGTGTTTTCACGACATGGCATCCACAGGACTCACCAATCACCAGGCGATGGGAAAACTCTTGCAGTTTCACCTCGCCATCCCAGGCCAGCAGCATCGCAATGGCGGCCTTGGCCATTTCCCTGACGGGTTGGCAGACGGTGGTCAGTGACGGGGCGTAGAACGCCGATTCCTCGGTGCCGTTGAAGCAGACCAGCGCTACCTGCCCGGGGACTTTCAGGCCGTGCTCCGACAGGGCGCGGATGCAGCCTATGGCCTGGGCCTCGTTGGAGCAGAACAAGGCACGGGGAGGGCGACCTTCGGCCAGCATGCGCCGGGTCGCGTCATAGCCACCCTGGCGTGTGTAGCTCGTGGGGAATATCCATTCGGGACGCTCCTCGATCCCGTTCTCGGTCAATGCGTCACGCCAGCCATTCAGACGATCCTGGGCGTTGAGCATGTCCAGCGGCCCGGCGATGATGCCGACCTCGCGGTATCCATGGCCCAGCAGGTGCGCGGTGACCTGGCGGGCCGCGGCGCGCTCGTCGACCCGCAGCATATTGACGGCGAGCCTGGGGTCGACCCGGTCGAGCATGACGAACGGCGTGCCGCTGGCCTGGATCAGGTCGATATGCGGATGACGGTCGACGCTGGTGTAGAACAGGCCATCGACGCGCTGGCTCAGCAGGCTGTTGATCAGGTTCAACTCGCGCTTGCGGCAGTCGCCCGAGTCACCCAGCAGGATGACCAGGCCGTTGTCCAGGGCCTCCTGTTGCAGGGCATGGGCAAAGGAGGCGATGAAGGTATTGGAGATGTTGGGAACGACCAGTCCATAGGTCCTGGTCTTGCCGGAGGCCAGTGCCTGGGCCACACCATTGGGTCGGTAACCGGTGCTTTTGATGGCGTCCAGCACGCGCTGGCGGGTAGCCTTGGCGACCGGCCGGGGGCCGTTGTTGATCACGTAGCTGACCACCGCCACCGAGGTTCCGGCCTCGCGGGCGACATCGTCCCGGGTCACGCGGCTTGCATTCTGTTTCGTCAAGATTACCTTCCATTTCTTGTGAGCGGACAGACATCCAAAGGCTTCTGGGTAGCGGGTCTACTCGCGTAGATTCCCGCGCCGAAAAAAAACGGAAAAGGGGGCTGGGGTGGATGAAGGGAAGCGGCACTTCATGAGCAGACCATTACCGATGTATGACATAGGACATTATCACTGCTGTTTTATTTCAGTTTGATGACCCCTGGAGGGTTCCCTTGAGCCGCCTGCAGCCCCTTTTCCCGGCCTTGTGTCGACTGATCAGAAGAAGGTGTAGGTGTAACTGAAGATCAGCCGGGCCTGATCGACCGCGGCGACGTTCGGAATACCGCTGCGGAAGCTGCCTTCGCGCAGCGAGGTGCCGAAACCTTTGAGGAAACCGCTCTGCACCACGTAGTCGATGCGCATGTCACGTTCCCATTCCGAGTAGCGGGAACCGTCGTTGCCACGGATGTGGTCGCCATGGAGATAGAGGGCCGATGCCGAGAGGCCGGGTACGCCAAGTGCCGCGAAGTCATAGGAGTACTGGGCAAAGTTGGTGTTTTCTCCCGCGCGGATGAAAGAGTTATCCATCACGTCGGTAATCAGATAGACACTGGCGCCGCCGTTGCCTTCGTTGTTGCCGGCACCGCCGAGCACGCTGCCCTGGTTCAGATAGACCACGCCGCCCGAGTCGGACACTTGCTGGCGCCCCAGCATGAACGCGCTGCCGCCCAGGTAGTAGGTAAAAGCGGCACTCCAGGTGCTGTTGTCGACTTTCCCGGGTTCGCTGGCATAACCGCCGTTGTTATTGAAGAGATAGCCGGTCGTGCCATTCTTGCCTTGGGAAGTACTGTTGAAGTAGCGCAGGTCGGTCTTGAATCTGGAGTTGTCACTGATTCGGGTCGTATTCAAGAGACCGAAGAAGTCCTGTTTGTAATAATCGCTCAGATCGGCGTGGTAGTACTGCAGGGTGGTATCCGGCGTCACTTTCCAGTCCGCGCCGGCATAAGTGAAATGGTTGCTGGCGCGGGTGCCGCCGGCGATCGCCAGTCCCGTGGCATTGGAGGACGCGCGTCCCGTCGAGCGACTCAGTTGCCCGGCGTTGATGGTCAGGTTGTCGATGTCTTTCGATGTCACCGTCACCCCTTCGAAGGTTTGCGGCAGCAGCCGGCCATCGTTGGCCACCAGGATCGGCAGGTTGGGCGACAGTGCGCCGCCGGCGTGGAACTCGGTCTTCGACACCCGCACCTTGGCATTGCCCGCCAGCCGGCTCCAGCTGTCGACCGGGCTGCCGTCGGAATCCACGGGGGCGAATGAGTTCTGCGTATTGGCGTTCGGGTGCTGGATACCCCCGGAGAGGTTGTAGGCCTGCATGGCCTGGACATCGAGGCCGAAGCCGACCGTTCCCTGGGTGAAACCCGAGAGATAGTCCAGTTTGAAACCCTGTGTCACTTCGTCCTGGTCGACACCCGGGGCGTTGGGATTGTCACTGCGCAGGTAGTAAGTGCGCGAGCTGACCGCGGCGGTACTGTCTTCGATAAAGCCTGCGGCCGTTGCCTGTTGGGCCAGGATGCTACTGGTTACCGCCAGTGCGAGAGTGGCTCTTTTCATTACGTTGCTCCTATGAGTTTGCCGATGGACAGGCGTGGTTTTGCCCGGCCAGTCAATAACGGCCGTGCGGGTTTGCGCCTTCTATGAGGCGTTGGAAGTTCTCGGTGATGCAGCGGGTTGTTTCAGTGCCGTGCTGTTGATGCGCAGTGTCATTGCCCGGGTTCATGCAACCGGGGCGGCGCAGTCGGATGAACGGGGGCCAACTGTTGGCCGGTCAGATGGCATCTTCCAGTGCGTTGAGATCGCGGCCCCGGGTTTCCGGTGCGACAAAGGTCGTCAGCAAGCCAATCCCCGCCATCGCGACAAAGTACGTCGCAATCGGCCACCAGTGACCGGTCCAGGACAGCAGCGCGGCGGCGATCAGTGGCGCGGTGCCGCCTGAGAGAATCGAACCCAGTTCCTTGGCCATGGCCAGCTTGGTGTAGCGGTTTCTCACGCCGAACATTTCAACCCCCCAGGCCGCCTGCACGCCGAAGATCCCCAGGGACGCCAGGCCCATGCCGAGCACGATGGTGGCGGTGACGATGGTCGGGTCGCGGGAGTCGAGCAACATGAAGGCGGGGAAGGCATAGAGCATCAGCAGCAGGCAGAACCAGCGGTAGATGATGCGTCGGCCAAAGCGATCGGAAAGCCAGCCGGCCAGCGGGATGATCAGGAAACCCAGGATCGAGGCGATCAACACGGCCTGGGTCGCGACCGATTTGTTCACCGCGAGCACCTTCACCACATAGCCGACGATAAACCCCTGGGCCAGATAGGACGGGCCGTTCTCGCCGATACGCAGGCCGATCATGGTGAAAAAGGAGCGGCTGCCTTTCCAGAACCCGGCAGGCTGTTCAAGGCTGGCGAGGGAGGCGATGCTGTTGTCACGCTGGGCTTGCAACTCGGCCTTCCTGAGTTCGAACACCGGCGTTTCCCGCAGATTGCGGCGGATCCACAGGGCGGCCAGGGCAATCAGCGAGCTGCACAGGAAGGGAATGCGCCATCCCCATTCCTGCAATTGCTGTTGATCCATTTGCACCACGGCCAGCCAGACCATCGAAGCCAGCAGGGTGCCGCTGTTCGAGCCGAGGGCAATTACCGACGAGACCAGGCCCCGGCGTCTGGCCGGGGCGAATTCGCCCAGCATCACCGTACCCGCAGCCAGTTCGGCCCCGGCACCAAAACCCTGGGTGAAGCGCAGTACCACCAGGCAGATGGGGGCCCAGATACCGATCGATGCATAACCGGGGATCAGGCCGATCAGGGTGGTGGAAGCGCCCATCAGCACCACGGTGGCGATCATCACCACCTTGCGCCCCTTGCGATCGCCCAGCCAGCCGAAGAACAGCGCCCCGATCGGCCGTGCGACAAAGCCCACGGACCAGGTCGCGAACGTGGAAAGCAGGGCCATGGCCGGGCTGACATTGGGGAAAAACACGTCGCCGAAGATAAGTCCGGCGGCCAGGCCATAGAGGGCGAAGTCCGCATACTCCATGGCCGTGCCCAGCCAGCAGGCGAGGGTGGCGCGATACAACTCCCGGCGTCCCTGCGGGGTCATCAAACTTTCATCCGCTGCACCACGCACCCCGAAGGCGGTGGATCGAGCGGCACTTTCAACTGTGGACATCAAAAAACTCCTGATCTGAGGATGGCCCGCACAGGCCTGTCGAAAGGCTCTGTCCTGGTGTCGATAACCGCGCTGTTGCCGTGTTTTCACGGTTATCTACGCGCGTAGATTCCTATCCTTGAAAATCGGCCTCGGGATACACCTCGAAGGCCGATACGGGTAATCAATTGACCTGAACGCGGGGCGATCTTAGGCAGGGTTGTATTGCAGTCGAATGACAGGTTGCCCGATGGGCCGACGCGGCGCGTACAGGACCATCGGCGCGCCAGCGCAAATGGATTGAGCTGCTATGGTAGTCAGGGCCTGGCGTGTGCGTTGACGGCCCCTGCAAGGCGGCAGCCGATGTCCGCGCATTGTTTCTTCCCTGGGGGACCCTCGGCCGATGCGGTTATGTTTTTTCAGCGGGTTGGACCGGATCGAAATCCGCGATCGAACCGAGACGGGCCCCGCTCGATCCGGGTCAAGGAATGGGGCCGACGGCGGTGACGCGCCGGCGACGAAAATAGACCTGCGCGAGACATGGCAGGTGGAAAGCTTTGTCCGGCGCTATTTCCAGGGCCCTGGCGAGGTCCATCGCGTGCGCACCTTGCTCTCGGGCCAGTTGCCCGTGACCCACTTCATGGCCGACGAAGAAGTCCTGCGGCAGCTATCGCGCAGGCTGCAGTCCGGCACCTTGTGTGCGTATCTGCTTGCCCGGCAACCGACGGCGCCGATCCGGCAGCCGGGATCCGCCGCCGGGGCTGCCGCCAGGCCACCGGCACCGCGCCCGACAGGACCTGCCCCCGTCCCCAGGACCCAGATCGAACTGGCGACGGTGGTGCCGGTATCGCGGGAGAGTGTCGACGCCGCACAGGATGTCGAGGCTGCGATGCTGGAGGAGGCGGCCAGAAGTGCGACGCCGTTCTGTGAGGAGTGCGAGCGCGCGCGGTTGCAACGCCTGGAACAGGGGCAGGGATGAACGCCGGCGAACTCGAGCAACTGACCGCACTGTTATGGCCCGATTCTCAGGAGGGCGCCGATCATCAGGTGTACTGGCTGCTCGACGGCGCGCGCGATCCGGGAATATCCAGAGCGGTGCGCTACGGCTCGCTGAGATTCTGGTGCCTGTACTCCGGGCAGTTGACTCCGCGCCTGCGGGCCGCTGCGCCTTACCTTGTGCAACTGACACGTGGGTCGCCGGCCACCCTGGAACTGCTGGAAAGGGGCTGGGGCAATGCCTGGGGAATCTTCATCGTAGCCCCGGCCTCGCTGGCGATGTCGCGGGTCCGCCTGCACTTCAAGAAGTTTCTGCGGGTACGGACGGAAGACGGCAGGCGCCTGCTGTTTCGCTTCTACGATCCGCGGGTGCTGTCGATCTTCCTGCCCACCTGTACCGACGCTGAATTCACGCAGTTCCTCGGGCCCATGACGAGCCTGTTCGTCGAATCGGAGCAGGGCACGGCATATCGACTGTTCGACCGGGCGGATCAGACCCTGCGCATCACTTCAGGACGGTTATCCGGCCTGTAGCGGAAGGCTTGCGAACAGAAAGCAACGCCGGCCCGGTGCGATCCTTTTGCCGGATCGACGAAGGTGAAAGCACGCCTCACAAGCGATGCCTGCCTTTTCCCTCCAATCAAGCGCTTTGTCTGACAGAAAGTTCCATGTCGGAAAACTACATAATTAGGACATCACAAACCTGGGCGGTTGTGGAGACGGATGTGGCTGTGAACCTGTGGAATGATTTCGCAGGCCAGCCGAGGAAAGTTCACTTCGGCCGCTCAGCCATCAGCGTCTATCGCGCCTGATGCGATAGCGATCACAGGGAGAACAACAAATGGATTTGAGTCCTGATACCACTGGCGAAGACGTCTGCACCGTCCAACTCAAGCTCAGCACTGAGCAATCGAGGAACCGGCGCTTTGTCTATGAGCTGGCCTGTCGCATGGAGGGCTGGGCGGGTGTCGAGATACTGAGTGTCGAGCGTGGGGACTATTGCCGGGATGTCGCCGAGCCGAAGGATTGCTGAAACTGACAATGACCGGCCCGAGAGCGGGGCCGTTATCTGACACATGGAGTAGTGGAGGTTTATGTGCACGCCTTGAATCTGGCAGTCGCCTTTCAGATCATGAACAACATCAAGAACGGCCAGTTGCGCAATTGCCTGGCCATGGGCCTTGAAGAGAAAGACCTGCAGACCCTGATCGATCCCCATTGCATGGGGGCCCTGGTGAACTCGCCGGTGCCCTGGTTCAAGGTGGTGGTGAATGGTCCGGTCGTCCACCGGCTGCTGAGCCACGTCAAGGACAGCGAGGAGGAGGATCTGATCAGCCGCGCGATCACCCTGGGTGCCAGTTCTCCGATGATCCTCGAGCTTTTCGGCCTGTCGGCCAAGGAAGTCGCCATCCGCCGCACGATGTTGGGCATCCCCCATCGCAAGGGCCGCTGGCCCCAGGTCGGTGCCGAGGAGGAACTCTGCCTCTGGGAGCACTGGGTGCGCCTGACCAAGGAACAGGCGACGGACCCGGGGGACCCGCGAGCGGTGCTGCTCGTCGCCATGGGGATGACCGAATGTGAGCCGGAATTGAACCTGACCATGGTCTGGAGCCTTGTCCAGAGCTGGATCGAACAAGGGCTGGTGTGACGGCCGGTTGATGGACGCGCCCCGCGGCAAGATGGCGGCGAGGGCGCGCCTGATCAGGGGCGTGGACTGCCGTGGCCGTTGCCGTTGAGGTTTTTTTCCATCGATTCGAGGCGGTTGGTGTCCGGGTCGCCTTCGTAGATGGTGCGCGAGTTGTCCTTGCGTTCCTGATGACGGGCAATGATGGCGGCGGGGGAGTTGCTGGTGAGCGAACGCCGCAGTTCAAGCTCGGTCCGCAAGTTGGTGATTTCCTGCTGCAAGGCGTCGCGCTCGCCGTCGATGGTCTGCGTGGCGATCTCGTTGGCGGCGACATTGGGTTCCTTGTTGCCGGCCAGCAGGGCGCGTTGCAGCAGCAGGGCCTTTTCCAGCACGCTGGTGACGGCGATTTCCGAAGCCAGGCGTTGCGCCAGCAGTTCCTGATCGGGTTCGTCGCGCAAGGCAGTGATGATGCCGCGAGTGATGGGCATCGAATGGCTGCCGGCCTCGGCCAGATTCTCCAGGCTGGTCGGCTTGCTGCCGGCAATCAGCGCTTGCAGCGCCTGCAGCTTGCTCTCGTACTCTTCCTGGATCAGCGGGGTCAGGCCGACCCCGGCGGTGGCCGTGCTCGGGGTGCAGCCTTCGCAGGTCTGCTGCTGGACTTCCCCGAGAACGCGGTTGGCAAACGCCGCTGCCTCATCCGGGGACTGCCAGGTATCGCACAGCAGGCCGCTGTTGCAGGCGGCGGGCGCGATGCTCGCGGTATCCGTGGCGCTGCGGCCATTGAGCAGATTGTAGCCGGCCCGGGTCACCTCCCCGATCACCTGGATCGGTGGCTGCTGCTTGCCGCCGGCCTTGTCGCCACCCACCCAGGGAATGCCGGTGTTGCCCTTGTCTGATTCGGCCTGGGCGGTCACGGCCACGGCGTCCTGGTTCTGGACAATGGCCTCCTTGATCGCCTGGCCTTCGGCGAGGGCGCCCCAACTGCTCTGGTTGCCGGCGACGTTGACCATGCGTTCGGCGATGGCACGGCAACTGGCCTTGGACCGGTCGAAGTCCAGCCGGGCCTGCAGGATGCCGTTGGTGAGCAGGTTGTACAGGCCCGGGTCTGCTCGCTGGATGATCAGTGCCGGCAGCGAGGCGACGGCACCGGTGGCGTTCTGGATGAGGCTGCCCATGATGCTCTGGAAACCGTCGGTGATGCCGTTGAGCTGGTTATGCAGGGTGGTGGACAGGTCCATGTTTCCGCACATGAGATTGTTGTTCCAGCCCACGCCGACGCCGATGCTTTGCATGCTGCCGGCACGTCCCATGTTCACCGCATTGCCGCCGCCGATGCGGTACAACACGTCGTCACCGATGACACTGCCGGCACCGCTGAAACCGGGCGGGGCGGCGAGGAGGGGCAGGCTGGCCAGGGCGACGATCAGGACCGGCCAGGGGCTGGGGCAAGGGCGTGGAAAAAGGGATATCCGAGTCATGGCAGTGCTCCGTGATGAAAGACAATCAGTGAGGGCCGGTGCTGCCGAGAAAGGTCTGTCCTTCTCGCTTGCAGCAGGTGTAGGGGCGCCACAGCGACCAGGCGTAGCCGCCATCGATGGCCTGGAGGTGGGGCCCCGGTTCGGGGAAGACCGAACAGGTGGTACTGGCGGTGGGCGTCAACGCCTGCCATTTGCCGGTCTGCGCATCGGACTCGCGCAGCTCCCCGGCAGGCCAGTAGCCCGGACCGGCCGGCGCCAGAAGTGGTCGATAGACATGTGCCTGTCCGGGGCGGGTCACGATGTCGCCCGCGCGCTGGGCCGTCACGGCGGAAGCCTTGTAGTCGTCGGGCTGGTGCACAAAGCCGCTGCGCGGGTAGACACTTCCCCACAGGTTCGACGCGAGCCGGCTGCCGATTTCCCGCAGTCCCGGGATCAGTGACTGCGGGAAGACGCTTTCCGGAATGCCGTGGCGCCAGCCGAGCGTGTCCAGGGTGCTGAGCAGATTGGGCACATAGGGCGTGCCGGCACCTTCGCAGGTGTAGCCCGAGCCGCTGGCAAAGGCATTGAACGCGGCGATTCCGGGATGACCGATCACGTCGACGTTCTTGAACACCGAGAGATTGTTTTCGTGCGGGGCGCCGCTGGTGCCGCTGCCGCCACCCTGTGCCCCCGGGGTGGCCGCGCTCAGGGCCCGGACTTCGACCCAGGGATTGCGTCCTGTCGAAGAGTAGCTGGAGACCACGGCATCCGGTACGTAATGGCGAACCTTCGAAGAAGTTTTGACCTCGCAGCCGAAGGTGGTGCAACGCAACCAGTAGCACACCCCCACGACCTGGTATTCCAGGCAGCTCGACGACGCGACGCTGGGAACGATGGCTGCGGTGTCCAGGGCCGGGCTCATGGCGCAATAGGACAGCGCCAGCCATGCCGGAAGCCATGACCTGGCAACCCATCGCGGTAAACGATGACTCATGGCTTGCCCCTCCGGAACCGTTCGATCTTCGCCAGTGCCCGCTCCAGATTCGGATCGCCATAGACGACATAGCGGTGATCGACGACAACGGCCGGGATCCGGGTGATCCCCAGGCTCCAGGCGTCCACGATGTCCTGGTGGGCACGACTGATGTCCGCGCTGGATTCGGCGGTCATGTTTTCCTGGAATACCGCCTGTGCCTCTTCAGGGTCGGCGGGAAGGCCCTTGGAAAGCATCACCTCCAGGTGATCGAGGCGATCGAGATGGATCAGGCGGACGTCCGCCGGTACTTCAACGGGATGGGCCGAGTCGGTGATGACCCAGGTGCTGGCGAAGCAGGCTGGAGCAAGAGCCAGCAGGGCGACGGCGCCAACCTGCGGCAGGGAAGGTGAGAGATTCATGGGCAAGATCCGAGTGGCAGAAGCCTGGATCCTCTGCAAAACGGGCCATGGTCACAGCAGGAAAACTGATTTGTGCCCGGGAGTTTCCTGCCGGCACGGGAAGACCCTCGCCCCGTTCCGCAAACGAGGCGGCTGGGGCGAAGCGGCTCAGTGCTCCTTGCTCAACGGCAGGGCTGTCTTGTAGCGCACCTGTTTCAACGACAGGCTGGAGCGGATTTTTTCGACTTCCGGCATCGGCGACAGCCGTTCGATGATGAAATGCTCCAGCGCCTGCATGTCCGCCATGACCACGCGGATCAGATAATCGGCGTCGCCCGTCATCAGGTAGCACTCCATCACTTCGTCGCATTCGCAGATCTGCCGTTCGAAATTCTGCAGCGCCTCGCGTCCCTGCTGTTTCAGGCTGATGGAGATAAACACGTTCAAACGCAGGCCCAGGTGCTCGGGCGCCAGCAGGGCCACGTATTCGCGGATGCAGCCGGAGGCCTCCAGGGCCTTGACGCGAGTCAGGCAGGGCGAGGGCGAGAGATGCACGCGCCTGGCCAATTCCACGTTGGACAGGCTGCTGTCCCTTTGCAGCTCCCGGAGGATCTTCAAGTCGATATTATCGAAGTTCATTATGCTTCCAGTTTTATTGTTGGCGGACTTTTATGCCGCAAAGCATGCGGTTTTTGCTTCATAACGGTCAAAAAAATTGCCTGGCCCGGCATAGACTAATAAGAAAAAGAGGAGGCGCCAATGAACCGTTTTGACTCTATCGATTCCATTGCACAAGCCACGGCAGACAGCGATGAACTGCAGGAGTGGCGTGACGCCTTGCAGTCGCTGTTGGCCAACAGCGGCCCGCAGAGAACCAGGCAGGTGCTCGACATGCTGGCCGAGATCGCGCGGACCCCGGCAGTCGCCTGGCAGCCGCCCTCCAACAGTCCCTACGTGAACAGCATTGCGGTCGAGCAACAACCGCGCTTTCCCGGCGACCTCGCCACCGAGGAACGCCTGGCATCGATTACCCGCTGGAATGCCCTGGCCATGGTGGTCCGCGCCAATCGCGCCTATGGCGAACTGGGCGGACATATCGCCAGTTATGCCAGTGCGGCGGACCTGTTCGAGGTCGGCTTCAACCATTTCTTCCGGGCCCGTGGCGATCGCTTCGACGGCGACCTGGTGTTCTACCAGCCGCACTCGGCACCGGGCATCTATGCCCGCGCCTTTCTCGAAGGGCGCCTGGGCGAGCGCGAACTGGAGCACTATCGCCAGGAGATCAGCGCGCGCAAGGCCGGTGTCCAGGGCTTGTCCAGTTACCCGCATCCCTGGCTGATGCCGGACTTCTGGCAGTTCCCCACCGGCTCGATGGGCATCGGTCCCATCAGCTCGATTTTCCAGGCGCGGTTCATGCGCTACCTGTACCATCGCGGCCTGCAGGACACCACCGACCGCCATGTGTGGGGCGTCTTCGGCGATGGCGAGATGGATGAGCCGGAAAGCATGTCGGCCCTGACCCTGGCGGCCCGGGAAGGGCTGGACAACCTGACTTGGGTGGTCAACTGCAACCTGCAGCGCCTGGACGGTCCGGTGCGCGGCAACGGGCGGATCATCGATGAACTGGAAGCGTTGTTCCAGGGAGCTGGCTGGAACGTGATCAAGCTGGTCTGGGGCTCGGACTGGGACGCGCTGCTGGCGCGGGACGATGACGGCCTGCTGGTGCGTACGCTGTCGCAAACCGTCGATGGCCAGTTCCAGACCTTTGCCGCCAAGGACGGCGCCTATAACCGCGAACACTTCTTTGGACAGGACGAAGCCCTGGCCCGGCTGGTTCGAGGCATGAGCGATGAACAGATCGACCGTCTCAAGCGCGGCGGCCATGACATGCTCAAGATCCATGCCGCCTACCGGGCGGCGAGCCTGCACGAAGGCCGGCCGACGGTGATCCTGGCCCAGACCAAGAAAGGCTTCGGCATGGGGGAGGCCGGGCAGGGCAAGATGACCACGCACCAGCAGAAGAAACTCGATCGGGAAGCGCTGCTGGCCTTTCGCGACCGTTTCCGCCTGCCGCTGTCGGATGAACAAGTGGAAACCCTGAGCTTCTATAAACCGGCTGAAGACAGTGCGGAAATGCGTTATCTGCGCCATCGCCGCGAACTGCTCGGCGGCAGCGTACCGTCGCGCAACCGCGAAGCCGCGCCGGTGACTGTCCCGGCCATCGACGGGTATGCGGGGTTCTCCACCCGGGCCGAGGGCAAGGAGATGTCCACCACGATGGCCTTTGTGCGGATGCTCGGCAACCTGCTCAAGGACAGGCAACTGGGACCGAGGATCGTTCCCATCGTCGCCGACGAGGCCCGTACCTTCGGCATGGCCAACCTGTTCCGACAGATCGGCATCTACTCCAGCGTCGGGCAGCGCTACGAGCCGGAGGACATCGGTTCGATTCTCAGCTATCGCGAAGCTACCGACGGCCAGATACTCGAAGAAGGGATCAGCGAGGCCAGCGCCATCAGCTCCTGGGTGGCGGCGGCCACCAGCTATTCGGTCCACGGCTTGCGCATGCTGCCGTTCTACATCTACTACTCGATGTTCGGTTTCCAGCGTGTCGGTGACCTGATCTGGGCCGCTGCCGACCAGCGGGCGCGAGGTTTCCTGCTGGGCGCGACCGCAGGGCGTACCACCCTGGGTGGCGAGGGGCTGCAGCACCAGGACGGCTCCAGCCACCTGATCGCCTCCACCATCCCGAACTGTCGCGCCTACGATCCGGCCTTTGCCAGCGAGTTCGCGGTCATCCTCGATCACGGTATGCGCCAGATGATGGAACATGAGGTCGACGAGTTCTACTACGTCACCCTGATGAATGAAAACTACGCGCAACCCTCGCTGCCTGAGGGGGTAGAGTCATCCATCATTCGTGGCATGTACCGTTTGAGCGAGCCGGGGGAACCGACGCCGAAAGGCCAGGTGCGGCTGCTGGGCTCGGGCACGATCCTGCGCGAAGCCCAGGCGGCCGCCGAACTGTTGGCCAGCGACTGGCAGATCGACAGTGAAGTCTGGAGCGTCACCAGTTTCAGCGAACTGGCCCGGGAGGCCCGTGAGGTCGAACGCTGGAACCGTTTGCACCCGCTGGAACACGCCAGGCAAAGCCATCTGGCCGACTGCCTGCCCAAGGGCGCGCCGGTGATTGCGGTGTCGGACTATGTCCGCGCCTTGCCGCAGCTGATCGGCTCATACATCGAGTCGCGCTACTGCGTGCTGGGGACCGACGGCTTCGGGCGCAGCGATACCCGGGCGGCGTTGCGCGACTTTTTCGAGGTGGACCGTCATCACATCGTCCTGGCCGCCTTGTCGGCACTGGCCGACGAAGGGCATCTCGATCGCAGCCTGTGTGCCCAGGCTATCGAGCGCTACGCCCTGGCGGTCGACAGCGACAGTGCCTGGACCTGCTGAGCGCCCGGACGGCATGTCCTTCCCGGGGCGGGCTTTGGACGGTCCGCCGCGGGAGTGCGCTCGTGTCTCGGGCGCCGAATCAACCGGGCATCGGTTCCCGGCTGAAGGCATCGAGTTCGCGCACCAGGCTCTGTGCCGCCAGCATCACCAGTTCGCGACCTTTTTCCGGTGTCGCCAGGGCCGGGTCCGAACCCATGCGGCCGTCCGGGTGACGGGCACGGAAGTCGAGGGCTTCGCGGATGGGGCCCGAGGGTGCGATCTGCGGTGAGTACTCGGCGGACTTGATGGCTTCCGGATAGGCCCATTGCGTGATCGCAATCTCCGATGGCGTGGCATGGGAGCCATGCCCGGTCGGAAACTGTTGGCGGGCCAGTTCACCGACTCCCTCCAGATCCCACCAGTTGCACAGCTTCAGGGCGAATCCTGCCGGGCGCCGGGCGAAACTGGCTTCGGCGTAAAGCTCCGAGAACGCCGCTTCAATCGAGGCGATATTGCCGCCGTGGCCATTGAGGAAAAGGATTTTCTCGAAGCCATGGCCGGCCAGCGAGCGTGTCCAGTCGCCGATGGCGGCGATAAAAGTCGAAGGCCGCAGGGAAATGGTTCCGGCGAAGCCGAGATGGTGTTGGGCCATACCGATATTGAAGGTCGGTGCGATGAGGATATCGGCGTTTTTCTGCGCCTCATGGGCAATGATCTGCGGGCACATCCAGTCGGTGCCCAGCAGGCCGGTCGGTCCATGCTGCTCGTTGGACCCGATGGGAACCACGATGGTCCGGCTGCGTTGGAGAAATTGTCCGATCTCGGCCCAGGTCGACAGGTGTAAAAGCATGTGGGTTCCTCGTGGGTCTGTGTTTGTTGCCAGTCATGGTGCTCCGGCCTGTCGGTATCAGCAAGAGCAACCAAGTTCATGTATCGTTGCCCTGCAAGCAACAGTCATGTCCGGAGGAGTGCCCCGTCGTGCGCGAGATCAATCAACAACGGCTGCGGTATTTTCATGAGGTGCTGGTCCACGGTTCGATTCGTGGGGCGGCGGACAACATCAATACCTCGCCTTCGGTCATCACGCGCCAGATCAAGCTGCTGGAAGAAGAACTCGGCGCCAGGCTGTTCGAACGCCAGGCCCGTGGTGTCCGGCCAACCGAGGCCGCCGCGCACCTGCTGGAGTTCTGGCGTGGCTATCGATCGCACCAGGAGCGGCTCGAAGACCAGTTGCAGGCCATCAAGGGCCTGCAGCAGGGGCATGTGCGGGTGGTCACCAGCGAGGGCTATGTCGAGACCCTGGCAGACAGCGTTCTGGCGCCGTTCTGCAAGCAGTATCCGAAACTCGATATCAGCCTGGATATCCTGCCGGTCGACGACGTGCTGGGCGAGGTCGCCGAGAATCGTGCGCACATCGGGCTGGCCTACAATCCTCCCGCGCATCCGCATATCCAGTACCGGGCCACGTCGCCGCAACCGCTGATTCTGCTGGTGCGCCCCGATCATCCGCTGGCTTTACGCGGAGGGTCGGCCACCGTCGCGGACATGCTGGCCTGTCCGCTGGTATTGACGCCCAGCACATTTGGCATCGGTCATGCGCTGAAGATGCTGGAGTTCGCCGAAGGGATCGAGGTGCGGCCGGCCCTGCTGAGCAACTCCCTGGTCGCCCTCAAGCGCCTGGTGGCATCCGGGGATTTTGCCTCGTTGCTCGGCGAGTTCGCCGCCTACCGGGAAATCGCCCGGGGAGAGCTGGCAGCGGTCCCGATCGATCACCCATTGTTCCTCGGCATCGAGGCGAAACTGCTGGTGAAGTCTGGCCGGCCACTGGCCGCAGCGCCCCAGGAGTTGTTGCGCTGGATGCTGCAGCGTTTGCCGATGTTTGCTGGCGGCGAGGCGATATAGATTGTTGGTCAGTTGGCGACATTTGGCGTTTTGATTGGGTCAAATGTCGTATCCTTTTGTACTGACTCCTTCGGCAGTGACTCTGCACTTGTGGAATCTGCTGGTGAGTTGCGATCTGGCGGCAGGGCAGTTCAGGCTTGTCTCGCAGGAAGGGTTTGGACTAGATACTCGGTTGTTCAAATAAGCCGTGTTTGTTCAAGGCTGCATTTACTTATGGAAAGGGAATTGAGGTGTTTATGGGGCGTCTTCGATACACAGAGATAGATACCAATATTGAGTATGTTTGGCCCTGCAGCGAAAGAGAAGCTCGTCAGATTGACGTACTCACCTCCGCTTCAAATGTGACCATTAATATGGTTGATTCCGGTGGCACAATCACTTTTGCAGCGGGCAGTCCTGTCACGCTTGTATCTGCGAAGGGCAAAAGCAGTTTTGCTGACCCGAATGACATTATTGCCGAAGCAAAAAAAATATGAACCCGACTAGAGCGGCAGCCTTCGAAGCGTTTGTATACGCATCATTATAAGTGATCAGTCCTTGCAATCGGGCCATGCCCATGCAGGCGTGGCCCGAAAGTGAGGTTCAAATGCCGCTCATGCGGGCAGGGTGATCTGCAACTTGACGTCCCGTGGCAGCGCCTGGTCGGCGCGCTCGAAGGCTTCGATCGAGCGGTCGAACGGGTAGCTGGCGGTGATCAGCGGCTTCACGTCGATCTTGCCGCTCGCCAGCAGGGCGATCGCGCGTTCATAGACGTTGGCGTAACGGAACACCGTCACCAGGCGGATTTCCTTGACCATCAGCGCGACGATATCCAGGGCCACCGTGGATGCCGGCATGCCGACACAGATCACGGTGCCGCCGGGACGCAGGTGACTCGCCAGATCGACAAAGGCCGCGGCGGCGCCGGAGCACTCGAAGACCAGGTCGACACCGCGCTTTTGCGTCAATGCGGCCACCTGGCCGCTCAGGTCGGGGCCGGTCAGTGCCTCGATTCCCGGGTAGTGTGCGACGTTCTGCAGCTTTTCGGCGGCCGGGTCGAAGATCAGCACACGGGCACAGCCGGCGGCCAATGCACAGAGTGCGGTGAGAATGCCGATGGTCCCGGCGCCCAGCACCAGCGCCACGTCGCCCGGTTGCACGCCGGCCTTGGTGGCAGCCTGCATACCCACGGCCAGGGGCTCGACCATGGCCCCTTCGGCCTGGCTGATGGTGGCGGGCAAGCGATAGACCAGCGTCGCCGGGTGTATCACCTCCGAGGTCAGGCAGCCATGGATTGGCGGCGTTGCCCAGAAGGTCAGCGACGGATCGAGGTTGTACTGGCCGATACGGCTGGGGCGGCTGGAAAAATCCGGGATGCCGGGCTCGATGCAGACCCGATCGCCCGGACTCAGGTCGACCACCTCCGCGCCACACTCCAGCACCGTGCCGGCGGCCTCATGACCCAGGACCATCGGTGCATCGACCACAAAGGGGCCGATACGGCCATGGCGATAGTAGTGAATGTCGCTGCCACAGATACCGACTACATCCATGCGTATGCGCACGTCCCTGGTGCCCAGCACGGCGGGCAGTTCGATCTCGCGCAGGGCGAGTTGACGCGGACTTTCGAGAACAAGAGCCTGTGCCATGGTGACACCTCATATGCATGTATAGCCGGCATCGGCCGTGATGATGGAGCCCGTCAGCAGGCTGGCTGCATCCGATGCCAGGAACTGCACCAGGGATGCTATTTCGTGGGGCTGGCCCATGCGCCCGGCGGGCGTCATTTCGAGCCACCTCTCGATCAGCCCGGGCTGGCTTTCCAGCCCTTGCAGCAGGGGCGTCTCTATATAGGTGGGCGCAACGGCATTGACCCGGACACCGCGTGCGGCCCATTCCACCGCCAGGGACCGGGTCAGATGGTGCACCCCCGCCTTGGAGGCGTTGTAGTGACACTGGGGCTGCGGAACATTGACGATCTGCCCGGACATCGAGCCGATATTGATGATCGAGCCGCGCCCGGCCTCGAGCATCCGCCGGCCGAAGCCGCGGCATGTGCGGAACACGCCGCCCAGGTTGACGCCGATGACCTTGTCCCATTCGGCGTCGCTCATGTCTTCTGCCGGGGTATTGGTCACGATGCCGGCATTGCAGACGAGGATGTCCAGCGCCGGCAGCGCGGCGGCCAGGGCATTGACCGCCGTGCTGTCGGTCACGTCGAGGGCCTCGGCCCGGGCCTGGTAGCCCTTGGCGTTGAGTGCCTGCGCGGTGGCCTCGGCGCGTTCGCGCAGGATATCGGTGCAGATCACCTCGGCACCCGTTGCGGCCAGCGCCTCGGCGATCGCCGCGCCGATGCCTTGGCCCGCGCCGGTCACCAGTGCGAGCTTGCCGGTCAGCGATTGTTTTTCACGGTAGTTCATCGTCCGTCCCTCCAGGTCTGCTCTCAGGTCAGCGCACAACGCAACGCTTCGCCGCGCAGGCCGCGCAACGCTTCTTCGCTGGCCAGGCGCTGCAGGGTGTCTACCGAGGCGTCCGAGAAGAACGCCGCGTGGGGCGACATCAGCACATGGGGCGCGGTACGCAGTGGCGAACCGGTGGGCAGGGGCTCCTGCTCGAAGACATCCAGTCCGGCACCGGAGAGGTGGCCGCCGACCAGCGCCGCGCTCAGGGCTGTTTCGTCGATCAGGCCACCCCGGGAGCAGTTGATCAGGATCGTCCCACGAGGCATGCGCGCGATGGCGGCGGCATCGATGACATGGCGGGTTTCGGGCGTCAGTGGCACATGCAGCGACAGCACGTTGGCCATGCTGATGACCTCTTCGCGGGACATCGGCTCGATCCCGGCGGCACGGGCCTGCTGGTGGGTGACATAGGGATCGAAGCCAATGATGCGGCAACCGAACACCGCCATGCGGGTCGCGTAGGCACGGGCAATCCGCCCGAGGCCGATCAGGCCGACCGTGGTGTCGCGCAATGAGCGCACGCCATCGACCATTTGCGCGATCTTCCATTCGCCCTCACGGATGCCCGTGCCGTAGTGGTCGAGTTTGCGCGCCAGGGCCAGGGTCATGGCGGCAGCATGATCGGCCACTTCTTCGATGCCGTAGTCCGGCACGTTGCACACACGCACTCCCACTTCCCTGGCCGCGGCGAGGTCGACGTTGTCGACACCGACGCCGTAGCGCACGATCACCGCGCCCGGCGCCATCGCCTGCATCACACGGCGGGTCATCGGCGCAAAGTTGTTCAGTACGGCATGCGCATCCCGTACCGCTTCCAGGGTTTCTTCTTCGGTGCGGCACTGATGCTCGAAGAACCCGGCGCCGGCAGCCTCCGCCGCGGCTTTTTCATGGCGGGTGTTGCCGAAGGCCTGGTCGGTGACCACCAGTTTCATCGTTGTGCGGCTCATAGCAGCCCCCGCTTTGCCAGGTTGCGCATCAGTGCGCGGGTGCCGTAGGTCCAGGGCGCGGCTTGGTCGGAGTAGACGACGGTATTACGCAGGGTGCCCAACAGCGGCGTCGAGATTTCCACCAGGTCACCGGCCTTGTGGGTGAAACCCGAACCCTTTTGTTCACGATCCTGGGTCGGCGCGAACATGGTGCCGAGAAACAGCATGAAACCATCGGGGTACTGGTGCGAGGTGTTGCGGGTCTGCGCCACCAGGTTGGCCGGCTTGCGGCTGATCTCGGCCATGTTCGAGCCACCCGACATTTCAAAACCGTCCAGGCCGCTGACGGACAGGGTCAGGGTGGCGTTCTCGATATCGTCGAGGGTGAAGTGTTCGTCGAAGAGACGGATGAACGGACCGATCGAGCAGGAGGCATTGTTGTCCTTGGCCTTGCCCAGCAGCAGGGCCGAACGCCCTTCGACATCGCGCAGGTTGACGTCGTTGCCGAGGGTGGCGCCACGGATATTGCCCTGGCTGTCCACCGCCAGCACGACTTCGGGCTCGGGGTTGTTCCATTCCGAGATCCGGTTGATACCGACCTGGGCGCCATAGCCGACCGCCGCCATGGGCTGGGATTTGGTGAAGACTTCGGCGTCCGGACCGATACCGACTTCCAGGTACTGCGACCAGAGGCCTTCGGCGATCAGCGCAGCCTTGATCTCGGCGGCCTTGGGCGAACCGGCCTGGACGTTGGAAAGGCTGTCGCCGATCAGCGAGCCGATCCGTGCCCGCAGCTCATCGGCGCGGGCCGGATCGCCAGCGGTGCGTTCGTCGATCACGCGCTCGACCATGCTGCGGGCAAACGTCACGCCACAGGCCTTGAGTGCCTGGAAGTCACAGGGCGCCAGCAGGCAGGGGCGGTCGGAGTGATAGCCCATCTCGGAGGGGTCGAGGATCAGGTCGGCCAGATCGCCAACCGCTTCGCCGGCCAATGAGTCGAAACGTTCTGCCGGGTTGTTGTCGAGGAAGTCGGCCATCGACACGACCGACTCGGTAATGTCGACCAGCAGGTTGTCCCGCAGGATGACTACCGAAGGACCTTTGCCTGGTAGCCAGACCCGACCGACCAGTTTGGCGTGTTTGAGTGAGGTGGGCAGCATGAGCGGTTTCCTTATTGTTGATATCTAGTAATGCTACGTTTCGATTTTGAGCACGGTCAAGCAGTCTTGCATGAAAGAAATCGGCATTTTCTCGGTTTTTTCCCTTTTTTATAGCTAATATTCTGAATAATAAGGCGAATATTAAGTGTTTCAGGCATTCGCCAGCGATGGCGGTGCGTCACTTGTCCAGGTGATTTTCGAAAGGGCTATTGCAAAAAGCTAGCAATACTATATTTTTGAATCAAGTCAGTGGTTCCACCGCAGAGAAAGGCGACGGAGAAGTCCCATGCATAACAATAATTCTCTCTACGAGTCGATTGCCGCCCTGGAAGGCGCCTTGTTTATCAATGGTGAGTGGCACAAGGGCGCAGGGGCTCGCTTGCCGGTGGAGAATCCGGCGACCGGGGAACTGATCGGTCATATCGCCGCCGCGACTGCACAAGAGATTGAAGCGGCGGTGTCTGGCGCCCATCGCGCCTTTGCTTCCTGGTCCCGCGAGTTACCGAAGACCCGAGCCATTGCCTTGCACCGCCTGGGCGACCTGATCGCCGCCGATGCACTGAACATGGCGCGGATCATGACCCTGGAACAGGGCAAGCCGGTCAATGAAGCCAAGGGCGAGGTGCTCAAGCTTGCCGAGGCCTGCCACTTTTATGCTGAAGAAGCGAGCCGCGTGCATGGCGAGATCGTGCCCAACGATCAGCCCGGCTTCCAGAGCCTGGTGGTACGCGAGCCGATCGGCGTCGTCGCGGCGATCACCCCATGGAACTACCCGGCCGAGCTGGTGGGCTGGAAGCTGTGCGCCAGCCTGGCTGCGGGCTGCACTATCGTGATCAAGCCCGCCGAACTGACGCCGTACACCGCCCTGATGATCGCCGGCAAATGCGCCGAGGCCGGTATTCCGGCCGGTGTGGTGAATGTATTGACCGGCAAGGGCTCGCAGGTCGGGCAGGCCCTGGTCGAACACCCGCAGGTGAGCAAGGTGGCCTTTACCGGGTCTAGCGCAGTGGGTTTGCATATCCAGCGCAGTTGCCCGCAGGTCAAGCGCCTGTCCCTCGAACTGGGTGGTAATTGCCCCATGGTGGTGACCGCCAGCGCCGACGTGGAAGCGGCGGTGAAGGGAGCGACACGGCGCAGTTTCCGTAACTGCGGACAGATCTGCATTGCCATCAATCGCATCTATGTCCATCGTTCCCTGTATGAGGCGTTCGTCAGCAAGCTGGGCGCGGCCGCTGATGCGCTGACGGTGCGCAACGGCCTGGAAGAGCCTGCTGCCGACCTGGGCGCCATGGCTTCCGCCGAGCCGCTGGCCAAGACCCGTGCGCACCTCGAGGATGCCCTGGCCAAGGGCGCTCGACTGGTCGCCGGCGGCCAGGCACCACAAGGCGCCGAATTTGCCCATGGGCATTTCTTCCGGCCGACGGTGATCGCCGATTGCACGCACCGGATGCTGGTGATGACCGAGGAAACCTTCGGTCCGCTGGTGGGGGTCGCCGCCTTCGACGATCTCGCCGAAGCTATTCAACTGGCCAATGACACGCCTTACGGCCTTGCCTCCTATGTCTATGCTCGGGACCTGACCGACATCCATACCCTGTCGGCGCAACTGGACTATGGCAACGTTGCCATCAATAACGTCGATGCCGGGATCATGAATGCCCCCTACGGTGGGCGCAAACAGAGTGGCGTGGGTTACGAACACGGTCGCGAAGGGTTGCTGGAGTACTTCAACTTCAAGCATGTCCGCCTGCACCATGGCGTCGGGAATTGAGCCATGCAGGCGCTCATTGGCATCGACATCGGCACCTCGGGCTGCAAGGCATTGCTGCTCGACGTCCATGGCGCGGTGATTGCCGCCGATACGGCGACTTATCCGCTCTCGCAACCTCGACCCGGTTGGACCGAGCAGGACCCTGAACTGTGGATCGACGGCGCCCGGCGCGCCATCGCCGGTGTGTTGGCCAAGGCCCCAGGCGTGGAGCTGCTCGGCGTCGGGCTCTCCGGTCAGATGCACGGGCTGGTGCCGCTCGATGCGGCGCAGCAGGTGCTGCGCCCGGCGATCCTGTGGAACGACCAGCGCAATGCCGCGGAGTGCGAGTGGATCACCGCCACCGCCGGTGGCCTGGACGGTTTGCTGAAGGCCACCGACAACCGGATGCTGGTGGGGTATACCGGCGGCAAGATCGTCTGGATGCAGCGGCATGAGCCCGAGCTTTTCGCGCGCTTGAGCACTGTGCTCAATCCCAAGGACTATCTGCGCCTGCGCCTGACCGGCGAAATTGCCAGCGAAGTCTCCGACGCCTCGGGCACGGGCCTGTTCAATGTGCGTTCGCGGCAATGGGCGAGCGGGTTGATCGAGCAACTGGGCATCGACCCCGGGTTGTTGCCACCGGTGTTCGAGTCCCAGGTCGTTTCGGGTCGGGTCAGTGCCCGGGGCGCCGCGTTGTTCGGCCTGCCCGTGGGCACGCCGGTGGCCGGCGGCGGTGGCGATTCGGTTATCCAGACCCTCGGTTCCGGCGTGATCGCGCCCGGCGAACTGCAGACCACCATCGGTACGGCGGGCATTCTCGCCGCCGCCCTGGACGAGCCCCGGGACAATCCGGACGGTCGCCTGCAGATTTTCTGCAACGTGGCCGCGGACAAATGGCATTGCATGGGGGTGTCGTTGAACGCCGGCGGCTCGATGAACTGGTTTCGCGACACCTTCTGCGCAGGGGCCAACGGCGTGGTGCCGTCATTCGAGCAGATCGTCGCCGAAGCGGAGAAGAGCCCGGCCGGTGCCCATGGCCTGCTGTTTCTTCCCTATCTGAACGGTGAGCGTTGCCCGCATCCCGATCCGCTCTTGCGTGCTGCCTTCGTCGGCCTGACCGCGCGCCACGACCGCGGCGACATGGCCCGGGCCGTCATGGAGGGGGCGGTGCATGCGCTGGCCGACATGCATGCCCTGATGAAGCCCCTGGGCATCGACGGACACGTGATCAAGGCTTCCGGCGGTGGTGCACGCTCAGCGCTGTGGCGCCAGCTCCAGGCGGACATCTTCGGTTGCGACGTGCTGACCACCGAAGGGGCCGCCGAGGGTGCGGCGTTCGGCGCGGCCCTGGTGGCCGGGCTGGCGATGGGTGTCTGGGCCGATCCGGCGAGTGCGGCGGCGAGCTGTCGCGCCATTACCCGCCAGGCGCCCGATGGCGCGACGGCCGAGGTCTTCGCCCGTGCCCATCGTATCTACCACAGCCTTTATCCGACGCTCCGGGAAACCTTCGTAGCGCTCGGTGCCCCCATTTTCGATTAGTCATTTTTTCTGGAGTCTGATTCATGTCCGTCTATTCCGCGCTTATTTTCGATCTTGACGGGACGCTTATCGACAGCGCATCCGATATCGCGAAGGCCCTGAATGTCGGTTTCGCGCTGAACGACTGGCCTGAACTCGATCCCGCGCATGTCGAGACGTTTCTCGGCAACGGACCGCGGCGCCTGATCGTCGACATCCTCGAGGACCTCGCGATCCCTTATGACGATGCCCAGGTACAGCGGGCCTTCGATGGCTACCTGCATGCCTATATGGAAGATCCTGCGGGGTGCACGCGGTTTTTCCCTCATGTGCGCGAAGACCTCGCGGCTCTGCGCCAGGCCGGTATCCGCCTGGGTATCTGTACCAACAAGAACCACGCCGTCACCGGCAAGGTCCTGGAGCAGCTGGGGCTGGCGGACTTGTTCGAGGTCGCCCTGGGCGCCGATGCGGTGCCGGCGTGCAAGCCGGACCCCGGGCATTTGCTGGCCGTGGCGCAGGCGATGGACCTGGCATCGGACGAGTGGGCCTATGTCGGTGACACCCGTGTCGACCAGATGACTGCGTATGCCGCGGGCGTGCCATTCTTCGTGGTGCCCTGGGGCGGCGGTCCTCATGTGGACATTTCAGCGGAGCAGCGCTTGAACCGTCTGGCCGATCTGTTACAACGCAGCCCACTAATCGCCAAGGAGCGGATATGACCGTCAGTTTGCTGCAACGCATCATTCTTGAAAGCAAAGACATGCACCGGGCCGAGCGTCGGGTCGCCAACTTTGTTTCCACTTCGCCTTCGAAGGTCCTGCAGATGAGCATGGCCAAGCTCTCGGAAACCTGTTCGGTCAGCGACCCTACCGTGATGCGTTTCTGCCGGCGCTTCGGCTTCGAGAGTTACCAGGAATTGAAGCTGCACCTGGTTCAAAGCCTGGTGCCGTCGGCGCCGTTTGCCTACGAGCAGATCATTCCCGATGACAGTATCGACAACATCGTCCGCAAGACCTGCCGCAACTCGCTGAATGCGATCCAGCGCCTGGCCGAGGACCTGGCGCCCGAGCGGGTGGGCGAAGGTGCCCGACTGTTGCAGGCGGCAAGCTGGATCGGCATCTACGCCACGGGGATTTCCGTGGTCAACGCCCTGGATGCCGAGCACAAGTTCCAGCGCCTGGGCCTGCGGTGCCAGGCACTGCTGGGCAGCAAGCGCCAGGAGATGCACGCCGAAGGCGCTCGGGAAGGCGAAGTGGCGCTGATCTTTTCCCAGTCCGGCCACACCCGGCAGATGGTCGATGTCGCCGTGGCTGCCCGCAAGGCCGGGGCCAGGGTGGTGTCCATCGCCGCCGATGACAGTCCCCTGGCGCGGGTTTCCGATGTGCTGATCGCGGTCAAACCCTATGAACATACCGAACTGATGACACCCCTGGCGTCGCGGCTGAACCATCACCTGGTCACCAACATGCTGGTAGCCGCCATCGCCGTTGCCAGTGGCAGCCAGTTCCCCGATCAACTGACCGCCCTCGACTCATGGCGGACCGACAAGATTTGACCCCCATGACCTGTGGGGGAACTGCCCGATAGGAGTAGCAGATGAGCAACCAACAGAACGAAGCGAAGAAGGTCGCCGCCCGCCGGGTGATCGAGGAATTCGTGCGCGATGGCATGAAGCTGGGCCTGGGGTCCGGCACCACCTCGCATTTCTTCGTTCGCGAACTGGGCAAGCATGTCGCCAATGGCCTGCAACTGACCTGCACCACCACTTCCCGTTCGACCAACGATGTGGCGCGGGAAGTGGGCATCGAGATCATTGATCCGAACGAGATCGGCGAGCTCGACCTGACCGTCGACGGCCCGGACGAGATCGACCGCCAGTTCAACATGATCAAGGGCGGCGGTGCCTGCCTGCTCTGGGAGAAGATCATCGCCCATGCTTCCAAACGCATGATCTGTGTGTGTGACGAGACCAAGATCGTCGACTGCCTGGGCCAGTTCCCGCTGCCGGTGGAAGTGGTGCAGTTCGGCTGGAAGCAGACCGAGCGCCTGGTCAAGCGGATCCTGGCCGGGCAGGGCATCAACGAGGTGACGATCATTCGCCGGCTGCGCGATGGGCAGCCGGTGGTTACCGACAGCGGCAACTTCATTCTCGACTGCCATTGCGGACCGGTTATCCGCGATCCGGCGCCGCTGGAAATCGAGCTCAACCGTATTCCGGGCGTGGTCGAGAACGGCCTGTTCACCCGCGAAGCCGTGGGCATGGTCGTAGGTTGTTTCGACGGCTCTTCCTACGTTCGTTTGCGATAACCGGTGCTCCAGGCAAGGCCGCACCTGCGTGAAACAAGGCTGAAGATAGTATTAAACCTACAATAATAAGTCGGAGTTAATCCCATGAAAAAAGTCAATCTATCTAGCGTGAGTCGTCGTAGCGTGTTGGCCGGCGGTGTGGTCCTAGGACTGGGCGCGATGCTGGGACGCAGTGCCTTCGCGCAGACCCCGCTGTCGGTCGCCTACTCCAACAAGAGCCTGGACTACTACTTCTTCGTCATTCAGGAAGAGTCGGTCAAGCGCGCCGTCCAGGCACAATCGGGCAAGTTCCAGGCAACCAACGCCAGCTTCGACACCACCACCCAGCTCGGCCAATGGCAAAGCCTCATGTTGTCCCAGCCGTCGGCGATCATCTCCGACCCGATCGACAGCCAGGCCATTGTCTCGGCCATCAAGCGTTACAACCAGCGCAAGATTCCGGTGGGCATCATCGACACTCCGGCCGATGGCGGCGATGTCGCGATTACCGTGAGTTTCGACAACTTCAAGGGTGGGGTGATGGCCGCCGAGGAAATCGTCAAGCGCCTGGTCGCGAAGTACGGCAGCCCCAAGGGCACCGTGCTCAATTGCTTCGGCGCCCTGGCCTCGGTGGCCTGGCGCCTGCGCAAGGAGGGTATGGACTCGGTGTTCGCCAAGTACCCGCAGATCAAATACCTGGCCCGTCCTACCGAAGGACTGCTGGACAAGATGCAGGCGGTCACGCTGTCGACCCTGTCGGAGTTCCCCGACCTCGATGCGGTACATGCCCCTTCGGATTCTCCCTCGCGCGGTATCGCGGCGGCGCTCAAGCAGAAGGATCGCTGGAAGAAGGTCGGCGAGAAAGGCCATGTCATTTTCATCAACATCGACGGTGAGCCGGTGGCCCTTGACTGGATCAAGGACGGCTACATGGACGCCTGTGTGTCCCAGGACCCTGTGGCCTATGGGGGCATTGCCGTGGAGATGATCACCAGGTATTCCCTCAATGGCCAGGCGGTGCCGCTGGGCACCTACCAGAACAAGGACTACTTCTGGGAATCGGGAGAGATTGTCCAGGGCAAGACCGGTCCGACCCTGATCATCCCGGCCTTTGTGATCAACTCCGACAACATCGACGACAAGCGCCATTGGGGTTATGTCGCGGAAAAAGTCTGGGGCGTTCCCTCCAAGTGACGGTTGCGGTTGTCGCAGCAGAGCGAGGCTCTGCCGCGATGTTCATCCGACAAGCTGATGGTGAGAAAACAACATGACCCTACACGACACCCAGGCCGGGGC
Organism: Pseudomonas sp. Mn2068; assembly: GCF_049319725.1. NCBI lineage: Bacteria > Pseudomonadati > Pseudomonadota > Gammaproteobacteria > Pseudomonadales > Pseudomonadaceae > Pseudomonas > Pseudomonas sp. Mn2068. Next base: position 988,755 of record NZ_JBMOUG010000001.1, on the reverse strand, counting down.
AGCGATGGACGACACGATCCTGCGGATCGACAACATCGCCAAGAGCTACGGTCCCGTGCACGCCCTGCGCGGTGTCACCACGCAGATCCGCCGGGGTTCGATCCATGGCCTGCTGGGGGAGAACGGCGCCGGCAAGTCCACGCTGGTGGGGATCATCTCCGGCCAGGTGATCCCCAGCTCCGGACAGATTCTCATGGACGGTCGGCCGCTCAAACAGGTGGACGTCAAGGCCATGGAGCAGGCCGGGGTATTCCTGGTGACGCAGGAACCGATGATCATCGGCAACCTGACGGCCGCGGAAAACCTGATGCTGGGGATCTGGCCGACCCGCAACGGTTTTGTCGACTGGAAACAGCTGGGCGCCGATGCCGCGCGGATGCTCGATGGCTCCGGCATCGACCCGACAGTCCTGGCTGGCCAGCTGGATGCAGTGGCGCGGCGCAAGCTGAACATCCTCCGGGCCATGTTTTCGGGGGGCAAGGTGATCATCCTCGATGAGCCGACGGCGTCGCTGACCGTGGTCGACCGCCGCCAGCTGTTCGACTTCATGCTGCGCCTGAAGGGCGAAGGAGTGACCTTCATCTTCATCTCCCACTACAACGACGAGATCCTCGAGATCTGCGACGCGGTCACCGTGTTACGCGACGGCAGCCTCGCCGGGACTTGCGAGGACATCGCCTCGATGACCTCCGAGCAACTGACTGAACTGGTGATCGGTCATGGCGTCGAGCTGTTCCAGCGCAAGCGTCGCGACCATTCCGGCAAGCCGCCGGCGATTTCGCTGCGCGGCGTACGGGGCAAGTGGCTGTCCCTGGAGCGCCTCGACATCGGTCCGGGGGAAGTGGTGGGGTTCACCGGTCTGCCGGGGGCTGGCGCGAAGGAAATGGCCCGCGCGATCTTCGGCCTGCATCCGGCACTGGGTACGCTTTCCATCGCCGGTGAAGCCGAGCGGGTGTTGCCACGCTCCCCGCGTGCGGCGTTCGATGCCGGTATCGCCTATCTCTCCGACGATCGCCGGCGCGATGGCGCGGTGGGACCGATGTCGATCGGCAGCAATATCGCCATGTCGTCCCTGGGCGCTCGGACCCGGCTCGGTTTTATCGATACCCGGGCCGAAGCGTCGGTGATCGGGCACTACTTTGCCGCGATGGGGGTCAAGGCGCCCAACCCCGACTATCCGGTCAATACCCTCAGTGGCGGTAACCAGCAGAAGGTGTGCCTGGGGCGCGTGCTCGCCACCCGACCACGCTTGCTGATGGTCGACGAGCCGACCCGTGGCATCGACATGGGCGTCAAGCAGGACGTGCTGCGCATCATCGACGAACTCAGCGATGCTGGCGTAGCGGTGATCATCGTGTCCAGCGATACCGACGAACTGGTTCGCGCGGTGGATCGGGTGTGCATTTTCGACCAGGGCACGATCAAGGAAACATTGACGGGAGAGGACATCACCGTCGAGCGCATCCGCGCATCCGTACAGGGATCAGGCAGTTGAACAATAAAAAGAGTGGAGACACGGGTATGAGAACTCTGGCCAGTCCCGGCAACGAGGTGGCGCCTGCCGCGACCAGAATCAACGGCCCGGCCGTATTGGGCTGGGTATTACACAATGTCGTCTGGATCTGGCTCATCGCCCTGGTGGTCCTGTTCGGTGCGTTCAACGAGTTTTTCTTCACCTTGTTCAACCTGCAGAACGTGATGGTTCAGGCGACGGTGCTGGGAACCCTGGGACTGGCGGTGGCGTTGCCGCTGCTGGTGGCCGAGATCGACCTGTCGATTCCGGCCAATGCCGGTTTTTCCTCGGCGGTGGGGGCGCTCGCGTACTCCAGTTGGGGCCTACCCTGGTTCGTCGCGGTGGCCATCGGCCTGGCGGTCGGCACGCTGATCGGCTTCTTCAACGGGCTGTGCATCACCCGCCTGAAAATGGTCTCGCTGATCGAAACCCTGGCGATGATGATCATTCTGCAGGGCGCCTTGCTGGCGCTGACCCAGGGCACGACCCTGACCAACATGGCCGACGGCTATATCTGGATCGGCCAGGTGACGATCGACGGCTGGCCGCTGATGCCGGTGGTGTTCCTGGTGGCCCTGACGGTGATCGGCGTGGTGCTCAAGCGCACGGTGCTGGGGCGTTCGATCTATGCCGTGGGGGGGAATGCGATCGCGTCGAATTCCGCCGGTATACGGGTCAACCGGGTCAAGATCATCACCTACACGATCTCCGGCTTCCTGGCGGCGCTGGCCGGTTTTCTCCTGGCTTCCTGGCAGATGGCGATCACCTCCAGCCAGGGTTCGAGCTACCTGCTGTATGCCATCGCCGCGCCGATCATTGGTGGCGTCAGCGTGTTCGGCGGGCGCGGCAATGTGAAGGGCGTGCTGGGCGGGGTGTTGCTGCTGACCGTGATCCAGGTCGGCCTGGCCATCGTCAATGTGCCGTCATTCTATGTCGGCATGATCGGCGGGGTGATGATCTTTATCGCGGTCGCTATCGACGCCATTCGCGTGCGCTACTTCGGCTGACTTATCCCAACTTCAGGACAGTGCAATGTCTTTTACTCCGCATGGCAAACACCTTATCGCCGGCCGATGGGTGGCAAGCGACAGCAGCTTTTCCAACACCCCGATCCGCGGGCCGGCCCAGCGCTTTTCGGCAGGCGATGTCGACCTGGTGAACCGTGCGTGCGAAGCGGCGGAGGAGGCCTTCTGCAGTTACGGCCAGGCCAGCCGGGAGTCGCGTGCGACGTTCCTGGAAGCCATCGCCGATGAAATCGAGGCCCGAGCGGCGATCATCACCAGCATCGGCTCGCTGGAAACCGGTCTGCCCGAGGCGCGGTTGCAGGGCGAACGCGGGCGTACCGTGGGACAGCTACGGTCGTTTGCCGCGCATATCCTGGCGGGCGACTACCTTGATCGCCGGCATGACCAGGCGCTGCCGGAGCGCCAGCCCGTGCCGCGCCCCGACATCCGCCTGATGCAACGTCCGATCGGACCGGTGGCGGTGTTCGGCGCCTCTAATTTCCCCCTGGCTTTCTCCACGGCCGGTGGCGATGTGGCGTCCGCCCTGGCAGCGGGTTGCCCGGTTGTGGTCAAAGGCCATGAGGCTCATCCGGGGACCAGTGAGATCGTTGCCGAGGCGATCCGTGCCGCCATCGAAAAATGCGCCGTTCATCCCGGGGTGTTCAGCCTGGTCCATGGTGGCTCCCGGATCGTCGGGCAGCACCTGGTCCAGCATCCGTTGATCAAGGCGGTCGGCTTCACCGGCTCGCTGGGAGCGGGCAGGGCGCTGTTCGACCTGTGCGCGAGGCGTTTCGAACCCATTCCATTTTTCGGTGAGCTGGGCTCGGTGAACCCGATGTTCCTGTTGCCCCATGCGGTTGCCGCGCGCGGTACCGAGATCGGCAATGGCTGGGCGGCCTCACTCACCCTGGGGGCGGGCCAGTTCTGCACCAATCCCGGCATCAGTGTCGTGCTCGAAGGTGCCGAGGCCAATGGGTTTGTCGACGCGACGGTCCGGGCCCTTGAACCGGTGGGCGCGCAGGTGATGCTGAGCGATGCCATGGCAGTCGCCTATCGTGCGGGACGTGAGCGGGTGGCGGGCACGGCGGGCGTGCGTGAAGTCCTCGGTTCATCCTGTGACCGGCGTAACGCGACGCCTTGTCTCTTCGTGACGACAGGCCGGGAATGGCTGGCCAACGCCACGCTGGGGCACGAAGTCTTCGGCCCGTTGGGCTTGGTGGTGACAGTGGCGGATACGGACGAGCTGTTGCTGGTGGCGCGCTCGCTCGAGGGGCAACTGACCTGCACGATCCATATGGACGAAGCCGATACCGAGGTCGCGTCGCGCCTGCTGCCGGTGCTCGAACGCAAGGCCGGACGTCTCCTTGCCAACGGCTTCCCGACCGGTGTCGAGGTGTGTGACGCCATGGTCCATGGCGGCCCTTATCCTGCGTCAACCAACTTCGGTGCAACGTCCGTCGGCACCATGGCGATCCGCCGTTTCCTGCGCATGGTCAGCTATCAGAATATCCCGCAGGGGCTGTTGCCCGGGGATCTGCGCTAGTTGAAAAGAGATTGAGCCCTGCTGCCTCGGCCGAGCCAGAATGACGACTGGCTCGACCGAGGCGGCTTTTGCAGTTTACGGCTGAAGAACCCAGTACTCGGTTGGCGGAATAACGCTGAAGCCATTGCGCTTGTTGGCTCTCAGGTTCTTTCCGATCATATGATGCATATCGCCGAGCACTTTGCTTGAGTTTCCGTATCTCGAATGCCCGAGGATGTCATCTATGGCCACGGCCCGGGTGATATCGATGGAGTCGATGCCAGGATAAAAAAATCCCTTGGAACCGCTGAAACCGAGCATTTCTCGGTCTGCCAGGTAGGAGCTTGATGAGAGTTTGAGCGCCTCATCATCTGACGACATGTAGATGGTTGTGCGACCAAAATTTGCAAATGAATCCTTGTAGGTCTTGAAAAACGTTTCCCGTGGGAAGTCAGGTGCTGCCAGTATTATGTTTCCAAAGCGCTTTCTGAAAAGTCTTGGATTTTCAGAGTAAAGACTCGCAAGGGCAGGTATGACAACTTTTGATCCCATGCTGTGAGCCAGGATATGTATTTTCTTGCCGCTGTTTGACGCTACCAGTTTTGAAACGAACTCCTTGAAGTCAATGGCTGAATCATTGGCTCTGCCAGAGTCACGCTCATATTTCAGCATCTCTCCAATGGATGGCCAGCTGAATACGATGGGCTGAAGATTCAAGTCAATATCGTAGGATACTTGCGCGGCGCGCTTGATAGAACTCTCAAAGTTGACGTTGAAGCCATGTACGAATAGAAAAATATCGCCTTTGGAAAACATGTTTTCGGTCTTGAGGCTTTCGAAGAACTCTTTCTCGGATAGTACCTGGGACTGATTCTTTGCGATTGAAATGATCGGGTCGTCTTTTTCATCTTTGAATCCCATTTTCATCAGGATCTTGAAAAAAGCGCTGTGGGAATCCTTAAAGCTTCCTCGCTCTCTGTTGAAGGGGATCAACACGACTTCCTGGCCATAGGATAGGGCGTCTTTGGATAGATTGATTTCAGGCAGGAAATCTCCGTTTCCATTGCCTCTTCGGTTCGTTGCATATTTGACTTTGACGGCAGTGTATTCTTCAAGGCTGTAGTGGAGTGGTGTCTGGTCGATTGTGACAGGGGCGACAGGTTCCACAACAGGCGTAGGGGCAGGTGCAGGATTTACCGATGCGCAACTACTGAGTAAAACTGATATGAGAGTCAGAGAGAGTAATTTTACCGATTTTATATTGGGAAAAATGTCCATGTTTTTTCGCCTGGAGGGTAGGGGCGAGGCGAGTATAGGTGATCTTTTCCGGCTCGATCACGGGGTTTCCGGTTCCTCCGACAGCGCCCTGAATATCTCCACCATCCGCTCGGCTATTGGTTCTCGCTCGGGGCGTACGCCGATCAACACCTCGTCGACGCATTATGTCCAGCCCGTCACCGGCCAGGTGATGAACACCCGCTGCCTTCCGGAGCAGGCCAGCCGCGCCCACGCGGATATCGCGGCGCGGCGGATTACCGGGTCGATCATCCTGACACCCTGAGCGGTTGGCTTTGCGTATCCGCTCAAGTCGTATCGGGGCGCCGGTGGTGGCTTGCCTCAGGCCTGAGCGGACAACCAGGCTCGCCAGCCGCCCCAGGCGCTGATGTCCGTGGCGCCCGCAAGGCCATGGCCCTCGCAGATGAAGCCGGTCTCCCAGCGGCCATCCTCCAGTTGCACCTTGCCCAGCCCGAGCGGGGCCGGGATGCCGGTCAGGAATGAACCGAGTTCGCTGCTGGGCAATTGCCAGACCTCGACCGCGATGGCCACGCCGCCCTCGGCGACCCGGATCATGCCGGGGCGTCTCACCGGGCCGCCGGCCAATGCGTACAACCGGTAGTCCGCCGAGCTGTGGGTGCTTTCCAGCAGCCGTGCACCGCGCTGGCGCAACTGCCCGTTGAGCGCCAGGCCATCCAGGTGGGCACCGCACACCACCAGGCGGGCCTGGTCATTGCGGGCCGGCTGCGCGGGTGCCTTGCCGTCCTGGCAGGCATTGGCGAGGCTCAACAGGTACTGATCGGTGAAGGCGCGGCCGAACAACGTCACGCCCCAGGGCAGGCCGTTGTCCATGAAGCCGCTGGGTACGGCCACGGCGGCATAATCCAGCAGGTTCATGAAGTTGGTGTAGTAGCCCAGTTCGGCATTGCGCAGGACCGGTTCCTCGGCCAGCTCGGCCAGGGTCACCGGACGGCCGATGGTGGGCGTCAGGACGCAATCGAGCCCGGCCATCAGGCGGTCGCATTCGGCCTTGAGTGCCTGCAGCCGGTACTGCGCGCGAAAGGTCTGCACGCCGCTGACCTGCGGGGCTTTCGCCAGCACGGCGTGGATCACCGGCAGCATCGCTTCCGGGCGGGTCTGCGCCAGTTCGCCGACGACGCTGTAGCGCTCGGCCACCCATGGGCCTTCATAGAGCAGTCGCGCGGCTTCGAGAAACGGCGACAGATCGAGGCTGACCGCTTCACCACCCAGCGCCTGCAAACGTTCGACCGCCGCGGCAAACAGCCCGGGCCCCTCGTCGCAGCCGAAGAACTCCAGGTCCTGGGGACGGGGCAGGCCAAAGCGGAAGGGCCGCACGGCACCGAATGCCAGACCATCGTTCCAGGCCGGATTGGCGCGGCTGTAGTCGTCCTCGGGGTCCGCTTGCGCGGTCAGCGCCAGCAAGCGGCTGGCCTCGGCGGCCGTGGCGGTGAACGTGGTCACGCAATCAAGGGTACGACAGGCCGGAACCACGCCCGCCGTGGACAGCAGGCCCCTGGTTGCCTTGAGCCCCACCAGATTGTTCAACGCCGCCGGCACCCGGCCCGAGCCGGCGGTGTCGGTGCCCAGGGCAAAGCTGGTCAGGCCCAGGGCCACGGTCAGCGGCGATCCCGCACTGGAGCCGCCGGAAGGATAGTCGGCGAGCACGCTGTTGCGGCAGGCGCCATAGGGGGAACGCGTGCCGTTGAGGCCGGTGGCGAACTGGTCGAGATTGGTCTTGCCCAGCGGCACCGCACCGAGGTCGATCAACTGCCGGACCAGGGTTGCCGACCGCGACGGGGTATAGGCGAACGCCGGGCAGGCCGCGGTCGTGGGGATCCCGGCCAGATCGATGTTGTCCTTGATGGCAAAGGGCACGCCATATAGCGGCAGGTTATCCAGCGAGGCGGACTCGAGGGCGGCCAGGTAAGGCTCCAGCTCTTCGACACTGAGCAGATGGATAAACAGGTTGAACTCGGGGTTCAACGCTTCGGCTTGTTCCCGCAGGGCCAGGATCAGGCAGCGTGGCGAGCATTCGCCGCTCGCGTAGCGGGCACGCAGAACATCCAGTTGCAGATCGTTTTTCATGGCTTTTCTCCTGTCATGGCGGCGGGCTCGATCACCACCACCCGTTGCCCGGCACGCACCGCCGAGCCGGGCTGCACGCGTACTTCACGAACGATGCCGGCACAGGGTGCCAGCAGCGGAATTTCCATCTTCATCGACTCCAGCACGACCAGTGCGGTGTCTGCCGCGACCCAGTCGCCGACCGCCACCCGGACCTGCCAGAGATTGCCGGCGATGGGGCTTTCCACGCCGGTCTGATGAGCCGGCAGGGCGGCTTCTTCACTGGCCTCGACGACTGCTTCGCTGCTTTCGAAATGCGCCTGGCCGCTATCGATCCAGCGCTGGCGTTCGGCGGAGAAGGCTGTTTGCTGGTGGTCGCGGAACGCCTGGATGCTGTCCGCCTCGTTGGCGAGGAAAGCCTGGTAGTCGGCGAGGCGCAATTGACTGTGCTCGATGTTCAGGTCGAAGCGCCCCAGGGGGAAATCGCGGCGGATGCGCAGCAACTCCCCGGCGCTGACCGGGTAGAAGCGGATCTGGTCGAAGAAGCGCAACAGCCAGGGTTTGCCGTCGAATGCCGCCACTTCGCGATAACGGTTCCACATCTGCAGCGTGCGGCCGACGAACTGGTAGCCGCCAGGGCCCTCCATGCCATACACGCACAGGTAGGCGCCACCGATACCCACCGAGTTCTCGGCGGTCCAGGTCCGTGCCGGGTTGTATTTGGTCGTCACCAGCCGATGCCGGGGATCCAGCGGCGTCGCCACCGGGGCGCCCAGGTAGACGTCGCCCAGGCCCATCACCAGGTAGCTGGCGTCGAATACCGTGCGCTGCACTTCATCCAGGTCGGGCAGGTCGTTGATGCGGCGAATGAACTCCAGGTTGCTGGGGCACCAGGGCGCGTCCTTGCGCACGGTGGTCTGGTATTTCTCGATAGCCAGCTGACAGGCCGGGTCATCCCAGGACAGTGGCAGGTGCACGATGCGCGAGGGCACCTGCAGGTCGCGAGCGGCACAGACCGCGTCCCACTCGCCCGTGACGATCTCCAGCAGTTGCTCCAGGGGCAGTTGCTCAGGCTGGTAGTGCACCTGCAGCGAGCGGATCCCCGGTGTGAGATCGATGACTCCGGGCAATTGCCTGGCTTCGAGCGCCTGCATCAGGGCGTGACCACGGAAGCGCAACACCAGGTCGAGTTCGGCGGCGCCGATTTCCAGCAGCAGGTGGGTATCGCCGGCCAGGCGTGCCACCAGGCGCGTGTCGTCCCGGCCCAGGTCCAGCACCATCGGCGATGGCAGCCGGGTCAGGTCAGGCGCGGGCCGGGGGGCTGCGACGGCTTCGGCATTCAGCGCGGCCGTGGCAAGTTGGCGTGCTTGAACGAGGTCGCATGGCACGAAGCGCACCTTGTCGCCGGCCTTGAGTTGCCCCAGTTGCCACAGATCGGCCTCGATGACGGTCACCGGGCAGACGAATCCGCCCAGGCTCGGGCCGTCAGGGCCGAGAATCACCGGCATGTCACCGGTGAAGTCCACCGCGCCGATGGCGTAGGGATTGTCGTGGATATTCGACGGATGCAGCCCGGCCTCGCCCCCGTCGGCCCGCACCCATTCGGGTTTGGGGCCGATCAGGCGCACGCCGGTACGGCTGGAGTTGAAATGCACTTCCCAGTCGGTGGCAAAGAAGGTGCGGATGTAGTTTTCGGTGAAGTATTCCGGCGCGCCATGGGGACCGTAGATCACCCGGATCGTGCGTAACGCCTCCAGGGCGGGTTGCGCGGGGAGCACCGCGCCGACGCTGGTATCCGTCAGCGCGGCCAGGTGCAGCACATCGCCGGCCCGCAGGGCCCGGCCGCCATGACCGCCGAACTGGCCGAGGGTGAAGGTGCTCTTGCTGCCGAGATAGTCCGGCACCTGCACGCCCCCCCGCAGGCAGAGATAGCTGCGGGCACCGGCCCCGGCGATGGTGCCCAGGCTCAGCAGCGAACCGGCCTTGACCGCCAGCGCGGTGTTCATCGCCATCACCACGCCATCGAGCAGCACCGGCAACACTGCGCCGGTCACCGCCACCACGGCATCGGCATTGAAGCGCAGACTCGGCCCGCTCATGGTGATTTCCAGGCCCGCGCAACCTTCGGGGTTGCCCAGCAGGCGGTTGCCCAGGCGCAGCGCGCGGCTGTCCATGGGGCCTGAAGGGGGAACGCCCACGGCCCAGTAGCCCTGGCGTCCGGGATAATCCTGGACGCTGGTCTGGGTGCCGCCAGCGAGCACTTCGAAGGTCTGCGCATGATAAGCCAGGCCTTCCAGGCAGCGGGTCCAGGGTTGACCGCTGGCGAACGGGGCATCGAGGAGGATCTGCCGCAAGTAGTCGCGATTGGTCTCGACGCCGTACAGCTGGCTGGCACCCAGGGCCTGGTGCAGGCGCAGGCGCGCCTGTTCACGGTTTTCGGCCCAGGTGATGACCTTGGCGATCATCGGGTCGAAGTAGGGCGGTATCTCGCAACCGGCCTCGACCCAGGTATCGATACGCAGTGCCTTGCCATCGGCCGGCGGGAATTGGACCGCCGTCAACAGACCGGGGCTCGGCTGGAAGTCCTTGCCCGGATCCTCGGCATACAGACGGGCCTGCACCGCGTGGCCGCGCGGTTGCAGGCCGGCGCGCAGTTCGGCGAGCGGCGGCAGGTCACCGGCGGCCAGTTGCACCATCCAGCGTACCAGGTCGACGTTCCAGACCTGTTCGGTAACGCCGTGCTCGACCTGCAGGCGGGTGTTCACTTCCAGGAAGTAGAAGCGTCGCTCGTCGCTGTCGAAGACGAATTCGACGGTGCCGGCGCTGCGGTAACGGACCGCTTTCGCCAATTGCACGGCAGCGGCGCAGAGCGCTTCGGCCATGCCTTCGGGCAGGTTGGGCGCGGGGGTTTCTTCCAGCACCTTCTGGTTGCGCCGTTGCACCGAGCAATCGCGCACGCCCAGGGCCAGGACTTCGCCGGCACCGTCACCGAATACCTGGACTTCCAGGTGGCGGGCGCGCTGGATGTATTTCTCGATAAATACCCCGGCGTTGCTGAAATTGTTCTGGCCCAGGCGCTTGACGGTCTCGAAGGCCTCCCGCAGCGCCTCGGCGGAGCGGCAGACGCGCATGCCGATGCCGCCACCGCCGGCGGTGCTCTTGAGCATGATCGGGTAGCCCACGTGTGCGGCGGCGTGCAGGGCATCGTCGAGGCTGTCCAGCAGGTCGCTGCCTTCCAGCAGCGGCACACCGTGCTGGCGGGCGAGGGCGCGGGCGGTGTGCTTGAGGCCGAACAGCCGCAGTTGCTCCGGCGTCGGGCCGACGAAGGCGATCCCGGCCGCCTCGCAGGCTTCGGCGAAGTCGGCGTTTTCCGAGAGGAAACCATAACCCGGATGGATGGCCTGGGCGCCGCTGGCCCTGGCGGCGGCGAGGATCTTGTCCGTCGCCAGGTAGGTGTCGGCGGCGGCGCCTTCACCCAGGCTCAGGGCCAGGTCGGCTTCAAGGATGTGGCGGCTGGTGATATCCGCTTCGGAATAGACCGCGATCCCCTTGACCTCGAGTTCGCGCAAGGTACGCAGGAGGCGGCAGGCGATGGCGCCGCGATTGGCAATCAGCAGTGTGTCGAACATGACAGGTTCCCTGGAGGCGGCAGGAGTCCGCCTCGGCTGGGGTGCGGGTCGTCCCGCAGTTTTTCGAAAGGGTCTCGGGGTCGTCCCCAGACCGCGATCAGGCCCGCTTGCGCGGCAGGGTCTGGCCCGAACGGCTCTGGCAGAGGATGAACAGCCACTGCCGCAGGGGCTTGCACCAGGTCTTCAGTCCCATATCAGCAACTCCGCCGGAGTGGGGTTGTAGCCATTGCACGGGTTGTTCAGTTGCGGACAGTTGGAAATCAGCACGATCACGTCCATCTCGGCCCGCAACTGCACGTACTTGCCGGGGGCGGAAATACCGTCCTCGAAGGTCAGGGCGCCTGCGGGCGTCACCGGCACGTTCATGAAGAAGTTGATGTTCGGGCCGATATCGCGCTTGCCCAGTCGGCCATCGTGGGCACAGGCGCGCAGGTAGTTGTCGCGACAGCTGTGCATATGGCCCTTGTCCAGGGCATAACGCACGGTGTTGCTTTCCTGGGCGCAGGCGCCGCCGAGGGTGTCGTGGCGACCGCAGTTGTCTTCGACGATGGTCAGCAGCGGGCGGCCGAGGTTCGAGTACAACACGCTGCCGGTGCCCAGGTAGACGTTGTTCTGGCGGCGCAGGGTGCGTTGCACGTCGTAGCGTTCGCGCGGGTTGGCGGCGCTGTAGAACAGGGTATCGACGGCCTGGTTGCCTTCGAGGTCGAGAATGCGCAGGGTCTGCCCGGCCTTCACTTCGGTGAGCCAGGGTTCGCCCGCCGGGACGGTGGCGCGATAGCGGGCCGATTCAGGGTGCAGGTGCGTGGTCATGGCGTCTTCCTCAGGCGAACAGGCGATCGGTATTGATGAAGCCGCGCACGTTCTCGGGGCGCGAGGTGCGGCAGTGCTCGGCAACGCCGGCGTCGGCATTCATGAAGGTCAGGTGCACCGGTTTGGGGGCGTACTCCGGCGCGGGATCCATGGGGTGTTGCAGGGCGGTGATGATGAAGAGGGTGTCCATCGGCGCGTAGAGCTCGATGCAATCGCCGGCCCTGGAGTGGCCCTGGGCAAAGTGCAGTCCGCCGTGGTCATCGACATCGACCCGGCTGAACAGGTTGAGGGTCATGGACAGGTCGGACAGCCCCAGCCCCCACTTGCCCATTTCCACCAGGAGGTTGTCGGCACCGTTGCGATAGAAACCGTTGCGCAGCTCCTGGTAGCGGCCCCGGCCATATTTTTCCTCGACTTCCCCGGCGCAGAGCACGCCACCGATGCTGTCGTTCCAGCCACGGGTATCGCGGGTGATGGCGGCCAGTACCCGGCCCATGTCCGAGTACAGGCAATGGCCGGCGGTGAGGTTGGCGGTGTGTTGGCACTTGAGGCTGTCAGGCAGGTTCAGGCGCTCGGTTTTCTCATGGGCGTTGAACAGCATCAGGCTGACGTTGGCGCCGCCCTGGACATCGCTCAGGCGCAGCAGTTGGCCGCGCTTGAGCACGAAGGACAGGTGGCCGCCACCTGGCAGGCGTTCATCGGCAAAGACAGGCAGGTCATTCATGGGGAAGTTCCTTGTTCGGTTGGAGTGCGTCCGGCAGCGGCGTCGCGCGGGCCTCGCCACGCCGGCTGTTGAGCGGCAAGTCGTAGGTGATGCGCGCGCCATAGGCATTGGGCGCATGGGGATCGATGCGGACCTTGTCGAAGACCATCAGGCGGGTGCCCAGGCTGAAGCCTTCGCTGAGGTCATGGGTGACCATGAACACGGTCAATCGGGTTTCCCTCCACAGCTCCAGCAGCAGGACGTGCATGTCCTTGCGGATGCCGGGATCGAGGGCGCCGAAGGGTTCGTCCAGCAACAGCACCCGTGGCTTCATGATCAGCGCCTGGGCGATGGCCAGGCGTTGTTGCATGCCGCCGGAAAGCTGTGCGGGGTATTTGTCCAGGGCGTGGCCGAGGCCGACCCTGTGCAGCAGCACCGCCGCCTGTTCGCGTGAGGCGCGTTTACGTGGGCCGAACAGCCGCCCCAGCAGCGGTGCCCGGGGCAACTCCAGGCCCAGGGCGACGTTGTCCAGCACACTCAGGTGGGGAAACACCGAATAACGCTGGAACACCACGCCACGGCTCGGGTCCGGTTCGCTGGACAGCGGTTGGCCGTCGAGCAGGATTTCGCCGCGGCTGGCCCGTTCCTGGCCCAGCAGCAGGCGCAGGAAGGTCGATTTTCCGCAGCCCGACGTACCGACCAGGGTGCAGAACTCGCCTTCGGCGATGCTCAGGTTGAGGCCCTCGAGCACCACATGGTCACCGTATTGCTGCCACAGGTTGTTGACCTGGATAAAGCTCATGGCCGCGCCCCTTCGTACCAGGGAAAGGCTCGCCGGGTCAGGTGCTGCAAGCCCCAGTCCATCAGCCAGGCGAGCAGGGTGATCCACACCACATAGGGCAGGATCACGTCCATGGCCAGGTAGCGCCGGACCAGGAAGATCCGATAGCCCAGGCCATCCTCGGAAGCAATGGCCTCGGCCGCGATCAGGAACAGCCAGGCCGACCCGAGCACCAGCCGCAGGGCAATCAGCAGGCGTGGCAGCAGTTGCGGCAGGACCACCCGCAGGATCAGGGTCCAGGTCGAGGCGCCGAGGGTCTGGGCCTTGATCAGCAGTTCGACGGGAATCTCCCGTGCCCGCTGTTCCAGGTCACGGGCCAGGATCGGGGTGATGCCGATGACGATCAGCATCACCTTGGACAACTCGCCCAGGCCAAGGACGATGAACAGGATCGGCAGGATCGCCAGCGGCGGCACCATGGACAGCACCACCAGCAACGGTGACAGCGGTGCACCGAACAACGGCAGCACACCCGCGGCGATGCCCAGGCACAAGCCCGCCACGGCGCTGATGCCCAGGCCGATGGCCAGGCGCCGCAGGCTCGACGCGCTGTCCTGCCAGAGCACGTAGCCGCCGCTGCGCTTGTCCTCGGTGAAGGCCATGCGCTTGACCGCATCGCCCATCTGCACGGCGCTGGGCAGCAGCTTGTCGTTGGGATTGTCCGTCAGTCGTTGCGCCGAGCCCAGGAAGTAGGCGCACAACAACAGCACGAACGGCAGGATCACCAGCAACAGCCGCGTGGGACGGTCGGGATGACGATTGATCAGGCGCATGGCGCGTCCTCCGCTTACAGCTTGCCGTCGACAGCCATCTGCACATAGCTCGGATCAAAGCGCAGCTTGAGATTGCCCTTGTCCCCGCGAGTCACATCGTGGGCGAAGCTCATGCCGACCGCGCTGCTGTCCTTGGCCCCTTCGCCGAGCAGGCCGTGCTCGAAGGAGAATCCGGCGACCTTGTCCATGGTCTTGGGCAACTGCGCGCTGCCGACGAAGTCCAGCATCTGTTGCGGGGTATGGAACAACTGGGTGGTCGCCAATTGCGCCTTGAAACCGGCCAGGTCGGTACCGGAAGCCTTGGCCATGTGTTCCAGGGCCGCGTCGCTGGCGGCGGACTTGCCGTTCATCAGGGCCACGACCTCGAACCAGGCGCCGGTCAGGGCCTTGCCCAGGGCGGGGTTGTCCTTGAGGGTCTGGGTGTTGACCACCATCATGTCGATGATCTCGCCGGGGATCTTGCTGGAGTCGAACACCTGGGTGACTCCTGGCCTGGCCCTGATGTCGGCCAGCATCGGGTTCCAGGTGGTGACGGCCTGGACCGCGTCGGTGTTGAACGCGGCGGAGATGTCGGCGTCGGAGGTATTGACGACTTTCAGGTCCTTTTCCACGAGGTCGACGCTATCGAGGGCGCGCGCCAGCAGGTAGTGGGAAACCGATAGCTCGACCAGGTTGACGTTCATGCCCTTGAGGTCGGCGACGGTCTTGCCGCTGCCCTTGATGACGATACCGTCGTTGCCGTTGGAGAAATCGCTGAGCAGCAGCGCCGTGCTGTCCACGCCACCGGCGGCGGGGATGGTCAGGGCATCCATGTTGGTCATGGTGCAGCCATCGAACTGGCCGGCGGTGTACTGGTTGATCGACTCGACGTAGTCGTTGATCTGGGTGACCTTGATGTGGATGCCGTACTTGCTGGCCCACTTGTCGACGATGCCCTGGGCCGCGGCATACTCCCAGGGCATCCAGCCCGCATAGATGGTCCAGCAGACATTGAAATCGGTCTTGGCGGCGGCGTGGGAAGACAGGCTGAACAACAGGGCGACGCCTGCGGCGAGGAAAGCGGATAGACGGGGCTTTCGCATGGTAGGACTCCAGTTGAGGGTGGACGGACAGGGAGCAGCGCGACACCCGTATCGATGGGTGGTCTGTCTCCCGGGCTTTTATCCCGCCGTGTAACCTCAACTGGAGGTCGTTGGCTCTCGGACCAGTCACTCGCCTTGTAGCGAGCCGGAACCCTAGCCAACTATTGTGTTGCGCAAATTGTGGTGCACTTGGCTCGCGCTACTCCTGCACATCCGGAGTAATGCCAGAGGCGTGCCAGATCGGTATCTTTTGTTTCATTCGCGGCTGGAGCGGGGATAGAACGGGTCTGTCGGGGAGGGCCCCTGCCGTTTTGCCCTGGCGCCATTCCCGGCGTTCGCTCCGAGTTGGGGCGGGTCGCACTCGACTGGTGCGACAGCCCCGTTGGCAGGCGGACTCAGAATTCATCGGTTCCCGGGCAATGGCTCGCCTGAGGCGTGGTGGCGCCTTCCTTGCCTTCCTGCACAAACGCCGCGCGGTGTTCGGCCACCACATTACGCAGGGCGCTGTAGTAGTCCGGCAGGCGCTGCAGGCTGTCGGTG
The DNA here is from genome assembly GCF_049319725.1 of Pseudomonas sp. Mn2068. Lineage (NCBI taxonomy): Bacteria > Pseudomonadati > Pseudomonadota > Gammaproteobacteria > Pseudomonadales > Pseudomonadaceae > Pseudomonas > Pseudomonas sp. Mn2068. Next base: position 972,978 of record NZ_JBMOUG010000001.1, on the reverse strand, counting down.
AGCGGCAACAGCGAGGCGCGGGTATCCACGGTGCCGCCCACCAGGTTGATGGTGCCGAGAGTCTGCACGGTATCGCTGTCCCCCAGTGGTGCGACCAGGAAGCTCAGTACTTTCCCGGCGGCATCGCGGCTGTTGCCCGTGCCCAGCAACGGCAGCTCGACGATGGGGCCGTTACCGATCCCCCACACGCCAAAGGTCTGGCCGAAGTCGGCGGTGTGCCGGGGGATACCGATTGGATCGGACACGTCGATCAGGCCGACGATGCCCACCGTGGTGTTCACCGCGAAGCGCCCCAGGGTGTTGATGGAGCGGCGGGGATTGCCCTGCAGCAGATCGTTGATAAACACCTTGGGCTCGCTGAAGTTGCTGGCGAAGTTGTGCACGCCCTGCTGGAAGAACTCCGGCAGGCGCCGATAACCGCGTGCCACGGGGGCCAGGGCGTAGTCGTCGACGGCACGGTTGAACGCGAACACGCCACGATTGAGCGGTTCGGCCGGGTCGTACACCGCGGCGGAAGCCGGTGCGCACTGTGTCTCGCCGGGCCTGGCCGGGGGGCTCGTGCAGCCGGCCAGGTAGGATAGGGTCAACAGCAGCGCGGCATGGCGAGCCAGGGTCGGGGAATACGTCAGCGAGCGCATAGGTACAGTCCAGTCTCCGGAAAAGGGAGGCCGATGCTGGCATTGCTCCCTTGCCCGAAGATGTCTGCTTTATTGCGCCATTGACGCTTTATTGCATGATTGAAATATATGACGGGCCGCTTCGAATGGTTTTAGATGGCGCATCGACAAAACCAAGTGATACCCGCCGGTGAGCCATCTTTTAATCGTGGACGATGACCTTGAAGTCCTCGCGCTGCTGAAGAAATTCTTTCTGCAACATGGCTATGCGGTCGAGACCGCGGCCAACGGAGCGCAGCTGTGGGCGGCCATGGCGCTGAACCCCGCTGACCTGATCATCCTCGACCTGATGCTGCCCGGGGACAACGGCCTGTTGCTCTGCCAACGCCTGCGCCAGCAGTACGCGACGCCGGTGATCATGCTGACCGCCATGGGCGAACTCAGCGATCGCGTGGTGGGCCTGGAAATGGGCGCCGATGACTACCTGAGCAAACCCTTCGATGCCCGCGAGTTGCTGGCCCGGGTACGGGCGGTGTTGCGCCGGGCCAGGGAAAGCCGGCCGCCCATTGGCGATGCTTCGCGGCCGTTGATTCGTTTCGCCGGCTGGCAGCTGGACCTGACGCGCCGCGAATTGCGCTCGCCGGACCAGGTGATGATCCCGTTGTCGTCCGGGGAGTTCGATCTGCTGCTGGTCTTCGTCGAACACCCCCAGCGCGTCCTGACCCGCGAGCAGTTGCTGAACCTGGCGCGCGGCCATAGCCATGACGCGTTCGATCGCAGCATCGACGTCCAGGTCAGCCGCCTGCGGCGCAAGCTGGAGTTCGACACCAAGCGTCCGGAGATGATTCGCACCGTGCGCAATGGCGGCTACCAGTTCACTGTCAGCGTGACCCGCTCATGAGCGGCCGTCATCGCCGCGATACCGTGGCCCGCTGGATTGCCCTGACCATTCTGATCGCCATGTTCACCGCGCTGGCCTTCAACGCGCTGTTTGTCCAGCTGGCGGGCGTCTGGGCGCGCCCGCCGTTGAGCGAAACCGGCTTGCTGGACAAGGTGGCCGTGGTTGTCCAGGTGACCGAGGCGACCGCCGCGGACCAGCGGCTGCGCCTGACCCAGGCGGTGGACGATGCCGACTTCAAGGTCGTCTGGTTGCCTGATCGCAAGACGATTGATGTGCCGGTGCTCGCCGATGCCGGCTTCACTTCCGAGAAGATTTTCAAACGTACGCTCAAGGGGCCGCCACGGCACATGGAGGCCTACGAGCCCTCCGACTGGTCGGGCCCTGGTGGGCACTATGCGCTGTTGGTGGAATTGGTCGATCACTCCTGGCTGCTGTTCACCGCACCGTCGCGCAGCTGGGGCATGGCGGAGGGGCCGCGCAGCCTGGTCATCCTGCTCCTGGTGCTGGTGTCCACCGCCCTGGTCACCCTGATCGCCACGCGGCGCCTGGCCCGGCCCCTGGAAGATTTTGCCCAGGGTGTCCGGCGTTTTGGCGCGGATTTCCGGGCCCCGGCCATCGAGCCGGTCGGCCCCCATGAAATCCGCCAGGCGATCCTGGCCTTCAATGGCATGCAGGCGCAACTGCGACACTTCATCCAGGATCGCACCCAGATGCTCGCGGCGATTTCCCATGACCTGCGCGCACCCTTGACCCGCCTGCGCCTGCGGGGGGAATTCATCGAGGATGTCGAGCAGCAGCAGCGCCTGTTCCGCGATGTCGACGAGATGCAGGCGATGATCAACACGGCCCTGGCGTTCTTCCGCGATGATGCGCGCCTGGAGCAGGGGACCCAGCTGGACCTGGCGGAACTGCTGCAGACGCTGGTGGATGACTACCGCGACCAGTCCATCGACATCCACTTCAACGGCCCGCCGCGACTGGTGTACTTCGGTCGTCCGCTGGGGCTCAAGCGGGTGATGACCAACCTGATGGACAACGCCATTCACTACGGCCGCGAGCCGCTGATCGAGTTGCAGCAACACCCGCACGACGTGATCATCCGCGTGCTCGACCGCGGCCCGGGGATTCCCGTCGACTTGCATGAGCAGGTGTTCCTGCCGTTTTTCCGCCTGGAAGGCTCGCGCAACAAAAGCACCGGAGGGGTTGGCCTGGGACTCTCGACCGCGCGGGCGATCGTGTTGGAGCATGGCGGCACGCTGACGCTGACCAATCGCCAGGGCGGTGGGTTGGCGGCCGTGGTGGTGTTGCCGGTCTAGCACGGATCGCGGCCGTCATTCGCGGGTACTGTCGAGCGTGGCAGTGGAAATCCCGCGTTTGCCATCGATCCGCCGCGCCACCTCCATCGCCGCCTCCAGTTCACTGATGCCCCGGGCCTTCATCAATTCGAACCGCTCGGCCTTTTCCTCCGGCTCGGTCATGGCCATGGTCAGGTAGAGACTGGGCGGTACCGCGCGAAACAGCACCTCCATGGACTTGGACAGAATCACCCCCTCGGTGAATTTCCCGGACTCCTTCCGGGCGGACAGCATCAGCGTCTTCTGGGCATCGGTGAGCGCGCGGAACCGCGCGATCTTGTTGACTTCGTCCGGCGGCATGTTCAGGCAGATCCACCATTCGATCATGTTCAGCATCGGCTCCGCGGCCCTGGGCAGGTCGTCGACGTTCTGGGTGGCGAGCCAGAACCAGGCACCGAGCTTGCGCCACATCTTGGTGATCTTCACCACGTAGGGCGACAGCAACGGATTCTTGGTGATGATGTGCCCCTCGTCGGTGACGTTGATGATCGGCCGACCGAGCATCTGGTCTCGCTCGGCGATGTTGTTCACGGTATTGATCAGCGAGATGTAGGCGATGGAGAGCTGCGCGTTGTAGCCCTCGCGGGCGTAGGTCGCCAGGTCCACCAGGGTGATATCGGCCTCCGGCCAGGGCGTGCCGTCGCTGTTGAACAGGTCGCCGTCGGCGCCCTGGCAGAACATGTCCATGGCGTCGGCCATTTCCAGCAGGCGCAGGCGTCGTTGCTCCGGCAGGCCGGTGTCATGGCCCATGGCACGAAGGGCGTCGCGAACGTCCTGGGTGAGGACGGTCCTGTCCCGGTTCACGCAGTCGTGCGCGGCGTTGATGATGCTCTGGCGGATCAGGCTGCGGTCGGCGCGGGTCAGGCGCTGTTCTTCCTTTTCCTCGCCACCGGTGATCATCAGGCGCGCGGTGATCTCCAGCTCTCCCAGTACATCGCGTTCGTCCTCTTGCGGGCTGTCGTTGTCATCGAGGTCGTCGGCATCCAGGGTCAGGACCTGCGCGGGGCTGTTCACCAGGCGACAGGCATCGGCGAAGGGCGCCAGGCTGACACCGGAGCCGGGCGCGAGCTTGACCCGGTTGACTGTCAGGCCCAGGCGCCGGGCAAAGTCGGCAAACAGGCCGAAGCTGTTGCCGGCCTCGGCGATGAACAGCCGGGGGCGGTACATCGCCACGACCTGGTTGAGCAGGTTGTTGAGGGTGGCCGACTTGCCGGCACCGGTCGGCCCGAAGAGAAACAGGTGGGCGTTCATCTGGCGGTCCAGGCGGTTGAGGGGATCGAAGGTCAGCGGGCCGCCACCGCGATTGAAGAAGGTAAAGCCGGGATGCCCGGTGCCTTCGCTGCGCCCCCAGATCGGCGCCAGGTTGGCCACGTGCTGGGCGAACATCAGCTGGGTGTACCACTCGCTCTGGCGCATGCCCGGGTTGAACACGCAGGGCAGCCAGCGCAGGTAGCTGTTGAGCGGGGCGACTTCATGCTCGTCGCGCACCGGCTGCAATCCGGCATTGAGCATCACGTTGTTGAGCTGCAAGGTACGGCTGTCGAGTTCCCTGATGTCGCGACCGCGCAGGTAGAAGGCCACCGCGCCCCGGTACAGCTTGTGCGCGCTGCCAAGATGCGCGCGGGCCTGCTGCACATCGTCGCGGGTCTGCTCGGACGCCAGGGTGTCGCCGACGGACTTTTTCGCCAGGTGGTTGAGGTGCGCCTCCAGGGTGTCCTGCGGGGTGATCACCAGGGTGATGCAGAGCACCGTGTCTTCGGGCATCTGGTCGAAGAGGGCATTGATGGCATCGCCGCCCTTGGTGGTTTCGCCGGTCAGGTGACCGGTCATGGGCGGGGAGCGCAGGCGATCGAGCACCACCACGCGATGGGGCATGTCGTCGAGGTACCAGAGTCCCTGTTGCACATCCGAGCGCGGCTGCTCGAAGAACAGGCGCTGGGCGAAGTCGCTGCCGCTGGCCAGTGGCAGTTCCTCGTCGGCGGCGTCCGGGGGATAGTCCGCCAGCCGGTAGAAGTCCTGGCGCTGCTGCGGGCTATTGCCCAGCAGTTTCGGGGCGGGGTTGAACCAGCGCAGCAGCCAGCGGTGGATCTGCGCACCGTCCAGGCGCCGTGTCTTCACGCCGGCGTTGCCCAACCCACCGCTCAGGCGCTCACAGAGGCTGTTGAGGGCCTCTTCGCTGGTCTGGCCACGCTGGGGCGGCGTGCCTTTGCCGTGGCGGTACACCACCAGCCGCACTTTGCGGCTTTGCCCGCGCCAGGGCAGCTGGGTCACCACGGTGTCTTCAAAGAGCCCGCCGGGTTGCGACAGGGCCTCGAGGTGCTGTTGAAACATCCGCAGGTAGCACTCGGTGAACGCCGAACCCCGGGCGCGGGGTTGCACATAGTCGCCGAGGCTGTGCAGATAGCCGCCCCAGTCGGTCTCGTCCTGGGCATAGAGCTGCAGCACCCAGGGTTGTTCCTCCAGCTCGTCGAAACTGTCCTGCAAGGCATTTTCCAGGGCGTCGCGGACCGTGCGTAGCCAGCTCGCCTCGCGACCCTCGGTGCCGATGGGCGTCAGCTCGAAGAACGCTGCCACCGACTCGCCGTCCTCCAGCAACAGGCATTGCGAGTCGGGCAGGAACTCCACCCATGGCAGCAAATCGACGAAGCTGGGTGTCGCTGCATAGAGCGCCTGTTCATCGGCCACGGTGGCGGGACGCTTGCGTGGGTTCTCGTGGGGTTTCATCAGTAATCCTCCGTCCGCTCGCCGGGCAGGGCGTATTGCACCCGCTGGTAGAACGGAAAGACCGTGCTGTAGCCGGGCACCGGTACCGGATCGGAGCCTGCCAGGTGGGGAAAGACGTACATCACCAGGTCCGGGTTGGGCAGGCGCCTGAACTGACTGTGTATCTCGTTGCGGGCGGTGCGGGTGTAGGCCGGTTGCTCGGAGGCGCCGTCGGCGAGAGGCCGGCGCAGGGCCAGACGCACCTCTTGCAGCGGATTATTGCCGGGGCCGCGGGCGCCCTGGGCGGATTGCCGGTTCCAGATATCCGCCATGGTCTGCGGGCCATGGGGCAGCAGGTGGTCCTTGTCGGTACTGCAGCCGGCGATCAGCAGGGCGCCCGACAGCAGGCAGGGCAGTGGGTCAATCGAGGGTAGACGCATGGGTTCCTCCAGCGACATGCCGCACCTGGCGGCCGAGGGTTTCGTAATCGATCTCCAGTTGCCGGTCCAGATGCACGGCCACCTGGGCGCCGGGTTGCACGTAGACGGCGGCAAAGGCCTGTCCATAGAGCTTGTTGACCCAGTCACCGATATCTTTCACGCCTCCCGAGAGGATGCTGTTGAGCGCCGAGGGCCCGGCGCCCACGGTCGCTCCGCCGGGCGTGAGCACGGTACTGGCGTCGGCCTTGTCGGCCTCGAGCAGCTTGGCCACGCCGGCCCCCGCGGCGGTGATCAGGCTTTTGGTGCCCAGGTATTGCTGGGCGTTCGAGCGCCGCTCGCCGGCGATGCAGGGCACGCCGTACGGGTCGCTGAGCCAGCCGATGCCGCCCTGGATCCTGCCGGTCGAGGTGCTGGCTGTCTGACTGTTGCCCTGGCGACCGGTGAGTTTCTTCGGCGCGGGCAGTGTACGGATGCGTCCGTCGTTGAAGACAAAGGTCAGGCTGACGATCTGCCCGCGCACACAGGAGAGGGTCCAGTCTCCGGCGGCAGTGCCGCTGATCACCGCTCCCGCGACATCCGGCAGGTCGATGCCATTGGCGGTGAGGTTGTCCGGGCCGATCAGCACCTTGAACGGGTAGGGATCGTTGACCACGCCGTCCACCGGCACCCGACCGATCAGCGCGGTCATGGCGATGGAACCGGTCAGGGTGCTGTTCTCCGGCAGGGTATAGACGGGCCTGGCGGGGGCCTTGTCTTCAGTCTTCGGTCGACTGTCCACCGCGCTGGCGTCGAGCTTGCGCTGGGCTGCCCCTTCACTGAAAGCCGTAGGGAAGCTCAGGCCCTGTGCCGGTTTGCCGGAACCGGCGGGCAGGGGTTTGCCCCGGGCATCGACGGCGGTCGCGTCCTGGGGTTCGGTCCAGACCAGCTCATCGTCGCCGCCGGCGAACTGCCCCTCGTCGCCGGGCTCGAGTCCCAGGCCAATGGGCAGGTCCGCCCCGCGGCTGGCGGTGAATTGCATCGACAGTTTCTGCTGGAGATCGTCCAGCAGGCTTTGCGTCTCCTGGGCGCTCAGCCCGGTTGGGGCCTTGTGCTGCGCCTTCTCCAGTTCGGCGCCGATAATTTGCTGGATACGCTGGTCGATCTCGCTGTCACGACGTCGCAGGCGGGTGTTTTCCTGCTGTTGATCCTTGTTTTCAGAGAGCAGGGCTTTCAATTCCTCGCGCATGGCCTTGGTCTGGGCCACCAGCGTGGCAACCGTGTCATGGGGGGTATCACCGTCGATGCCCAGTTGCTTCATTTCCTCCGCGGTCAGGCGATGGCCGCCGTGCTCGGGGTTCGCGCCGGAGGCGTCCTTGCTGGAGCAGGCCTTGATCACTGCGAAGAACACCAACAGCACCAACGGCAGGATCAGCCATTTGAGCAGGCCGCTACTGTGCATGGTCACCCCCATCCGCGAGGGAAAGAGGACGACCGGCATCCACCGGGCTCAGGTTGGGCAACAGTGACTGCGCCAGGCCGCGACCGCGGGTGACCAGGTAAGCCACGGTGGTGTCGCTGGCCTGGTGTGCCGGGCCCAGGTAAGGGTGCTGGAAGGCGGCGCTGGTGAAGTCGCCCTGCAACTCGCGTGGATCGAGGTTGAGTATCCGCTGCGAGAGGTTCTGCAAGCCGACCGCACTGACGATGTAGTCGTCCAGTTGCCAGGCGCCCAGCAGACGGGCTGTCAGCGGCTGGCCGGGCATCAGGTCCGAGAGATCCAGGTCACGCGTCACCTTCAGCGCGATCACGTCGGGCAAAGGCTCGATGGTGCGCAGCGGGGCATAAAGGCTTTGTGCGGCGTAGCGGGTCAGGACCACCGGTATCGGTGTTTCCCTTGAGCCGCGTGGCTGTGCGGCGGGGTCGCCCGGCGCTGTCGGCACATTGTTGTTCGATGAAGTCGTTGCCACAGTGTCGGCGTAGCGTCTGGGCCTGCCGGGACCCTTGACGATCCGGATGGGTTCGAGGGCGGTAGCGGCCTGGGCAGCCCTTGCCGCGACGTCGATCAGTATGATTTCACCGGTCTGCACGTCCTGCAGTTGCAGGCGGGTGGGTTCGATCGGCGCATTGGCGCGCAGGTAGAGGGTACCGCCGGTACTCTGGATACGCAGCTTGTCGCCCAGTGAACGCGGGACACCGACCCTGACATTCTGGTCGATGAACAGGATCCGTTCCTGGCCGACCTGCAACGGGACAGCCAGTGGCAGGCGTTCCCAGGTCATCAATTCGACGGCCTGGACCGCGCCGCAGCCCAGCCAGAAGGCCGGCATGAGGGCGAGCATGGTTTTCAACCGGGGCATCAGTCATCTCCTTGCGCGGGAGAAGCGGGGTCGCCGGCGGGCCGCGAGGAGGTGGCAATGCGTTGCGGCGCACCGTCGTAGCAGTCCAGGGCCATGCCGAAGGGGTTTTTCTCCGGGTCGACGTCCCGGCGCACCACCTTGAGGGGATAACGCACGAAGGCCTGCTTGACCCGCTCCGATCCGTAGAACTCCTCGGTGGCGAGGTCGAGGTTCAGCAGCCATTGGTCCCGGCCCTGGACCTTGACCCGCAGCTCGGGCGCTTGGGTGTAGTCCCTTTCGGGGATCTCGAAGACGCCCCGGGTGCGACTGCGCAGTTCGCCGGCGATCTGGCGTTGCTGGAAGTCGCTTTCCAGTTGGGACTTGCAGGCGGGTGTCAGGTACGCGGAGAGTTTGTGAATGGCCCGGGGGTAGTCCTTTTCGCCATCGACGGGCCAGCGGTTGAGCTGTTGAAAGATGTAGAAACCGAAGGTATAGACCGACTCCGGCGGGACCTCCCACCACTTGCGGGTGCTGCCCGAGCGCAGGTCGGGCGGAATATTGATGGTCAGGTTCCGTGGCGCCTCCCACCATCCCAGCCCCATGAGCAGGGCGGTGCCGAACAGCAGCCCGCAGCCGGCGCGCAGCGTCTTGACATGGGACTCCAGCCGGGCGATTTCATTCTTGAAGCGGCTCATGGGCGCAGGCTCCGGCGTGTGCTCCAGAGACCGTCGCGCGTCACCAGGCCGGCCGCGCCGATCCAGGAGCCCAGCAGCGGCCAGTGGCTCGCCAGTTGCCATTGCAGGTGCCGATACAACCAGGTCTGGGGCTTGCCGCGCTTGTGACGACGCAGCAGGTTGCCGCCTACGAACAGGCCCAGGCCGATGCAGAGCACGATCCCCGAGGGGACCAGGGCAATGCTCTGCGACAGCGCCGCTGCCGCGCTGCCCAGGCAGGTGCCCGCCAGCGCCGCCACGGTGACGGTGAGCCACATTTCATCGGCGGTGAGGCCCAGCACGATGACCGGCTGGTGATTGAGACGCGACGGCAGGAAGCGGATGGTGCCGTCGGCCAGGAAGTGATCCGGGTCGTGATTCATCGCTGGATCATCCTCACAGTACTTCCGTGCCCTTGGTCAACAACCAGATGATGATCACCAGCAACAGGGCACCCACGCCGCAGGTCAGGCCGAACTGCCCCCAGGTCTTCTTGCCGTTCTGCACCTCGGAGTAACAGCAGTAGGCGTGATAGGCGACGCCGCAGAACGCGGCGGCGGCGATGGCCAGGGCGATCAGGGCGACGATGTCGTAGCCGTGATTCTGCAGGGTCTGGATGATGCCGTTGCCTTCGCCGCGGCTGGGCGCCTCCATCTCGGGCAGGGCGGCGGACACCGGCATTGCCGACCATGCGCCGGCGGCGGGCACCACTCGCGAAAGCGGGCGGACGAGCTGTTTGAAGAGGGAAAGGATGTTCATCGGGTGCCTCCAATGGCGGTGTGTGAAACGGGAAATAATCAGTGCAGCAAGAGCAGGGTGAGCAGGATGTAGATCAGCGCCACCTTGGTCGCCAGGCCGGCGAACTTGCCCTGGGACAGTTGTCCGCCGGCCCAGCCGCGGTAGCCGCTGACCAGGGCCCAGGCGGCGAAGATCAGCGCGATGGCCAGCACCAGGCCAGTCAGCAATCCGGTGCTCTGCTGGGGGGTAAAGCCGCCCATGGCCTGAAAAGCCGAGAGCTGCGATGCACTCATGCTCATGGCGCAACCCCGCCGGAACGGGTGTAGTGACCGGTCAGCTCGGGCAGGACGCGGGGCTGGGCCCGGGACGGGCTGAGATAGCCTTCGATGCCTTGGCGTACCAGTTCCAGGTCGGAAGAGAGACGGCGGTAGTCGAAGCTGAAGCGCGCCTGTTCATCCGTCGGCAGCGCGGCGCTGGCGTTCGCCTGCCGGCTGGCGACGTCGAGCTGGCGCAGCAGTCCGGCCAGGTGCGTGCGTTCATGGGCCGTTGGCTCGGCCAGTGCCAGGGGAATGCCGAGGCTCGCTGCCAGCGCGGTATATCGAAGGGGTCTCAAGGCAATAGGCATAAAGGCGATCCGCTCGAAGAAAGTTCAACGAGCGTGCCGCAGGAAGAGGGCGATGGCAGCCGGAAAACAGGATTGGACGCGGTGGGTTTTACGCTCAGGCCCATCACAGGTATTTCTTGAAGCTGCCGACCGAAATGCTTACCACCAGGCCCAGGGCGGCCGCGGCGGGCAACAGGATCAATAACGGGTTTACGCTCATGGGTAGCGCCGGATAGAGGATCCAGGGCGCGACCGCCAGGGGGGTGATCAACATCTTCGCCCGGTGGTAGATGAACCCCGATTCCCGGCCGGCACCGAACCGGCGCAGATCCCTGCGCACCAGGCCATCCACCACGCCAGTGAAGATCGCCATCAGCATCAGCGGAAGGGTCAGCAGCAGGATCAGTATCCGCGCGAGAAAGGTCAGCACGGCATAGACCGCCGCCAATCCATAGTCCTGCGTGCGTACCCGGGCCTGTTCCAGGTAGTACTGCAGTCCCGTACCGCGGTGTTCGTTCATCCGCGGGGGCTTTGCCGGCAGGTTGATCCCGTTGATCAGGCCGGTCTTCTCGAAGCCCCACTCGTAAGCCAGGGCGATGATCCGGCGGGCGTTCTGTTCCGGCTGATCGAGCAGCCAGCTCTGGTTGAAGCCGGTCGAGATCCAGGCCAGCTCACTGTTCAACATGTCCCGCGAGTGGTGCCAGCCCTCGTCCGGCCAGAAAAAGAACAGGCCGAGCCACTCGCTCGCCACGCTGAAAAACAGCGCCGCCAGCAGGATGCCGAGCAGGCTGAAGGGGAGCCCGAGGAGTGTGCCGAACAGGCCTTTTTCTCGATAGACCTGCTGGTTTTTTGCGGTTTCGCCGGTGGTCGCCATGTTGTCGTTCCCTTCAATGGACCGTGAGGAAATCGTCCGGCAGATCCACCGGCAATGGCGCTCCCACGTCCTGTGTGCCGGTGGTGGTCCACCATTCGCCACCGCCATCGACATAACGCTGGCGCATGTTCGCAGCGAGGGCTTGCAGATCTCCGGGCATGTCTTCATCGGGGTCCGGGGCCGGCAGGGGCATGCGAATCTTCCACAGGTTGCCACCTTCGATCAGGGCGAAGGCTTGTCCCTTGGGCAGGCTGACAATGTGGGCGGGCTCGATCAGGGGGACACTGGTGGAACTGACCCGGTCCTGGGTGTTGCTGGTGAAGTCGGTGCCGCCCGCCGGGTCGGAGCTGTCGGTGGCGCCGCTGACCAGCGTGGTCGAGTACACGTCGACCTTGGGCAACTGGCGGGTCAGCAACTCGGCGGTGGCGGTTTCCCGCACCCGCAACATGAAGAGGTTGTTGAAGTTGCCCACCACCTGGCCGGCCTTGGCCCGGTTGCCGATCCTGGCCTCGATGTCGCTGATGGTCTGGGTGTAGGCGGTGACCTGGATGCCCGCGCCACCGCCCTTGTTGATCAGCGGGATGAACTCGTCGCCCATCAGTTCGTTGAATTCGTCGGCATGCAGGTTGATCGGGGTTTTCTGTTCCCGGGCGTTGTCCGGCAGGCCATCGTCGAGGCCGAACTTGTAGAGATGGCCGGCCACGGACACCAGGTCGGAAAACATCGAATTGCCCACTGCCGCCGCCACTTCCGGGTCGGACAGGGCATCGAGCCCGACATAGACGATCGCCCGCTTCCGAATGACCTGCATCCAGTCGAAAATCGGCCTGGGATCGTCAAGGTCGCTGTAGTCGGGCGAGATCAGTTCCGCCATGCGCCCGGTGGTGAGTTTTTCCAGCAGGGGCAGGAGCGAGGCGACGATCTTGTCGAAGTAGGTCTTGTCGTAGCGCACGGCCGAACGCAGCCCGTCCAGCACCGGATCGGCCACCCGTGTGCGGGAAAGGTACTGGTCAATCGCCGTCACCCGTTTCTGTCGGCCGCGCATGTTGTGGGGCGTGTTCTTGTCGTTGAGGCTGGCTTCGAGGGTCGCGATGATGTCCCAGGCCCCGGGATCACGCTGGGCAAAGTAGTGCCCGCTGTACTCGATGAACAGGGCGTCGATATTGATCACGTGTCGCTGGATCTTCAGGTAGTCCGGGCGCACCCCCAGGGCCACCAGCGCCCGCGCGATGATGTTGACGAAGCGCCAGGCGAACTCGCGAAAGGCGGCGCTGCTGCCTTCACCCGAGAGCTGCCCGGAGATCCGGCTGGCGACTTCGGAGATACGCCCGAAACGCCCAACGGCGTTGTAGCGTGCGGAAAAGTCCGGCCACCCCAGGTGGAACACATAAAACTCGTCGCCACGCCCGGCCCGCTGGGCTTCGACATACATGCGCTTGAGCAGGTCGGCGTCGCCCTTGGGGTCGAAGACGATCACCGGTTCGAAGTGACAGCGATCGCCGGCGTCCCTCCTGCGACGGATGTCCTGGGTGATGAACAGCTCTGCCAGCCGGGTTTTGCCGACCCGGGTCGTGCCGAGCACAAGGCTGTGACCCACGCGCTCGCCGAGTGGCAGCGAGACCTCGACTTCATTGGGCTCGACCCCATGCAGCCGGGGCGAACCGCCTACCGGCGGCAATGGGCGGAACGGGTTGAGCGGGCTGTCCCAGGCGCTGACGGCGGGGATCAGGCTCAGCGGGAAGGGGGCTTTTTCCAGGCGTTCTTCGAGCCTGCGGACCTGCTGGAACAAGGCAGGCGGTTCCACGTAGCGACGGAACTCCGGCCGGTAGGTCTGCAGCAGACGCTGGGTGTGCCGCTGTTCCCACTTGAAACCGCTGCCGATAAACAGTCGCCGGTTGCTGACGGGCACCTTCCTGCTGGTCATCACATAGCGTGGCAGCCGGCGGATATTGCGGCGATAGCGCAACACCAGCAATGCCTGGCGCAGGCGAATCCAGCCGAACAGGAGAAAGAACAGGGACGCCACCGCCCCGAACAGGGGTGTCAACGCCAGCGACCAGGGCGCGAGCAGGCCCAGGCCGGCGCCGGCCACGCAGACTGCCACGGTGTACAGCTCCACGGCCGGACGCAGCAGCGCTTCGATGGTATGGGAGTGGGTCATGGCTATTGCTCGATACCGGTGGCGGTCACCAGCACGGGGTAGTGTTCGAGCCCCAGCCGGCGTGCCAGGTCATCCGCCGCGGCCGGCACCATCGTCAGGCCCGCGCCCAACTGGCGCAGCTCGGCGAGTGCCTGTAGCCGCTGCACGCTGACGACCAGGCCGACGGCGCCGAGATCACGCAGTACCGCTGCCCGCTGCTGCAACCAGCGTCGTGACAGCTCGTCATCGCCCACCAGGAAAACCGGCTGCAATCCGGGTACGTGGTGCACGCGAGGATCGATGTGCCCGGGGACCAGGGATTCGGACTGCACCGGCAGCATGTCCGCCTCGCCATAGGCCGCCAGGCGAACGGGCGGTAGCGCCATCGCCTTTGCCGACAGAGCGGACGGCGACGGATTGAGCGAGCGGTAATAGGGCAGGGCAGAGTCTGCGCCCAGGTCTTCGACAACCTTCAGCCCGGCCTGTGTGCCATGGGCCAGCAGCAGCGCCATGGCGCTCACCAGATGGGGGGATTTCATGGTGTATATCTTCCTTGAACGGCGCCGAGGGTGACTCGGGCCAGATGACGGGCAAAGGTTTTGCGATAGCGTTCGGCGGGTGCGCCGCCAGCAGGACGGTGATAACGGCCGGCCGCCGTTACCCAGTCGATCTCCGCGGTCTTGTGCTCAAGCAGCAGTGCGGTGGCGACGCTCAGGTTGCGGTAGGGGTCCAGTGCCTCGCAGGGATGAGCGAAATGCTCGCCATTCCAGCCCAGGTTGATCTGCCCCAGGCCGGCATCGATCCGCTTCGCCCCGACCTGGTCGATGGCCCGGAGCAGGGCGTGGCAGGCCGATTGCCGGTCGGCATAGCGATAGGGCAGGCCGGCCACATTCAGGGTCCAGGGCCAGGGTCGCAAGCGACCCCGCAGCGAGGCGCCGCTTTCCTGCAGGGCCAATGCGTACAGCACTTGCGGTGGTACCGGCGTGCCCTGGGTGGCCCACCGGTAGGCCAGGGGGGGCAACGACGCGGCGGTCACCGGCAACGCCAGCAGGCAGCCGCCCGCCAGGGCGCCGAGCAAGACCAGGCGACCAGGGTTCATCGCCGCTGCCATCGGCCATTGACGGCCTGCATGACGGCCGGAAATGTCCCGTTGTCGCCCTGGCGCTGCCAGTGTCCGGCATCGTGGTTGAGGGTGATCTCCCGCAGGCGCACCTTGTGTGGTTCAATCCCGGCCGTTCTCGCCCATTCGCGGATGAGCGCGTCATTGCCTCGACTGTCGACCAGGTACAGATCGAAAGCCTGCCGGTCGTGCTGAAGCTGGCGGACGCGCTCGACACAGCCCCGACAGTCCGTGGTGACGAACACCGCCAGTCGTCCCGCCGGCACGACGGGCGACATCAGTGGCGGCGGGTTGGCAGCGATCAGGTTGACCGGCAACTGGTCGGGGTAAAGACGCTTGTAGGCCTGATCGTAGGCGTTCTGGTAGGCCATCAGCTTTTGCAGTCGCGTCACCTCGGCCTGTACCTGCAACTCGGCATAGCGCTGCTGTTCGGTGCTGTCCCGCGCTTCGATGCCCAGCGCGGTCAGCGGGTCGAGGTTGGGCGAGTAGATGCCCAGGGGGCCCTCCATCACGCGGCGGAAACGCTGCCATTCCTCCTGCTTGAGTCCCCAGTCGGCAGCCCGTTCCAGTTCCAGCTGGCGTACCTCGCTTGCCTGGTGACGGTCGCTTTCGACGGCCTGCCGTTCCCGTGTCTCGGCCTGTGCCACGGGCAGTAGCAATAGATAGGCTGCGCTCAATACAGCCACGAAAGTGTTCACGTTCATGCTGTGGCCCTCATTGAATCGAGACGCTCAGGGCGCTGCCGTCAGGCCGGCGCCATAGGGCTTTGCCCGACTCCAGGGTATTCAGGCGCCAGCCCGAAAACGCCATGCCCGGTCGCAGCAGCTCGATGGCGGCAAGCTGCGGCTGCCCGCTGGGCGCCACCGCCAGGAAGGATTCGCCCCCACGCGACTCGAGGCCCACGATGGTGAAGGGCGGTTGTACGGCAGCGGTGGTTTTCCTTGCGCGTGGCCTGGCCTTCGAGCGGGCTACGGGTTCGCCACCGGCCGATGTCACTGACGCCGTGGCGAGGGCGGGAACGGAAGCCACCGGGTGGCTTTCCAGGCGGGCCTTGAGCGTCAGCAGGGTGCCTTCGCTGTTTTCCACCCGGGCGCCCAGCGCGGCCAGGCCCGAGGCCAGGGTATCGACGGAGCGGTTGCCCGTCTCCAGTGCGCCGAGGCGCTTGAGGAGAACCTGTTCAGCGCGTCGGGACTCGGCCTGCAACGCAGCGCTCGATTGCCGCAAGGCCTCCAGCTCGGCGTCGACCGTTTGCAACTGCTGCTGCAGGCTTTCCAGATGATCGGCCGAGGGGCGCGAATGCACCTCTGTCGACAGTGTCGAGAGCTTGCCGCCCAGATACAGCGCGATGCCCGCCAGCAGGGCCAGGGTCGCGCCTTGAACAAGTGCGTTTCGGCAAGGGCGCGCCATTATCGATCTCCCGCCGGTAACGCCGCGGACAAGGGCATCGCGCTTGTCGGCAAGCGTGTCAGGCGTACAAAGCAGATCCGGCGGGCGTACTCGTCCACCTCCAGTCGCCAGGCCTGGCCCGCCAATGTCAGCAGGGCATTGCGCACCGTGACCGGCCCCAGCCGGTAATGCGCGGCGGGCAGCGGATGGGCATACAACACCCGGATATCGCCGGCGCCCCCCGCGGGTGCCGGGCACAACCCATATCCCGACTGGCGCAGCACATGGCCCATGGCTTCCTGGACCGTCGGCTTCGCTCCCTCGGGGATGCGGATATCGATGACCTGGCTCAGCAGATCCAGCTGATCGCTGCGTGGCCTGGTGTCGGCCAGGGTATAGCGATCGATACGCAACAAGCCCGCACTCTCGGCGCGCAACGCCCGCTCCTCGGACACCTCCGGCGCGGGCCGCGCATCCGGGATCTCGGGCGATGCGCAGCCCGACAGCACGGCGGTCAACGGAAAAGCGAGTGTTACAGCGACGACCAATGGCCGGGTAGGAAAGCAAAACATCCAGGTGTCCTCACGCAGTGATAAGGACACGGTGGCAAATCAGGGCGGTGGGTGCCGCAAGGAAACTGGATCGCAGAGGGCGGCATTTTCAGGAGCCGGTCGGCGCGGTGCCATCTTGTCCGGCTGTGAGGCCGATGTGGTTTTTTAGGCCAGGTCGGCGGGGCCGGTGTAATGTATCGGAAAATAACGGCGGAGCCCCCCATGTCCGATCAACCTGCGTTTCGAAACGAGTTCGATGATAATCGTTTCCGTCTGCTGGTCGATGCGGTGATCGACTATGCGATCTACATGATCGATCCCCAGGGCATTATCGTCAGTTGGAACAGTGGGGCCAGGCGCTTCAAGGGGTATCAGGAGACGGAAATCCTCGGTGCGCATTTCTCCTGCTTCTACACCCCTGAAGACCGCCGCGACGGACTTCCCGCGCGGGCCCTGGACACTGCCCTGCGTGAGGGGCGATTCGAAGGCGAGGGCTGGCGGGTCCGCAAGGACGGCACACGCTTCTGGTGCCATGTGGTGATCGATCCGATTCGCGATCCACGGGGCGGCCTGCTGGGCTTCGCGAAAATCACCCGCGACCTGACCGACCACAAGCTCGCCGAGCAAAGCCTGAAACAGAGCGAGCAGCAATTTCGCCTGCTGGTGCAAAGCGTTACCGACTACGCCATCTACATGCTTGACCGCGAAGGGCGGGTCAGCAGTTGGAATCTCGGCGCGCAGCGCATCAAGGGGTATACGCCGCAGGAAGTCATCGGCCAGAATTTCTCGCTGTTCTACACCGAGCAGGATCGCGCCAACGGCGAGCCCCGGCGGGCCCTGGATATCGCCGCGAGCGAAGGGCGGTTCGAGAAGCAGGGCTGGCGGGTCCGCAAGGACGGTTCGCGGTTCCTGGCCCATGTGATACTCGACCCGATCCGCGCCGATACCGGCGAGATCATCGGCTTTGCCAAAATCACCCGCGATATCAGTGAGTCGGTCGAGGCGCAGAAAAAGCTGGAACTGGCGCGCGAGGCGCTGTTCCAGTCGCAAAAGCTCCAGGCCATCGGCCAACTCAGCGGCGGTATCGCCCATGATTTCAACAACTTGCTGACCGTCATCCAGGGCAACCTCGAACTGTTGCACAAGCGTGTCGACGGCGATCCGAAACTCTCGCGGCTGGTGGACAACGCGTTGCTCGGCACTGCCCGTGGCGTCTCATTGACCCAGCGCATGCTGGCCTTCGCCCGGCGCCAGGAACTCAAGACCGAGGCCGTGCACCTGCCGCAACTGGTGGCCAATCTCCTCGAACTGTTATGCAGTTCGGTGGGGCCGCAGGTGGTGGTTCAGGCCCGACTGCCCGAGCAACTGCCGGCGGTGGATGTCGATGTCAACCAGCTGGAGCTGGCATTGCTCAACCTGGTGAGCAATTCCCGCGATGCGATGCCGGCGGGCGGCACTATCCGGATCAACGCCGAGGTGCGCGGCAGGACCGGTACGCTGCCCCACGATGACTACGTGTGCCTGTCGGTGATCGATGATGGCGAAGGCATGGATGAGCAGACCCTGGCCTACGCGGCCGATCCGTTCTTCACCACCAAGGGGGTGGGCAAGGGGACCGGCCTGGGACTGTCGATGGTCCACGGCCTGGCGGAGCAACTGGGCGGGCGGCTGGTGCTCAAGAGCAGCAAGGGCCAGGGCACCACTGCCGAACTCTGGTTGCCGATGGCGACCGATGGCATCACGCGGCTGCCATTGCTGCCCGAGAAACCGCACGGCCCTGTGTTCAAGCCCCTGACGGTCCTGGTGGTCGACGATGACAGTCTGGTCCTCAACAGCACCATGCTGCTGCTTGAGGATCTGGGGCACCGGGTGATCTGTGCGGTTTCCGGTGTCCAGGCACTGCAGTGCTTCGGGCAACACCCGGATATCGACCTGATGATCACCGACGTGGCCATGCCGCAGATGGATGGGGCGCAGTTGGCCGAGGCGGTGCGCCAGTTGTATCCCGCGCTGCCGATCATCCTGGTCACCGGATATGCCCAGCACCTGGAGGGCATGGCCCTGCAACTGCCACGGATCCTCAAGCCCTATAACCAGTTGCAATTGTGCGAGGCCCTGGCGCAGGTCATGCCCAAGGACACGCCGCCAACTGCCGATCTATCGGCCCCGGTGGCTTGAGGCAGACCCTGGCGTGGTGCCGTTCGCTTGCCCTGCGCTGATAAACCACGCCGGCGCAGATCTGTTTTGCCCTGGAACCCGGCCCTGCTGAGGGGCAAAAGACGGGTTGGTTCTCCAACAGGGATAACGCGCCGAATGTTCTGGCGATCGAAGTCGAAAAAGGCGGCCACTTCCGGGGCCATCTCCACGCCTGGCCATCTTGTGCCGAAGCCGGCCGCCGAGTTGTTGTCAACGCCTCGCCGACGCCAGTTGCTGGAGCACATCTGGCAGCGCACCTCGTTGTCGCGCAATCAGTTTGCCGATCTCTACCTGCGCCCCATCGAGCGCTATGCCGAGCTGGTCCAGCAATTACCGGCCTCGCAAAGCCGCCACCATGCCTACCTCGGTGGGATGCTCGATCACGGCCTGGAAACCATGGCCTATGCCCTGAAGATCCGCCAGTCGCATCTGTTGCCGGTGGGGGCCGATCCGCAAACCCAGGCGCTGCAAGCCGAAGCCTGGAGCGCCAGCATCGCGTATGTGGCGCTGCTGCACGACGTCGGCAGGATCGTCGTCGACATGGACGTGCATCTGGCGGATGGGGCGGTGTGGCATCCCTGGAATGGTCCCATCCGGCGTGAGTATCGTTTCAGGTATTCGAAGGCGCACTCGCAGATGCTCCACGGTGCGGCGACGGCGCTGCTGTATGCGCAGGTGCTGCCCGTCACGATCCTCGACTGGTTGAGCGCCTACCCCGAACCCCTGGCCGCGCTGATCCATGCCCTGAGCGGGCATTGCGAACAGGCGGGCATTCTCTCGGAGATACTCGTCCAGGCCGACCAGGCCTCGCGCGCCCTGGAGCAGGCCGTGACGCCTGCCCGGGAGCCGGGGGGGCCGAGGCCGTCGGCGCCTCCCGAGCGCTTGCCTCGCCTGGAATCGACCGATGAGGGAGTGAGCGACGAGGACCTGGGGCAGGTCTTCATGACGTGGCTCCGCCAAGGCGTGCAGAGCGGGGCGATTGCCGTCAACGAGGCCAACGCCAAGGTCCACGGCGTGGCCGGCACGGCCTTGCTGGTGACACCGAAGATCTTTCAGCGCTATGCCCGGGAGCATCCCGACGTCGGGCGAATAGCCAAGGAGCAGGGCGTAGGGGACTGGCAGTGGATCCAGCGTTGTTTCGAAAGGCTGGAGCTGCACCGCAAGCGAGCGGATGGCCTGAATATCTGGGCCTGCGAGATGCAGGAGCCGCGCAGGACCAGGCGTCTCAACGGTTATCTGCTGATCGACCCCTCATGGCTGTTCAGCGAGTTGCCGCAGGACAATCCCTGCCTGCGGCTCAAAGAGGTCCGGCCATCCACCTGTGACCCGGCAACCCCGCAAGCTGCAACGACACCGGACGGCGGGTGTGCCGTCCGGTCTTGCGATGCCGCAAGCTGAGGGATCACGCAGCGGATCACATGGGTGTCAGAGATGATCCGCGTCGATCACGGCCTTGGCAAACGCCTGCGGTGCTTCCTGCGGCAGGTTGTGGCCGATGCCGCCGCTGATCAGGCGGAACTCGTATTTGCCGGTGAAACGCTTGGCGTAGTCCTCGGGGGCCGGGTGCGGTGCACCGTTGGCATCGCCTTCGAGGGTGATGGTCGGCACGCCGATGGACGGTGCCGTCGCCAGTTTCTGCTCCAGGACATCGTAGCGGCTCTCGCCCTGGACCAGGCCCAGGCGCCAGCGGTAGTTGAAGACCGTGATATCGACGTGGTCGGGGTTGTCCAGGGCCTTGGCGCTGCGGTCGTAGGTTGCGTCATCGAACGCCCATTTCGGCGAAGCCAGTTGCCAGATCAGCTTGGCGAAGTCGTGGGTGTTCTTTTCGTACCCGGCACGGCCGCGGTCGGTGGCGAAGTAGAACTGATACCACCATTGCAACTCGGCCTTGGGCGGCAGCGGGTTCTTGCCGGCCGCCTGGTTGCCGATCAGGTAGCCGCTGACCGAGACCAGTGCCTTGACCCGTTCAGGCCACAGTGCCGAGACGATGTCGGCCGAGCGTGCGCCCCAGTCATAACCACCGAGCACGGCCTGCTTGATTTTCAAGGCGTCCATGAAATCGATGACGTCACTGGCCAGCGCGGCCGGCTGGCCGTTGCGCAGGGTCTTGTCGGAGAGGAAGTGGGTATCGCCATAACCACGGGCATACGGCATCAGCACCCGATAACCCTTTGCCGCCAGCAGGGGCGCGACTTCGTCATAGCTGTGGATGTCATAGGGCCAGCCGTGCAGGAGGATCACCACCGGGCCGTTGGCCGGACCCGTCTCGGCGTAGGCCACGTCCAGCAGCCCGGCGTTGACGTGTTTCAGCGGGCCGAATGGAGAGGGGGCGGCATGGGTGGTGCCAGCACGGGGGGCGGTTGGCTGGACGGCGTCGCTCGTTTGTGCGTGGGCCACGCCGAACGTGCCGAGCAGGGCGAGGGCAAGGATCGACGAACCGGCCAGACGGCGGCGGGATTTATCGGTCGGGTGGTTGTGCAGTGCCATCTTCATGGTGACGTCTCCGTTGCAAGTCTCGGCCAGGGGTTCGGATCGACCCCTTCAAACCTTGCCTGCATTTGAACGCCGTGAAGTATCTGGCCTGTGTCCAATCCGGGGCCGGATGAAAGCCCCGGTATCGCAAGGTGGTTCAGACACACTGTGATACAGAGCCGGTGACTCGTCTGGTGCCGATGCTCGGGGTATGGCCGGGCTTTGTCGTCTCCGACTGCCCATGGACACCGTCAGCGTGCGTCGCGCACCTGCATCAACGCGAACCCCAGCAGATTCAGGCCTTGCCACAGATTGGGGTTGTTCACGTTTTCGTCGTCCTGGGCGAGCCCGATCCCCCAGATGCGATCGACCGGACTGGCCTCGACAATGATCGCGGAGCCGGTCTGCTCGAGAAACGCCCCCAGCTCCGGGTTCTGGGTGAACTTGGCCTGGTTGGCGCGGACGACGATTGCATAGCGCTGTTGCAGCCAGACTTCCTCGTTGAAGCCGCGAACGTTGCGGCCCAGCGCCTTGGCGGCATTGGGGGTGGGCGCCAGGAGGACCTGGGCACGGATCTCCTCATCGCCGAACAGGGCCGCCTTTTCGGCCATCATGAAATGTTCGGCCGTCAGGTAGCGTTGCCCGTCGACGATGAACTCGGCCGGATACCACTGGCTGAAGCAGGAAGCGGTGATGCCACTCTTGCTTCGTTGGTGTCCCCAGAAAAAGACATAGTCGAGTTTCTCTGCGCAATTGAAGCGGGCGCGCAGAGTTTCCAGATAGCTTGAGTCGTGCAATTGAGCTTCCTTGGCGGCTGGCTTTTGAGGTAAGGGGACCTGGTCCCGGCATAGTATGGGTACGGATCGGGTTGTTGTCATATGCAGGTGAGAACCCGGCGTCCGGATGCTGCCGTTATTGCCCTGGCACCCGGCCCCAGGCCACGACGGTCATTCCTTGAGCGCCGCTTCGATCTTCGCGATATCGATCTTGCCCATGCCCATCATGGCGTCGAAGGCACGCTTGGCGGTCGCCGGGTCGGGGTGGGTGACCGCCGCCGTCAGCACGCGAGGGGTGATCTGCCATGACAGCCCCCACTTGTCCTTGCACCAGCCACAGGCGCTTTCCTGGCCGCCGTTGCCGACAATGGCGTTCCACAAGCGGTCCGTTTCGGCCTGGTCGTCGGTGGCCACCTGGAACGAGAACGCTTCGCTGTGCTTGAACGCCGGCCCGCCGTTCAGGCCGAGGCACGGGATACCCAGCACCGTGAACTCGACGGTCAGGACATCGCCCTGTTTGCCGGCGGGGTAGTCGCCGGGGGCACGGTGGACGGCTTTCACCGCGCTGTCCGGGAAGGTTCCGGCGTAGAACGTCGCGGCCTCCAGGGCAGCGCCGTCGTACCAGAGACAAATCGTGTTTTTGCTGATCATCCGGGTTCTCCACGAGAGGGGGGGACACGTGGAGTCTAGCCGACGACGCCTGGCCGTCCCGTTTTTGCGACGGCCGCCCTGCCGGCAGGGCGGCCTGGCGGGGCTCAGATCCGGGCCAGCGCCTGTGCCAGGTCGGCCCGCAGGTCCTCGACATCCTCGACACCCACCGACAGGCGCACCAGGGCATCGCCGATACCGAGTTGCGCGCGGGTCTGCGCCGGAATGGTGGCGTGGGTCATGATCGCCGGGTGTTCGATCAGGCTTTCCACGCCGCCCAGGCTCTCGGCCAGGGCGAAGATCTGCACGCTTTCGAGGAAGCGCCTGGCGCCGGCCAGGTCGCTCTTCAGGTCGACGGAAATCATCCCGCCGAAGCCACGCATCTGCCGGCGTGCCAGTTCATGCTGCGGGTGCGACGCCAGGCCGGGGTAATAGACCCGCGCCACCTGTGGCTGGCGCTCCAGCCAGGTCGCCAGCTCCAGGGCGTTGCTGCAATGGCGTTCCATGCGCAATGACAGGGTCTTCACGCCGCGCAGGGTAAGGAAGGCATCGAATGGCCCTGCAATGGCGCCCACCGAGTTCTGCAGGAACCCCAGGCGCTCGGCGAGTTCGGCATTGTGCCCGACCACCGCGATGCCGCCGATCACGTCCGAGTGGCCGTTCAGGTACTTGGTCGTCGAATGCACCACGATATCGAAACCCAACTCCAGCGGGCGCTGGATCCAGGGGCTGGCAAAGGTATTGTCGGCGACACAGATGATGCCGCGGTCGCGACAGAGGCGGGCGATGGCGGCCAGGTCGGTGAGGCTCAGCAGGGGGTTGCTCGGCGTTTCGACCCAGACCATCCGCGTATCGTCCCGCAGCGCCGCCTCGAAGGCAGCCAGGTCGGTCAGGTCGACGAAGCTGAAACGATGCCCGGCGCTACGCTGGCGCACCTTGTCGAACAGGCGGAAGGTGCCGCCGTAGAGGTCGTTGCCGGAGACCACATGGGCACCCGCGTCGAGCAGTTCGAGCACCGTGGAAATCGCTGCGAGGCCGGAGGCGAAGGCGAAGGCCTGGCTGCCGCCTTCGAGGTCGGCCACGCAGCGCTCCAGGGCGAAGCGCGTCGGGTTGTGGGAGCGCCCGTAGTCGAAGCCCTTGTGCACGCCAGGGCTGTCTTGCAGATAGGTGGAGTTGGCATAGATCGGCGGCATCAGCGCCCCGGTGGTCGGGTCCGGCGACTGCCCGGCGTGGATGACCCGGGTAGCGAAGGCGTGGGGTGCGGCGGACTTGTCGTGCTGACTCATGCAAGGGATCTCCGTAAGTGATTGAGCAGGTCGACGCGGGTGATCAGGCCATGGAAGCCCGACGCGTCGGCAATGATCGCCACCAGCCCGCGGGCCAGCTCGGCCTGCAGTTCGGCGAGGCTGGCGGCGGGGGCCAGGGTTTGCAGTTTGTTGGTCATGACGCTGGACACGCTCAGACGAAAGTGTGTCGCATCGTCATGCATGCCCAGCAGGATATCCGATTCGTCGATCACGCCCACCAGTTGTTGGCCATCCACCAGCACTGGCAGTTGCGAGACATCCGCCAGGCGCATGCGCTGGAAGGCGGTGAGCAGGGTATCGTCCGGTCCCACGCTGATCACCCGGCCGTCCTCGAAGCGTCGGGCGATCAGGTCGCGCAGGTCGCCGTAGCGTTTGTACTGCAGCAGTCCCTGATCGTTCATCCACTGGTCGTTGTAGACCTTGGACAGATAACGGGTGCCGGTGTCGCAGACAAAGGTCACGACGCGCTTGGGCTCGGTCTGCTCGCGACAGTAGCGCAGCGCCGCGGCCAGCAGGGTGCCGGTGGACGAGCCGCCGAGGATGCCTTCGGCGCGCAGCAACTGGCGGGCATGATCGAAGCTTTCTTCATCGCTGATCGAATAGGCCTGGCGCACGCTGGACAGGTCGGCGATCGATGGAATGAAGTCCTCGCCGATGCCTTCCACGGCCCAGGAACCCGCGCTACCGATGACGCCGCTGCGGCTGTATTCGGCCATCACCGAGCCGAGCGGATCGGCCAGGACCATGGCCAGGTCGGGCTGTACGCGCTTGAAGAAGCGGGTCAACCCGGTCAGGGTGCCGGCCGAGCCGACCCCGACGACGATGGCGTCGACATCGTGCTGGGTCTGTGCCCAGATTTCGGGGCCTGTACTGGTTTCGTGGGCCAGGGGGTTGGCCGGGTTGTTGAACTGGTCGGCGAAGAACGCATCGGGAATCTCCCTGGCCAGGCGGGCGGCGACATCCTGGTAGTACTCGGGATGGCCCTTGCCGACATCGGAGCGGGTGATATGCACCTCGGCGCCCATGGCCTTGAGGTGCAGGACTTTCTCGGTGGACATCTTGTCCGGGACCACCAGCACCACCCGGTAGCCCTTGGCCCGGCCGACCAGCGCCAGGCCCAGGCCGGTGTTGCCGGCGGTGGCTTCGACAATGGTCGCGCCGGGGCGCAGGCGGCCATCGCGTTCGGCGGCGTCGATCATCGCCAGGCCGATACGATCCTTGATCGAGCCGCCGGGATTCTGGGATTCGAGCTTGAGGAACAACGTGCACGGACCGGTATCGAAACGGCTGACGCGTACCAGCGGCGTATTGCCGATCAGTTCGAGGACGGCGGGGCGGGAGTTGTTCGGCATGGGGTCACCTCATTACGGGAAGTTCGTAGTGGATGGACAGCGGATGAGGGGAGCAGGTTGCAGAAAACCTGTCGCTTGGAACATAGGTCGGTATCGCCCCGGCCGCAACCGGATGCGGGCAATCAGTGCCTGCGACACTCAAGGTCACGGTCGTGACGATGCTGTTTCAGTTTGCCAGGGCCCGGTCGACCAGCCCCATGATCTTTTCGGCCGTCGTGCGATCGACTGGGGTGTAGACGATCATTCCCAGGTCCGGCCGGCCATCGATGGAAAACGCCGAGTACTCCAGCTCGATCGGTCCCAACTCAGGGTGCAGCAGGCGCTTGACGGTTTCTGCGTCGCCGTGACCATGCACCTCGTGGTGATGCCACAGGTCGGCGAACTCCGCACTGATACTGCAAAGCTCGTCCACCAGTTCACCGGCCTCGGAGGCCAGCCCGGC
This sequence comes from Pseudomonas sp. Mn2068, assembly GCF_049319725.1. Classification (NCBI taxonomy): domain Bacteria; kingdom Pseudomonadati; phylum Pseudomonadota; class Gammaproteobacteria; order Pseudomonadales; family Pseudomonadaceae; genus Pseudomonas; species Pseudomonas sp. Mn2068. The sequence goes on along the minus strand of NZ_JBMOUG010000001.1, from coordinate 947,331 downwards.
TCGCGCCACATCCGCCCTGAACGCACCCACTACGAAACGGGCGACGCTCGCCCAGTCATGCTGTTTGGCGCGCACTGCCGGATTGCAAAACAGGAACCGCAGGATATTGCGCTGGCCGACGGGTAGCGTGCCGTAGTCGGTCAGCACGACGGCGGCGGCACGGTTCCAGGCGATCACATCCCAGGTGGCGCTCTTTATGATCGCCGGGCTGACGGGAAATGCATCGAGCAGGCGCTGAAGCCTGGGATTGATACCCTCGACGGGCGTATAGCGAACTTCGGGCAGTCGTCCCAGCGCCAGCATGAACAGGTGCTCGCGTTCCGAATCCGTCAGCATCAGGGCCCCGGATATCCGGTTCAGCACCGCGGCGGATGGCGCGCCACCACGGCCTTGCTCCAGCCAGGTGTACCAGGTCGGGCTGATGTTGGCGCGCTGGGCAACTTCTTCCCTGCGCAGTCCGGGAGTGCGCCTGCGTCCGGAGTACCCCAGGCTTGCCGGATCGAGGCGGGTTCGCCGGTTTCTCAGGAACTCGCCGAGAGAACTGCTTGCACTGACGGGCATAGGGGAACCTGTTAATCATTTTAATAGGATAATGTCACTACTTTAACGGGATAAAGAATGCTCCGATAGTGAATGGGAAACCACCCAGGAGAGCTGTCATGCGAATATTTCTCACCGGTGCGACCGGCTTTATCGGTTCGGCCCTTGTCCCCGAGTTGATCCGGGCCGGGCACGAGGTCACGGGCATGGCCCGTTCGGAAGTCGGAGCACAAGCGCTTATCGAGGCGGGGGCCCAGGTGCACCGTGGTGATCTGGAGGACCCCGAGAGCCTGCGTGCCGGTGCCGCTGAAGCCGATGGCGTGATACATGCGGCGTTCGATCACGATTTTTCGAGGTTTGCCGCCAATTGCGCCAAGGACCGGCGAGCGATCGAGGCCCTGGGCTCGGCCCTGTCCGGCTCCGACCGTCCCCTGATCATCACCTCCGTGGCATCGCTGGGCAGTGCTGCGCCCGGTCAACTGGCGACCGAGGACGTTTGCAATACCCGCCACGCCAATCCGCGCACCGGGTCCGAACTGACTGTAAATGTGCTGTTGGACGCCGGTCTCAATATCTCGGTGGTGCGCTTGCCGCAGGTCCACAATCCATTCCGGCAGGGGTTGATCACCCCCCTTGTTGCCGTCGCTCGCGAAAAGGGCGTCTCGGCCTACGTGGAAGCGGGGCGCAACCGCTGGGCGGCCTGTCATCTCCTGGATGTGGCGCGTCTGTACCGACTGGCCCTGGAGAAAGGCGAGCCGGGCGCGCGTTATCACGCTGTCGGCGAAGAAGGGGTCAGCAGCCGCGAAATAGCCGAGTCGATTGGCCGGGGTCTGAAGGTGCCGGTGGTGTCGATCACGGCCCTGGAGGCGGTGACGCATTTTGGCTGGCTGGAGATGTTCGTCGGCCTGGATATGCCAGCGTCCAGCGTCCTGACACAAAGCCGCCTGGACTGGCACCCGACGGGCCCCGGGCTGATCGCGGACCTTGACCAGGCGCGTTTTGCCTGACGCGCATTCGCAGGACGCAGAGCCGGCGCAGCCCTTCCCGCAGGCAGCGAGTCAGAGCGTGCGCAGCAATCCGCTGCTCGCCAGCGTCTGGTCGACCAGGCGAATGCGGTCACGGCCGCCACGCTTGGATTCATAGAGCGCGGCGTCGCTTTGCTCGATCAGGGCCGTCAGGCTGGCGGGCGCCTGGTCGAACAGGTTGGCGCCGATGCTCAGGGTGACCGCCGCGGGCGTGGCGAAGGTCTGTGAGGCTGTCTGGTGGAACTGCTCCCGCAGCCTGCTGCCCAGTTCGACGATGCGTTCATTCGAGGCGTTGCCCAGCAGGATGACGAATTCGTCACCGCCCAGGCGCGCCGCCAGCGCACCGTCGGGCAACGCCGAAAGAATCATCTCGCTCAGCGTGACCAGCAGTCGGTCGCCCGCGGTATGGCCATACAGGTCGTTGACCAGCTTGAAGTTGTCGATATCGATCAGCAGCAAGGCGCCCGGCCGAGCCCCGGAGACCTCATCCAGCAGGCGCGGTGCGCGCACTTCGAGGGCGCGGCGGTTGTACAGCGCGGTCAACGGGTCACGGGCCGCCAGTCGCGCGATGCGCTTCTCCCGCCGGTAACGCTCGGTGCCGGTCATCGACAGCGCAATCAGCATGATCGCCATCGCCCCCTCGACCAGCGAAATCTGGATGATCTCGCCCCGGAAGGCGGCCAGATCGATCAGGGTGCCCGGAATGACCGCCGAGATCGCCTTGGCGAGATAGAACAGCCCATGAACCAGCAGGACATAACGCAGTTGGACCGCCCCCACGCTCAGGGATCGGCCATGGGGGCGCAGCAGGAAGCTGGCCCTGAGCGTCAACAGCGCGACCAGCAGCGAGTTGACCAGCAACATGACTTTCGACCAGGACGGCTCTTCCGGCAACAACAGCAGGGCCAGCCAGACAGCGAAGACCAGGTACCAGGCACGGGACAGGCGTGCCTGCGTAAAACGTGCGACCCCCATCAGGAAGAGCCCGTGGGCGATCACCAGCAGGCCGTTGGCGAACCAGATGCCGATCAGCAGGAGGCCGCTGCCGCGCAGCAGGGCGAGGGTCGATCCCACGGTGATCGTTGCAAACCCGGCACTCCAGAACAACAGCGAGGGTTCACGAATGCTGCGCCATTCGATGGCCAGGTACAGCGCGGCGGCGGCGGCCAGGGCGATCGAGAGGGTCAACAACGTGGGAGGGTCGAGCGCCATATACGGACTAGCCTGTCTGGTGTGCGGTGAAGTCCCTCGATTGTAAGCCCTGGAGCGGAATTTTCGCAGGGCCGGGCGCTATCGGGATGCTACCGGGATCGGGTAGCGGGTGAACTGCTGTTCGGTGACCGTGCTTCCCCACTGGCTACCCGGTTCTTCCTGGGTCAGTTGGAAGCCATGGGCTTCGTAGAGCCGTCGTGCGGCATCGAGGCCCTTGAACGTCCAGAGGCGGGTGGCGGCGAAACCGAAGCGGTCGCAGAAGGCCAGGGCTTCACCGAGCAACTGTCGGCCGATCCCGCTGCCCCGGCAGCCGTCGTCCAGGATAAACCAGCGCAGGTGGGCTTCGTTGTTGCCGAGGTCCTGCCCGTCAATGGCGATCGAGCCGACGATACGTTCGTTGTGCAGGGCCACCCACACTTCGTTGCAGGGCTGCTCCAGGCGCCCGGCAAACTCGGCAACGCCCTGGGCGACCTGGCTTTCGAAGAACTGCCCGAAGCCGGAATGTCGGGAGTAGAAGGCCGCATGCATTTCAGCCACGCGTCCCAGCAGGCCCGGCCTGTAGCCCGAGCTGAGGGTGATTGGACGGGGCGCGGCCCCGCCGTTGTCCAGGCGGAATGCGCCGAGCGCCCGGGCGTAGGCCGCCAGGCCCTGGGCGACGGCTTGCTGCTCTGACGGGTTCAGGTGTTCCAGTGCCGACATGACCTGCTGGCGACCATGGCGGTGGATATGGGCGACGGTCTGCCGGCCTTGCCCGGTCAGCAGCAGTTGCTTGGCGCGGGCATCTTCGTCACTGACGGCTTCCCGCAGTTCGCCGGCGTCGATGAGCTTGCCTATCATCCGACTGACACTGGATTTCTCCAGGCCCAGCACCTGGACCAGCCGGGCCGCGGTCATCGCGCCGGCAGCCTCGATCTCCAGCAGAGCATGGACCGCCGATGCCGAATAGTCGGTGCCGGCCAAGGTGGCCCGCATGAAGCCCAACTCGCGGACCATGGTCCGCGAGGCGGAGCGAATCGCTTCGACCAGGGATGGATCGCTGCTCATCTGACGGCCTCCTCTTAAATGGTTGTGCAATACAACCATTTAAGAGAAAAGCTGTCCAGCGTTACCGGGGCAGGCGGGGGGAGTGGCGGCAGCGTCGCGCATCGAGGCAATCGTTTACACTGGCGGGCTCTCGCCCAACACCGACGCCAGGGATAGCCGAATGTTCTACGAGGGTCTTGCCGTACTGCTCGACTATGGGATCTACCTGATTCCGGGCCTGGTTCTCTGTGGCCTCTGGTTCGGCCTGATACCCGGGAGCCTGCCGGGCCTGCGTATCGTGGTCCTGCTGCTGGCCTTCGTGTTGATGCGCGATGCGATGACGCCGCTGGGCCTGTGGTCGCTCAGCGCCGGCTTGCAGATCGGATTTATCGCCAATCCGTGGGTACTGGCGGTGCTGGGGGCCTTGTCGCTGGGGCTGGTTGGCCTGCTCGCGCGTCTGGCGCCCGAGCTGTGGCGACTGCTGGTGGTCTTCAAGGGCAATCGAGCCGCAGGCCTGGCTGTGGGGATCGCTGCCGGCTGCCTGATCGGCTTGCCGCTGCGCTTCTACCAGGAGATCGAAGCCGTGGCGATCCCGGGTTACTGGCACTGGCTGATCGGCATGGCGGTGCTGGCCTATGGGGCCAACGCCCTGGAAGAAGTGCTGTTTCGCGGTTTTCTGCAGGGCTATCTCGAACAGCATGTGACGGCGTTGCGAGCGGCGCTGATCAGTGCCGTGGCGTTCTCGGCCTGCCATTCGTTCCTCGCCCTGACCGTCACCCGGCTCGGCTGGCCGGTACTGCTCTTTACCCTGCTCGAAGGGCTGGCCTGCGCGCTGGTGCGCATGCGTTACGGGGTCGTGGCCTCGACGGCGACCCACGGCAGCGCGATCCTGCTCATTGCGGTGCCGATGGGGTAGGCGTCGGTGTCACGGACTGGAAATATCGCGCGACCACTTCCTGGCGCGGGTAGCGCATCCAGCGGTGGGCCGGATCGTTGTGACCAGGGATGGATCGCTGCTCATCTGACGGCCTTCTCTGAAATGGTTGTGCAATACAGCCATTTCAGAGAAAAGCTGTCCAGCGTTACCGGGGCCGGCGGGCGACTGCCGGATCAGGCGCGAACCACGCGCTGACGTTGCTCGCCCAGTCCTTCGATCCAGAGGTGCAGTTCATCACCGGGTTGCAGCCAGCGGGGCTCGGGTTTCATGCCCATGGCCACGCCGGGCGGTGTGCCGGTGCAGATCACGTCGCCGGGCTGCAAGGTCATGTAGCGGCTGCAGTAGGAGACGATCTGCGCGACGCTGAAGATCATGGTTTTCGAATGACCGGTCTGGCGTCGCTCGCCGTTGAGCTCAAGCCCCATGCGCAGATCCTGGGGATCGGCAATTTCATCGCGGGTCACCAGCCAGGGACCGACCGGGCCGAAGGTATCGCAACCCTTGCCCTTGTCCCACTGCGTGGATTGCAGCTGGAAGGCCCGCTCGGAAACGTCATTGACCACGCAGTAGCCGGCCACATGGTCCAGCGCCTCGGTCTCGGATACATAGCGGGCTTCGCTGCCGATGACCACGCCCAATTCGAGTTCCCAGTCCAGTTGGGTGGAGTGGGGCGGCTGGACGATGTCGTCATTCGGCCCGCTGAGGCAACTGATGGCCTTGTGAAAGATGATCGGTTCGGCGGGGATCGCCATGCCCGCTTCCTCGGCGTGATCGCGGTAGTTCAGCCCGATGGCGATGAATTTGCGCACCTGGGCCACGGGGGTTGCATAACGGACACCCGGCTCCACCAGTGGCAACGCGCTGATATCCAGCCTGGCGAGGGCCTCCAGTGATTGCGGGGAAAGTACCGCGGGGTCGATATCGACGACATGCGCCGAGAGATCGCGGATGCGTCCCTCGGCGTCTATCAGGCCAGGACGCTCCTGGCCGGGCAGGCCAAAACGGCAAAGCTTCATGAATTACCTCGACTGTCAGTTGCAGGGTGGGGTGACGGGCGCTTGCTAAAATCCAGTTTATGTATAAAAATATATTTTATGCAATAAAGAAGATTGCCCACTCGTCGAGAGCCCAGGTTCCATGTCTGTAGAAAACCCAGCGAAAAGCCTGACCCAGGCGACTTACGAACAGCTGCGCAAGGACGTCTTGTCCTGCGTGCTGCAGCCGGGCAACCGGGTAAACGTCAAGGAACTGGCCGAGCACTACCAGGCCAGCGGTGGCGCGGTGCGCGAGGCGCTGTCGCGGTTGACCGCCGAGGAACTGGTGATCGCGGAGCCACAAAAGGGCTTTCGCATTGCGCCGGTCTCCCTTGACGACCTGGCCGACCTGACACAGGCGCGCATCGAGATGGAGGGCAGTTGCCTGCGTCACTCCATCGAAAACGGCGATGTCGCCTGGGAGACACGGTTGGTGTCGGCTTACCACGGACTCTCCAGGGCGGCCGGTCCCGACTCCGGCAGTCACTACGACGCCAGGGCCTGGCACGACGTCCACAAGACGTTTCATGAGGCCCTGGTCAGCGCCTGTCCCAACATCTGGCTGCTGCGCATGCGCACCATGCTGTTCGAGCAATATTCGCGTTATCGGGCGTTGTCGGTGGCCATGACGGCCGCCTCCAGGAACCTCGACGGTGAACACCAGGCGCTGCGCGATGCCGCGTTGGCCAAGGATGCGAACGCCGCCGTCGAGTTGATCACCCACCATATCCGGGAAACTTCAACCGTACTGATGCAGAGGCTCCAGGGAACTGGCGTCCAGCAAACATCGGAGATCAGGTAATGACCACTATCGCTGTATTGGGCCTTGGGGCCATGGGCTCGCGCATGGCGTTGAACCTCCTGCGGGCCGGGCACACCGTCACCGTCTGGAACCGCACCGAGAAGGCGGCCGAAGAACTGGTCGCGGCCGGCGCCTCTTTTGCCGCGACGCCGAAAGAGGCCGCGACGGGCGCCGCCATCGTCCTGAGCATGGTGCGCGATGACGCGGCATCGGGTGATGTCTGGCTGCACCCGCAACATGGGGCGTTTGCCGGGATGAACGCTTCGAGCATCGCCATTGAAAGCTCCACGGTTTCCCACGAGTGGGTGCTGGACCTGGGGCAGGCGGCACGGGACAGGGGGTTGTCGCTGATCGATGCGCCGGTCTCCGGTTCGCGTCCCCAGGCCGAGGCCGGGCAACTGGTGTTTCTGGTCGGTGGCGAAGCCGCCGCGGTTGAGGCTGCCCGGGAAGTCCTGCAGGCCATGGGTTCTTCGATTCATCATGTCGGTGCACTGGGTGCCGGCGCGCTGGTCAAGCTGGCGACCAATGCGCTGCTCGGCGTGCAGGTGACCACCCTGGCCGAGCTCTTCGGCATCCTTGGCGCCCATGGCGTGGACCTGGGCAAGGCGTTCGAGGCGGTCGGCGCCACGTCTGTCTCCAGCGTCGCGTCCCAACGCAGCGCGGCGTCGATGACGGCCGGCAATTTCGCGCCGCAGTTCCCGGTGGCCCTGATCGAAAAGGATTTTGGCTACGCGGTGAGCGCGGCGGGCGGTGCGGCGGCTGCGCCGACCATCGAGGCGGCGCGTCAGGTGTTCAGCTCGGCCAGTCAACAAGGCCTGGGTGAGCTCAACATGACCAGCGTGGTCAAGCTGTTTGCCCGGTAATCATTGGTGACTCGCCAGCATCAGTAATATGTCTTTCATGCTATCGCAAGTCCATGACCGGAACTCCAGAATTGCTCCTGTACCGCTGCCCCGCACCGGAACACTGCTGAATTCGTACACAGAGGAGTAATGAACATGGCACGCATCCTGATCACCGGTTCTTCCGACGGACTCGGCCAGATGGCCGCACGATTGCTTGTGGAGCAGGGCCACAGGGTCGTGCTGCACGCTCGCAACGAGGCGCGTGGGACACATGCCCTGGCACAGGTGCCGGGTGCCGAAACGGTGCTCTGTGCCGACCTGTCGAGCATCGCCGAAACCAAGGCATTGGCCGGGCGTATCAATGCACTCGGAGACTTCGACGCCATCATCCATAACGCCGCGGTCGGCTACCAGGAGCCCAGGCGCCTTGCCACCGTCGACGGTCTGCCGCATGTCTTCGCGATCAACGCACTGGCCCCCTACATCCTGACGGCACTGGTGAATCGCCCGGAGCGACTGGTCTATGTCAGTTCGCGGCTGCATTGCTGTGGCGACCCGTCGCTGAAGGACCTGACCTGGAAGAAGCGCCCGTGGAACGGCACCCAGGCGTATTCCGACTCCAAGCTGCACAACGTGTTGCTGGCCCTCGCGGTGGCCCGCCGCTGGCCCGATGTGCTGTCCAACAGCCTTGAGCCCGGCTGGGTCCCGACGAAGATGGGCGGGCCCGATGCCCCGGATGACCTCGACCTGGCGCCGCGCACGCAAGCCTGGCTGGCCGCCGGCATTGAACCCGAGACCCAGGTGACCGGCGGCTATTTCTACCACCAGCGACCCGCCACGGCGATGAAAGCGGCCCAGGATTTCAAGGTGCAGGAGCGCTTTCTCTCGGCCTGCTCTGAATTGTCAGGTGTCACGCTGCCGCAGTAGCAGGTCCACCTTGGCGCCAGGGCGCTGATCGTGACCGGCAACTTCCTTTCGCGAGCCGTTTGCCGCAGGGTTGTCTTCTCGTGCGTCAGGTGAGTCTGCGCTGAGTCATCGCCCGGGATATCGAGGCAATCTTTACACTGGGCGGCTCTCGCCCGGCACCGGTGTCACGGACTGGAAATATTGCGCGGCCACTTCCTGGAGCAGGTAGCGCATCCAGCGGTGGGCCGGATCGTTGTCGAGGATCTTGTTCCACAAGGTGAATTCGCGCAGGGACGGGAATTCGAAGGGCAGCGGCAGTATTTTCAGGGGCAGGAAACCGGCGTACAGGGTCGCCAGGCTCCGGTGCATCACGGCAATGCGGTGGGTCCCCACCAACAGGTGCGGCACGGTATTGAAACTGCTGGTGGTCAGTTCCACCCGGCGGGCCTTGCCGTAGCGCAGCAGGGTCCGTTCTCCCAGGCTCGGCTCGCGGTTGTTGCCGAAGTTGACGGCGACATGGCCCAACTGCAGGTACTGCTCCAGGCTCAATGTCTCGCCCACCAGCGGGTTGTCGCGCCAGACCACGCACTGGTAGTCATCTTCGAACAGCAGTTCCTTGGCGTGCAGGTCCGACAGATAGAGGTCCGGCATGATCACGAAGTCGACTTCGCCCTGGGTCAGCATCTGGTTGTAGTTGTCGGCGGCCGGCTGGATGTCGATGGAGATGTGCGGCGCGCGTTGTTGCAGGCGCTGCGCCAGCGGGCTGAGGATCACCGTGGTGACAAAGTCGGTGGCGATGAGCTTGAAATGCCGCTTGCAGGTCAACGGATCGAATTCGGGTTTGTTGACGATGCTCGACTGGATATCCAGCAGCACCCGCCGCACCGGTTCGGCCAGTCCCTGGGCCAGGGGCGTCGGCAGCATCTTGCGTCCCACCTGGACCAGCAACTCATCGTCGAAATACTCCCGCAGCCGTGCCAGCAGGCCGCTGGCGGCCGACTGGCTGACATTCAGGCGCGAGGCCGCGCGGGTGATGTTCTGTTCGGTGAGCAGGGTATCGAGAACCACCAGCAGGTTCAGGTCCAGGTGATGAAAGCGCATCGGTATTCCTCCGCTTGAGCACGCCGCTTTGTATCACTTTTTTTAGATGGATGGCATCCCGATAATCGATTGTTCGGATTCCTCCGCGCTCCCTATCATCGCCTCGAGAACTGCAGGGAATGCAGGTTCGCAAAGACCTTTCACGACAAAAATAACAAGTCAGAGGTTGGCATGATGAACCGCAAGAGTTTGACGGGCGCTCGGCCGCCCCGGCAGCTGGCTGCCATGGCTGCGGCGTTCGCCGCCATCAGTGTCGCGCCCCATGCGACGGCGTTTGAGATCGATACCGGTGATTCCGACCTGCATCTGCGCTGGGACAACACCCTCAAGTACAACGCCGCCTGGCGCCTGAAGGAGCGTGACAGCAAGCTGGTCGGGTCGGTCAACCAGGACGACAGCGACCGCAACTTCAACAAGGGCCTGATTTCCAATCGCCTGAACGTGCTGTCCGAATTCGATGCGCGCTACAACAATTTCGGTGCGCGGATCAGCGGTGCCGGTTGGTATGACAGCGTCTACGAAGGGCGCAACGACAACGATTCGCCGGCCACCGCCAACCAGCGCTCGGTCGCCTACGACCGTTTTACCGATGACACCCGCACCTTGCATGGCAGCGACGCCGAGATTCTCGATGCCTTTGTCTTCGGCAAGGGCAACCTGGGCGAACTGCCCGGCAGCTTCCGGCTCGGACGACACACGGTGCTGTGGGGCGAGAGCCTGTTCTTCGGCGCCAATGGCATCGCCGGCGGGCAGGCACCGGTGGACATCATCAAGGCCACGTCGGTGCCCAATACCCCCTTCAAGGAACTGATCCGCCCGGTCAACCAGTTCTCCGGGCAGATCCAGTTGCGGCCCAATGTTTCCGTGGCGGCCTACTACCAGTTCGAATGGGAAGAGAACCGTATCCCCGCCGTGGGCAGTTACTTCTCGACCTCGGACGTGGTCGGCGAAGGTGGCGAGCGGCTGATCGTCGGCGGGCCCATCGGTCCCAACCGGCAGCCCCTGGCGTTCTTCCACGGCAAGGACATCAAGGCCAGCGATCGCGGCCAGTACGGGCTGTCACTGCGTTTTTCGCCCGAGGACTGGAACACCGATTTCGGCCTGTACGCGATCCGCTATCACGCCAAGGACCCGATGCTCTATACCCGCGCCAACAGTGGCGGACCGAACGTGCTGACCGGCCAGTTGGGTGAATACCAACTGGTATACGCCGAAGGGATCAGTGCCTTTGGCGCCAGCTTCAGCACCTCGGTCGGCGATGCCAACGTCGCCGGCGAGGTCTCGGTGCGCCGCAATACACCGCTGGTCAGCCTGTCGCAGGCCAACCCGGGCGGCCTTGGCGACAACGACAGCCACGCCCTGTATGCCGTGGGCAACTCGCTGCATGCGCAACTCTCGAGCCTCTACTCGTTCACCAGCAACGGCTTCTGGGACTCGGCCAGCCTGGCCGGCGAAGTGGCCTGGCACCGGCGCACCAGCATCACCAGGAATGCCGCCGCGCTGGACCCCAACAGCGAGCGCGATGCCTGGGGCCTGCGCATGAGCTTCACGCCGAACTTCTTCCAGGTCTATCCCGGTGTCGACCTGAGTGTGCCGCTGGGCCTGGGCTACAACCCCAAGGGGCGTTCGTCGGTGATCAGCAAGTTCAACAACGGCGTGGGCGACAAGGGCGGCGACCTGAGCATCGGTCTGCAACTGGAATACCTGCAGACCTGGAAGGCCGGCCTCAACTACACGCACTACATCGGCGGCAGCGACAACTTTCTCGACGCGAACAACGCCAACACCTATGGACAGCCGCTCAAGGACCGGGACTTTCTCGCGTTCACCGTCCAGCGTTCGTTTTGAACGACTGCTCCAGAACAACAATAACCAGAGGTGCGTTTCATGAAACTCGATTCCTTGCATCCGTGGCTGCTGTCGGGCCTGCTGCTGGCCGTCGCGCCCGCGTCCTGGGCGGCCGGCGATACCGAGGCCCAGTTGCTCAGGTCCAGCCTGACGCCCCTGGGCGGTGAGCGTGCCGGCAATGCCGATGGCAGCATTCCGGCCTGGGACCACGGCTTCAACCAGATCCCGGCCGGTATCAGCCCGGGGCCGCGGATCCCGGACTATTTCGCCAGCGACAAGCGCCTGTATTCGGTGACCGCGCAGAACCTGGCACAGTACGCCGACAAGCTCAGCGATGGGCAGAAAGCCCTGTTCGCCAAGTACCCCAACTACCGGATCGACGTCTATCCTTCCCGGCGCACGGCAGCGGCGCCGCAGTGGGTCTACGACAATACCCTGAAGAATGCCACCAGCGCCCATCTGACCCATGAGGGCAATACCCTGGAAGGTGCCAGCGGCGGGATCCCGTTCCCGATTCCCAAGTCCGGCGCCGAGGTGATCTGGAACCATCACCTGAGCTGGCGCGGAATCGCCTGGAAGAACGACTACAACGTCTACGTCATCACCGCCAGCGGCCAGCGCATCCTGTCCAGCACCGTCCAGGCGCAACGGGAAATGCCGTATTACTTCGAGAACGGCAAATCCGAATACAAGGGCGTCTACTGGATGACCCGGCTGGTCAACCTCGGGCCACCGCAGCGGGCGGGCGAGGCGTTGCTGGGGCGCGAACCGCTGGATTATGCCAGTGGCGGACCGCAATCCTGGGTCTACCTGGCCGGCCAGCGGCGGGTGCGCAAATTGCCGGTGTCGTCCTATGACACGCCGACCCCGACCAGTTCCGGCGTGGCCAACTTCGACGAGGTCTCGGTGTTCACCGGACCGCTGGATCGCTACGACTGGAAGATCGTCGGCAAGCAGGAAATGCTGATTCCCTACAACAGCAACATGATCCTGCAACCGACCCGGGACGAGGCGATTCTCGGCGAGCGTTTTCTCAATCCCGACTACATGCGCTGGGAGCTGCACCGCGTCTGGGTGGTGGAGGGCAACCTGGTGGCCGGCAAGCGCCACAGCATGCCCAAGCGGCGTTTCTATGTGGACGAAGACACCTGGATGGCAGTGCTGGGCGACAGCTGGGATGCCAACCAGAAGCTCTGGCGCACCTACTTTCAACTGCCTTACCTGATGCCGGAATTGCCGGGGCTGGTGCGCGGTCTCTACGGTCAGTACGACCTGCAGACCGGAGCCTGGATGGCGCACAACGTGGTCACGGAAAAGCGCGTGCATAACGAAGTGGTCAAGCCGTTTCCCGACAGCGACTTCAGCCCGGACGGCCTGGCGGCCGACGGTGTGCGCTGATGACCGGGCCTTTCCATTGGCTGGCGCTGGGGATGTTGGGCATCAGCCTGGCCGCCCGGGCCGGCGAAGCACCGGTCAGTGATGTGCTGCTGCGCCCGGCCCTGCTGGTGAGTGCGCCGACCCGGGCGGTGCTGATCGATATCGCCCGGGCCGGACAACGCCTGGTGGCCGTGGGCGAGCACGGTCTGATCCTGCTCTCCGATGACAGCGGCCAGCATTGGCGCCAGGTGACCGTCCCGACGAGCGTCAGCCTGACCGCGGTGAGTTTTCCGACGGCAGAGCAGGGCTGGGCGGTGGGGCATGCGGGGATGGTGCTGCATAGCGCCGATGGCGGCGAAAGCTGGAGCGTGCAACTGGACGGCAATGCGGCTGCGCAACGGGTGCTCGATGCCGTGACGGACCCGTCGGGCGACACCCCGCAGTACCAGCGGCAACTCAAGGTGGCCCGGGGTCTTGTCGCCGAGGGTGCCGACAAGCCGTTGCTGGCGGTGCATTTCAGTGATGAACGGCAGGGCACTGTGGTCGGTGCCTTCGGGTTGATCCTGCATACCGTGGATGGCGGCGTCACCTGGCAGTCCTGGGTCGATCGCCTGGATAACCCGGCGGGTAATCATCTGTATGCGATTGCCGGCCAGGGCCGGCGTATCTATCTCGCCGGTGAGCAAGGCCTGGTGCTGATGTCGGAAGACGCCGGGGCGCATTTCGTGCGCTTGCCCAGCCCCTATGAGGGCAGCTTTTTCACCTTGAACCTGGCCGCCGACGGCGATGTGCTGGTGGCCGGCCTGCGCGGCAACGCCTGGCGCAGCAGAGACCAGGGACAGCACTGGACGCCGTTGGATAACCCTTTCGGCAGCAGCCTGGTGGCGGCGCGGTCGCTGGAGAGCGGCGGCGTGGTGCTGGCCGATCAGTCCGGACGCCTGCTGTCCGCTACAGAAGGCGGGCCGCTGCATGAGCAGTCGCCGTCGGCGGGCATGGCTGTCGCGTCCTTGACCCGTGCGCCGGACGGTCGTTGGGTCGTGGTCGGGGCCCGGGGTATCAAACGACTGGAACAGGTGAAATTGCAATGACGTGTCTTTCCAAACCCGTCGCAGGCCTCAGCGCCGCAGAGCATGATCTGGCGACCTTCGACAGCCGCTCCGGCTCGCTGATCGAGCGTGCTCTGTTCAATCACCGTGGCCTGGTGCTGTGGTTGTGCCTGCTGCTGACCCTGGGGCTGGGAGCCGCCAGCAGCCGGCTCGGGCTCAACGCCAGTTTCGACAAGATGATTCCCACGGGTCACCCCTATATTGCCAATTACCTCGCCAATCAGCAGGAACTCACCGGACTGGGCAACGCTGTGCGCATCGCCGTCGAAGCCCCGGGCGATTCCATCTACGACGCGCATTACCTGGATCTGCTGGCCCGCCTCAACGACAAAGTGTTCCTGTTGCCCGGCGTCGACCGGCCCTTCATGAAATCCTTGTGGACCCCCAATATGCGCTGGATGGCCGTGACCGAGGAGGGCGTGGAAGGCGGACGGGTGATTCCCGACGACTACGACGGTTCGGCGGCCAGCCTGGAAAACGTACGCCGCAATGCCGCGCGCTCCGGGGAGATCGGCCAGACCATCGCCCTGGATGCACGCTCCAGCCTGATCTTCGTGCCGCTGATGGAGATCGATCCGAACACCGGCAAGGCCCTGGACTATGCCGCGCTCTCCCGGCAGTTGGAGCAATTGCGCGGCGAGTTCCAGGCCCAGGGCCTGCAGATTCACATCACCGGTTTCGTCAAGGTGGTGGGCGACCTGATGGAGGGGTTGCAACAGGTCCTGTTGTACTTCGCCATTGCCATCCTGATCGCCACGGCGATGCTCTACGGGTTTACCCGCTGCCTGCGCAGCACGTTGCTGGTGATGAGCTGTTCGCTGGTGGCGGTGGCCTGGCAACTGGGATTGGTGGCCTTGCTGGGATTCGAGCTTGATCCCTACTCGGTGCTGGTGCCGTTCCTGGTCCTGGCCATCGGCATGAGCCACGGCGCGCAGAAGATGAACGGCATCATGCAGGATATCGGGCGCGGCATGCATCGGCAGGTGGCGGCGCGGTTCACCTTTCGCCGGCTGTTCCTGGCCGGACTCACGGCGCTGCTGTGCGATGCCGTGGGCTTCGCGGTGTTGATGCTGATCGATATCAAGGTCATCCAGGACCTGGCGCTGATCGCCAGCATCGGTGTCGCGGTGCTGGTGTTCACCAACCTGATCCTGTTACCGATCTTGCTCAGCTACTGCGGTGTCAGTCCCCGCGCCGCGGCCCGCAGCCTGCGCAGTGAAGCGCTGGCGGAGCAGGGGCGCAAGCAGCCGCTATGGGCGTTCCTCGATCGCTTTACCCGGCGTCGCTGGGCGACGGCGACACTGCTGGTCGGCGGGCTGCTGGCCGTTGGCGGCTACTGGGTCAGCCTGCAACTGCAGGTCGGCGACCTCGATGCCGGGGCCCCCGAACTGCGAGCGGATTCGCGCTATAACCGCGACAACGGCTTCATGGTCGCCCATTACGGCGCCAGCAGCGATGTGTTCGCGGTGATCGTGCGCACGCCCGACGGCACCTGTTCCGACTACGCGGCCCTGATGCGCCTCGACGCCCTGGAGTGGCGCCTGCGCCAGTTGCCCGGCGTGGAGTCGACGGCTTCGCTGGCCAGTCTCAATCGCAGCCTGCTGGTGGGCATGAGCGAGGGCAATCCGAAATGGTATGACCTGGCTCGCAACCAGGCACTGCTCAACTCCATCACCGGGCGAGCGCCGCGGGAACTGTTCAACCAGAGCTGCAATACCCTCACGCTGTACACCTACCTGAGCGATCACAAGGCCGTGACGCTGACCCGGCTGGTGAACGAGGTAGAGGCCTTCGCCCAGGCCAACAACGACGCGCAGGTCCGCTTCCTGCTGGCTGCCGGCAACGCCGGTATCGAGGCGGCCACCAATATCGTCGTCAGGCAGGCCAACCACGATATGCTGTTCTGGGTCTATGGCGCGGTGATCCTGCTCTGCCTGCTGACCTTCCGTTCGCTGCGGGCGGTGGTCTGCGTGATCCTGCCGCTGGCCCTCACGTCGATTCTCTGCGAGGCCCTGATGGTCTGGCTGGGTATCGGTGTCAAGGTCGCCACCTTGCCCGTGATCGCCCTCGGCGTGGGCATCGGCGTGGATTACGCGTTGTATGTCATGAGCATCCTGCTGGCGCGCCAGCGGGCCGGCGAGAGCCTGTCCCTGGCCTACTACCACGCACTGCTGTTCACCGGCAAAGTGGTGATGCTGACGGGCGTGACCCTGGCGGTCGGCGTGGCGACCTGGGCCTTTTCCCCGATCAAGTTCCAGGCGGACATGGGCATTCTGCTGGCCTTCATGTTCCTGCTGAACATGATCGGTGCGCTGGTGCTGCTGCCGGCGCTGGCGCACTTTCTGTTACCACGGCCTTTGTCCGATTCATCGATAACAACAACAGGAAAAAACCTATGAGTCTGCTCTCGTCACAAGCCGTTCCACGCCGGACCGGATCGGGCGTATTGCTGCTGCTCGGCAGTTGCCTGCCGGTGCTGGGTGGCGTGCTGATCGCGCCGGTGTTGCCGCGTATCGCCGGGCATTTTGCCGGTAACGCCAATGTCGGCGTGCTGGTGCCGATCGTGCTGACCTTGCCGGCCCTGATGATCGCGCTGTTTTCACCGTTCGCCGGGTGGGTTTCCGACCGCCTCGGACGCAAGCGCCTGCTGGTACTGGCGATGCTGCTGTATGGCATCTGCGGTCCGTTGCCCATGCTGCTCGACGACCTCGATGCGATCCTGCTCAGCCGGGCCGGACTGGGACTGGCAGAGGCAGCGATCATGACCTGCTGCACGGCGCTGATCGGTGACTACTACGACGGCCGTGAGCGGGTGCAACTGCTCTCCTGGCAGACCATTGTCACGTCCTTGTCGGCCACCGCCTTTTTCATGCTCGGCGGCCTTATCGGCGAGCACGGCTGGCGCGTGCCCTTTGCGGTGTACATCGTCGGCCTGCTGCTGGCGCCCCTGATGCACCTGGCGTTGAGGGCGCCTCTGCAGGCTCGGGCCGAGGCCGCACAGGTCCGGCCCGGGCCACAAGGCGAGGGTTTCCCGTGGCGTTCGCTGTCGGTGATCTGCCTGATGACCCTGCTGGCCTCGCTGGGCTTCTTCATCGTACCGGTCCAGACCGGGTTTCTCCTGGAGCATATCGGGATCGACTCGCCGCAACGCATCGGCATGGCGATCGGCCTTGGCCATTCGGCGGTGTTTGTCGGTGCCCTGTGCTTTCGCCGTCTGAGCCGTTTCGGACCGGGCATGCTGTTGGCCCTGGCCTTCCTGATTTCCGCGGTCGGCCTGTTGCTGCTGGTCAATGCCGTGGACTACCGCACCGTGGTGATTGCCGTACTGATCAACGGCCTGGGCGGTGGCCTGGCGCTGCCCACGGTACTCAGCTGGGCGCTGTCGACCTTGAGTTTCGAACACCGGGGCAAGGGCACCGGCCTGTTCAATGCGGGGTTTTTCGGCGGGCAGTTTGTCAGTCCCTTGCTGGTCATGTCCCTGACCGGCCTGGCCGATGGGCGGGTGGGTGCGGTGGCGATGATCGGCTGGGGGCTGTTGCTGGCGGCGGCCTTTGCCTTGATCGCGCCCTTCCTGGCCGGCCTGCGGCTGCTGGACCCGATCCAGGTGCCGGACGACATGGCCCTGCACTGAGTTTTTGTCGCCCGCGTCCGGCGGACCGGAGGCGGGCTGTTGCATCCAGCCTTTTCACTCCATCGAGGATTGCTCCATGAAACTCGCTACCTTGAACAATGGTAGTCGGGACGGCCAGTTGCTGGTCGTCTCCAGGGATCTGCGCCAGGCGGTGCTTG
Source organism: Pseudomonas sp. Mn2068 (assembly GCF_049319725.1). Classification (NCBI taxonomy): domain Bacteria; kingdom Pseudomonadati; phylum Pseudomonadota; class Gammaproteobacteria; order Pseudomonadales; family Pseudomonadaceae; genus Pseudomonas; species Pseudomonas sp. Mn2068. Next base: position 929,786 of record NZ_JBMOUG010000001.1, on the reverse strand, counting down.
CCCAAGGCTTCGGCACCTTGCAGCAGGCGCTGGAAAACTGGGACGAGGCAGCGCCGGTCCTGGGCCGGCAATATCAGGCGCTGAACCGGGGCGAGGCGCCCGAGTGCCTTGCGTTCGACCCCAGGCAGGTCAGCGCGCCCTTGCCTCGTGCCTATCAGTGGTGTGATGGCTCGGCGTTTCTCAATCATGCCCATCTGCTGCAGAAGGCTTTCAACCTGCCACCGTTGGCCGACGAACGCATTCCCCTGATGTACCAGGGCGCCAGTGACGATTTTCTCGGCCCTTGCGACGATGTCCCGCTGCCGGACATGGCCCACGGCATCGATTTCGAGGGAGAGTTCGCGGTCATTGTCGACGAGGTCCCCATGGGCTGCCCGGTCGATGAGGCCTTGCAACATGTACGACTGATTATGCTGGTCAACGATGTCAGTCTGCGCGGCTTTCTCCAGCACGAAGTCAGCACCGGTTTCGGCTTTTTCCAGGCCAAGCCTTCCTCGAGTTTTTCGCCGGTGGCCGTGACCCCGCAGGAACTGGGCAGTGCCTGGCGCGACGGGCGGGTGTGCCTGCCGCTGACGGTGACCTGGAACCAGAAATGGTTCGGCCAGCCGGACGGTGCCGAGATGAGTTTCAGCTTCGCCGATCTGATCGCCCATGCGGCGCGGACCCGGCGTCTGCGAGCCGGCACCATCATCGGTTCCGGTACGGTATCCAACGTCGACCGGGCGGTCGGTTCGGCCTGTATCTCGGAGCGCCGCGCCATCGAGATGATCGAACAGGGGCAGGCGCAGACAGGTTTCATGCGCTTTGGCGAGCGTATCCGCATTGAGGCTTACGACCGTGCCGGCGACTCGGTGTTCGGTGCCATCGACCAGCGTATCGTCGACGCCACCTTGCCGGCCGGGGAGGTGCGGCCATGACACCGCGTAAACGACGTCTGGTCGACCTCTCGGTGACCCTGGAAAACAATCCCTATACGGATCCGCCGCCGTTGTTGCCGAAGATCGAATACACCGATCACCAGGCCGGCGCCCCGGAACTGCTGGCGATGTTTCCCGGCCTGCGTCTCGAAGAGCTACCGGGACAGGAAGCCTGGGCCGCCGAGCGCCTGACCATCACCACCCACAGTGGCACGCATATGGACGCGCCCTGGCACTACGCCTCGACCACCGATGGCGGCAAACCCGCGTACGGTATCGATGAGCTGCCACTGGAATGGTGCCTGCGTCCCGGGGTGAAACTGGACTTCCGGCACCTGCCGGACGGCGATGTGGTCAGCGCCGCGCAGATAGAGGCGGAACTGGCGCGTATCGATTACGTCCTGCAGCCGCTGGATATCGTCCTGGTGAATACCCGGGCCGGGGCGTTGTTCGGCCAGCCCGGTTACCTGGAGGCGGGCGTCGGCATCGGGCGCGAGGGGACCTTGTACCTGCTCGAACGCGGTGTCCGCGTGGTGGGCACCGATGCCTGGAGCTGGGATGCACCTTTCAGCCATACCCGTGCACGCTTTGCCGCCAGCGGCGACAGCTCGATCATCTGGGAAGGGCACAAGGCCGGACGCGAGATCGGTTACGGGCAGATGGAGAAGCTGGCCAACCTGGAATCTCTGCCGGCCCACGGTTTCGAAGTGTCCTGCTTCCCGTACAAGATCAGGCATGCCTCGGCCGGCTTCGTGCGGGCGGTGGCGATCTTCGAGGAATAGGCCGGTATGTCCCGGGAGAGCTGCTGGAAAGCGGCCATCGCGGGCTTACCTGCCGCGCGCCAGGGCGACCGACGGTCCGATTGGTCGTGGCCTTGGCGCGCGGCAAATTCACCTGAACGGTCCAGCGTCTATGCTGGTCAACTCCTGTTCAACGTCTGAATCAAGAGGTGATCGCGATGGTCAAGACTTACAGCTACGCCGCTCAGGACCCGAAGGATTCGCTCAAGCCATTCACCTTCGAACGTCGCGCGCCGGGCGCGGATGACGTACAGATCGATATCCTCTATTGCGGCGTTTGCCATTCCGACCTGCACACGGTGCGCAACGAGTGGAACAACACCCTGTACCCCTCGGTGCCGGGGCATGAAATCGTCGGCCGCGTAACGGCCGTGGGCGCCAACGTGCGCGGGTTCAAGGTCGGCGACCTGGCGGGTGTCGGCTGCATGGTCGACAGTTGCCAGCACTGTGCGTCCTGCGCGGAAGGCGAGGAGCAATACTGCGAGAACGGCTTTACCGGCACCTACAACGGCCCGGTGTTCGGTGGGGAAAACACCTTTGGTGGCTACTCGGACAACATCGTGGTGAAGGAGAAGTTCGTCCTGCGCATCTCCCATGGCGATGCCAGTCTGGCCGCTGTCGCACCGCTGCTGTGTGCCGGTATCACCACCTATTCGCCGCTGCACCACTGGAAAGTCGGGCCCGGCAAGAGGGTCGGGGTGGTAGGGCTGGGCGGCCTGGGACATATGACGGTGAAGATCGCCCACGCCATGGGCGCCTACGTGGTGCTGTTCACCACATCGCCGAACAAGCGCGAAGACGGCCTGCGCCTGGGCGCCGATGAAGTGGTGGTATCGAAGAACCCGGACGAGATGGCCAAGGTCGCCAATTCCCTGGACTTCATCCTCAATACCGTGGCCGCGCCGCACAACCTGGACGCCTTTCTCGCGCTGCTCAAGCGTGACGGCACCATGACCCTGGTCGGCGCCCCGGACAGCCCGCATCCGTCACCGACGGTCTTCAACCTGATCTTCAAGCGCCGCAGCCTGGCCGGCTCGCTGATCGGCGGGGTCCGTGAAACCCAGGACATGCTGGACTTCTGTGCCCGCCACGGGATTGTCTCGGATATCGAGATGATCGCTATCCAGGACATCAACCAGGCCTACGAGCGCATGCTCAAGGGCGATGTGAAATACCGCTTCGTGATCGACATGAACAGCCTCAGGCAAGAGGCCGGGGCGGCCTGATCGCGCCGTTCCACCCGGGCCCGGCCATTCGGTCGGGCTTTATGGCGGTTGCCAGGCGTCAGGGATCGACCTGGCCCATCAGTTCGCTGACCGACTCCGGACGCTTGGCATAGCGCTGCGCCAGCACCGCACAGACCATCAGTTGGATCTGGTGGAACAGCATCAGTGGCAGGATCAGCACGCCGATGGTGCTGCCGGCGAACAGCACCTGGGCCATCGGCACGCCGGTGGCCAGGCTTTTCTTCGAACCGCAGAAGAGGATGGTGATACGGTCTTCCTGGTCGAAGCCGAAGGCCTTGCCCAGCACGGTGGACGCCAGCAGCACCAGGGCCAGTATCACACCGCAGACCACCACCAGACCGCCCAGGTCCCAGAGCGGGATCTGATGCCAGATGCCTTCGTTCACCGCCTCGCTGAAGGCGCTGTAGACCACCAGCAGGATCGAACCCTGGTCAACGAATTTCAGCCAGCTCTTGTTGCGTCCCACCCAGGCGCCGATCCAGCGCCGGGCGATCTGTCCGGCAATGAACGGCAGCAGCAGTTGCACGCTGATCTTCAGGATCGCATCGAGGGTCGAGCCGCCGTCGCCATGGACATTCAGCAGCAGGGTCACCAGCAACGGCGTGAGGAAGATGCCGAACAGGCTCGACGCCGCCGCGCTGCAGATCGCCGCCGGTACGTTGCCCCGGGCCAGGGAGGTAAAGGCGATTGCCGACTGCACCGTGGCCGGCAGGGCGCAGAGGTAGAGCATGCCCATGTACAGCTTGTCGCCGATCAGCGGCGACAGCAGCGGCTTGAGCGCCAGGCCCAGCAGCGGGAACAGGACAAAGGTCAGGCCGAACACCAGCAGGTGCAGGCGCCAGTGGCCGGCACCGGCGATGATCGATTCGCGCGACAGCTTGGCACCGTGCAGGAAGAACAGCAGGGCGATGGCGATATTGGTCAGCCAGCCGAAACCGACGGCGACCTGGCCGCTGGCGGGCAGGAGGCTGGCGAGAATCACCACGCTGACCAGGGTCAGGGTGAAGTTGTCGGGGAGGAAACGAGGGCGGGTCATCGGCTGGGTTGTCCGGGAGCAAGAAACATGACACGGACTTTAACCTGTCTGACGATTGCCGACTAACGCCAATAAGTCCATGAGTATCGCCTAAAGGACATGGCGCAATGCCGAGTCGTCCCCTTCATTCGCGCTAATCGATAAGCCGTATACAGGCCGCCCAGGCCACCGCCGATAATCGCCACCTTGCCGCTGTTCATTGCGATGCTCCGGGTCAAGAACCAGAAAGCCCGCATGACCCCATGATGCCGGGGCGATACGGGCGGGTGTCGGCAGGCTGCCGTCAGCCGTTTTCCAGGGCCGCGTAGGCGTCGAGCACCCGGGCGGAGTAGGTCACCGCCGCGCCGGCATTGAGCGCGATGGCTACGCCCAGGGCTTCGGCGATCTCCTCGCGGGAAGCGCCGTGCTTGACCGCCGCCCTGGTATGCACGGCGATGCAGCCGTCGCAGCGGGTGGTCACGGCCACGGCCAGGGCGATCAGTTCGTGGGTCTTGGCGTCCAGGTGACCGGTCTTCGCGCCGGCGCCATCCAGCACCTGCAGGCCGCGCACGGTATCGGGGGACAGTTTCGCCAGGTCGCCCACGCGGCCCAGCAGGGTTTCGCGGTATTCATTCCAGTCGAGCATGGTGTTCTCCCGTTGTTCTGGTCGTTGGCTCAGGTGCCTGGCTCAGATACGGCCGGCAGTGACGCCGCCATCGACTGGCAGTACGGTGCCGGTAATCCACGACGCCTGCTCGGAGGCCATGAACAGGATCGCCTCGGCGACATCCCCTGGTTGGCCGTTGCGGCCCAGCGGGTGGAAGGCGTTGAAGGTCGGGAGCACGGCCTTGACCTGCTCGTTGTCCATGAAGGTGTTGTACACCGGCGTCTCTACCACGGCAGGGGCCACGGTGTTGATACGGATGTTCGACGACGCCAGCTCGATGGCCAGGTTGCGGGTCAGGGCATGGACACCCGCATTGGCTGCCGAATAGGCGGCCGAGGGGGTTGCGCCGATGGCTTGCAGGGCCCACAGCGAACCGGTCTGCACGATGGCGCCACCGCCACGCTGCTGCATCGCCTTGGCCGCGGCCTGGGCCATGAAGAATTTGCCCTTGAGGATGATGTCGACGAAACCGTCGTATTCCTGCTCGTCCAGTTCCAGGAAGGGCTTGGGATTGAACACGCCGGCGTTGTTGATCAGGATATCGACGCCGCCGAACTCGGCGCTCGCCAGCTCGACCAGGTCCCTGGCGGTGGCGGGCCTGGCGATATCGCCGGCGAGGAAGCGTACTTGTTTGCCGGTAGGATCGATCTGTGCCGCGGCCTGTTCCAGTTTCGCCGCGTCACGGCCGCCGATCACCACGCTGGCGCCTTCGGCCACCAGGCGTCGGGCGACTTCTTTCCCGATGCCTGAACCGCCGCCGGTGATAATGGCTACTTTGGAAGAAAATCTTTTCATGTTGTTGCCCCGTGCTGGGTTGGTGGAATAGCCTTGACCGTTCTACTCTTGCACCTGGTTGCTGAGGTGCCTTGGCCTGGTGGCTATTCTTCGCTCTGCCGACAGCACTCACAAACCAGAAGTTTTTTTCAGTCATTAAAGAAAATCTTTAGCCTATGAGCGCTCCTGCCTACCTCAACGCACTCCGGGCCTTTGAAGCGGCGGCCCGGCACCAGAGCTTTTCGGCGGCCGCCGCCGAACTGCATGTCACCTCCGCCGCGGTGGGACAGCAGGTACGAACCCTGGAGTCCTGGCTGGGCGTGGCGCTGTTCAATCGCGCCTCGAGCGGTTCGGCACGCCTGGTGCTGACCGATGTCGCGCGCAAGGCGTTGCCGGATATTCGCGAGGGCTTCGAGCGCCTGGGCGTCGGCCTGGCGCGTTTGAAAGAGGGCTCCCTCAGCGCCTGCCTTACGGTGACGGTGAGCCCGGCGTTTGCCGCCAAGTGGCTGTTGCCGCGTATCGAGGGTTTCCAGCTGGCCTACCCGCAGACCGATGTGCTGCTGGACACGAACCTGCGCCCCGTGGACTTCATCGCCGAAGGCATGGATATCGGCGTTCGTTATGGCGCCGGGCGCTGGCCCGGGCTGACCGCGATCAAACTGATGGACGAAGAGATGTACCCGGTGTGCGCGCCCGGCTATCCGTTGCTGGAAGCCGGACTGTTACCGTCGCGACGCCTGGCCGAGGCGACGCTGATCCACGACCTGTCGATGGCCGGCGACCCGGCCTATCCGACATGGCGCACCTGGCTCGATGCGTCGGGATACGGCGATATCAATGCCGAGCACGGGCTGCGCATCAACAATTCGGCGGCGGTCCTGCAGGCCGCCATCGATGGACAGGGACTGGCCCTGGGGCGCAGCGTGATGTTGCGCGAGGACCTGGCGGCGGGGCGGTTGATCCGTCCCTTTGGCGAGGCCAGCCATCCGCTGGCGTTCGCCTATTACATCGTCTATCGCCCGGAAGTGGAGGGGTTGGCGAAGATCCAGGCGTTTCGCGACTGGCTACTCGGGCAGGTATCCCCAGGTATCGACGCTTGAGCCTGGCTTGCCCCATGGACTACAACTCCGCCCGGCCGCCGTCGACGACGATCTCGGCACCGAGCATGTAGCGCGAACGGTCGCTGGCGAGGAAACAGACCGCCTCGGCGATTTCCTCCGGCAGCCCCATGCGGCCGACGGGCACCTGGCCGCCGACCTTTGTCGCATAGGCCTCGAATTCCTGTTCCGTCTGCCCGGCCTGGCGATGCAGCGGGGTCGCTATGGAACCGGGGCTGACGGCATTGACGCGGATCTGCCGGTCCAGCAGTTCGGCGGACAGGGTGCGGGCAAAAGAGCGGACCGCGGCCTTGGAAGCTGACAGCAGCGAGCGTCCGGGGGCGCCGATCTGGTTGAGCCAGGAGGTGTTGAGAATGATCGAGCTGCCCTTGGGCATCAGCGGTACCAGGGACTGCACGGTGAAATAGACCCCCTTCACATTGACCGCCAGCAACTGGTCGATCATTGCCTCGTCGGTGCTCGCCAGCGGTGTGCCATAGGCAACGCCGGCATTGGCGAACAGGATGTCGAGGCTGCCGAACGCCTGCTCGATCTGTGTACCCACCGACTGCATGTCGGCCTTGCGCCGAACATCGGCGCGGATCGCCAGGGTGCCTGGGCCCAGCGACCCGAGCGCTGCCTGCAAGCGTTCGGGGTCCTGGCCGGTGATGGCGACGCGGGCGCCATGGGCGAGCATCAGGCGTGCGGTCGCCAGGCCGATGCCTGACGAGCCGCCGGTGATCAATGCGGTTTTACCGTTGAGCATGCCGATAACCTCTGCAATAAGTGGGCTTGCGGCACAAAGGGTGACGCCGACGCGGGCGGCTGGCGAGGCAGATATTCCTTTCTTTCCCCAAAGAAAATATTGCCCGTGACGGGCTGGACCACGTTCACGAAAAGTCACTTGCCTGTGCGGGAAACGGGCCAGGCCATTGGCGCTTTCTGCAAGAGGGATATCGGACTTTGTATTTTCATGGCGCCGATACAACCTCTTTCAATTGTGAGTACTGCATGTTCAGCGCCCTCAAGAAAACAATCGGCTATGCCACCTCTCTGCAACGCACCGCGGAAAAACAGGAGAAGCACCATGACCCGCGAAAGGGGATCGCCAATGTCTCAAGGGTGAAAAATGATCCACGGACTTGCACGCTGCACAAGACAGAGCTTGTTCCTGGCAAGCAAGCCGACTCAAGTCCTGTCGGCGCTACTGGTATCCAGGCTCGGCCCAGCCGCCTCGGCGAGCTCAGGATCGCTCAGAACCAGATGCCCCTGCACGGCCAGCAACAGGCCTTGGAGCAGCAGCTCCCGGCATCAGCGCCCCTGGATGGGCATGACAATAGCCAGCTTCAATTGATAGGGCAGGGATCAAGGGGACGGGTCTACCGCAGCGGCGACAGGGTCATCAAGGAGGTAACACCGTTCGACCCGCAGGCGGCGCGGCATGAAGTCGATATGTGCAACAGGTACTGGCAGACAGCGAATGAGTCCGCGGCAGCCACGCGTGTTGGCAACTGTATAAGAATGCCATTTGTGCAAGGAACACTGCCCGACTCATCGGAAACGCGCCAAGGGGTGAAAAGCCTGTACGACAGGGGCCTCATGATGGGTGATGCCCACCCTTCGAACTTTATCAAGACCGAGAAGGGAGACATCGTTCCTGTGGACTTCGGCCTTGTTTTCCCGAAGGACGGTGTCGAGCAACTCCACAAGGATGTCGGAATAGAAATACTTCGCGACTATGCCAAGGGTGGCTTTGCTTTCATCCCTGATGCAATCAAGCCGGTATATATCGCTCGCCTGCAGGACCTGGATCATTTTCTCGATGAACGGAGTCCGACGAAACTCATGAACATCAAAGTGCTTTCCAAGAGCGGTCTCCTGACCCACCACTCTCCGGAAAACCAGCTCCAGGCCCCTCGACACGAAGAGACATAAGCGGTTTCCCGGCTCGCCAGGCGCTGCTTCGATCAGCGCACTGGCGGGGCGTATTGGATGCCGCCGTTGTTCCACAGGGCATTCAAGCCGCGGTCGATGGCCAGCGGCGTAGCCTTGCCGAAATTGCGTTCGAAGACCTCGCCGTAGTTGCCCACCTGCTTGACGATCTGTACCACCCAGTCCTTGCGCAGCTTGAGGTCCTTGCCGTACTCGCCATCGGCACCGAGCAGGCGGGCCACATCCGGATTTTTAGTGGACCTGGCTTCCTGTTCGACATTCTTCGAGGTGACACCGGCTTCCTCGGCATTGAGCATCGCGAACAGGGTCCAGCGCACGATGCTGAACCAGTCTTCATCGCCCTTGCGCACCGACGGGCCGAGGGGCTCCTTGGAGATGGTTTCCGGCAGGATCACGTAGTCGGCCGGCGTGGTCAGTTGGCTGCGCTGGGCGTTGAGCTGGGATTTGTCGGCGGTGATCACATCGCAGCGCCCGGCCTCCAGGGCCTTGGCGGTTTCGTCGGAGGTGTCGAAGGTGATCGGGGTGTATTTCAGGCCATGGCTGCGAAAGAAGTCCGAGGCGTTCAGCTCGGTGGTGGTCCCGGCCTGGATGCACAGGGCCGCACCGTCGAGCTGGCTGGCGCTGGTGACGCCGAGCTTCTTGTTCACCATGAAGCCCGCGCCGTCGTAATAGGACACGCCGGTAAACACCAGGCCCATGGCGCTGTCACGGGAACTGGTCCAGGTGGTGCTGCGCGACAGCACGTCGATCTCGCCCGATTGCAGGGCGGCCAGGCGTTCCTTGCCGTTGAGCTGGGTGAACTTCACTTTCGCCGCGTCGCCGAACACGGCGGCGGCGAGGGCATGGCAGAAGTCGACATCGAGGCCGGTCTGCTTGCCGTTCTTGTCGGGCACCGAGAATCCGGGAATGCCGTCGGAGACGCCGCATTGCAGGAAACCTTTCTTCTGGATCGCATCGAGGGTCGCCCCCGCCTGGGCCAGTCCGCAGGTGCCGAGTATCGAGGCGGCGACCAGGGCGCCGAGGGTGGATTTCAACGTGTTCATTCAAACCTCCTGAGGTGTTTTTCTTGTACGGGCGCCATAGGCCCGGCCAGCGAATGCGGGCCGGAAAGCGCCTTGGGGTCGGGTCAAATGGCAGCTATCAGAGGTGCAGCGTCGCGAATGCCTGTTCCAGGTCTGCGATCAGGTCGTCAATGGCTTCCAGGCCGATGTTGAAACGGACGAGTCGTTCGCCGTAGGTGCGGTGTTCGCGTCGCAGGTTGAAGTGCGGTGCCACCAGGCTGGTCACGCCGCCCCAGCTGTAGCCGATGTGGAACAGGCGCAATTGGTCGATGAAATCCAGCAGGCGTTCACCGCTGAAGGCTTCGCTGAAGACCACCGAGAACACGCTGCTGGAGCCGCTGAAGTCGCGTTTCCAGAGTTCATGTCCCGGGCAGTCGGGAAGGGCCGGGTGCAGGACCCGCTCGACTTCCGGGCGGGTGCCCAGCCAACGGGCGACGGCGAGGGTGGCCTGCTCCAGATGGGTCAGGCGCACGGCCAGGGTCTGCAGGCCACGCAGGGCCAGGCTGCAGTCGTCGGGGGAGGCGGCGAGGCCGAGCAGCGAACGGGCATCGCCGAGGGCCTGGTAGTGCTCGGGGCTGCAAGTGCTGACGGAGCCCAGCAACAGGTCGCTGTGACCGCCGATGTATTTGGTCAGGGCCTGGGTGGAGACATCCACGCCGTGCCCGAATGCGTCGAACAGCACCCCGGCCGAGTAGGTGTTGTCCAGCGCGACCACGGCCCCCACTTGCCGGGCCGCGGCGACGATGGCCGGGATGTCCTGGACTTCCATGGTTGCCGAGCCCGGGCTTTCGCACCACACCAGGGCGGTATTGGCGCGCAGCAGGCCGGCGATATCGGCGCCGATCAGCGGATCGTAGGGCTGTACTTCGATGCCGAGGCGGGCGAGCAGGTCGCGGGCCAGGTCGTTGTTCGGGCCATAGGCGCTTTCCGGCACCAGGACATGATCGCCGCTCTTGCAGAAGGCGAAGTAGATCAGGGCCAGCGCGGCCTGGCCGCCAGGCGTGATGAAGCAGTGGTTGGCACCTTCGAGTGCGGCAATGCGTCTGGCCAGTTCCAGTGTGGTCGGGGTGCCGTGCAAGCCGTAGGCATAGGGCACGCGCTCGGGGCACCAGTCGTCGCGGACATCGCGGGCGCGGTCAAAGAGCGTGGTCGAGCCGCGGTACGTCGGTGTGCTCAGGGACTTGAAGCCGCTCGGGGCCTGGGGGGCCGGGTCCAGCAAGGTGGTTTGCCAATGGGCTGTTCGGGGGCTGTTCACGCCGCGTTCTCCAAGCTTTCGTGTGAGGGATCGAGGTCATGCACGAAGGCTGTGCGTGATGGCCTGTCTTGACGAAATGCTAGGGAGCGGGCGAGCCGTGGGATTGAACGTTCTTGCGATTATGAAAAAAATACTTCAGCGCCAGCGCCCGGGCGGCACACCAAAGGCTTTCTTGAAATGCCGGGTGAAATGGCTCAGGTCGGCAAAGCCGCTGTCGGTCGCCACGTCGGTGGCGGCGATGCCCTTGCGCAAGCCTTCCAGCGCCCGGTTGAGGCGGATCTGATTGCGCCAGGCATGGGGGGCCAGACCGGTTGCCCGGGTGAACAGGCGGGCGGCATGGAAGGTCGACAAGCCGACTTCCCGGGCCAGCTCGCTCAAGGACACCGATTCGGTCAGGTCTTGCAGCAGACGCTGCTGCATGGCGGCCACGCGCTGCCCGTCGCGCGGCAGGTGCGGTAGCGCCGGGCGTTGTCCGGCATGGCGCAGCAGCAGGGTGGAGATCGCCTGGAGCAACTGGTGCTCGGCCTGCAGCGGATCGACGTTGGCCTGCAGGGCGCGGTGTGCCGCGCCCATCAGCAGGGTGAGGTCGGGATCGCGAATGATGTCTTCGCGAAACCAGGGGAGAGGCGTCGTACACCCGGCCACGGCGTCCATGACCGATTGCACGAAGGGGACGGGCAGGTAGAACACCCGATAACGCCAGCCGGATTCGGTGGCAGCGGAACCGGTGTGCACCTCGCCAGGATTGAGTACCGGCACGGCGCCGGCCTCGGCCACGCATCGACTGCCGCGATAGTCATAGCGCTGGGCACCGTCTTCGATCACCGACAGGGTATAGGCATCGTGCCAATGGGGGGCGAAGCGCTGGTCATGGTACTGGGCCGTGAGCATGTCGGCGCCCGGCAGGATCGGCGAGCGCCAGTAGTGCACGGTATTGCTGCGGTCGGCGGTGGTCATGGTGTTGTCCTGTGATCTGCAACCCGGCCCATGCCACCGCCTCTGCCGTACAGGCCGTCAGCGGTTGGCGAACTGGCCGAGGGCCTTGCCAATGGTCGCGGCCAGCCCGCGACCGCTCAAGCCACCCGGGTCCATCTCGGGGTTGTAGATGGTGAACTGGATGCCGATGGCCCTGGGTGAACTCATGGCCGTGCGCAGGGTGGTGCCCAGGTCCTCCCAGGAGAAACCGTCCGGCTGCGGATGGTCCACGGCCCACATGATGCCCTGGTCCAGCACATCGACGTCGACGTGAATCCAGAAGCCTTCCGGTCCGTCTTCGCGGGTCAGGTGGGCCACGGCTTCCTCGGCGGCGTTCTCGGTGCCGAGGATGCGTACTTCCTGGCGGTTCAGCGCCATCAGGTCCCTGGGCAACTGCTGGCCGCGATTGCGCGCCTGGATCGCTCCGTCACGATAACCGAACAGTACGACATCCTCGTCGCGCAGCAAAGGCCGCTGGCCTTCGATATCGGCAACCACCGCCGGGCCGCGACCGGTGGCATAACCCAGGTCGCTGGCCGAGGCCGCACCGGCGATCGGGTTGTTGTCCGCTTCGTAGAAGTCGGCATGGCCGTCCAGGTACAGCACGCCATAACGACCGCGACGCTTGAGTGCGAGCATGGTGCCGAGCAGGATCGAACAGTCGCCACCGATCACCACCGGGAACTCGCCATTGTCCATCACCTTGCCAACCGCATCGGCCAGGGTGATCGAATACTCGTTGATGGCATGGGGGTTCATGATCTGGGTTTGCGGATCACGCTCGATCCGCCACGGCGGCGACTCGACCCGGCCGGCGAGGCGGGCATTCAGGCGCTTGGCCAGACCGGCATTGAGCAGTGCCTCGGGCATATGGGCGACGCCCAGGTGGGTCGAGATATGCCCCAGGACCGAGGGGGCTTCGATGATTGCAAAGTTGCGCATGGTGGTTCCTCCTGTTTGTTGTTCGCGGAGGGGGAAATCGCAGGGACTGTGCCAGTGTTTTTTTACGGCGTTGAATTGCCGCTATCTTTTGCCTGATTCGGTCATTGATTGGCTGTGATATGACCGATCAACCGAACAGGCCATGCTCGAAGGTGTGTGGATGCCGCCGTCCTGAAACCGCAGCTTGGATACCGACAAACCTTTGCCGTTCGAGGGTATGCAGACGAAATCGCACTGGATGGGTGCGCTCGTAACAACGCTGTGCATTTTTGGGTAACAACGTAGCAGGTGACTGATAAGTGACTGGGTTGTTGAAATGATTGACCATAAAAAGAACTGCCCGAATAGCTTTCATCGAGCGAAACAGCCACAGAAAGGGCGTTCGATGAGTTCAGGTCATCCTGCCTATAGAGGAAGAAATAGCCGAAACAAGTGGTTTTGACCGATTGTTATCGCCCCCGATTTTTTCAATGCATGAGGAACCGGCCTCTACAGCGGCATAGGGATGCCCGAATAAAACCGCCTGCTTTCCACAAAACCACAAAAAAACGGAGGGTGGCATAGTCACTGCACCTGTTTTGCTCATTGAAGATGCCGCATTACGAGACAGGTCAAGACAATGATTGATGCATTCCCGAGCAAGGCAGATACCTACGACGTCGCGGTGATCGGTGGCGGCGTGGTGGGGTGTGCCATGGCTCGCCGATTCGCCCTGGAGGGGGCCCGGGTACTGTTGCTGGAAAAGGCCAGCGATATTCTGTCGGGGGCCAGCAAAGGTAACAGCGCGATCCTGCACACCGGGTTCGACGCCCCCCGCGACAGCCTCGAACTGGCCTGCATGCAGGCCGGTTACCGCGAGTACCTCGATATCCACCAGCAGATAAACCTGCCTGTGCTCAGGACCGGCGCCATGGTCGTGGCCTGGACCGCGGATGACCTGGGCAAACTCGACGGCATTGCCCGGCAGGCGCGGGACAATGGCGTCGATGATGTGGCGTTGCTGGAGCCGGCCCGGATCCGCCAACTGGAGCCCGAGCTGTCGCACAAGGCGCTCGGTGCCGTGCAGGTGCCGGGGGAGTTCCTCATCGATCCCTGGTCGGCCCCCTTGGGTTACCTGCAACAGGCCCTGTTGCACGGCGCCAAGGTGGTTCTGGGGACCGAGGTCCAAGGTGGCGACTTCGACGGCCTGGCCTGGCAACTGCAGACCAGTCGCGGGCCTGTGCGGGCAACGTCTGTCATCAATTGCGCGGGCCTGTTCGGCGACTGCCTGGAAGAGCGCCTGCTGGGGGAGAGTCATTTCAGCATCCATCCGCGCAAGGGCCAGTTCGTGGTCTTCGACAAGGCCGCCGCGCGCTTGCTGCAGACCATCGTCCTGCCGGTCCCCAACGAACGGACCAAGGGCATCGTGCTGACCCGCACGGTCTTCGGCAACCTGCTGGTGGGGCCGACCGCCGAGGAGCAGGACGACCGCATCCATGCCGGCCTCGACGGGCTGATGCTGGCGGAACTGGTCGCGGCGGCGGTCGAGCGGATTCCGGCGCTGGCCGGCATGCCGGTGACCGCTACTTATGCCGGCCTGCGCCCGGCCAGCGACAAGAAGGAATACCGCATTCGCCAGGTGGCCGAACGCAACTGGATTACTGTCGGCGGGATCCGTTCCACCGGCCTGACCGCCGCGCTGGGTATAGCCCGGCATGTCTTCGAACTGTATGGCAGCACACATTCCCATCGCCCACCGGCGACCGTGCTTTGGCCGCGGCTGCCGAACCTGGCGGAACACCTGCCGCGGGACTACCAGAGCCCCGGCTATGGCGAGATGGTCTGTCATTGCGAACTGGTCACCGCCCGGGAAATCACCACGGCCCTGAACAGCCTCCTGCCGCCTGGCGACCTGGGTGGGTTGAAGCGCCGCACACGAGCCTGCATGGGGCGTTGCCAGGGATTCTATTGTTCGGCACGGGTGGCGCAATTGAGCGAGGGGCGACTCGCCGTGCCACTGTCCACGGGGAGTTGCATTCATGTTCAGTGAGACTGAAACGGTCGATGTCGCGATCATCGGCAGCGGGCCGTCGGGGCTTGCGGCGGCGGTGGCCTTGAAGCGCCGCGGTGTCCAGCGCGTGGTGATCATCGAGCGCGAAGCCGAGGCCGGGGGCATTCCGCGACACTGCGGGCATCCGCCCTTCGGTCTGCAGGAGTACGGCCGGATCCTGTCCGGACCGGATTACGCCCGGCGCAATATCCGCGAGGCACTGGCGGCCGGTGTCGAGATCCGTCTCAAGCACACGGTGACGCGGTTGGGACACGGTGGTTTGCTGGAGATCGTCAGCCCGCAGGGTTCCCTGCGCCTCCAGGCCCGCCGCGTGCTGCTGGCCACCGGCGCCCGGGAGACGCCGCGCTCGGCCCGTCTGCTCGGTGGTGACCGGCCGTTGGGGGTGATCAACACCGGCGCCCTACAGTCCTACCTCTACCTGGAGCAGCTCAAGCCGTTCGAACGTCCGCTGATCATCGGTACCGAACTGGTCAGCCTGTCGGCGGTGCTCAGTTGTCGCCGCGCCGGGATCCGGCCAGTGGCGATGATCGAGGCCAATAGCCGGGCGACGGCACGCTGGCCGCTGTCGTTGTTCCCTCTGCTGTGCGCTGTACCGATGCATTTCGGCGCGCGGCTGCTGGATATCCAGGGCACCGGGCGCGTGGAGTCGGCGCGGGTGGAACTGGCCGACGGCAGCGTTCGGACCTTTGCCTGTGACGGTGTCCTGCTGACCGGTGCCTTTGTGCCGGAAGCGAGCCTGGTGCGCCTGAGTCATCTCAAGCTCGATCGTAGCAGCGGCGGCCCGGTGATCGACCAGTTTGCCCGCTGTTCCGACCCGGCCTATTTCGCCGCCGGCAACCTGCTGCGTCCGATTGAAACCGCCGGCTGGTCATACCGAGAAGGCCGACGGGTTGCCGAACTGCTGGCCAGGGATCTGCGGGGCGAGCTACCGGCTCCCGGCGGTTCGGTGGCGATTGTCGTGCATGGCCCGCTCAAGCTCTGCGTGCCGCAACGCCTGGCGACCGGCACCACCCGCGGGCTCAAGTATTTGCAGTTGCGGGTCAGCCAGGCGGCGCAGGGGCGCTTGCGGGTGCTGGCCGATGGCAAGGAAATCTGGGCCCGTTCATTGACCAGTTTGCCCGAGCGTCGGGTACTGATTCCGATTGCTCACTTGAAGTGGCCGACGGGCGTCCAGCACCTGGACGTCGATGTCGTCGATCATGATTGAACGCATTACCGAGGAAAGCATGACAATGCGAATTGCCGCCCTGGACCAGGGAACCACCAGCACCCGCGTGCTGGTGGTCAACCAGAATGGTGCCGCCGACATCCTCCTGTCGCTGCGCCACCAGCAACATCATCCGCAACCGGGTTGGGTCGAACATGACCCGCTGGAGTTGCTGGCCAATATCGAACGCTGCCTGGAGGCCACCGGTCCGGTGGACGCCATCGGCCTGGCGAACCAGGGCGAAAGCTGCCTGGCCTGGGATGCCCTCAGTGGACAGCCGCTGTCACCGGTGATCGTCTGGCAGGACAACCGCACCTCGGCGCAGATCGAGCAGTTGCGCCGCGAGGGGGGCGAGGCGTTGACCCTGGAGCGTGCCGGGTTGCCGCTGGATCCGTATTTTTCCGCGAGCAAGCTGGGCTGGATCCTCACGCACCTGCCGGCCGCCCAGCAGGCGCTGGCGGCCGGGCGTTTGCGCCTGGGCACCACGGACGCCTATTTTCTCGACCGTCTGACCGGGGTCTTCGCCACGGATGTCACCACCGCGTCGCGCACCTCGTTGATGAACCTGGCGAGCGGGCAATGGGACCCGCAGCTCTGTGCCTTGTTCGGCGTGCCGATGGAAACCCTGCCGCCGATCCGCGACACGGTCGGCTCGTTCGGCGAGATCGGCAACACGCCGGTGACCGCTTCGGTGGTGGACCAGCAGGCCTCGTTGTACGGGCACGGCTGCCGGCAATCGGGCGACGCGAAAATCACCTTCGGCACCGGGGCGTTCGCCCTGACCGTGACCGGTGAACAGATCATTCGCGCGCCGGAAAAAGGCCTGCTGGCGACCATTGCCTGGCAGATCGACGGCAAGCCGGTGTATGCCATGGACGGTGGCGTCTATGACGCCAGCGCGGCGGTCGAGTGGGCAGGGCGCCTGGGTCTGTTCGAGGACTTTTCCGAGCTGGCGGGCTTTGACCGGCCGCCGGCGATTTCCCGGCAACTGGCGTTTGTTCCGGCATTGTCCGGCCTGGCCTGCCCGCATTGGGATCGCAGTGCCGCGGCGCAATGGATCGGCATGAACGCCGGGACGTCACGCCAGGATATGTGCCAGGCGCTGCTGGAAGGCGTGGCCTTGCGCAGTGTCGAGGTGATCAGTGCGATGGACGGCTTCCTCAATGTCACCGATCGCCTGTCCATCGACGGCGGCCTGGCCCGCAGCCCCTATTTTGCCCAGTTCCTCGCCGATGCCCTGCAGCGGTGCATCGTTACCCAGCGCTTCGATGAGCTGACCGCGTTCGGCTGCGCGGCATTGGCGGCCCGTGGCCTCGGCCGCGAACTGGTTGCGCCGCGCAACACCTGTACCGAGTTTCACCCCAGGGTTGGCGTCGACACCGCGCTGGCCTGGCGCGAGACCTTTGCCGACGCGGTCAGTCGCTGTCGTAACTGGCGCTGAGTGAACCACAAGCCCCCTGGCGACCTGCGCAGGCAGGTTGCCCAGGAAAGTGCTGCCCGTACTCATGGAGATCTCCCACAAGTAAGTGACCACATCGTTGTTTTGAAAGAGGCAAAACCACAACAAAAAAGATAATGGCATGCGAAGTGCGTCGTCTGTTTCAGCTCCTGTCGAGCAACTGCCGCGTTATACGAACGGCCTGTCGAACAGGGCGGAGTACATCAATAAGACACTTTGAGGAGACACTCCAATGTCTGACTTTATATCAAGGTCACAGGAAGCTGTGGCCGCTGGGGCGACCCATTCACTGGAATCAGGCGCCGGCTATCAGGCGCAGTTCGAACGTTCGCTGGGCAAGTTTGAATCCTTTGCCGTGGCGTTCTCGTTTATCTCGATCACCACCGGGTTGTTTTCAACCTATGGCTCGGTCCTGGTTTCCAGCGGGCCCATCGGCATCTGGACCTGGCCCATCGTGACCCTGGGCACCTTGCTGGTGGCGCTGGTATTCGGCCTGCTGGCGAGCAAGATCCCGTTGTCGGGGTTCAGTTACCAGTGGGCCAGTCGCCTGGTCAATCCGGTGGTGGGCTGGTGGTTCGGTTGGGCCAGTTTTGCGTTCACCATGATGGTGGCCGTGGCGGTGGACTATGGGCTGGCGCAGGTGGCGCTGTTCCCCTTGCTGGGGCTCGATTACACGCCACAGGCCGGAGCCTTGACGGCGGCGGTGGTGTTCCTGATCCAGGGCGCGCTGATCATCTGGTCGACACCGCTGCTGACCAGGATCAACAACATGGCGGTGGCCGCCGAGGTGATCGCGGTGATCGGCCTGATCGTCGGCATCGGCGTGGCGGTGAGCTTTTTCGGCAAGGGCAACCTGTCGAATCTGTTCTCCACCGGTATCGTCCATAGCGACCACTATTACGGCTGGCTGGGTCCGTTCATGCTTTCCGGGCTGCTCGGTGCCTTTACCCTGGTGGGTTGGGAAGCGGCGGCGAACATGGCCGAGGAGACCCACAATCCCAAGCAGGTGGTGCCGCGGGCCATGGCCAACGCGGTGCTGATCAGTGGCGTGATGGGCACCTTCTTCCTGATCGTGATCAGCATGGGCCTGGGTGACCAGGTCGCCGAGCTGACCAAGAGCTCGGCACCGGTGGCGGACGTGATCCGTGTCACCCTTGGCGAGACCATGAGCAAGCTGATCCTGGTGGTGGTCTGCGTGGCCATCTTCGCCTGCGGCCTGGTGATCATGACCAGCAACAGCCGTCTGGTGCACTCCATGGCCCGCGATGGCCGCCTGCCGTTTTCCGAGCAGTTGAGCCGGGTGCCGCGCGCCACGGGCGGGCCGTCGTGGGCGACGGTGTTTGTCACGCTGGTCAGCGTGCTGGTGGTCCTGAGCTTCTACAACAGCCCCGATGCCCTGACCGAGATGCTGGGCGCCGCCACCCTGTTCCCGGCCTTGCTCTACAGCGGGACAGTGATCCTGTATATCGCCACACGGCACAAGCATGTCCATCACGCCGATGATTTCACCCTGGGCAAGTGGGAATGGCCGGTGGTGATCGGGGCCTGCGTCTGGCTCGCTGTGGAGTTGTGCGTGTTCATCATTCCGAGCGACTTCCGCGTGGCACAGATGTATGTGCTGGCGTCGATGGCGGTGGGCGCGGTGATCTTTGCGATTGTATGGATGACCCGTCGCAGACAGTTGGAGCGGATGCCGCCCCTGCATTGAACGAGACCAGTCGGACTTGCTGTTTCTCGCCCCAGGTTAGTTGAAACCGTCAATACGTGAAGTTGTCATTCCGGGACTGGCATTGTCAGACCCACGGATTCGGCTGACCGCGATAAAGCTGCCCGATCCCTCTTGTGCCCATATACAGGACAGGGGACAAGAGGGATCGATGCAGACTTTCAGATCCATTCCGTGCGCTGCAACAGCGGTGCTTCGTGAACTTCCACCTGGGCCCTGGCCAGGGCTTCGCCCAATTCGCCGACCGGCTTGCGGTCAATGATCAACCGGTCGATGCGCTCCAGCGGGAACACCTGGAACAGGGCGCGACGGCCCAGTTTCGACGAGTCGGCAATCACCGTGAGGTAGCGCGCCCGGGCAATCATGGCGCGGGCGATCTCGGCTTCCTCGATGGAAAAGTCAAAGGCACCGTCGGCACTCAGGGCGCCGATGGTCACTACCGCATGTTCGGCGTTGAAGCGGGCGATCTGTTCCAGCGCCAGGGAGCCGCTGTTCTGGTTGGATTCGGGACGGAATTCGCCGCCGATCATGAATACCCGATTGCCACTGACGCCCATGGCCTCGGCGATCAGCAACGAGTTGGTGATCACGGTGATGCGGTTCAGGCGGGCCAGCTCCCTGGCGAAGAACAGCGTGGTGGTGCCGGTATCGATCAGGATGCTGTCGCCCGGGGCATAGAGCCCGGCGGCGTAGCGGGCTACCGCGCGCTTCTCCTGGGAGAACTCGTTCATGCGGGTCTGGAAGGCGTTTTCGTGTTCACCGCTGGGGGGCAGGGAAGCGCCGCCATGGAACTTGGTGACCTGGCCATTTTCCGCCAGTTCGGTGAGGTCACGGCGAATGGTTTCCTGGGAGGTGTGCAGCGTCCTGGCCAGCTCATCCACGGAAATCCGTTCGCGCTGGCGCAGCAGTTCGAGGATGTGTTGTCGTCTTTCGTTGGGGCGCATGGCGGGCTCCGGTTGCTACCTGGATGGGCGCGGGTCGTTACCGCTGCACACGTTGCCGGCCAGCCTCCGGAAAGGCCTGTGGCAAGGGGCGCCGAGCGGCGGCACGGGAACGGGGAAATGCACAATCGTCTCCACGCGACGCTGGCTCCGACCTGCGGGTTCGCGCCGACGGGTGTGTTGATGAAAGTGACCAATTTAAGTGGGAGTGTCTTTCAAATCAACATGAAAACCAAGAAATGGCATGGGATGTGATGGATATCCGGTCGCTGAAGCCTGTTCTACCGACACCTTGCTTCAGCCATTCATCCATCAGACGAGAGATTTTTCATGCGCAAGATTTTCCTGGCCTGTCCGTACAGCCATGCCGAGGCCACCGTGGTTCATGAACGTTTTATCCAGTGCAACCGGGTCGCCGCCCAGATCATCGAAGCCGGGCACGCGGTATTCAGCCAGGTGTCCATGTCCCATCCGATCAACCTGGCGTTTGTCGGCAAGGACAGCCAGGCGATCGGCAAGCTGTGGGCTCCGGTGGATGCGCTGTTCATGGAGATGATGGGGGAATTGATCGTCCTCGACCTGCCGGGCTGGGAACTCAGTTCGGGGATTCAGCGCGAGATCGAGTTCTTCAGGCAGCGTGGGCGCCTGGTCAGCCTCTGGTCGGAGGTGTCTGTCGAGTTCGCTTGAACACCACCAGCAATGGGCCACGGTGGGTGAAGTGAAGATCACTCCAGCGCGTCGCGCTCGTGGACCAGCGCCAGCAGCGTCAGGCGATTCTGTGAAAGCATCACCTCGCGCACGGTTTCCATGCGTTGCTGGTCGATGGTGTCCCAACCCAGGGCCCGCAGAATGGGCGCCCGCTTCACACGAAAGACGATGCTCTGGCTGTTGAAGGCCATCGTCCGGATTATCGTGATTTCGTCATCGACGGGTCGCCCGGTCAGGCGGGCGACGATGGAGCGGGTAACGTGCGAGAGGCGCTGGTTGAGGCCTTGCTCCATCAGCGTGGCGGCCGACGGCGGGCCCATGCCGGCCTGCTCGCAGGCCATGAAGCGACGCCAGTCGGCGGATTCCGGGGTCTCGAGAATGAACGACAGGAAGACGCCGAGAACATCCAGGTAACGCTCGATCAAGGTGCGGTCATCGGCGTGGGGATCTTCCAGCGCTTCCTCGGCGGCCGAAACCTCGTCCGTCAGTTGTGCCCAGAGCTGCGCGAGGATGTGCTCGACGCACGCCAGGTAAACCCCTTCCTTGTTGTCGAAATAGTATTGCAACGCCGGCGCGTTGACCCCCGCGGCCGCTGCGATCTGGCGCGTCGATGCGCTTTCGAAGCCGTGGGTGGCGAACTGGTCCACGGCGGCCTCGATAATCCGCAGGCGGGTGTCTTCCCCGCGCTGGTAGCCGCCTTCCTTTGCTGGTCGATGTCGTGCCATGGGTAAGCCTGAAAAAAGAATGCCCGGACAAATTATATCACTTGACATAAATTCGCCATCGCCGCATTTTTTACCAACTGGAATATTTTGGAGCGCGGCATGTCCGTCGATCAACCTATCGGTCAGCTTGACCGCCTCGAACCCGTGTCTGAAAACAATCCTCCCGGGCGCCGGGCCAAGCCACCACGGGCCTTGACCGGACTCGCTGTGCTCGCGGTGGCGGCGCTGCTCGGCTGGGGCGCGCACTGGTGGTTCAGCGGGCGTTTTGTCGAAACCACCGATGACGCTTACCTGCAGGCCGACAGCATGGCCGTGGCGCCCAAGGTCGGCGGTTATGTCGCCCAGGTACTGGTCAGCGACAACGAAACCGTCAGCGTCGGCCAGCCGCTGGTACGCCTGGACAACCGCAAGTATCAGGCGGCGCTGGACGAGGCCCAGGCCACCGTGGCCTCGCGCCAGGCCGATGTGGCCAGGGCCGAGGCCGAACTGGTGGAGCAGGCGGCGAGCATTGCCCAGGTCCGTGCCCAGCTCGAGGGTGCCAACGCCGACCTGCGGCACGCCCAGACCCAGGTCAAGCGCTATGCGCCATTGGCCCGCTCCGGGGCCGAGACCGAAGAGCACCTGGCCGATCTCAACAATCAACTGGCCCAGGCCAGCACCGGCCTGGTCGCGCACCAGGCCTCGTTGCAGGCGGCCGAAACCCGCATCGGCACACTCAAGGCGCAGTTGCAGCAGACCCGCGCCCAGCTGGCGGTGGCCCAGGCCAGTGCCCGGCAATCGCAGCTGGACCTGGATGACACCACCGTCGTCAGCACCCTGTCCGGCCGGGTGGCCGATCGCAGTGTGCGGGTCGGTCAGTTCACCCAGCCCGGTACACGCCTGCTGACCGTGGTGCCGGTGCAGGCGCTGTACCTGACGGCCAATTTCAAGGAAACCCAGATTCACCATATGCAACCCGGCCAGGCGGTCACGGTTCACGTTGACGCCCTGGGTGGCGAAGACCTGAGCGGTCATATCGACAGTCTTTCGCCCGGCACCGGTTCGCAGTTCGCGCTGTTGCCGGCACAGAACGCCACGGGCAACTTCACCAAGATCGTGCAGCGGGTCCCGGTGCGGATCCAGCTGGATGTCCCGGATTCGGCGCGTGCCGTGCTGATGCCGGGCCTGTCGGTGACCGTCGACGTGGACACCCGCCACCATGGCTGACAGCGCGACGGTCGCGGCTACGCCCGAGCCGGCCCTGGAGGCCAATGCCTCGGTGACCGACTGGATCGCGGTCGCAGCCGGTGCCCTGGGCGCCTTGCTGGCCACGCTGGATATTTCCATCACCAACTCGGCCCTGCCGCAGATCCAGGGCCAGATCGGCGCCTCGGGCACGGAGGGCACCTGGATCTCCACCGGCTACCTGATGTCGGAGATCGTCATGATCCCGCTGGCGGCCTGGTTGACCCGGGTCTTTGGCCTGCGCCGGTTCCTGATGGGCACGGCGATGACCTTCACGCTGTTTTCATTTTTCTGCGGCATGTCCACCAGCCTCATGGGCATGATTCTCGCGCGCGTCGGCCAGGGCTTTGCCGGTGGCGCGATGATTCCCACGGCACAGACCATCATCGGTACGCGCCTGCCCAGGCACCAGATGGCGATCGGCATGTCCATGTTCGGCCTGATCGTACTGCTGGGACCGTTGCTGGGGCCGGTGCTCGGTGGCTGGCTGACCGAGAACGCCAGCTGGCGCTGGTGCTTTTTTCTCAACCTGCCCATCAGCCTGGCCCTGGTCACCTTGCTGTGGACCGGCATCCGCCCGGAAAAAGCCGACTTCCAGCAGTTCATCAAGGCCGACTGGCTGGGTATTCTCGGCCTGGCCCTGGGCTTGAGCGCGCTGACGGTGATCCTCGAGGAGGGCCAGCGTGAACACTGGTTCGAGTCCTCGTTGATCGTCGGCCTGAGCCTGCTGATGCTGCTGGGCTTTGTCCTGGTCGCCTTCGGCCAGTTCAGTGCGGCCAAGCCGATCGTCAAGCTCGAGCTGATGCGCAACCCGCGTTATGCCAGCGTGATCCTGATCGTGTCGACGGTGGGGGCGGCGGTCTATGGCGTTTCCTATCTGTTGCCGCAGTTTCTCGGCAGCATCTCCGGCTACAACGCCCAGCAGTCCGGCTCGATCATGCTGCTGTCCGGCATACCGGCCTTTCTGCTGATGCCGTTCCTGCCCCGGCTGATGCAGCGGTATGACAGTCGCTGGCTGGTCGGCACCGGCCTGGTGCTGTTCGTGATCAGTTGCATGATGAGCCTGAACCTGACGGCCGACAGCGTCGGTCATGATTTCGATGCGTCGCAACTGGTACGCGGTTTCGCCCAGATACTGGCGATGATGCCGCTCAACCAGCTCAGCATGGCGGCGGTGCAGGTCCACGAAAAGGGCGAGGCGGCCGGGCTCTACAACATGTCGCGCAATATCGGCGGCTCCATCGGCCTGGCCCTGACCGGTGTGCTGATCGATCGGCGCAACAGCTATCACGACGCGATGATCCGCGAATCGCTGACGGCCAACAGCACCCTGGGCCAGGACCATATGGCGGCACAGGCCGCGGCGTTCATGGGCCAGACCGGTGACCAGGCCCTGGCGCAAGTGCAGACGGTCGGCCAGTTGAGTCGCGATATTGCCCTGCAAGCCTCGGTGATCACCTTCAGCGACTGTTTCTACCTGCTGGGTATCGCCTTGGCGCTGTGTATTCCCCTGGCCCTTTTCCTCAAGAAACCACCTCTTCCGGTGAGCCCCGCACGATGATCGACAGAACCCTGATTTCGGCCCTGGTCATGGGCCTGCTTGCCGGTTGCACCGTCGGCCCCGATTACCACGGTGCGCCCGCGGTGGCGGAAAAGACCCAGGCGGCCGGCCGTTTCGCCCATGCGGACCCAGGTGCCGCCACGGCTCCGGCTGTCGCCCACTGGTGGCGGACCCTGGGGGATGCGCAGTTGGACAGCCTGGTGGAAACCGCGCTCAACGACAGTTCGGATATCCACGTCGCCCAGGCACGTCTGCGCCAGGCTCGGGCCGGGTTGCACGGCCAGCAGGCGGCCGGGCAACCGAAGCTGAGTGCCAATGCCACCGCGGTCCGCTTGCGTTCCCCCGATCTGTCCGGCCTGACGGGGCAGGAGAGTGGGGGCGGGCGTGGGCCGCTGTCGTTGTACCTGACGGACTTCGATGCCAGCTGGGAAGTGGACATGTTCGGCGGTACGCGTCGCGCCATCGAGGCGGCCTCGGCCAGCGCCGACGCGTCGGCCGAGTCCCTGGCCGATGCCCAGGTGCAACTGGCTGCGGAAGTCGTGCAGGCCTATGTCGGCCTGCGCGACCAGCAAACCCGCCTGGCCCTGGTCGACGCCTCGGCCAGCCTGGAGGCGCAAGTGGTCGACTTGACCCAGCAGCGCCGCAGCCGTGGCGTCGCTTCGCAGTTGCAACTGGAACAAGTCACCACCCAGTGGCAGACCACACGAGCCCAGCGCCTGCCGTTGCAGGCGCAGATCATCGAGTCGCTGGATCAACTGGCGGTGCTCTGTGACCTCGAGCCGGGCGAGCTGGACAGCCGCCTCGGCCAGCCGCGCGGGCTTCCCAGTATCCCCGCGAGCGTGCCGGTGGCCGATCCGGCGGCGCTGATCAAGTCCCGCCCGGACATCCGCGTCGCCGAGCGGCAACTGGCGTCCAGCAGCGCCCAGGTCGGCGAGAAAAAGGCCGACTGGTTTCCCAAGCTGTCGCTGACCGGCGATCTGAGCTTCAGCGCCGCCGAGCCTTCGCACCTGATGCGCAAGGACAGCGCCACCTGGCTGCTGGTCCCGCGATTGACCTGGAATGCCCTGGACTTCGGTCGCGTGGCGGCCAATGTGGACAGTGCCGAAGGTGGCCTCGACGAAGCCCGCGCGCATTACCGTGGCGTGGTCCTCGGTGCGCTGCGGGACGCCGATGTGGCTTTGGCCCGTTACGGTCATCAGCGTGAAAACGTGGTGCTGCTCCGGGACATCGAAGCATCCTCCGCCCGTGCGGCCAGCCTGACCCGCGAACGCTACGACGCCGGCACCGCCAGTACCCTGGACTGGCTGAATGCCGAGCGCACGCGCTTCGATGCCGAGCAGAACCGCGTCAGTGGCGACAGCGAACTGCTCAAGGACTTTGCCTCGTTGCACAAGGCGCTGGGATTGGGCTGGCAGGGCTGAAAGGGCGGCGTGCTGCCTGGACAAGGAAATACGCGGCCCAGCCCATTTATTCCCGCTCGATCACCCTTTCCCGTTGCGGATCGTTCAACCACACAAGGCGGGCATGCCCGTTACTGGCTCAGCGCTGCTGCAAATGCCTCTGGCGTGGGGCTGTCGGGCCAACTCGGAATGCCCTCGGGTAGCGTCAGCCAGGCTTGCTTGTGCTGCACCCAGATATGCGCCACGGGCTGCAGGGCGGGGCTGTTGTCCAGTGTGCCGGCGCGCAATACGTGCAGGCCCGGTGCAGCGCTGGTGGTGTTGTAGAGGCGGGTATGGCACACGCCGCAGAGGTAGTGGCGCGAGTGCACGTCGTTGCTGTCATAGGCATATTCGTCGAGCGGGCCGCTGAAGTGCAGGGCATCTCCCGGCAGCAGCGCGTGCAGGGCAAAGGCACTGCCGCTCCAGGTCTGGCAATCACGGCAATGACAGGCGTAGACCGCCAGTGGAGTATCGGCAGCCAGGGTATAGCTCACGGCGCGACAGCGGCAATGGCCAGCGAGGGACATGGGGAAACTCCTTCAGTATTCAGGTTGCAGACGAGGCATCAGCGCCGGGGTATAAGCCCCGTGGGATATGCTTGACCAGCATGAGGCCGCGCCTCACGAAAGAAAATCAGCCAAAATTGCCCAGCGGCTCACAGGAAATGTATGAACACGCCTCAACTACAGTGGGAAACCCAGCGGGCCTTTCTGGCGGTATTGCGAACCGGCAGTCTGTCGGGAGCGGCTCGTTTGCTGGGGATCGCGCAGGCCACCGCCCGGCGGCGGATCGAGGCGCTGGAGCAGAGCGTCGGTGTCAGCCTGTTTATCCGCTCGCCGGCCGGGCTGTTGCCGACGGACATGGCCAAGGACCTGATCGGCCATGTCGAGGCGATGGCCATGGCGGCCAACGCCTTCAACCGCGCGGCGTCGGCGGATGCCGACGTGACGGGTGGCACGGTGCGCCTGACCAGCAGCAAGCTGCTGGGCGTCGAGGTCCTGCCGCCGATGTTGCGCACGCTGCGGCAGGCCCATCCGCAACTGGCCGTTGAGCTCAGCGTGTCGAACCGCTTGCAGGCTCTGTCCCGGCAGGAGGCCGATGTGGCGGTGCGTATCCGCCGTCCGACCGAGGCCGCCGTGGTCACGCGCAAGGTCGGCGACCTGCGGGTCGGCCTGTATGCCACCGCCGAACTGCTGGCCGAGCAGGGCACTCCGCAGAGCATCGCGCAGCTGGATCACTACCCGCTGATCGGACCGGATCGCAATCTGGTGGAGCTGCAGTTTCTGCGTGAACGTGGTTTCGACTGCATGCCGGCGCGCACGCTGATTCGCACCGACGACCACCTTGCGCAACTGGCGGCATTGCGTGCGGGACTGGGGATCGGCGTCTGTTCCAGCCAGCTGGCGCGGCGTCATGGCCTGGTGCGTGTACTGCCCGCACAGGTGGATTTTTTGGTGGATGTGTGGATCGCCATGCACCAGGACATGCGGCGGGTCCAGCGCATCGCACGGGTGTTCGACGAGCTGGGAGCGTCGCTGACGCAGTTCCTGAATACCCAGGACGCGCCCGATATCGGACAAAAAACTAATGAACCCTCGCCAGCGCCTCCTACCTAACGCAGGACATACGGGAGGAAAACCATGCAAATCGAATATGTCTGGATCGCCCTGGCGGTGGTGTTGCTGCTGGTCGAGTTGTGGGCCATCAGGAGTGTCTGGAGAAGTGGGCAGGGGGCAGGCACCAAGGGACTCTGGATCGTCGTGATCATCTATGTGCCGCTGCTGGGCCTGTTGCTCTGGTGCTTGATCGGTCCCAAGGAGCCGGCCCGGGAGTCGCCGGCTACACAACAGGGCAAGGGGTGATCGTTCCCGGGCTGCGCTCCGGGAACACTCGAGTCAGCTGCGTTTCACCTGCTGTTTGCGGGTGGCGAAACCGGCCAGCAGATCGAGACTGGAGCAGATCAGGAAGTAGACCAGCGCCACGAACAGGAAAATCTCCGTGGGATGGACCATCACCCGGTTGCTGACCTGGGTGGCCACGAAGGACAGTTCCCCCACGCCGATCACATAAGCCAGCGAGGTGTCCTTGATCAGTGAGATCCACTGGTTGAGGAACGATGGCAGCATGATCGGCAGGGCCTGGGGCAGGATGATCAGCCGCATGACCTGGACGGGACGCATGCCCAGGGCACGGGCTGCCGCCCACTGGCCGACCGGCAGGCTCTGGATACCGGCGTGGACCGAGTACGCCAGGTACGCACCGCCGATCAGCGACAGGGCGCAGACCACGGTGAACAGCGCCGGTATGTCCACATGGAAGACGATCGGCAGCAGGAAGTAACTCCAGAAGATCAGCATCAGTACCGGGATCGCCCGCAGGAAACCCAGCACGGTGATCAGTATCCCCCGCGGCCAGCCCTTGAGGGTGCTCAGGGCGATGCCCAGCACCAGGCCGAAGATCGCGGCGGCGGTGCCGGACAGCACGCTCAGCAGCAGGGTCAGCGCCGCGCCGCCGAGGGGGCCTTCCGGGTAGGCGCCGATCAGGAAGTAGTCGAGGTTGTCGCTGATAACGGAAAAGTCCATGGCTCATGCCGCTCCCTGACGATAGCGCCTGGTCTGGCGGATCCATTGTCCGGCCGTTTCGATCAGCGCGATGCCGAGGATGTACAACAGGGTGGCGAAACCAAAGGCCTGGAAGGTCTTGAAGGTCTCGGTCTCCACCTGGCGCGAGGCATAGGACAGCTCGGCGAGGCCGATGGCCATGGTCAGCGAGGAGTTCTTCAGTGCGTTCATGTACTGCCCCAGCAAGGGACCGAGCGCCGTGCGCAAGGCTTGCGGCAGTACCACATAACGCCACACCTGGGCCGGCCGCAGGCCCAGGGCAATACCCGCTTCGCGCTGCTGCGGGCGTACCGAAGCGACGCCGGCCCGAAACTCTTCGGCGATGAATGCCGAGGTATACAGGGTCAGTCCCCAGAAACCGGCGATGAATTCAAACGACGGCCAGCTGATGTCCACGCCGGCCACGGTCGCTTCGTGGGGCAGGTTCAGCCAGCTCATCAGGTCTTCGGGCAACAGGGCGCTGACGCCGAAATACCAGAAGAACAATTGCACCAGCAGCGGCGTATTGCGAAACAACGCCAGGTAGGCGCGCGCCGGCCAGGCGATCAGCCGCGAGCGGCCGAGACGCGCCAGACAGACCAGGAAACCCAGCCCGGTGGCGACCAGGCAGACCACGGCCGACAACGCCACGGTCAGGACAAATCCATCGAACAGCCATTTCAGGTATTGCGGGCCGAGCAATTCACCAAACATCGATCACGGTGTCCATCCAGAATACAAAGAGCCCGCGCGGAGAACCGCGCGGGCTGTGGGTGTACGGCGGGGAGGGCGATCAGCTCTTGTCGCCGATCTTGTACAGGCGGGCCAGCGGGGTCTTGGTATCCGGGCCGAACCAGGCGTCGTAGATCTTCTGGGCCTGGCCCTTGCTTTCCAGCTCCACCAGCGTCTGGTTGACCAGCTCGGTCAAGGCGGTCTCGCCCTTGGGCAGGCCGACGCCGATCAGGTCATTGGAGATGGTGAAGGGTGGAACTTCGTACTTGTCCTTGTCCGGTACGTTGGCCAGCAGGCCGATCAGCTTCGGACCGTCCTGGGTGATCGCCTGGACGTTACCGTTGCGCAGGGCGGTGAAAGCGAAAGGGGTGTCGTCATAAGCGACCACCTTGGCTCCCGGGAATTTCTCGCGCAGCACGCCTTCGTTGACGGTGCCCTTGTCCACGCCCACGCGCCATTTGTTCAGCTCGTCCTGGGACTTGAGGGTGCCTTTCTTGATGAGGAACTGCTGGCCGGAGCTGAAGTAGGGAATGCTGAAGTTGACCTGCTGGGCGCGCTCCGGAGTGATGGTGAAGTTGGCCAGGACCAGGTCGACCTTGTTGGCCACCAGCAGTGGCACCCGGTTGGCCGGGTTGGTCGGTTGCAACTGGAGCTTGACCCCGAGCTTGTCGGCAATGGCCTTGGCGTAGTCGACATCCAGGCCTTCGATCTGTTTGCTCTTGGCATCGATGAAGCCGAAAGGCGGGTTGCTGTCGAACGAGGCGACGCGCAGGACGCCGGATTTCTTGATGTCTTCCAGGCGGTCGGCATGGGCCAGGCCCGAGAGAACGGCGAGAGTGAGGGCAGTGAGGGCAGTCAATTTTTTCATGGTGATCTCAACACTTGATGGATGATTCTGGCGCCGAGTCTTGCAGCACGATGAATAAACGACAAAAGAATATAAAAGAATGATTTTATTCTTTTTGTGAATAAGTGGTTTTTTCGGGCGCTCTCTACAACCGGCATTCCAGAACCTTTGGACGCGGTGGGGGCGGTAGCGGCAGGCCGTTTCCGTGCCGGCAACGGGCAAGTCGGGTGAACCTAAGCTAATGCGAAAAAGATATTTATTGCGGTTTTTTAAGATCGGATAGTTTTGTCGGCAACGGGATTTCAACGCCTTGCCCAAGTCTTCGCGGCGGGGTGTCGGATATCAGGACGAATGTTTGCAGACCACAGGGAGTGAACCATGCCGCAGCCGCTGGATATCACCGCGTTGCCGCTCCTGGACCTTTCAGCGCTCGATGGCAGCGCCGGGCAGCGCCAGGACTTTCTCGACGCACTGCGTCACGCCGCACGCGATGTCGGATTTTTCTACCTGACCGGACACGGCATCGACAGCGATCTGCTCAAGCAGGTCCAGGAGCATGCCCGGCAGTTCTTTGCCTTGCCCGACGCGGACAAACAGGCCGTCGGCATGATCCATTCACCGCACTTTCGCGGCTACAACCGCGCGGCCTCGGAGATCACCCGCGGTCAACCGGATCTGCGCGAACAGTTCGATATCGGCGCCGAACGCGAAGCCCTGGCATTGGATGAACACACGCCGACCTGGGCCCGCCTGCAAGGGCCGAACCTGTGGCCGGCGGCGCTGCCCCAGCTCAAGCCGCTGTTGCTCGACTGGCAGCAGGCCATGACCCGGATGTCGCTGCGCCTGTTGCGGGCCTTTGCCCAGGCGCTGTCATTGCCGGAAGGGGCGTTCGATCCGCTTTACGGCGACAAGCCCAATGAACATATCAAGCTGATCCGCTACCCCGGTCGTACCGCGCACGAAAGCAACCAGGGCGTCGGTGCCCACAAGGATTCCGGGTTCCTCAGTTTCCTCCTGCAGGACCGGCAGGCTGGCCTGCAAGTGGAGATCGAGGAGGGCCGCTGGATCGATGCGCTGCCCCGGGAAAACACGCTGGTGGTGAATATCGGCGAATTGCTCGAACTGGCCACCAACGGTTATCTGCGGGCCACGGTGCATCGCGTGCAGTCACCGCCGGCCGGAAGCGAGCGCCTGTCGATTGCCTTCTTCCTCGGTGCGCAACTGGATGCGGTGGTGCCGCTGTATCCCTTGCCGACCGCGCTGCTGCGCGAGGCACGGGGCCCGGCCAGCGATCCCGACAACCCGTTGTTGCGTGATGTCGGCTGGAACTACCTCAAGGGTCGCCTGCGTTCGCACCCCGATGTCGCCCGGCGTTTCTACGCCGATGCCCCCACGCCCAAGGTGTTGGCCCCCAGGGCCGTCAGCGCCTGACCCTGTCATCAGCTCAAGGATTACCAGCATGTCGAAAAAAACCGGATTGACCCTGGCGGTCGTGGCGGGCCTGTTCGCTTCCTTCGGCGCCCTGGCCACGGAACCGTTGCGAGTGGCGGCGGACCCGGTCCCCCACGCGCAGATCCTCGCTTATGTACAGAAAATCGATCCGCAACTGAACCTCAAGGTCATCGAGATTCCCAACGGCGTGAACTCCAACGAACTGCTGGCCCATGGCGACGTCGACGCCAACTACTTCCAGCACCTGCCGTACCTCAATTCCCAGGAACAGGCCCTCGGCCAGAAGTTCGCGGTGGCGGCGACCGTGCATATCGAGCCGCTGGGAATCTACTCGCACCGACATAAAAGCTTCGACCAGGTGCCGCAAAAGGGCACCGTCGCGCTGCCGAACAATGTCACCAATCTCAGTCGTGCCCTGTACCTGCTGCAGGATAACGGCCTGATCAAGCTCAAGCCCGGCTTCAACAACCCGGCCACCGACCAGGCAACGCCCAGGGACATTGCCGAGAACCCGAAACAGCTGAAGATTCTCGAGATTGAATCGCCGCAATTGCCCCGCGCCCTGGACGATGTCGACCTGGCGGTGATCAACGGCAACTACGCGCTGGAGGCAGGCCTGTCGCCAGCCAGGGACGCCCTTGGCCTGGAAAAGGCCGTCGACAATCCCTACGCGAATATCCTGGTGACGACGCCGAAGTTGCAGGATGACCCACGGATCAGGCAACTGGCCAAGGACCTCAACTCACCCCAGGTGGCGAAATTCATCACCGATACCTATTCGGGCTCGGTGATTCCGGTGACCGTCGCGGACCGCAAGCCATGATCCGCGTCGAGCAGTTGAGCAAGCGCTATGGCGAAGGGGCGCCGGTACTGGACCGGGTGTCCCTGGACATCCCCGACGGGGCGATCTACGGCATCGTCGGTCGCAGCGGTGCCGGCAAGTCGACCTTGCTGCGTTGCCTCAATCTGCTCGAACGCCCCAGCGCCGGGCGCGTGGTGGTCGACGGCCAGGACCTGACGACCCTGTCCGATCGGGACCTGCGCAGCCAGCGCCAACGTATCGGCATGATTTTCCAGGGCTTCAACCTGCTGCACTCGCGCAATGTCTTCGACAATATCGCCGTGCCGCTGGAAATCGCCGGCACCGGCAAGGCTGAACGGCAGGCTCGGGTTTGCGAGCTGCTGGAACTGGTGGGCCTGGCGGACAAGGCCGAGGCCTTTCCCTCGCAACTGTCCGGCGGGCAGAAACAGCGGGTCGGCATTGCCCGGGCCCTGGCGGCACGCCCGGCCTATCTGCTTTCGGATGAGGCCACCAGTGCCCTCGATCCGGAAACCACGGCGTCGATTCTCGAATTGCTGCGCGATATCAATCGCCGGTTGGGGCTGACCATCGTGCTGATCACCCATGAGCTGGATGTCATCCGATCGATCTGCGACCACGCCGCTTCCCTGGCCCAGGGACGGCTGCTGGAGTCCGGTACGCTGGCGCGTTTGCTGGCCGATCCGGACTCGGCCCTGGGGCGCTCGCTGCTACCGGCCCCGCAGCCGCGCTTCGACGATGAGGTGCGCATCCCACGCTTGAGGTTGGCCCAGTTATGACCCGGACCATCGATTGGAACGAGATTTTCCAGCTGTTGCTCAACGCCACCGGCGAGACCCTGTACATGGTGCTGCTGGCGGGGCTCTTCACCTTGTTGATCGGCCTGCCCCTCGGGGTCCTGCTGTTCATCAGCCGTCGCCATGGCCTGTACCCGCTGCCGCGCCTGCATGGCGGCCTGAGCGCGCTGGTCAACCTCGGGCGGTCGTTGCCATTCGTGGTGATGCTGATCGCCCTGATCCCGCTGACCCGACTGATTGTCGGCACCACCCTGGGTAGCACCGCCGCCGTGGTGCCGATCACCATCGGCGCCTTTCCATTCTTCGCCCGTATCGTGGAAAACGCCCTGGATGAGGTCGACAAGGGGCGGATCGAGGCCATCCTGTCCATGGGCGGCGATATCCGCCATGTGATTTTCAAGGTCCTGTTGCCCGAGTCGCTGCCGGCCTTGCTGGCGGGCGTTACCCTGACCCTGGTGATGCTGATCGGCTTCTCCTCCATGGCCGGAGTGATCGGCGGGGGCGGCCTGGGGGACCTGGCCATCCGCTATGGCTATCAGCGTTTCAACAACGAGGTGATGGTCGCCACGGTGATCGTCCTGGTGATTCTGGTGCAGGGTGTGCAAAGCCTCGGGGATCGACTGGTGCGTTCCCTGGCCCATCGGCGCTGAGGAAACCGGAAAAGTTCGAGCTGTTTAGATTGATTATTTCCTTCGGCTATTTGAATAGCTCGTACGGGCATATCCAAAGCGGGTAATCCGCCGTTGAAACTGCCTGTCTGTCTGCTTTGAAAGCGATATGACCGCCAGGACGGATATCGGCCCGCAAAGGGCAGCATAAAACTCGCTCCGACATCCGTTCCGGCTGCTGGATCGCCGTCTTGCCGTGCGCCTGGCATTCCCTAGAATCCGCCCCATCAGCTTCGTCCAACTATCGAACTATCAGGGAGTTTCACCATGATGAATGCCATGCAGATGCAAATGCCGATGAACACCATGCCGATGATGCCGGCCATGGGGATGCCGATGATGATGGCGACCATGAGCTGCGAAATGATGGGCGACGGCATGCTGTGCAAGATGATGCCGGCGGCGGGCATGGACATGGCCATGTTCAAGAACAGCGCGCAAATGATGCAGATGATGATGGACTGCGGCATGCCGATGATGATGCATTGCGCCAACATGAGCATGATGTGCATGTCCCAGGCGGCCATGGCCATGCCGATGATGGGCAGCATGATGCCGATGCCGATGATGGGCATGCCGATGCCGTCGATGAAATGCGTGATGGAATGCTCGATGCTGGCCGACGGCATGCAGTGCAAGATCATGCCGATGGCCGGCATGAACATGGACATGATGAAAAGCTGCTGCGCCCTGATGATGAAGCTGATGAACGACTGCAGCATGCCGATGATGATGAGCTGCAACGGCATGCCGATGATGTGCTGCACCTGCTGATCGATCGCGGCAGTAAAAAAAGCCCGGCTGGAGTGATCCTCGCCGGGCTTTTTCGTGGCTGCCGGTGGGTCAGTCGAGGCGTTCGGGGTAGGTCACCACCAGGTACGCCACGGCTTCGCTGTCGGCGGGGTTGCGATAGCGGTGCGGCTGGTCGGCGTAGAACAGAATCGAGTCGCCGGTGGACAGCAGGTAGCGTTGGTCATTGACACTGATCTCCAGTACACCCTGGGCCACCACCAGGTTTTCCTGGACTCCGGGGCCATGTCCCTCGGACTCGTCCTCGCCCAGCGGGCTCAGGCGCAGTTCGTAGAATTCCGATTGGCGGGCGACATCGAACGGGAACAGGGCGCGGCTGACAAAGGCGCCGTTGGCACTGACCAGGCGCTTGCTCTTGTTCGCCGACAGGACCGCCACGCCCTCGAAGGCACGATGTTCGAGAAAGGCCGCGACGGATACCTTCAGGCCCTTGGCAATCTTGCACAGTACCTTGATCGACGGCACGCTGCGGCCGGACTCGATCTGCGCCAGCATCGCCCGGCTGACCCCGCATTGACGGGCGAGGGCATCGAGGGACAGATGATGCTTGCCGCGCAGGCGTTGCAGGTTCTGGGCGACCCGTGCGCAGATCGGATCTTCTTCAAGCGCCTGCAGGTTGTTCAGGTCCAGCGGCGGTTCGTCGGCGCTCGCCAGAAACCGCGAGGGCTCCTGCGCATTCACGCGTGACGGGGCTCGGTGGCACGGGCGCTCTGCACCCACTGGAACGCCTGGTAGCCGGCATTGCGTGCATACATTTCCCACAGGGTCCGGGCCAGTTGCTGCGCCTGCTTGCGTTTGCGATAGCGGGCGAGGTCGATAACGGTATCGGTCGGATGCATGGGGACTCTCCAGTGTCGGTATGAGGAGAGAGTACGTGGTTGTTTTAATAACGATAAATACTGATTTTTTATTTATTAATTCTTTTTGGGTCTTAGTGCGCGGCTCCGTCGAAAGCCTGTCGCCAGGCCCGGGAGCGGACCTGGCGGGTGGTCGTGATCAGGCGCCCGGGCTGGACTTGAACACGCCGCTGAGGACAAACGCGTAGCGCTCCGGACGAATGAAAAAGGTCGTGCGGTCACAGCAGCGACCATCGGCGAAATACGAGGTGCGCTCCATCACCAGCAGTGCCGCGCCGCGTTTGACGTGCAGCGCATTGGCCAGGTGCCTGTCGGCCTCCTGGGCGCGGATCGCCATGTCGGCACGGGTCACCGGCGAGCCGGTGATCGACTCGAGGATCGAGTAGATCGGCCGGTGCTCGACCTCGCTCCAGACCACGCTTGCCAGTTCGGCGGGCAGGTGGCTGCGACCCAGGGCAATGGGTTCGTCGTCGACAAAGTGCAGGCGCTCCAGCAGCAGGCAATCCTGTGCCGCGCCGAACAGCCCGCGCAACGCCTCGGGAACCGCCTGCAGGTGATGGTCGAGGACCCGCATGCTCGGCTTCAGTCCTTGCAGCAGCAGGGCTTCATGAAAGCTGCGCAGGGCATCGAGGCCATGTCGCACCTGCTTGGCCGCGACGAAAGTGCCCTTGCCCTGTTTGCGTTCCACCACGCCATCGTCGCTGAGTTTGCCCACGGCCAGGCGGATGGTCACGCGACTCACCGCGAAGCGCTGGCCCAGTTCGGCCTCCGAGGGCAGCTTGCCGCTGGGTTCGTAGTCGCCGCGCTGGATCTCCCCGAGTAGCTGGTGGGCGATCTGTTCGTAGAGCGAGGTCGTGCTGTCGCGAAGAATGGACGTAGACACTGAGTGATTCCATGGCCGGAGAAGCGAGGACCGAGACTTCGCTTCTAAGGTTATAAAAACAGGTTATTGGGATGACTTGTATTAATACGTATTATGTCAGGCATTCCCATTGTAAACGACCTGACGACACTTGCCATGCCAGAACTCTTTCCTTGTGCCCCGCGGTCGGCCGCGGCGCTGATGGTCGATGACATCAGTTTCAGCTATCCCAACGGTCATCGGGTGTTTTCCTCCTTCAGCCTGAGTGCCGCCCCTGGCGAGTTCGTCGCGATCCTCGGGCCTTCCGGCTGCGGCAAGACCACCTTGCTCAACCTGTTGTCGGGTTTTGTCCGGCCGCAGGCGGGGCAGATCAGCCTGAACCAGACCACGGTGCACCCGGAGCGTTCGGAACTCGGCTATGTGTTCCAGGCGCCGCAACTGTTTCCCTGGCTGACCGCCCTGGAGAATGTCCGCTTCGGCTTGCGCATGGCCGGTGATACCAGCGAGGCGCGGCAGCGCGAACAGGCCATGCAGTACCTGCGCCTGGTCGGCCTGGAGCAGGCCGCCCAGCGCTTGCCCCATCAGTTGTCCGGCGGCATGCAGCAGCGCGTTTCGCTGGCCCGCACCCTGGCGCTGGAGCCGGAGGTCCTGCTGATGGACGAACCCTTCGCCGCGCTGGATGCGATCAGTCGCAACAGCATGAACGAGGAAACCCTGCGGATCTGGGCCGAACTGGGCCAGACGGTGTTGTTCATTACCCATGATATCGACGAGGCGGTGTTCCTCGCGGACCGGGTGATTGTCCTGAATATCGCCCCCGGCGGCATCCACAGCGAACTGCGGATCGACCTGCCGCGCCCGCGCTCCAATCGCAACACTCGTCGGCTGCCGGCTTTCCTCGATTACCGCAATGAGCTGATGGAGCGTATTTCCCAGGTCATGGCGCTGTCCGAGGCCCGTGTTTGCCCCGCTGTTTCCCTCTCCCCTGAAATCGAGTCGATCCAATGATCAAACGTACCCTGCTTGCCCTTTCATTGTCCGTGGTCGCCGTGGCCGGCAGTCTGTCGGCCGTTGCCGATGAGAGCCGGCCGTTGCGGGTGGGCTATGTGTTTGCCATGGCCAATGCGCCGGCGCTGATCGCGGACAGGCAGGGTTACTACCGCGAGGAAGGCCTGACGGTGGACCTCAGGGCCCTCGGTGACGGGCCGGTGATCCAGCAGGCCCTGGCGGCCGGTGAGCTGGATGTCGCCTACGTCGGCACGCCCCCGGTGTACCAGTGGTTCTCCCGCGGCTTGCAGAGCCGCATCCTGGCCAAGGTCAACTACGGCCAGGCGGCGGTGATCGTCGACAGCAAGAGCCCGATCACCTCCCTGGCCGGACTCAAGGGCAAGAAGCTCGCCGGGGTCAAGAAGGGCAGCGGCATGGACGTGCTGCTCAGGGGCTATGTGCTCAAGGAAAAGGCCGGCCTGAATCCCGATGCCGACCTGAACATCATCGACATGCCGCCGGGCAACATGAATGCCGCCCTTGAGCGTGGCATCGTCGACGCGGCCTTTTCCTGGGAGCCCTTCGTCAGCCAGTCGCTGCTGCGCGGTTCGAGCCGGGTGCTGTTCGATGTCAACCAGGCCTTGCCCGAATACCCCTGGTACGTGGTGATCGCCTTGCCGAAAACCCTGCAGGAACGCCCTGACGATGTGGTCAGGCTGCTACGGGCCCATCGCAAGGCAATTGCCTTTCTCAACGAGCATCCGGCCGAGTCGAACCGGATCATCGCCGAGGCGTTCAAGCTCGAAGCGGTGCAGGGCCCGGACGGCAGCACCATCGCCCCGGAAACCATCGTTGCCCAGGCCCGCAGCCGGCTCGGCTGGTCGGCGGATCTGCAGGACGCCGATATCCGCTTTATCCAGCGCCTGATGAACTACTCCCTTGACCTGGGCTTTATCGATGCACCGCTCAAGACCGAGCAGATCGTCGACACCACC
Organism: Pseudomonas sp. Mn2068; assembly: GCF_049319725.1. Classification (NCBI taxonomy): domain Bacteria; kingdom Pseudomonadati; phylum Pseudomonadota; class Gammaproteobacteria; order Pseudomonadales; family Pseudomonadaceae; genus Pseudomonas; species Pseudomonas sp. Mn2068. Next base: position 891,616 of record NZ_JBMOUG010000001.1, on the reverse strand, counting down.
TACCTGGAAAAAGCCTCGCGCTGAGTCTGTCATGTCCTTGCCAAAACCGAATTGGGGCTGGGCTTCGCTGCCCGTCCTGCTGTTGATCTGGGTGGCCCTGGCCAGCCGTTTTCCCACCTACATCCTGCCGCAGCCCTGGGACGTGGCCCGCGAAACGTTGCGCTGGCTGGGCGACGGTTCGTTGTGGCAGCACCTGCGGGCCAGTGTGCTCGAAGAGTTGGGCGGGTTCTGTGCCGCGGTGCTGGTCGCGGTCCTGCTGGGTACGGCGGGCGGTCTGTCTTCGCGTTTTCGCGACTTCATATCGCCGCTCAACAGCCTGTTCATGGCGATCCCGCCCATCGCCTGGGCACCGCTGATCATGATCATTTTCGGCCTGGGCTATGTGTCCATCGTCCTGGTGATCTTTATCGCCGCGGTGTTTCCCATGGCCGTGACCATCCAGGAGGGCGTGCAGAGCATTCGCGGCGGCGAAGTCCGCGCGGCACGCACCCTGGGGGCCAATCCCTGGCAACTGCTCGCCCATGTCTACCTGCCGGCGTCGCTGCCGTTTGTCACGGCCGCCCTGCGTATCGGTTTCAGCCAGGGCTGGCGGGCGCTGGTGGCGGCGGAAATGATCGGCACCTCCCAGGGGATCGGCTGGATGGTTGCCACCGGCGGGCAGATCGGCAACAGCAGCCAGGTGCTGCTGGGCATCGTGCTGATCGGCCTGATCGCCTGGCTGATGGAGAGTTTCGTGTTCCGGCGCATCGAGCGTCACTACCAGAAATGGCGCGTGCAATAGAGCGTGCCAGTCCCTATTGAAGATTCCGCGAAGACCCGTACGAGGTGTCATGTGAACAACGTTTTCGATCCCCGCGAAGCCGGGCATTACATTGCCCCGCAAGGCCTGTATGAACGCAATAAGCAGCGCCCGTTCCTGGGTCATGTCAGCTGTGACCGCAACACCCTGATGGCCGGCCAGTGGGACGAGATCACCCTGGTCTACGAGGTCGGCGGCAGCGGCCTGGCCGACGGCGCCTGGCTGAAGCTGGCCTTCAAGTTCTACTCCGACTGGGCCTTGTTCCAGACCTCGAATCCGGCCGGCCCCAACTACGTCAGCGCCGAGTACCAGGCCGGCGAGCTGGTGCCGGGCCAGAGCCGGGCCACGGTGCAGCACCTGAAGGTGCGCTTCGACCAGAAGGGCCACGAGCGGCCGTTCCAGAAGGCGATCATCATCGATATCGTCGACGGCTACCTGAACCCCGGCGACCGGGTCATCATCCGCCTCGGCGATCGCCGCCAGGGCGGGGCCGGCACGCGGGTGCAGAGCTTCGTCGAGAAGGACTTCCGTTTTCGCCTGTTCATCGACCCGCTGGGCAGTTCGAAGTTTGCCGAGGTGCCGGGCGACCCGTTGCTGGATATCGTCCCGGGGCCGGCCCATGGCGTACAACTGATCGTGCCGCGGCTGGTCGGCGCCGGTGAGGCGTTCGACGTGTTGCTGCGGGTCGACGATGCCTGGGGCAATACCTGCCGTGGCTTGCCGCTCGATGGCCTGCTGACCCTGAGCGGTCCGGACGGCGAGCAGCGCCAGCAAGCGTTCCGCCTGGCGAGCGAAGGCTGGGCGATTGCCCGGTTGCAGGGCGTGGCGTTCGAGGCGGTGGGTGAGTGGCGATTGTCGGCCGCGGTGCATGCCCCTTTTGTTCGTGGGGCCCAGGCCTTTGTCACGGTCGATCCGGCCGGCAGCGCATTGCGTCCGCTGTATGCCGACCTGCATGTGCATTCCGATGACACCGTGGGCACCAATGACACGCTCTACAACCTCAGCTACGGCCGCGATGTCGCCGGGCTCGACGTGCTCGGCTACACCGCCAATGACTTCAATATCACCGAGCAGCGCTGGGACCAGGCAGTGAGGCTGATTCACGAACTCAACGAAACGGGTCGCTTTGTCTGCTATCCGGGGACCGAATGGTGCGGCAACTCCTGCGCCGGAGGCGACCGCAACGTGGTGTTCCTGCACGACCGCAAGCCTGAATTCCCCTTCGACAACCAGGGGCGGCTGGTGCGCTCCTTCGAATGGAACGAGTTCACCGCCGGCACCATCAAGCCGGGCGCCTGGCCGGTGGACGAACTCTACGCCGCCTATGCCAAGGACCCCGAAGGCCACCTGATGATGCCCCATGTCGGGGGGCGCCGCTGCAACCTCGACTGGCACCATCCGGAGCTGGAGCGGCTGATCGAAGTCGGCTCGGCCTGGGGGCAATTCCACTGGGTATATGCCGAGGCGTTGCAGCGGGGTTATCGGGTCGGTGCGGCGGCCAACAGCGACGAGCATCAGGGGCGCTGCGGTGGCGGGGTCCCGGCCACCGCGGTGTTCGGTTCCCGCGGTGGCCTGACCGGCGTGCTCGCCGAGCGTTTCGACCGTGCCAGTGTCGGCAAGGCGCTGCGCGCCCGGCGGACCTTTGCCACCACCGGCGAGCGCTCGTTTGCCAGCCTGCGCCAGGGCGAGAACTTCATGGGCGAGGTGTTCAAGGCTCCGGCCGATGCGCTGCTCGACTACCGCCTGCTGGGTGAGGCGGGCTGGGAGCAGGTCGACCTGTTCGATGGCGAGCAGTTGATCTGGTCACGCAACCTGCACCAGGAACTGGGCTTTTCCGACCAGCGCATTCGCCTGCGCCTGGGCGGCGCGCGGATCAAGGATCGCTACCGGGGTGCCTACTGGAGCGGCGAAATCCGCATCACCGGGGCGGTCATCAACGGCTTTCGCGCCCTGGGGCTCGATCATCCGGAGCAGACGGTGTGGCGCAAGGACGCGACGGTCCTGGCCTTTCGCACCGATACCAACGGCGATACCGACAGCCTGGAAATCGACTTGTCGCAACTGGCCGGTGCGACACTGGAGATCCGCAGTCGCATCGACAACTACATCAAGGTCGGCGACCCGTCCGAGCCGCAGCCTTATGTGCACGCGCCTTCGGTACTGATCCAGGTGTCCGGGGAAACGCTGCTGGCCCAGTCGCAGGTGATCGAGGAGTTGCCGGGGGCCGAACTGAAGGTTTCCCTGGAGCGGACCACCGCCGCGCCGCTGCCCCGCGAATTGCAAGGGCGTATCGATCTGGCGGGGCTGCAACTGGAACCGGGCCGCGAGCATCCCTTGTTCATCTGTGCGCGGCAGCGCGATCAGTCGCGGGTCTGGACGTCGGCGTTGTTCCTGACGCTGTAGGGCGACTCAGGGGCGGGGGAGCTGTTCGCGGCGGAACTGTCGCCCCAGGTCCTGGGCCAGCTCGATGAAGTTCTGCCGGGTCGGGTCCTGGTCCTCCGTCCGCACGATCAGGGTGATCGGTGCCACCAGCCGTGGACTGGCTTCGCCGATCCGGCAGTAGACGACGCTGTGGCGATGAAAACTGCGCATGGACGCCGGTACCACCGAGATTCCGGCACCGGCGGCCACCAGGTTGATGTTGGTCAGCATGCGCTCGATTTCGAAGGCGATCTTCGGGGTGAAGCCGGCGCGCTCGCAAGCCTCCACCAGTTTGGCGTACATGCCCGGCGCGCCGTGGCGACGCACCAGGATAAACGACTCGTCGGCCAGGTCGCCGATGGCAATCACCGGCATGGCGTCGATTTCGTCCGGGCTCAGGCCGTTGACCAGGACGTCCGCCGGCAGCAGGCGGTGTCCCACCGGCAGTACCAGCAGCATTTCTTCGTTGAGCAACCGGTACAGGGTCACGCCCCGGGGGCGGCTCACCGGTGCGCGCAGGATGCCCAGGTCCATGCGCCCCAGGTTCACTTCGTCGGTCAGTTCCCCGGCATTGCCCTCGCTGAGCAGCAGCTCGACGTTGGGGTAGAGCCCGCGATAGGCGCGGATCATCCCGGGAATCAGCGGGTGGGCGGCCGCCGAGCTGGTGAAGCCGATCGACAGCTTGCCCTCCAGGCCCTGGGCTGCCCGTGCCGCGCGTTTCGAACCCTCGTCGACCCGATTGAGAATGGCCCGGGCTTCTTGCAGGAAGACCTGCCCGCCGGCGGTCAGGTCGACGCCCTTGGGATGCCGCTTGAACAGGTCGAAGCCCAGTTCCTTTTCCAGCAGGCGGATCTGGTTGCTCAGGGGCGGCTGCTGCATGTTCAGGCGTGCGGCGGCACGGGTGAAATGCAGTTCTTCGGCGACCATCAGGAAGTAACGCAGGTGTCGGAGTTCCATGGGGCTTCTTTTAGTGTGAGGGGCTGTTGTTGCCAGTACCTTCGAACCGCCTCGATTGTAGCGGCAGGCCTGTCGTGCGGCCATGTGCTAAATCGGGCGTGAGTGCTGGCCCGTATGCCAGTACCATGGGCGAGGATCGACAGGCGACGGTGCGGCGGATGGGGTTGGGGTTCTTCAAGCGGGGCGTGGTACAGATTCTGATCGCGGTCGCCTGCGGCATCGCCCTCGGGCGTTGGCATCCGGCGCTGGCGGTGGAAATGAAACCCCTCAGCGACGGTTTCGTCCGATTGATCGGCATGCCCATCAGCCTGCTGGTGTTCGCCCTGGTGGTCTCGGGTATCGCCGGCATGCGCAGCCAGGCCGAAGCGGCCAAGATCGGCGGCAAGGCCTTGCTGTTTTTTGCCCTGATGACCCTGTTGTCGCTGCTGATCGGCGTCGCGGCGGCGTTGTTGCTGCATCCGGGCAACGATCTGGGGCCGGGATTTCCCCTGGACGAACTGTCGAGCCTGACCTCGTCGAGCGAGTATTTCCTCGCCCAGTGGCGGCAGTGGCAGTTCTCCGAGGCCACGCTGGCAACCATCCCGGGCAGTTTTTTCGGCGCCTTCGCCCAGGGCAATATCCAGCAGGTGCTGTTGCTCGCCCTGATGTTCGGCATCGCCCTGGCCTGGAGCGGCGAGCGCGGGGCACCGGTACGGCAGATGATCGAGCTGTTGCTCGAACTGTTGTTCGGCCTGATGAACCTGATTCTCAAGCTGGCGCCCCTGGCGGCCTTCGGCGCCATCGCTTTCACCATCGGCCGGTACGGGGTCGGCTCGATGGTGCCGTTGCTCAAGTTCGTCGCCACCCTGTACCTGGCCAGCGTGGTCTTTATCGTGCTGGTCCTGGGACTGGTCAGCCAGCTCGCGGGCGTCAGTCTCTGGCGTCTGCTGCTGTATGTGAAGGACGAGCTGGCACTGGTGCTGTTCACCACCTCGTCGATTGCCGCGCTGCCGGGCCTGATCGCCAGGATGGAGCGTCTGGGCTGTTCGCCGGCGGTGGTGCGACTGGTCATGCCGGCGGGGTATTCGTTCAACCTCAACGGCACCAACCTGTACCTGGCGGTGGCGGTGATCTTCCTGGCCCAGGTCCAGGAGATTCCCTTGAGCCTGGCCCAACTGGTGATGCTGGTGCTGGTGGCCTCGCTGACTTCCAAGGGCGCCACCAGCGTGACCGGTTCGGCCTTTGTCGCCCTGACCGCCACCCTCGGTGCGCTGCCGTTCCTGCCCACCGAAGGCGTGGTCCTGCTGCTGGGCGTCGAGCGGCTGATGAAATGCCGCTCGCTGACCAACGCCATCGGCAACTGCGTGGCCTGCGTGGCCATTGCCCGCTGGGATAACGCCCTTGACCGCGAGGTGCTGCGGCGTGAACTCAAGGCGCCGTTTTCAGCAGGGCCGACAGCGCCTGACTGAGCGCCTGCGGGCGACCGCTGAACAGCCTCTGCAGCGCTTCGGGGCGCTCCAGCTGGCGATAGAGCGCCTCGCGCTCGGCAAAGTTGCCGGCCAGGCGGCAGGCGGCGCGGATGTACTCTTCCAGGGTATGGGTGATGGTCCAGTCCGGCAGGCCGATCCGGCGGAACAAGCCCTCGTCGATATGCTCGAACACTTCCGGCCCGGTCTTGCAGATCCCGGGCAGACCCACGGTCAGGGCGTCGATGATGCCGTTGGTATTGCCGAAGGGCAGGGGGCTGAGGAACAGGTCGCACTGGTTGAAGATCGCCAGGTAGTCCTGGTACGGCTGGTGGGCATACACCACCGCCTGCGGCACGTAGCGCTGGATCAGTCGGAGCACCTGCGGATAGAGCAGGCCCTGGGCCTGGCCGATCAGGAAGTGCAGGCGCACTTCGCGGCCATGGAGCCGCGGCGTCAGCTCGACGATCTTCTGGCAGGCCAGGAGAAAGCGCGGGTTGAGCTTCATCGTGGTCGCCGCGATGGCGATATGCACCAGCGGCGAGTCCTGGCGTTGACGCTTGGGCAGCGGCACCGCATGGGCCGAGGGGCGATACGGCTGGCCGTCGGCGGGCAGGCGCAACAGCCGTTCGCTGAAGCAGGCCGGGTCGCCGATGAAATCTTCTTCGACACTGATGTAGTCGATATGCCGCGAGCGAGTGGTCGCCGGATGCCCGAGGGCGGCGACCTGCAATGGCGCCAGGCGCAGGTTGCTGGCGAACAGGGTGATCGGGAACATGCCGACGCTGGGCATGTAGAACACCTGCGGCGCCCATGCCTGCGCGACGTTCCTGAGCTGGCGCAGGCAGGCATAGAGGTCGTCAGGCTCGTCGAAGGCAACAAAGTGCTCGAAGACCTCGCGGCCGGCATCGTCGACATTGGCCTGGTAGCCGATGGCGACCAGCTGGAAATCCGCGCGGGCGGCTTCCAGGGTCCTGGAGTGGGTGCGATAGATCGAGTGTCCGGCGGAAAACCATTCGAGCAGGACCAGCATCACCGGTTTGCCGGCGGTGGCGGGACGTGGCGCCGCGGTCGGCAGGTCGAGGATATCCGCGGCGGCGAGCTTGCGTTCCACCAGGCGATTGATCGAGGCCTTGATGTCATGGCGCTGGGGCAGGTCGGCGTAGCTGCAGTGCATGTAGGCATCGTGCAGGATGCCCACGGGCAGGGTGTCCAGGCTGTCGATTTCCTCCAGCCGGCGGGGCAGCCAGGCCAGCAGCGCCTCGCGCTTGGAGTGGGCGGCCTGGGTGCCGATCAGTCGGGGGGAGAGCAAGGCCATGAACAACGCCGCGGCGATATCGCGGTTCTGCTGCCAGAGCAGTTCGACATCCAGCGGCACTTCCGATTCCGCCGAGTAGAGCACGCAGAACTTCACCAGGTCGGTGCTGCTGACCTGGAAGTCCTCGGCCGTCGGCCCCAGGGTATTCAACGATTGCAGCAGGTGGTCGGCGTTGACGAAGGCGCTGGCGGCGAACAGTGACGACAGCCAGCGCTGGAAATGGATCAACTGGCCGAAGCCATCCGGGCTGATGCGAAAGCCGGGGTCGGAGAACAGCGCGGAGATGGCGCTGGTCAGTCGGGTCAGGGCGTGGGCCTCCAGTTCCGCGGCGGGCAGGGCCGGCGATACCGCCAGGGAAAAGGTATTGGAAAGTTTGCCGTAGTGGCGGTCGATCAACAGCAGCAGGCGCACCAGCTCGCGCGCCGCGGCTTCATGGTTGCGGGAGTAGCAGAGGAACTCGAAGTGCTCCAGCGAATAGTTGTCTTCGGGCATCGAATGGGCCTTTGGTGAAAGAGCGTGTATTTGCCAGTGCTGTGGTGGCTGCCGGGGCCTCTTCGCGGGCAAGCCCGCTCCCACGGGATTTATGTGGAGGCACCTGTTGCATGGTCCAGGACTCCTTGGGGCCCTTCGCGGGCAAGCCCGCTCCCACAGAGGTACGCAACAATCCTGTGGGAGCGGGCTTGCCCGCGAAGGCGGCCTCAAGGGCGCCGGCAAGTTCGAGGATCATCCCCCCGAACCTGCCCGCGCCGCGATCCACTCTTAACGCCCCAGCGCAAAAAACGCCTTGTCCAGATTAGCCGAAGCCGTCGCCAGTTTCTGCTTCTGCTCCTTGACCCAGTTTTCGTCGACGCCGAGGCTGGCCTGTTCCGCCGCCAGCATCCGATCCACTTCGGCACGCTGCGGGCCGCCGAGTCCCTTGCTCGACTCGATCATGTTCTGCGCGGTCAGGGATTTGCGGAACTGCGCCTGGGTCAGCGGGAACTGCACATTCTGCATATCGAAGGCCTTCAGCGCTTCGCCGTAGATCTTCTGGACCTCGGCGAAGGGGATGTCCGCCGGTTTCATCTTGTTGGTGCGCCCGTAGGTCACCAGGTCCGAGGCGAAGTGATGGCCGACGCGGAACGGCACATTGGAGTCGCGCTGCAGGACGTCCGCCAGTTCCGTGGTGGTGGAGTAGTCGGCGTCGATTTCCTGGAGGGCCCGATCCTTGTCGATCTGCAGGTTGCTCATCAGGTCGGCGAGCATCTGGAACGAGCTGGCGGTGAGGTCCAGGGTCTTTTCCACCTGGTCGCGCTTGTAGTCCGGCATGCCCGGGGTCACGTTGTGCGCTTCGAACTGGTAGGTCATGGCGCCGCCGACCACGTCGCTGGCCTGCAGGCGCAGCAGGTTCAGGCCGTAGGGGTTGCGCTTCTGCGGCATGATGCTGCTGGTGCCGGTCAGGCGGCCTTCGGTGATCATGATCCACGGGTAGGGCTGGTGGTACTGGGTGTGCATGTCCTGCACCAGGCTGCCGATGGTGGTCGCGGCATTGCTGCAGATGCCGGTCAGCTCCATGCCGGTGTCCAGGGCGCCCAGTTGCGCGGCGTCATAGGAGTTTTCCACGGGACCGTCGAAGCCCAGCAGTTCGGCCAGTTGCTTGCGGTCGACCGGGAAGCTCGATGTGCCCAGGGCTCCCGAGCCCAGTGGGCTGAGGTTGAGACGGGCATAGGCCTGGCGCAGGCGCTCGGCATCGCGGTCGAACACGGCGCTGAAGGCCAGCAGGTAGTGGGCGTAGGTGGTCGGCTGGGCCTGGACGCCATTGGTGTAGGCCGGGACCAGGGTATCGCGGTTCTCCGCGGCCAGCTTGAGGAACACGGCCTTGGACTTGTTCATCGAGTCCAGCAGGCTTAACACACGCTCGCGCTGCATCAGGCGCCGGGTGGTGGACAGGATATCCTGGCGGCTGCGTCCGGAGTGCATGCGCGAACCGTCGGGACCGGCGATGGCGAGGATCAGCGGCTCGTACTTCAGGTAGTCGGCCGGCCGCTCGGCCCCCGGCCGGTTGCCTTCATTGATGACCTGCTCGACGGCCGAGACGATCTTCTTGCCCAGGTCGGGCGGGACGATCTTGTTGTCGATCACCATCACGGTCGAAGCCTTGTTCATTTCCCCCAGGAAATAGAAATAGTCATGGGGCTCCTTGGCGTCGGCGGCATTCGCCGCGCCCATGGCCAGCATCAGCAACGGTCCGAGGGCCAGCCGGCTGAGACGAAACGGAGGGCAGGTCGGCTTAAGGTTCTTCATGGTCGTGGGGTCTCTCTACACGGTTGTCGAATGGATTGGAAACAGAGGTCTGGTCGAAGCTGGCCAGGTCGATGCCGGGGCGGTCACGCAGGCTATCGAGGGGTGTCAGGCGGCTGTTGTCCTGTAGCGGACGGGCCCAGAAGCCATCGTTCATGGTTCTTTGCATGGCATCGCTGGCGGAGGCGGTCGTCGGGTCGGTCAGGCGGTTGCTGATCGTGCCGCCCTGGCGGAACACCACGGCGCCGCTGCCGCTGGCGGCAAAGGTGGTGACGTCGGTGGTATGGCTGATAAAGCGTCCGGCGGGTGATTCGGTGCTGACCAGCACGCCGCCGTCGGCGGCCAGCAGGCTGTTGTTGCCGCCATCGAAGCTCAGGGCGTAGCCGCCGGCGCTGTAGCCGTCGAGGCTCAGTTGGCCGCTGCCGCCGGTCTGCATCAGGGTGTAGGCACTGTTGCTATTGCCGACGATGGCAATGCCCGAGTTGCTGCCGTCGGTACGCCCGTTGAGGCGCAGGTTGCCGCTGCCCGAGAGCAGGCTCACGCCGTTGGCCGGACCCGCCGATGCGGCGCGGATGAGGATCCCGGCCTTGCCCGCGGCGCCGCTGGTGCCGGTCAGGGTCAGGTCGCCGCTGACGGTCGACAGGGTCGCCGAGCTGGCGTTGCCGGAGGGATAGAGGCTGATGCCGTTGCCGTAGGTGGAACTGCCGGTCAGCGCCACCGAGCCGCTGCCGGTGGCCTGGATCCGGTTGATGCCGGTGGCCATGCCGATGCCGTCGGCGTAGCCGCTGCTGCCGCGCAGGGTCAGTTGGCCGTCGTCGACGCTGACCAGCGCCCGGCCGTTGCCGTAGAAATCGATGCCGTTGCCCTGGTCGGCGGCACGGCCGTCGAGGGTGATATTACCGTTGCCGTGGGTCTGGATGATGTTGGTCACGCTGAGGATGGCGATGCCGTGATCCAGCTCGCCGCTGTTGGGTGAGTGGAAGTTGCCGAGCAGGCTGATGTTGCCGCTCTGCGAGGTGATGCTGTTGGTCGAGGCGATCCCGCTGCCGCCCAGCGCGATGGCGTCCGAGGTGCCCACCGAGTCGCCGCGCAGGGTGATATTGCCCGTGGTGGTGGAGACGTTGACGCCCTGGGAAGCGCCCGTGGAGTTGAAGAAGATCCCGTAGCCGCCAAAGCTGTTGGTGCTGTTGCCGCTGAGCAGCAGATCGCCAGTGGTGGTCGAGAGGTTGACGCTGGCGTTACTGCCTGAGGGGGCGAGATCGATGCCGCGTCCCGAGGCGCTGGTGCCGTCCAGGGTCAACCGGCCGCTTTGCGTGCTGACGTTGATCGCCCCATAGGCACCGCTGGCATCGAAGAAGATCGCCCGGAACGAGCCACTGGTGTTGTTGATCACCGTGCTGTTGGCCGACAGCGTGACGTTGCCGGCGCTGCTGCCGATATTGATCCGCGAGCCCGGCGTGGCGGCACTGCCGCTGCCGGAGCTGACCAGGGCCAATGCCGGCGTGGTGCCGCCGGAAGTGTTGCCCGACAGGCTGATATCGCCGTCGCTCAGCAGGTTGATCGAAGAGCCGATCCCCGTGGCGTTGAGGATCGTGCCATAGGAGCCGCCGCTGTCACCGCTGACCAGCAGCTTGCCGCCGGCCGTGGCCTGGAGGTTCACCACGCCATTGCCGGAGGCCGACAGGTTGACCCCGCGCCCGCTGGTGCTGCTGCCATTGACCGTCAGGGTGCCGCTGCCGACCCGGACGTTCTGGGTGGAGCCAGCGGCTGTCGAGCAGATCAGCACGCCCTGGCCGGATGTCGCGCTGCCGTTGAGGGTGATATTGCCCGAGCCGGTGGCGGCGATGGTGTTGCTGGTGCTGAAGATCCGTGTGCCGTTGCCGCTGCCCAGGTTGCTGCTGTCGATACGGATCGAGCCGGCGCCGCTGGTGACGATCTGGCTGCCGCCGGTGAGCACGAAGGCATCGCCGGTGCCGCTGGTGCTGGCCTGGTTGGCGACGATGGCGATGCTGCCGCCGCCCGCGTCCAGCAGGCTGGCGCCGCCGATCTGTACCGCACCGGCGGTGGAACCGCTGGCCAGGGTCGAGGAGGTGGCGCCGCGGATCAGGATGTCGCCGCCGCTGGTGAGCAGTTGGCTGTTGTTCAGCGACACACCGAAGCCGTTGCTGACGTTGGTGCTGGCAAAGGACCCGGTGGGCGAGGCCGCGCCGCTGATGGTCAGGTTGCCACCGTTGGTGCGGATGCTGGCGTTGCTCAGTTGCACCGAGCCGTTGCCGCTGTTGTTGAAGTTCGACAGCAGCGAGACGTTCAGCGTCTTGCCGCTGGCGTTGCTGATGCTGGTGTTGGTCATCACGATATTGCGATGGGCCTGCAGGGTCAGGCTCGCGTTGCCGACCGCCTTGACGTTGTCCAGCACGTTGATATCGCCGGACGTGCCGCCCACCGACGTGGTGTAGACGAGGATGTTCGCGCCTTCCGAGAGCGATGCATTGAGAGTGGCCGAGCTCAGGTTGGAGCTGGCCGAGCCGCTGGAGGTGAACGGGTTGCTGCTGGTGGCTCCGGAGCTGGCGCCGCTGGTGATATTGATATTGAACGGATCGATCAGCCAGGTGCCGCCGATGCCGGATGCGGCGCTGAGGTTGACCACGCCAAAGGCGTCCAGGGCATGCCCCGAGGTTTCCGCCAGGCCACCTTTGCCGGCCTGGCCGGCGCCGGTGACACTGATATTGCCGTAGAAGCGGGTGCTGTCCTTCGACCAGAGGATCACCTTGCCGCCGTCGCCGCTGTTCAAGGCATCGGCATGAATGCTGGCATTGCCATCCATGTAGGTGGCGTCGGCCTGGTGCAGCGGGCCGGTGCCCTGGAAATCACCACCGACCAGCACCTGGCCGCCGCCGGCAGCCCCCGAGGCGTCGATACGGGCGCCGTCGTACAGGCCGACATACTGGCCGGTCAGGGTCACGTTGCCGCCGGTTTGCCCCGGGTTGCGCCCGGACACGTCGAGGCTGCCGCTGTTGGCCACGACGCCACTGTCGCCGCCGTCGAGGATGATCGTGCCATTGCGCTGCTGCAGGCTGGTGGCTTCGATGACGCCGCTGTTGTTCACCACCTCGTTGAGCATCGAGTTGCTGGCCCTGGCCGAGAGCATCACCCGGCCGCCGTTGGCTTGCAGTGCGCCGCTGTTGATCACGCTGGCGTTGAGCGCCGGGTTGTCCACGGCCATGTTGATCAGGCCGTCGCCGTTGAAGTCCAGGGTGACTTTTTCCCCGGCGCCGAGCATCACCGAACCGAGCCTGGCGACCACCGTGCCTTCGTTGCGTACCTGGGCCCCGAGCAGGGCGACGTAGCCACCGTCGGCGGCCTTGATCTGGCCCTGGTTGATCACCGTGCCACTGCCGGCGTTACCTTCGAAGAGGTTCTTGCCGGCCATGAAGTTGGCGTCGGACAGGTTCAGGGTACTGGCCACCAGGCCCCCGACATTCACCGCCGAGCCGGCGCCGAACAACACGCCGGAGGGGTTGATCAGGAACACCTGGCCATTGGCGTTGAGCTTGCCGAAGATCTGCGAGGCGTCGCTGGACAGCACGCGGTTCAACGCCACCGACGACGCGCCGGGCTGGTAGAAATTGACCTGGGCGGCGCTGCCGATATTGAAGGTGTCCCAGGTGGTGGACAGGCGATCGCTGCTCTGGTTGACGTTGAGCACATTGCCGCTGCTGCTGATACTGCCACTGCCGGCGGTGATATGACCGTTGCTCGGCAGCGCGTTGGGGTCCAGCGCCCAGGCCGACAGGGGCACCAGGCTGTAGACGGCGGCAAAGATCGCCCAGCTCAGTGGGTTGAGCACCGGGCGGGTCATTCCTGGGGTCTTGTGCGTCTTCATGGTCGCCTCCTCAGAATGAATAGTTGATGCCGGTGCCCAGGGCACTGATCGTGGTCCCGGTACCCGGGGAATAACCGCTGGCCGCATAGACTCCGGAAATCGCGAAGTTGTAGTTGGCCAGCGAGTTGTTCTGCAGCAGCACGTACTGGCTGAACAGCTCGGTCTGCTTGTTCAGCTTGTAGGAGAAACCGACGGCGTACTGGGTGGCGCCCATGCCGGCGGTGGAGCATTCGCGGTTATTCCCGGAAATCATCGTGCACTCGCCCGGCAGGGCCTTGGCGTAGCTGGCGCGCAACTGCAGTTGCCGGGTCACGTCGTGGGTCAGGCCCACCATCCAGGCCTGGCGGCGATAGCGCGACACATCGCTGGAGGTGTTGCTGGTATTGACCACGCCATCCTCGGAGTAGGACAGGTCGTCGGCGATCAGCGAGACCTTGGTCGCCCCGAAGTCGTAGGCCAGGCCATAGCGCAGGCTGAAGTCGTCGGACGAGGTGTTGGCGGTCACATGGGTATTGCTGCCCACGCCCCGGGCATTGCGTCCGATGCTGGCGATACCGAAGTAGTTGACGTGTTTTTCATAGGCGGCGATGGCCGTGAAACCGGCGTTCTCGTAGGTCAGGCTGCCGCCGTAGATGTAGCCTTCGTCCACGTCCGGCGCGGCTTTTTCACCGTTGTTGGAATACGCCAGTTTCATCTGCAGGCCGTGCCACTGGGGTGTCCAGTAGGCGAATACGCCGGACTGGCGACGGTTGAACGCGGCGTCGTCGTTGTTCGATTCCGAGGCGGTGCCCACCGGGCCGCTGTTGCGGGTGATGCTGGTGCTGAAGCCGGGTGAACCGATGATGTTGTAGTGAGCGGCACTGGTCCGGCCGTGAAAGGGGTCGAGGCCGGTCATGCTTTCCTTCATCGGCATGTCCCAGATGCCGTAGAGGAAGGTGCCGCTGTCCGGGTTGGCCAGGGCCACGCCGGTATTGCGCAACTGGTTGTGGGAAGAACTGTCGTCCGGCACGGACACGTCGCTGTGGTCGGCATAGTTCAGCGACAGGCCGTATTCCAGTTGCCAGAGGAAGTCCCAGTCGTAGGCCAGGGGAATCCCGCTGTGGGCGCCGATATAGGAGACGTTGTCGCGCACGCGGGTGAAGCTCGCCATGTTGCGACCGTTGGCGGTCGCCAGTTTGTTCTGGTCGGCCGCAGCCGCCGGGGTGGCGCCATGGCGGTCGACGTATTCGGGCACGAGGCCGACGGAGCCGTAGAGGATGAAGTCGGTCGAGGGTTCTTCGAAATCCTCGCCCTTGCCGCCGATATCGCTGGCCAGGCCGACAAAGGCCTGGGGCGAACCGGAAATCGACAGCCAGAAACGTCGTGCCTCATGCGGGTCGGCGGTGGGCGTGGCACCGGGGGAAAACGCCAGGCTGGCGTTCATCACCAGGTCCTTGTGGTAGACGTTCAGGCCGACACCGTAGCCATAGCGACTGAGCTGGTTTTCGCTGTTGTCCCAGGGCTGCTTGTTCACCGTGACCCGGCCGGCGTCGGCGAACAGCGCGGCTTCGACCTGCGAATCGGCGAAGCGACCCAGGTACTTGCGCAGTTCCAGGCGGCCGAGCACGCCTTCGTCACCGGCGGCTTCGCCCACCGGGTACGCGCGTACGCCGTCGGGACCGCCGAGGCTGAGCTTTTCCGACGCGTCGAGGTTCTTGTCGGCGTATTGCCCGGTGATCGAGCCGAGCAGGGAGAAGCCGTTGCCCAGTTGCTGCAGGCGGCTGAAGGACACATTGGCCTTGGTGTAGTCGCCGGCGGCACGGGCCGTGACCCGGTCGAGGGCGGCGTCGGCGGCGGTGTCCTTGTCCAGGGTGCCGCGGCCGTAGCGCAGGCTCCACAGGTTGCTGCCCAGCCAGCCGTCGCGCCAGTCGCCGTAGAGGGTGATGCTGCGGAAATTGGCTGATTTGCTGACCTGGGTCGCCGCCGTGCGGTCTTCGAAGCGCCGCCATTCGTCCGCCAGGGACAGGTTGATATTGCTGTTGCGGCTACGCAGCAACGAGCTGGTCAGGTAGATCGTGTCGATATCCGCCGAGCCGCTGGCCTGGGCGTCCTTGAGTTCCTTGCCGATCTGGTAGTCCAGGGTGGCATGGTTGAGCCCGAGGGAGACGCCACTGGCCCCCAGCGGTTGCAGATAGCCGATGCTGCGGATGCTCAGGCCTTCCAGGGAGTTCTGGGTATTGAGGGACAGGCTTTCGCCCAGGCCGAGGGCATCGTTGAGGCTGACGCTGGTCGAGATCCGGTTCGCGCCGGTGTAGTAGTTGCCGTAGTTGTCGATGCTGGCACGGGTGGTCCAGGCGGTCATCTCGGTGATCTTCAGCACGATGTCGGCGGCCCCCGGTTGGGCCGATGGGGCGAGGACCGCCCGCACCGAGCCCCCGGCGATATCCGACAGGCGCAACAGCACCCGTTCCAGATCGGCTTCACGGATCACGGTGCCGGGTATCAGGTCGTCGACAAAGCGTTGCTGCATGCCGGCGCTCAGGCGGACATCGGGTGCCGGTTCGGCGCGGACCCGGCCGATCACGCCTTCGCGCACGGCGAGGGCTACGCTGCCGGCCTGGATATTCTGTGGCGGCAGGTAGGCGCGGGCCACCAGGTAACCGTTTTCGCGGTACAGGGCGGTGATGCTGGCGGCAGCGTCGCGCAGGCCGTCGAGGTCCAGTTCCCGGTTCAGGAAGGGTTTCAGTTGCGCCTGCAACTGCGCATCGCTGAATGCCTGGTTGCCGCTCAGGGTGAAATGGCTGACCTTGACCTTCAGGCTGGAGGCCGCCGCGGCGGGGCGATTCGGCTCCGTGGCCGGCGCCTCGATCTGCACACGCTGTCGTGCCGGCGCGGGAACGCGTTCGGAAGGGCTGAGCTGTGAGCGGTTGGCATCGAACAGGGTGCCGGACGAGGGCAGCGTCTCGGCCTGGGCATGGAGCGTGAGCAGGGTGGCGGCCAGCAGCGTCAGATGACGACCACGGCAGATCGGCTGCGCAGGGGCAGAAGCACGTATCCGTTTCATGATGAGGATGGTTCCCGGATTTTTTAATTGTTTTGGGAGATAACGGGATGTTCAGGGGAACGGGGGCGGCCCTGCCGCCCGTTCCCTAGCGCGCCGGAAACAGTCGCTCGGCGGTCAGGGGCGAGGTGTACAGGCCGTTGGCGCTGTGACCGATGCCCGGCACCTGGAATTGCGGATGCTGCACTGCGATATTCCAGTGCTGGCCGAGAAAGCGTTCGTAGGCCAGGTAGTTGAGTTGCCGCTCGACCCGGGTCGCGCCCTGCATGCCGGCGCCGCAGGATTTGTCCATGATCCGGTTGGCCGGGTCATTGTCCTTCGAGCCCACCAGATAGGTGACGTCGCGACCGGCGTAGCGGCGGAACAGCTGCTCGGCGCTCAGGTGCTGGACCTGCAGGTAGGCGGGGGCGGCGTCGATCCCGTAGCGATAGCGGTTGTAGCTGGGGCACATGATCGACACGACCGGGGCGAAGCCCTGGGCCTGGGGCCGGTTGGCGTCGAAATAGACATAGGTGGACGGGCTGGAAATCACGTAACGGATGGCAATGCCGGATTGGCGCAGGCCTTCGTCCTGGGGATTGAGCACGGCATAGCGCTGCATCAACTGGGCACCGGCGGAGTGGCCGATCAGGGTGATGCGCTTGAGGGCCGGGAAGCGTTGGCGATCGGCCAGGTAGCGCACCACATCGTCCAGCGCCTGGAACGAGCTGACCCCGCCGAGGCCGAAGCCCGAGGGTTCCCCCTGCATCCAGTTGTCCTTGCGCCACAGGGGCAGGTCATTGCTGGCGCGGCGATCGGCTTCGGTGAGGAAGTTGGGGGCCAGCAGCAAGGTCCGCTGGTTCGGCAGTTGCGCCAGCTTGAGCAGCTTGCGGCCGGTGGCGAAGTAGGTATCGGCGTTGCGCTTGACCCCGTGAAGGATCACCACCGCCTGTTCGATCTGCGCTTCGGATGCCTGCAGGTCGTGATTGGCAAAGACCACGAACGGATAACGGGCGCCCTGGGGGCCGATCTGGATCGTTTGCTGGGAGCGGTTGCTCTGCCCGGTCTCCGGGGAGGCGCAACCACCGGTCATCAAGGTGCCGGCAATGGCGACAGCGGGCACGAGGACGCGTAGCAGGGTCGTGAGGCGAGTGGGCATAAGTCTGGCAAACCTTCGCAATGCAGCGGTTCTTTGTTGTTGTGGAACCGATGCTAGCAGGCGGGTTTCCATAATAAAAATATCCTGAAAAGCCAATCCTGATACTTTCTGGATATGCTGTTTTCCAGGCGGTTTGCCGCGGCGTCAATGCCCTGGCTCAGGACGCGCTACAATGCCCGCGTCCGGACCTCGACCCTTCCGTCCGGACACGCCTTTGTCCGGAGCCCGATTGTCGATGTACACGCTTACCCGCCTGCAAACCCCGCCGCCCGAATCGATCAAGAGCCAGATCCTGCAGATGGTGGTGGATTACTTCACCGATATCAGCATGGTCGCCCTGACGCCGAGCAACCCGCTGTACAACCTGTATCAATACGGGGTCGGCTACGAAGTGCATCTCTATCTGGAGGCGATGGACGGGTCGAAGGGGATTCCGGCGGAGTTGATCGTGGCGCTGGATGACGAGGACCCGTCGCGGGTGCTCGGTTTCCTGCTGTACCTGCCGGTCAGGGACGATGCCGAGGCCTGTGCCGTGGCCTATATGGCGGTGCAGGCCGACCGGCGTCGACGCGGTATCGCCCGGGCGATGTTGCGGCGGATGGTCGGCCATTACCCCCATGCCGAACTGGCCTGCGCCGCGGGCAAGGTGCCGTATTTCGAGGCGATGGGTTTCCAGGTCCTGGCCGCGCGCGGGCCGCAGGTGGTGATGAACACCCGCGACCACGGCACCGACGGGCTGGTGGCGGTGCTTGATGTGGCACCGATCTACAACACCCTGGAGGTGCGGCAGATCCATGCCTACCTGTTGCAGCAGCACGGCCGGAAAGCGATGGCGGAGGCGGAGAAAAAGCGCGACCGCCACCTCGACCAGATGACACGCCAGGCCAGCGCCCTGGTGCTGGAGCGTCTTGGCTAGGCCGTGGGCCTACTGGCTGCCGAACAGGCTGGTCCAGTAGATCCCCGAGTCACTCTTCGGGTCGACCGCGTAGGCGGCGCCCAGGTCGTGGAATTGCGGATTCATCAGGTTGGCGCAGTGGCCGGGACTGGCGAGCCAGCCGTCGACCACCTTGCGCCCGCTGTCCTGTCCGGCGGCGATGTTCTCGCCGATCCGCTGGGCGATATAGCCCGCCAGTTCAGCCCGGTCGCCCGGGGTATGGCCGTCGCGATCCTGGTGATCGAAGAAGTTGTTGTTGGCCATGTTGCGGCTATGGCTTTCGGCGGCCGTCGCCAGCAGCGCATTCCACACCAGCGGCGTGGTCGCGGCGAAGGCCTGGGCGCCACATTGGCGCGGTTGGGCGCGGGCACTGTTGATCAGCTCCAGCAGCTTCTGGCCTTCGGCCTGGGTATCGCCGAGGCGGGCGGTCAGCAGCGGGCGGGCGAGGACGATCCGCCACTCGTTCCCCTGGCGACTGACACCGATATCGACGAATTGCGGGTCCAGTACCACCCGGCAGAAGCTTTCCTGCACCGCCTTCATGGCTGCGCTGGCATCGCGGGGCCCGGACAGGCTGATTGCCTGCACATTGACCATCGGGTACGCGGCCCGCGCCAGCGCCTGTTGCAGGTCGCCTGCGTTGTCGGGCGGCAGGATCAGCCGCGGGTCGGCGGCCAGCGGGGCAACTCCAGGGAGGCCTGGTTGCCGCAGCGTTGCACCTGGCCACGGTAGCTGTTGATCGACTGCAGCAGTTGCGTTTCTTCGCTGGCCAGGGCGCTGTTGCTCAGCGTCAGGCCCAGGGTCAGGCCAAGCACCAGGCCGGGAAGCGGTACGGCAGAACGCAGGGTGGAAAACAGGACGCGCATGGATATTTCCCTCGAACGGACTGCGCACATGATGCGCGATAGTGCCCCATGGCAGGCAAGGTCTTTTATCTCGGGCGGAGCGGGGAATGATTTGTCCGTGCCGAGGTCAAATCGGCCAGCCAGCCTCGGATAATCTGCCCGGCCGCGGCGCGGCGACACTCCTTGGGCAGGGTTCATTCAACAGGATCGGACCATGCGCCCTATCTGGATTGCCGGCTGTCTCGCGACGGCTCTTGCCACGGGATCGGTCATCGCGGCCGAGCCGGAACCGAAACCGGAAGTCGCCATCGACAAGGCGCAGGTCCTGGAGCAGAAAGCTGCCGACAAGGAGAGCCCGTCGGCGGAGCCCAAGACGCCGACCCTGACCAAGGTCGAGGCGCAAGTAGTGGACCCGGCGGGCGACGCGGCGGTGGCCGACACCATTACCTGCCTGTCGCGGACCATCTACTGGGAAGCCAAGGGCGGTCAGCCGGCCGATATGGAAGCGGTCGCCAGCGTGGTGTTGAACCGCCTGGGCCATGAAGGCTTTCCCGGGACGATCTGCGAGGTGGTCAAGCAGGGTTCCGAGAAAAAAGCCTGCCAGTTTTCCTGGTGGTGCGACGGGCGTTCGGACGAGGTGCAGGAGGAGGACCGCTACACGGTCGCCAAGGAAATCGCGCGCAAGGCCCTCAACCAGCAACTCAAGGATCGCACCCACGGCGCCATGTACTTTCATGACCGCAGCGTGACCCCGGACTGGGTCAAGCAGTACATCAAGACCGCCGAGACCGACAAGTTCCTGTTCTACAAACCCCGGGACGACAAGGCGAAATAACTTCCGCTGCCTCGATAACGGCGGCCAATCCGTGGAAATAGGCTTAAATAAGCGACAGGCGGGGCCGATAACCTTTTCACGCAGGTAGTCGGCGACCGTCGCTGCTGGGTTGCCTCACGGAGAGTTTTACCATGTCCATAAAGTTGCGCTTGTTCCTGCTGATCGGCACCAGCCTGCTCACCGTGCTGGTCATGAGCCTGGCCAGCTACCTGGGCAATGTGCGGATGGCGAGCGCGACGGATGATAGCCAGGTCAGCATGACGGCCCTGCGCAATCACCTCGAAGGCGACATGATGCATGACGCCCTGCGTGCCGATGTCCTGTCGGCGATGCTCGTCGGATTGGAAAAAAGCACCAGTAGCAAGGCCGAGGTGCGTAGCTCCATCGCCGAGCACGCCACGCATTTTCGCGAAGTGCTCGACGAAAACCTCAAGCTGCCGGTCAACGACAGCCTGAAGGCGGCCCTGAACAAGATCAAGCCGAGCCTTGAAACCTATATCAATGCCGCCGAGCATATCGTCGGGCTGGCGCTCGACAACCCGGAGAGCGCCCAGCAGCAACTGGCTTCGTTCAACGCGGTGTTCAGCCAGCTGGAGGACGAGATGTCCAGCCTCAGCAGCCTGATCGAGTCGAATGCGCAATCGACCGGGGAGGGCACCCAGCGGACGATCAGCCACGCCAACCTCACCCTCGCCGGTGTCCTGGTCGCCGGTTTGCTGTTGCTGCTTGTCCAGGGTTATTGGGTCATTCGCAGCATCATGGGGCCGTTGCAGTCCGCCAGCCGGATTGCCGAGCGGATTGCCCATGGCGACCTCAGCGAAGCCATTGTCGAACCCCGGCAACGGGACGAAGCCAGCCTGCTGATTCGCAGCCTGGCGACCATGCAGCGGGACCTGCGCAGCATGATCGAGGTGGTCCGCGGCAACGCCCATGGCGTCAGCGGCATGAGCCAGCAACTGAGTAATGGCTGCCACCAGGTGGCGGGCAGCAGCCAGCAGCAAAGCGATGCGGCCAGCACCATGGCGGCGGCGGCCAGTGAAATGACCGCGAGTATCGAGGAGATTACCCGCCATGCGGAGCGGGCCCTGGGTATGGCCAACCAGGCCGAGGCGCTGGCCAAGGACGGTGGCCGGGTGATTCACCAGGTGGTCAGCGACATGGACGAGATTGCCCGTTCGGCGCAGCAGTCGGCCCAGGTGATCCGTACGCTGGACAAGGAGTCCGAGGGGATTTTCAGCATTATCCAGGTGATCAAGGGCATTGCCGACCAGACCAACCTGCTGGCGCTCAACGCCGCCATCGAGGCCGCCCGGGCCGGTGAACAGGGTCGCGGCTTCGCCGTGGTCGCCGACGAGGTGCGCAGCCTGGCCGGGCGCACCAGCGCTTCAACCCAGGAAATCGCCAGCATGGTCGCACGCATCCAGCAAAGCACGCGCGAGGCGGTCACCAGCATGGAGGCGGGCGTTGCCCAGGTCGACCGGGGCATGGCCGTGACCGCCGATGTCGAACGCGCCATCCGCGAGATCCTCGACGCCACGCTCAATACCAGCCAACTGGTCAACGATATCTCCCGCACGATTGGCGAGCAGAGCCTGGCCAGCAATGAAATTGCCCATCAGGTGGAAATGATTGCCGATATGTCGGTGGGCAACAGCCGGGTGATCGGCGAGACCGCCGCGACCACCGATCAGCTGTCCGCACTGGCCGGGCAGCTTTCGCAATCGGTGGATCGCTTTCGTCTTTGATCAGGCGCGCGCCGGCTGAGCGGCCGGCGCCTCAAGCCAGGTAGCGACGGAACCACGCCACTGTCCTGTCCCACGCGAGCTTGGCCGCCGCTTCGTCGTAGCGGGGCGTCGAGTCGTTGTGGAAACCGTGATTGACTCCCTGGTAGATATGCACTTCATAGGTCTTGCCGGCGGCCTTCAGGGCCTGTTCGTAGGCCGGCCAGCCGTCGGTGATGCCCTTGTCCAGTTCGGCGTAGTGCAGCAACAGCGGCGCCTTGATCCTGGGCACGTCCTCGGCCTTGGGCTGACGGCCATAGAAGGGCACCGCCGCACTCAGCTCGGGATAGGCCACGGCCGCCGCATTGGCAACCCCGCCGCCGTAGCAGAACCCGGTGATCCCGACTTTCCCGGTGGTCGCTCCATGGCTCATCAACCACTCGATGGCGGCGAAGAAGTCGTTCATGAGTTTCTCGGGGTCGACGCTCTTTTGCAGGGCCACGCCTTTCTCGTCGTTGCCGGGATAGCCACCGACCGATGACAGGCCATCGGGCGCCAGGGCGACGAAGCCGGCCTTGGCGACACGCCGGGCGACGTCCTCGATATAGGGGTTGAGTCCGCGATTCTCATGCACCACGACCACCGCCGGTACCTTGCCCGTGGCCTTGGCCGGCCGGACCATATAGGCGCGGACCTGCTGATGGCCCCTGGGCGACGGGTAGGTGATGTATTCGGCGACGATATCCGGATCGGTAAACGGCACCTGCTCGGCCAGCGCGTAGTCCGGGCTCAGCGCCGCCAGCACACTGGCGGCCGCCATGCCGCCGAGGGTGAATTTTGCCGCGCGGTCGAGAAACTCCCGGCGATTGATCCTGCCGTGGACGTAGTAATCGTAGAGTTCGAGCAGTTCAGGGGCAAAGTCCTTCGCGGTGAGACGTGCCATCGGTGCGCTACCTTTCGAGTGGATCGAGGAACCGATCCGCGCCGCCTCGCGGCGCGAATCGACTGGGCCTGGAATGGACTCATTAAAGCAGCCTTTGGCCGTTGCGAACACGCGAGTGTTGAGCAACTTTATTCAATCAGAACAAAACGCTCCAACACTAACCTTTGATCCACCAAGACCTGGCGCCGGCAGTCGAGCCAAAGTGAGCAGTCCGCATCTTCGCGGCCTGACTGGATTGAGGTTCCAAGTGAACGACAAGTATGAAACTGTACCCGTTGTCCCTCTAGGCAACGGCGAATATGAGTTTACAGCGCCTCAGTACGCCGGAGGCTTTCTGGTCCTGGCTGTGTTCGAGTCAACAACCCCAATTGCCAATCTGATGGTTACATAGATTATTCATATGTTTCATTTTACTCAGATGCAACCATTGCCCTCAGGGGGCAATGGTCTGGAGTTGTCGGTGGCCGAATTATTCTTTATCCATGTGCCATTTTTATCTCGAATGTGAGAACGACCGATTATCCGAACCGTCCGGTGATGTAGTCTTCGGTCTGTTTCATTTTCGGGTGGGTGAAGATCGAATCGGTCTCGTCATGCTCGATCAGTTCGCCCATGAACATGAACGCCGTGTAGTCCGATACCCGGGCTGCCTGCTGCATGTTGTGGGTGACGATGATCACCGTGTACTGCTCTTTCAACTCGGTGATCAGTTGCTCGATGCGCCCGGTGGAAATCGGGTCGAGGGCCGAGGTCGGTTCGTCCAGCAGCAGCACCTGCGGGCGCAGGGCGATGGTGCGGGCGATGCACAGGCGCTGTTGCTGGCCGCCGGAGAGGCCTTGCGCGCTCTGCTTGAGCTTGTCCTTGACCTCGTTCCACAGCGCCGCGCCGTGCAGGGCCTGTTCGACCCGCTCATCCATTTCGTGGCGCGACAGCTTTTCGTGGTGGCGCACGGCGTAGGCGATGTTTTCGTAGATCGACATCGGAAACGGCACCGGCTTCTGGAACACCATGCCGACATGGCTGCGCAGGCGGTTCATCGAATAACCGGGGGCGAGGATGTTTTCGCCGTTGAGCAACACTTCGCCACGCGCTTCCTGCTTCGGGTACATCGCGTAGATACGGTTGAACACCCGCAGCAGGGTCGATTTGCCACAACCGGAAGGCCCGATGATCGCCGTGATGCGTTTCTCCGGGATATCCATGTCGATGGACTTCAGCGACCGCTGGTTGTTGTAGAAAAACTCCAGGCCACGAACACGGATCTTGGTGTTCTCGCTGGCAAGGTCACGGGTCTTCATCAGGTCAGCCTATTGCGCAAAAGGATCAATCGGGAAAGCAAACTGAGCAGCAGTACGAACAGGGTCAGCACCAGGGCGCCGGCCCAGGCGAGGGAGTGCCAGTCTTCGAACGGGCTCATGGCGTACTGGAAAATCACCACCGGCACGCTGGCGATCGGCTTGAGCAGGTTGCTGCTCCAGAACTGGTTGCCGAAGGCGGTGAACAGCAGCGGGGCGGTTTCGCCGGTGATGCGCGCCAGGGCCAGCAGCACCCCGGTGACGACGCCGGCCTTGGCCGCGCGCAGGACGATCTGCAGGGTCAGTTTCCACTGCGGTACGCCCAGGGCCAGGGCCGCCTCGCGCATGGTCGAGGGTTGCAGCTGGAGCATTTCGTCGGTGGTCCGCACCACGACCGGAATCACCAGCAGGGCGAGGGTCAGGGCCCCGGCAATGGCGGAGAAACCGACCTGGTGGTTGGTCAACAGGTTCAACGGCAGAATCACCGCGGTGTAGACGAACAGGCCGAGTACGATCGACGGCGCCGAGAGCAGGATGTCGTTGATGAAACGCACGATGCTGCCCAGGCGCGAGTGCCGGGCGAACTCGGCCAGCCAGACCCCGGCCATCAGGCCGATCGGGGTGCCGATCAGCAGGGCGATCGCCGACATCAGGGCACTGCCGTAGAAGGCATTTGCCAGGCCGCCTTCGCTGCCCGGCGGGGGTGTCATATCGGTGAACAGACGCAGGTTGAGGGCCTGGAAGCCGTTGATGATGGTGGTCAGCAGGATCCACACCAGCCAGGTCAGGCCGAACAGCGTGGCGCCGCAGCTGAGGACCATCGCCAGACGGTTCTTGAAGGCGCGGGCCCGGTAAAGACGCTCATTGCCCGTCATAGACCTTCCTTGCGTGAGAGTCGCATGAGCATCAGTCGCGCTAATGCCAGGACGATAAAAGTGACGATGAACAGCAGGAAGCCCAGGGCGATCAGCGCCGAGCGATGCAGGTCGGTATAGGCTTCGCTGAATTCGTTGGCGATGATCGAGGCGATGGAACTGCTCGGCATCAGCAGCGAGGCCGAGAACTGCTGGGCATTGCCCAGTACGAAGGTCACCGCCATGGTTTCGCCCAGGGCCCGGCCGAGGCCGAGGAACACCCCGCCGACCACCGCCGAGCGGGTGTACGGCAGGACGATGTCCCAGACCACTTCCCAGGTGGTGCCGCCCAAGGCATAAGCGGACTCCTTGAGGGTGGTGGGAACGCTGCGAAACACCTCATGCATCACCGAGGTGATGAAGGGCATGATCATGATCGCCAGGACGATGCCGGCGGTCAGCATGCCGATGCCCAGGGGCGGGCCCTGGAACAGCGGGCCGATGCCCGGCAAGGCGCCGAGGTAGTCGTTGATCCACGGCGACAGGTGATCGGCCATGAACGGGCCGAACACGAACAGACCCCACATGCCGTAGATGATCGAGGGAATCCCGGCCAGCAGCTCGACGGCGGAGGCCACGGGCATGCGCAGCCAGGGCGGCGCGACTTCGGTGAGGAATATCGCGATGCCGAAGCTGACGGGCACCGCGATCAGCAAGGCCAGGAAAGAGGTCACGAGGGTGCCGTAGATCGGGACCAGCGCGCCAAAGTGATTGTTGACCGCATCCCATTCGGTGCTGGTCAGGAAGTCGAGACCAAAGGTCTTGAAGGCGAGGCTGCCGCCCCACAGGGTAGAAGCCGCGATGCTTGCCAGGAGTACCAGCACCAGCATGGCGGCGCCGAACATGGTTCGCTTGAACCACAGGTCATGACGCTGGTCGCGGGCGGCCCGGCCATCACTGGCCGTATCGCTGCTGTAGGTGGACAGGGCCAGGGGCTGGACGGTGTCGTTCATTATTACTCTGCTCAAGTCCCGTCATCCGACCGCTGGCGGCCGGACGACGAGAGGTTTCAGGCGGGCTGGATCAATGGGTGAAGTCGGATTTCCAGTAGCCTTCGATGCGCTTGACCAGCGAATCGGGCAGGGCTACGTAGTCCAGCGAGGCCGCTTGTTGCTGGCCGTTTTCCAGGGACCACTTGAAGAAGTTGAAGGCTGCCGCGCTCTGCTCGGCATTCTTCGGCTGCTTGTACATGATGATCCAGGTGGTCGCGGTGATCGGCCATGCGGCGTCGCCCGGAGCGTTGGTCATGATCAGGTTGAAGTCCTTGGCGCTGGACCAGTCGGCGGTATCGGCGGCGGCCTGGAAGGCCTTGGCGTTAGGCTGGACGAACTTGCCGGAGGCGTTCTTCAACTGCGCGTGGGTCATCTTGTTCTGCAGGGCGTAGGCGTATTCGACGTAGCCGATCGAGTTCTTGATCTGCTTCACGTAGGCCGAGACACCCTCGTTGCCCTTGCCACCCACACCGACCGGCCAAGGCACGGTGGTGCCGAAGCCGATCTTGGCTTTCCAGTCGGCGCTGGCTTTGTCCAGGTAGTTGGTGAAGTTGAACGAAGTGCCCGAGCCATCGGAGCGGTGCACGACGGTGATCTTCGCGTCAGGCAGCTTCAGGCCCGGGTTGAGGGCGACGATGGCCGGGTCGTTCCAGGAACTGATGGTGCCCAGGAAGATCTTCGCCAGGGTTTCGCCGTCGAGCTTGAGTTGACCGGCAGCGACGCCTTCGATGTTCATTACCGGCACGATGCCGCCGATCACGCTGGGGAACTGGCCCAGGCCACCGGCCTTGAGTTCGTCAGCCGACAGTGGGGCGTCGGAAGCGCCGAAGTCCACGGTCGCGGCCTTGATCTGGGCGATACCGCCACCGGAGCCGATGGACTGGTAGTTGATGCGGTTGCTGGAGGTCTTGCTGTAGTCCTGGGACCATTTGGAGAGCACCGGAAAGACGAAGCTGGAGCCGGCACCGGTCACGTCGGTGGCATGAGCAACGCCGCTCAGGCAGAGAGAAGCCAGCAGGACCGACAGGCGTTTTTTTGTCAGCAAAATCACGGCAATACCTCGATGCACAGGGTTGGGTGAAAGGGTTCATAAGTCAGACTGATAGCGATTTAATGCCTGAAATATTTCTTTCTGATGACATGAAGAAATATTTAGTAATGGTGGGATTGTTGCGATCTACGTGGTTTTGATATTTGGAAATGGCGTAGCGAGGCATTCCACAGGTGGCGTGGCGCCATGACGATTGTCGGTAGCGTATGATGGGCGTTTTGATGTCGTTCGCCACAAGGATTCATCGATGCTGCCGAGTAAACGCGACCAGGCCCGTACCGAGGGGCTGATGGTCGCCACCCTGACTGAAGCCTGCCCGCGCGACAATCCCGGAAACTGGCGGCCGCGCCTGGCGCGCAAGCGTCCCGGGCGAGGCTAAGGCATGGCCAAGGAGATCGATAATCCCTGTATTTCAGTGTGCCAGCTCAGCGGCGAGCTGTGCGTCAGCTGTGGCCGCACCAAGGACGACATCCGCAAATGGAAGCGCATGAAGCGGCCGGAGAAGATGGCCGCCGTTCAGAGGGCGAAACTGCAAATGAGAAGCCTGCAGAAAAAGAATGCCTGAGGGCACCTGCAGGCTGTTCGCTGGCCGGCGGCCAGTATGGGTGAAGAAATCTGCTCAGCGCCGCCCGGCCCAGTAGTCATGCAGTCCGCGTGCTGCCGGTTCGATCGCGGCAACGCGCTGGCGGTGCAGCGGCACATCGAAGTTGGCCGGCAGTTCGAAATTATCCTGTTCCGCGCAGAAGCTGATCGCGTCCAGCCACTGTGCCTGGGCGGCCGGCAATTCAGGCCATTGGCTGACCCCGATGCCGCGCAGGTAGCCGAAGCACCATTCTTCGGCCAGGACCAGTGGTTGCCCCTGGTGTTCGGTTTCTTCGAAGCGGGCCTTGAAGGCTGCGGCATCTGTCGCCAGTTGGGTGGCCCGGGCATTCATGTGGCGCACGCTCAGGTCGATGAACTGCTTGCACTCCTGTGGACTCTCCCAGGCCGGGTTCTGCCCACCCCAGATGGCCGGGAACCATTCGGCGATATCCACCCGGGTCGGGCCGGAGACCAGCGCGGTGAGGTAGCCGTCGAGCTCGGAAGGATTGAGTACGCTGTGATCGTCGCCGTACTTGAGCAGGGTGTCCTCGATAAATTCGAAGTCGGCGTCGTTCAGTGGCAGGTCGTGCATGGGGCGTGTCCTTGGCGTGTCGGGCGCGGTAAAGCCGGCGCCGCGCTGGAAAAAGGCGCGCAGGATGGCGCTTTCGGCAGAATTTATCCAGCACCGCAGCCCGGGACTTTACCGCCGAGGAGCGCCGCGGGTCAGCCGTAGGCTGTGCGGTAGGCGAAAATGCCCGGTATGCCGCCGGTCATGATGAACAGGATATTGCTGCCCGGCGAATGCTCGCCGTCGGCGACCGATTGCAGCAGTCCGGCCAATGCCTTGCCGCCATAAACCGGATCGACCAGCAAGCCTTCCCGGGTCGCCAGGGTCCGGGTTGCCGCCTGCATCGCCTGGGTCGGGGCGCCGTATGAGGCACCTCTTTGCGAGTCATCGATATGAATCGCGTCGCGGGGCAGGTCGGCATCGCTGTCGAGCAGTTCGAGCACCTGGCGGGTCTTCTCCAGGGTCGCCTCGCGCGATTGTTCTGCGGTACCCAGCACCGAGTATCCCTTCACGCGGATCGGCGAAGCGGCGACGACAAGACCCGCCAGCAGACCGGCATGGGTGCCGCTGCTGCCGTTGGGGACAACGATCTGGTCAAACTCCACCCCGAATGCATGGCTCTGCGCGAGCAGTTCGGCCGCGCCTGCGGCGTAGCCGAGACAGCCCACGGGGCTGGAGCCGCCGAGGGGCATGAGGAAGGGCTTTCTGCCTTGGCGCCGGAGTTGTTCGGCGAGTTCCCGGGCATGGGCTGCAGGTGTCGCGCCTGCGGGCAGGCGCTGGACAGTCGCGCCGAAGAGATCGTTCAGCAGCACGTTTCCATTGAGTTGGTAATCGTCGTCCCCGCGAACCTGGGAGGGGCTCAGGATCAATACGCAATGCAGTCCATGGCGGGCGGCGACCGCTGCGGTGAGCCTGGCGTTATTGGATTGCGGCCCGCCCCAGGTGATCAGCGTGTCCGCGTCTTGCGCAAGCGCCTGTCCCAGCAGGAATTCGAGTTTGCGCAGCTTGTTGCCGCCACCGCCGAGGCCCATCAGGTCATCGCGTTTTACATAGAGATTGCAGCCCTTGAGCGCCGGCATCGCACTCAGCCGTGAAAGCTTCTGAATCGGCGTGGGGCCATCGAGCAGCGTCACGCGGGGGAAGGCGGACAAGGCCGATTGCAGAATATCGAGGGTACGCGCCATGCAGATCTACCTCATGAATAAAACGGTCACCGCAACAGCGCAGGCGTTTTCATGGGCAAATTATATTGATGGCTGGAATCTGGATAAATGTTGGCGCTGAAACATGAGTTGATACTTGGTGTAAGCAATCATGGAATTTTCAAGTTCTGTTTCACTGAAAACGATCAAAGCCATCATGAATAATCATTTTACATGATTTGCCGCCGAGTCCTATGTTGAGCGGGCAGATAAACCGTAGCCAGTGGCGGATCGAGTCATCGAGTCCGAGGCTGCGGAACAATAACTTCCCACAGCACCCCGGAGTCAACGTGAATATCCAGACTGAATCAATAAGAATTCGGAACCACCCTCGTTACAAGGATTTGGTATCACGGCGGCGAAAGTTCCTGGTTTCTCTCACGACGGCCACGCTCGTCCCCTTTTGTCTGTTCATCCTCGTGGCGGCTTTTATGCCACAACTTCTCGCAAGGAAGATTTCCGCTACCAGCATCATCAACATTGGTTGGCCGCTCGGATTGGCGTTTATCGTGGGGGCCTGGTTGCTGACGGGCCTCTATATCCTGCGGGCCAATGGCGAGTTCGACGAGCTGACCGCCGAGATTCGCCAGGGAGCCGAGCAATGAGCCGCCTCTTGCAGTCTCTGGGCCTGATGAGCTTTCTGTGCGCGGCGGGCAGTGCCCATGCGGCGGACGCGTTGCAGGGCGTCGACAGGCAGCCGGTCAACTTTACCGCCATTGCGATGTTCCTGGTCTTCGTCGTCGCGACGCTGGGGATCACCTACTGGGCGTCAACCAAGACCCGGTCCATGGATGACTTCTATAACGCCGGAGGCGGAATCACCGGGTTCCAGAACGGCCTGGCGCTGGCCGGTGACTACATGTCGGCGGCGGCGTTGCTGGGGGTCACCAGCATGATCTACTTCAACGGCTTTGATGGCCTGATCTACTCCATCAGTTTCTTCGTGGCCTGGCCGTTGCTGCTGTTTCTGTTTGCCGAGCGCATCAGGAACCTGGGGCGCATCACCATTGCCGACATTGCCTCCTTCCGGCTGGATCAGCGACGCATCCGCACGTTGACGGCCTTTGGTTCGCTGACCGTGGTGTGCTTTTACCTGGTGGTGCAGATGGTCGGGGCCGGGCAACTGATCCAGTTGCTCTTCGGTCTTCCCTATCACTATGCGGTCATCGCCGTCGGCTTGCTGATGGCGGTGTACGTCACCTTTGGCGGCATGGTCGCCACCACCTGGGTGCAGATCGTCAAGGCCGGGCTGCTGCTGTTGGGCGGGGTCGTGCTGGCGGGCCTGGCGTTGAGCCGGTTCGGATTTTCCCTGGAAACGCTGTTCCAGCAAGCTGTTGCCGCTCATCGCGAGGGGGAGCACATCCTGTTGCCCAGCAAACTGGTCGCGGATCCCCTCGCGCTTGTTTCCCTGGCGGTCGGACTGGTCTTCGGCACCGCCGGCCTGCCGCATATCCTCATGCGTTTCTTCACCGTTCCGGATGCCAAGGAGGCGCGCAAGTCGGTGTTTGTCGCCACGGGTTTCATCGGTTTCTTCTACGTGATCGTGGCGTTGCTGGGGTTGTCTGCCATCGTGATCGTCGGCCAGGATCCGGCTTTCTTCGAGAACGGCAACCTGGCCGGGAAACTCATCGGCGGCGGAAACATGCCGGTGATGCACCTGGCCAGGGCGGTGGGGGGCGACCTGCTGCTCGGTTTCATCTCTGCCGTGGCCTTCGCCACGATCCTGGCGGTGGTGTCCGGGCTCACGATGGCCGGCACCTCGGCGATCTCCCACGACCTGTATGTCATGGTGTTCAAGAACAACCGCGCGGATGCCGTCGATGAACGACGCGTTTCGCGGATCGCCTCCGTGTGCATCGGCATCGTTGCGGTGGTGCTGGGCATCGTGTTCAAGGACCAGAATATCGCCTTCCTGGTCGCCCTGACCTTTGGGGTGGCGGCATCGGTCAACTTCCCGATCCTGGTGCTTTCGATGTATTGGCGGGGCCTGACGACGCGTGGTGCGCTGATGGGCGGATTGGCCGGCCTGGTGAGCGCGGTCGGGCTGGTGATCCTGTCTCCGGCGGTCTGGGTCAAGGTGCTGGGCAATCCCACGGCGATCTTCCCTTTCGACTATCCCGCGATCATTTCCATGAACGTCGCGTTCTTCTTCACCTGGCTCGGCTCGGTCACCGATCGCAGTGCCGGGGCCGTCATCGAGCGCGGGCTGTTCGACGATCAGGTGGTTCGCGCCCAGACCGGCATCGGCGCAACCAGGGCAGTCAGCCACTAAGGCACGGACCAGGCGGTTTGGGCCGTTATCCGGACCGCCTGTGGGTTATCCATACAACTGACAATAAGGAGTCGGTCATGCAATTGCGCGACAATGGCTTGAGGTTTTCGCCCATTACAATCGTTCTGCACTGGGTGGTGGCGGTAGCGCTGCTGTTGATCCTGTGCCTGGGCCTGACCATTTCCCGGGTATCCGACAGTGCGCTGCAAGTGGAACTTGTCCGGGTTCAGAACCTGCTGGGCCTGGTTCTTTTCCTGGTATCGCTCTATCGCTTCTGGGCCAGAATCACTTCCTATCATCCTCTGCCCACGGGTACACCCAATCCCATCGAGTTGATCATCAGTCGATCGGTGGCCGTCGCGCTGGCCCTGGCGATGGTGTTGTTGCCGATCGCCGTCTGGGCAAGTCGATCAGCGGCGGGAGAAGTTGTCGGTTTGCCTGGAGGCTTCTCGATTCCCGCACTTATTCCCGTCAATGAAGAAGTCAGGCATGTCATCGATGTGCTCTTCAATATCGGCGCGTCGGCGTTTCTTGCGGGCCTGGCATTGCATGTCTTCGGCGCGGTCAAGAATCACATCCAGCTGAAAAACAATACGCTGAAGCGGATGCTTGGAAAAAAGGTGGAGTTGTGAATCATGAATAAAGTCGACTTTGATTTTTCCGGCAATGCAATCACCCAACTCTGCGGCGTTCGTTATCCGATCTTTCTCGGTGGCATGGCGGCCATTTCCGGCCCCGAACTGGTTGCCTCGGTGGCGAACGCCGGCGGGATGGGGGTTCTTGGCGGGCTCAGGCTGGCGCCATCGGTCCTGCGTCGCTGGATCCACGAGACACGCGCACTGACCGACCGGCCTTTTGGCGTCAATCTCGTCCCGCAGTTTGGTGGCCCCGACGTATTCGAAGCGCAGTTCCAGGTGCTCCTGCAGGAAAGGCCCCGGCTGCTGTCGCTGTTTTATGCCGAGGATTACGCCGCCGATATGATCCCCCGGGCGAAGGCCGCCGGGATGCGGGTGATGGTGCAGGTGGGCTCGATAGCGCTGGCCAGGCAGGCCATCGAGCAAGGGGCTGACATCATCGTGGCACAGGGCAGCGAAAGCGGCGGGCACCTGAATCGGGGCACGATCGGGATCATGTCGCTGTTGCCGGCGCTGGTTGCCGTCGCGCAGGGGCGGCCGGTACTGGCCGCCGGGGGGATCGTCACCGGCGAGGATGTCCGCGCCATGCTCTCGCTGGGCGCGGCGGGGGTTGTCGTCGGCACGGCTTTTGTCGCCTGTAACGAGTCCAATGCCCATGAGCTCTACAAGCAGAAGATTGTCGAGGCGACCGCGGATGATACCGAGTACCGCACCGGCTATTCCTTTGGCTGGACGTACGGGACACCGCACCGGGTCATTGCCAATCGTGACAAATGGAATCCGTTGCGCCTGATGGGCGGGGGCGCCCGCAAGATCGATCCGCCACGCATGGCCAGGAAGCTATCGCTGTATGCCGGCCAGGGGGTGGGGAAAATCCATCGTGTCGGGCCCGCGGCGGATCGCATGGCCGTGCTGGTCGAGGGGCTGGCGCCCGCTGATCAGGCGCCGGTCAGGCTTACTGAATCGTTGGCCGGTTGATGTGCTCCTGCGCCAGTTCGATAAAGGCGCTCAGGGCAGAGGTGAGCATGGTATCGCTGCGACGGATGAAGACCGTCGAGACGTTGGCGAATTCGGCCGGCAGCGTGTGGCAGTGAATGGCATGCCGCACGCTGCAGCTCTCGGCGATGGCCCTGGGCAGGAGGGTCACGCCCATGCCCGCCGCCACGCATGAGAGGATGCCGTCGAGTGTGCCCAGCTCCATGATCTGGTTGGGCACCAGGCCGACCTGATAGAACCAGTTCTCCAGGGTCGAGCGATAGAAACAGCCGGTGCGGAAAACCAGCACGGTTTGCTGGGGCATCTGTTCGATCAGCGTTGCCAGCGAGTCGAAGTGGCTGCTACTGACCAGCACCAGTTCCTCTTCGAATGCGACGTCCTGTGCCAGGGCCGAATTCTGGTGGAACCCGCCAACGAAAGCGCCGTCGAGCCGATGGGTCTCGATGGCCTTGATCAGCTCGGCGGTTGTGCCGGTCAGCAGGGAAAGCCGTACCTCGGGAAAACGCTCGCGGTAGCGGGTCAGGACTTGCGGCAGGCGGATCGCCGCGGTGGTCTCCATCGATCCCAGTCGCAGCATTCCGCTCGGCACGCCGGTATCCATCAGGGCGCTGCGACTTTCATCCGTGAGTTGCAATATGCGTCGGGCATAACCGAGGAATGTTTCACCGGCTGAAGTCAGGACTACACCACTTTTCTTGCGAATGAACAGATCCCGATTAAGTTCGGTTTCAAGTTCTTTCACCCGCATGGTGACATTGGACTGGACGGTATTCACGTTGATTGCCGCCGCGGTAAAACTGCCAAGCTCCGCAACCGCACAGAAAATCTTCAGCTGGCGCATTTCCATAAGTAATGTCACCTATTATTAGAAGTGATGGATGTCATCACTATCCATCAATTTACTAGATTGATGGTGATTAGTAAAGTGCCGGAAAACAGGGGCGAGGCGGGCAGTTAAAAGATGAAACTGACTTCGAAAATCGAAAGTATCTTTGCCGGCGGAACAGGGACTTTACAGCCCGAAGGGCAGCGCAGCGGAATCTTCAAACGAAGAGTGACGGGCCCGGTCCGCGTGGATATCCAGGGCATCGTGGGTGACGAGCATGCGGATACCCGGGTGCATGGCGGGCCGGAAAAGGCCGTTCATCAATATGCGATGGAAAACTACGCACGATTGGCACTGGCTTATCCGCAAAGTGTGGAGGAGTTGAATCCCGGCAGTCTGGGAGAAAACATCTGTGCGGTGGAACTGAGCGAACGAAATGTGCATATCGGCGATGTTTTCCAGATGGGCGGTGCAGTCTTGCAGGTGTCGCAACCGCGCAGTCCGTGCTGGAAGATCAATCATCGTTTTGGCGTCGAACAGATGTCGATGTTTGTGGCCCATGAGCGAATTACCGGCTGGTATTACCGGGTACTCGAACCCGGGGTTATCCGCGAAGGCGACGTGATCGAACTTGTGCAGCGGCAAACGGATCGGTTTTCCATCGACAGGTTCTGGGAAGTGCAACTGTCTCATCGGCCGCTGATAGAGGAGTTGCTGGCGTTGGCCGCGATTCCCGGGCTGGCCGCGGACTGGCAGCGACGGTTGGCTGAGAGGGCGAAATGGCTGGGCCAGAGACTTCATGATAAGTGATCGAATGGATCATTAATCATCATTTTACATGATCTGGCGTGGCTCCTATGTTGTCTCCGCGGGGCACTCCGACGAACCGGGTCGCCATTGACCGGGCGTTTCGCCGGAAGACCGCCTCGCTGTTTCCAACAAGAAACCACCACACAGGGGACTCCCGTCATGAGCAATCAGCCAGCCGATATCGCCCATTACATTCATGGTCGCGTGATGCCAGGTACTTCCGGGCGCACGCAAAACGTCACCAACCCCGCCACCGGATCGGTGACCGGCAGGGTGGCCCTGGCCTCGTCGCAAGAGGTCGATGCCGCGGTACGGTCCGCGTCCGCTGCGTTTGCGGCCTGGTCGAACCTGCCGGCCCTGCGTCGTTCGCGGATCATGTTCAAGTTTCTCGACCTGCTCAACAAGAACCGCGACACGCTGGCCCGGATGATCACCGCCGAACACGGCAAGGTTTTCACCGATGCCCAGGGTGAAGTCACCCGCGGTATCGAAGTGGTCGAGTTCGCCTGTGGCATCCCTCAACTGCTCAAGGGCGATTACTCCGAGCAGGTCTCCACCAACATCGATAACTGGACCGTGCGCCAGCCCCTGGGCGTGGTTGCTGGCATAACGCCCTTCAACTTCCCGGTGATGGTGCCCATGTGGATGTTCCCGGTGGCCATTGCCTGCGGCAATACCTTTGTCCTCAAGCCCAGCCCCATCGATCCCACACCGGCCTTGCTGATCGCCGAGCTGTTCAAGGAGGCCGGGCTGCCGGACGGCGTGTTCAACGTGGTGCAGGGCGACAAGGAAGCGGTGGACGCGCTGCTGGAGCATCCGGAAGTCAAGGCCTTGAGCTTCGTCGGCTCGACGCCGATCGCCAACCATATCTACGAGACCGGCGCGCGCCACGGCAAGCGTGTCCAGGCCCTGGGCGGAGCGAAAAACCACATGGTGGTCATGCCCGACGCCGATATCGACCAGGTCATCGATGCGCTCATGGGTGCGGCGTTCGGTTCGGCAGGGGAGCGCTGCATGGCCATCTCGGTCGCCGTGCTGGTGGGAGATGTTGCCGACAGGCTGATGCCGCGACTGGTCGAGCGCACGGAGACGCTGAAGATCCTCGATGGCATGAACCTGGCCGCCGAAATGGGGCCGATCGTCTCGCAGGTGGCGCGCGAGCGTATCACCGGCTACATCGAGCAGGGCATCCGGGAAGGTGCGCAGTTGCTGGTCGACGGTCGTGGCTTTGATGGCCGGCAAGCCGGCGACAACTGTGAAAACGGTTTCTGGCTCGGCGGCACCGTGTTCGATCACGTCACACCCGAGATGAAGATCTACCGGGAGGAAATCTTCGGCCCGGTGCTCGCCTGTGTACGGGTGAAGGACTTTGCCGACGCGGTGGAACTGATCAATGCCCACGAGTTTGGCAACGGCACGGCCTGCTATACCCGCGACGGTCATGTCGCCCGCGAGTTCGCCCGGCGGATCCAGGTCGGCATGGTCGGCATCAACGTGCCGATTCCGGTGCCCATGGCCTGGCACGGGTTCGGTGGCTGGAAGCGTTCGCTGTTCGGTGACATGCATGCCTATGGTGAAGAAGGCGTGCGCTTCTACACCAGGCAGAAATCGATCATGCAGCGCTGGCCGAACAGCATCGCCAAGGGGGCCGAATTCGCGATGCCGACTTCCCAGTAGCCGGCTCGCCCGGACAGGCTACTGATTCAGCGGCTTGCGTCCGGAAACGAAGTGGCTGACATCGTTGAAGCCCGGCGTCGAGGCATGCCCCGGCGTCACCAGCGAATCGATAAAGGCTTCATCCTCGGCGCTGATCTGTACCGCCAGCGCCTTGGTGTAGCTGTCCCACTGTGCTTCGGTGCGCGGACCGACAATCGCCGAGCTGACCGCCGCGTTGTTCAGGACCCAGGCGATGGTGAATTCGACAATGCCCACGCCGCGGTCCTGGGTGTATTGCTGGATCTGCTGGGCGATGCGCAGGGACTCCGGTCGCCATTCGGTCTCCAGGATCCGCTTGTCCTGGCGGCCGGCGCGGCTGTTGGCGTCCGGCGCGACATCCGGCGCGTACTTGCCGCTGAGCACGCCACGGGCCAGCGGGCTGTAGGGCACCACGCCGAGACCGTAGGCCGCGGCGGCGGTGATCTGCTCGGTCTCGGCCTGGCGGTTGACGATGTTGTACAGCGGCTGGCTGATCACCGGCCGGTCGACCCCGAGCCGTTCGGCCACGCGGATCACTTCGGCGATGCGCCAGCCGCGATAGTTCGACAGCCCCCAATGGCGGATCTTGCCCTGGCGCAGCAGGTCGCCGATGGTCGATACGGTGACCTCCAGCGGGGTATTGTGGTCCTCGCGGTGCAGGTAGTAGATATCCAGGTAATCGGTGCCGAGGCGCGTGAGGCTGGCCTCGATGGCATTGAAGATGTGCTTGCGGCTCAGGCCGCTGCGGTTCGGTACGCCATCCGCCGGGCCGATGGCGACCTTGGAGGCGATGATCCAGTCGTGCCGGTGGCGGGCCACCCCTTCACCGACGATTTCCTCCGAACGCCCGGCGTTGTAGACGTCGGCGGTGTCGATGAAATTGACGCCCTGGTCCCAGGCCTTGTCGATGATCCGCAGGGAGGTTTCGGTATCGGTCTGTTCGCCGAACATCATGCTGCCCAGGGTCAGCGTGGAAACCTTGAGCCCGGACTGGCCGAGGGTGCGATAACTCATGATTGTCGTCCTTTTGCGCTGACGGAAAAGTCTCAATCAGATACCAGAAGCCCGTCGCCGGGCAATCCCTCAATTATCTTGCCAATATCTGACGGTGTGTGGACCTGATAACGGGCGATGCCGGTTACCAGATCCTTTTCATGGCGTGGGGATTACTGGGCGCGCAGGCCGCGGGTCATGCGCAGGGCCAGCAGGCTGCCGCCGACGATCACGGCCGCCAGCACATACAGTGCGGCGTCGGTGGAACCGCTGGCATCCTTGACCCAGCCGACCAGGTACGGGCTGAGGAAACCGGCCATCTGGCCCATCGAGTTGATCAAGGCCAGCCCGCCGGCGGCGGCACCGGCACTGAGCAGGGCGGTCGGCACCGGCCAGAACATCGGCAGGCCGGTGAGGGCGCCCATGGTGGCGATGGTCAGGCCAAGAATGGCGATGGCCGGGTGGGTGGCGAAGTTGACCGCGATCAGCAGGCCGATGGCGCCCATCAGCATCGGTACCACCAGGTGCCAGCGACGCTCCTTGCGCAGGTCGGCGGAGCGTCCCACCAGCAGCATGAACACCGCCGCCAAAAGATAAGGAATCGCGCTGAGCCAGCCGATCACCAGGTTGTCGCTGAAACCGAGGTTCTTGATGATCGACGGCAGCCAGAAGTTGATGGCGTAGACGCCGCTCTGGATGCAGAAATAGATCAGGCCGAACGCCCAGATGGCCGGGTTCTTGAACACCTCGCCGAGGGAGTCGCTGACGGTTTTCGGCTTGTTGGCGGCATCGATCGCCTGGTCGGCTTCGAGCACCGCGCGCTCTTCGGCGGTCAGCCACCTGGCGTTGGCGAACTTGTCCGCCAGCAGGAAGAACGCCGCGACACCCAGCAGTACGGTGGGGATGCCCTGCAGCAGGAACATCCACTGCCAGCCGGCGAGTCCGCCCTGGCCGGCGGCGAAGTGGTTGAGGATCCAGCCGGAAAACGGGCTGCCGAGCAGGCCGGAAACCGGGATCGCCGACATGAACAGGGCCATGATGCGACCGCGCCGGAAGCTCGGGAACCACTGCGAGAGGTACAGCACCACGCCCGGGAAGAACCCGGCTTCCGCGGCGCCGGTGAACAGTCGCAGGGTGTAGAACTGGGTCGGTGTGGTGACGAACAGCAGGCAGGTCGACAACAGGCCCCAGGTGATCATCATCAGTGCGATCCAGCGCCGTGGACCGAAACGGTTCAGGGCCAGGTTGCTCGGTACGCCGCACAGCACGTAGCCGATAAAGAAGATCCCGGCCCCGAGGCCGTAGATGGTTTCACTGAATTTGAGGGCGTCGAGCATCTGCAGCTTGGCGAATCCAACGTTGACCCGGTCGAGGTAGTTGAACAGGTAGCAGATGAAGATGAAGGGGATCAGGCGCAGGGTGATGCGCTTGTATACGGCATTTTTCAAGTCAGCGGTGGCCTGGGGCAACGCGGCGCTCTGTGACATGGCGGTCTCTCTTTATTATGATTTTTTGCGATGCAAGGGTAACGTTGATCGCCCTGTGAGTCTCGGCCACCCCGGGGCCTGCTGTCTTTGTGCCGATGCACAGGGTTTGCCGGTGTACCCTGTGCCACTGAACAATCTAGACCAAGGACCCGCTCCCCATGTTCGAACTGGACCATGACCTCGCGCAGGATATCGTCGACCGCACGATGGCGATCCTGCCTTACAACGTGAATGTCATGGACAGCCAGGGCCTGATTCTCGGCAGTGGCGAGAAGGAGCGGGTCAACACCCGGCACGAAGGGGCACAGCTGGTACTGGCCAATGGGCGGGTAGTGGAGATCGATGTACAGACGGCCAAGCACCTCAAGGGCGTGCAACCGGGGATCAATCTGCCGCTGCTGCACGATCAGCGGCTGATCGGCGTGCTGGGTATCACCGGCGACCCGGATCAGTTGCGCACCTACGCCGAGCTGGTACGCATGACCGCCGAAATGCTGGTGGGCCAGCGCCATCAGCAGGCCGAGCAGCAATGGCGGCGCCAGCGCAGCGATGACCTGCTGGCCCTGCTCCTGGGCGATGCCGGGGATTCGCCGCGGCTGGTCGACGAAGCCCGGCAGATGGGGCTCAAGCCGCAGTTGCCGCGCATTCCGTGCCTGTTCGAACTGGAGCCGGGGCAGAACGTCGACGCGTTGATTACCTGGCTGCAGTCGCGATACCCCGACAGTTGGTGTGTCAGTGCCTCGGAGTCGTCATTGCTCTGGTGCCGTCCGGCGACGGTGGCACTGGATGAGCTGCGGTTGCTGGAGAAGCTCGACGGCCAGGGCTGGAAAGTCCTGCGACTCGCCCAGGGCGGACAGGCCGATGGCCTGGCGGGGTTGCGCCGTTGTTACCGGCGGGTCAGCGACCTGCTGGCCTACGGTCGCGATGTGGTGCCTCTGACCCGCGTGTTGCAGCTCAACCGCTATCGGCTGCCGGTGATGCTCTGGCGGCATCGTGATGACGATGCCCTGGAGGAACTGCTCAAGCCCTTGCGCAGGGTGATCGCCAAGGATGGCAACGGCCAGTTGCTCTCGACCTTGCGCAGTTGGTGCGAGCACGATGGCCAGAGTCATGCCTGCGCCGAAGCCCTGGGCATCCATCGCAACAGCCTGCGCTATCGCATGGAGCGTATCGCCGAACTCAGCGGCGTCGATCCGTTGCGCCTGGACGGGATGCTGGCGTTGTACCTGGGCGTGCAGTTGCTGCCGCACGACGAGCCGGGTTTGTAGAAATGAACAATAAAGCCCGCCAATGCTTGTGCAGCAGACAGGCGTCATTCCCAGTTTCAACTGGCAGCATGGACGCCATAAGAACCGGAGAACGCCCCCATGAAAATCATCATCGCCCCTGACTCCTTCAAGGACAGCCTGAGTGCCGACGCTGTGGCCAAGGCCATTGCCGAAGGGCTGGCCGAAGTCCTGCCGCAGGCACAACTGATCCAGTGCCCGATGGCCGATGGTGGCGAGGGGACGGTGGCGTCGGTGCTGGCGGCCTGCAATGGCGAGCGGCGTGACGCGACGGTCCAGGGGCCCCTGGGCACGCCGGTGCAGGCCCATTGGGGCTGGTTGCCGGACAGCCACACCGCGATTATCGAGATGGCCGAGGCCAGCGGCCTGCAACTGGTGCCGCCCGGCCAACGAGATGCCTGTATCAGCAGTACCTTCGGCACCGGCCAGCTGATTGGCGCGGCCCTCGATGCCGGGGCCCGGCGGATTATTCTGGCCATCGGCGGCAGCGCTACCAACGACGCCGGTGCCGGTGCCTTGCAGGCATTGGGCCTGGGCTTGTTCGACGCCCGGGGACAGGCGCTGGCGCGAGGCGGCCGGGCCCTGGCGCAACTGCAGCGTATCGAGCAGGCCGGGCTGGACCCGCGCCTGGCCGAAGTGCGTTTCGAAATCGCCGCCGACGTGAATAACCCGCTGTGCGGCGAGCACGGGGCTTCGGCGATCTTCGGTCCGCAGAAAGGCGCGACACCGGCCCAGGTCCGCGAGCTGGATGCCGCCCTCGGGCATTTTGCCGACCTGTGCGCCGAGATACTGCCCGGTGATGTCCGCGACGAGCCCGGCAGCGGTGCGGCAGGGGGCCTGGGCTTCGCCGCCAAGGCCTTCCTCGCCGCGCAGTTCCGCCCGGGGGTGGAAGTGGTCGCCGAACTGGTGGGCCTGGCGCAGGCGGTGCAAGGTGCTGATCTGGTGATCACCGGCGAAGGGCGCTTCGATGCCCAGACGCTGCGTGGCAAGACGCCCTTTGGCGTGGCGCGGATTGCCCGGCAGTATGGCGTGCCGGTGATCGTGCTGGCCGGCACCTTGGGCGAAGGTTATGAGCAGATGTACCAGCACGGTGTCGATGCGGCGTTTGCCCTGGCATCCGGACCGATGAGCCTGGAACAGGCGTGTGCCGAGGCCGCGCCCCTGCTGTCGGCGCGGGCGCGGGATATCGCCCGGGTGTGGAAGCTGGCGGCAGCGCGCTGAGCGACACCCTCTTCCTTGTGGCGAGATAGTGTCTGCCGGACGATTCAGCGCTAAGCTTGCGCACAAGGAGCGTGAGACCGCCCTGCAACTGGCGCGAAGCCAGGATGCCCGCTACCTGCCAGGACGGACCGGCCCATCGATGCGTGAACCTTCACCCTGCAATACCGCTGCACCTTCCGCCCAGCCTCGTCGTAGCGGGGCTGACCTGATCGCCGGCCTGTCGATCGCCGGCCTGCTGCTGCCCGAGGCGGTGGCCTATTCGACCATCGCCAATCTGCCGCCCCAGGCCGGGGTGATCGCGCTGTTCGCCGGGCTGCTCTGCTACGGACTGTTCGGTACCAGTCGCTTTGCGATCGTCTCGGCCACCTCGTCGTCCGCCGCGGTACTGGCCGCGGCGACGCTGTCGGTGGCCGGAACGGACATCGCCCTGCGCCTGACCATGGCCATCGGCCTGGTGCTGATCACCGGCCTGATGTTCCTGCTTGCCGGGCTGTTCAAGCTGGGCAGCGTGACCTCGTTTATCGCCAAGCCGGTGTTGCGCGGCTTTGCCTTCGGCCTTGCGGTGACCATCATCCTCAAGCAGGTTGCGAGCATCGTCGATGTCCATCCGGAGCACAGTGACCTGATCCGCTTTATTCCCGAACTGCTCGGGCAATTGCCCCGATGGAACTGGGCCGGCGCGGTAGTGGCCGGCGTGGCGTTGGTGCTGCTGTGGATTTTCGGGCGTTTCCGACGTCTGCCGGGGGGCCTGCTGGTGGTGATGCTGGGGGTCGCCGCGGGCGAATGGCTGGATCTGCCGAGTCATGGGGTCGGCCTGATCGGTGTCATCG
Organism: Pseudomonas sp. Mn2068; assembly: GCF_049319725.1. Classification (NCBI taxonomy): domain Bacteria; kingdom Pseudomonadati; phylum Pseudomonadota; class Gammaproteobacteria; order Pseudomonadales; family Pseudomonadaceae; genus Pseudomonas; species Pseudomonas sp. Mn2068. Next base: position 849,402 of record NZ_JBMOUG010000001.1, on the reverse strand, counting down.
ACCTGCAATTGGCAGTGCCGTCGCTACCACGCCTGGGCTTCTCCGACTGGTTGAAGCTGGTAGAGCTGGGCTTTGCCCTGGTGATGATCCTGTATGCCGAATCCTATGGCTCCATCAGCGCCTTCGCCCTCAAGCATGGCGACCGGGTGAGTTCCAATCGCGACCTGCTGGTGCTGGGCGGTGCCAACCTGTTGTCCGGGCTGTTTCATGGCATGCCGGCCGGTGCCGGGTATTCGGCGACTTCGGCCAATGAGGCCGCGGGGGCGGCGTCACGCTGTGCCGGAGTGGTCGCCGCGCTGGTGGTGCTGCTTATTGTCTCGACGCTGCTGCCGTTGATCGCGTTGACCCCGGAGCCGGTGCTGGCGGCGATTGTCATTCATGCCTTGACCCGGGCGGTCAGCCTGGAACCCTTGCAGCGTTACTTCGCCTGGCGTCGCGATCGATTCCTGGCGATCTGCGCGGTAGGCGCGGTCCTGTTACTCGGGGTACTGGACGGCCTGCTGGCGGCGGTGGCGATCAGCCTGCTGCTGATGCTGCGGCAGATGTCCTCGGCGGCGGTCCAGGTACTGGGGCACCTGGCTGACGGCCATGACTTTGTCGATTGCCAGTTGCACCCGCAGGCCCGTGAAGTGCCGGGGCTGCTGATCCTGCGGCCGGGGGAGCCGCTGTTCTTCGCCAATGCCGAGCGCATTCTCGGCAGTGTCCAGCGCCTGGCCCGACAGCAGGGGCCGGGGGTAAAGGCGGTGATCCTCAGCCTGGAAGAGTCCCCTGACCTGGATGGCACCAGCCTCGAGGCGCTGCAGGACTTTATCCGGCGTTTCCGGGCCGGGGACCAGGACCTGCTGTTTGCCCGCCTGAAGCACGAGGCCCATCAGGCCTTGCTGGCGTTACCGCAGGAGGTCCTGTCCAGGGTCACTCTCAGTGAGTTGAGCGTCTATGCCGTGGTGCAGCAGGCGCAGGCAGTCGACAGTGGGCTCAGCACTGCTGATTCAGTGCCACCAGGCTCAGTGAGTCGATGAACCGGACGCCAGCCACTTCCATCTCCTCCATGGCCCGTTGCAATGAGCCGTCCATGTCGATGGCACGGCAGGCGTCGGGAATCAGGAAGGTGGTGAAGCCCGCCGCCCTGGCGTCCAGCGCGGACCAGGCGACGCAGTAGTCCAGGGCCAGGCCGGTCAGGTACACCGTCTCGATCCCGCATTCCTTGAGGTATCCGGCCAGGCCGGTAGGGGTCTTGCGGTCGGCCTCGACAAACGCCGAGTAGCTGTCGATGCCCGGGTTGCAGCCCTTGCGTATCACCAGCCGGGCATGGGGCAGGTGCAGGTCGGCATGCAGTTCGGCGCCACGGCTGCCTTGCAGGCAATGGTCGGGCCACAGCACCTGGGTGCCATAGGCCAATTGCACGGTGTCGAACGGCACGCGCCCCGGATGGCTGCTGGCGAACGAGGCATGACCGGCGGGGTGCCAGTCCTGGGCGATGATGACATTGCGAAAACGGCTCGCCAGGCGGCTGATCAGCGGCACGATCTCGTCGCCACCGGCAACGGCCAGCTGGCCGCCGGGGATAAAGTCGTTCTGCACGTCGATCACGATCAGCGCGCAACGTGGGTCGTTCAGGGGCAACAGGCTGTCAGTGTGGGGCATTCAAATGTCCTCGGATGCTGAATTTCACGGGGTAAAGCATACAAGGATGACTCTAGTTCTTCCGGCTTGCGCAGGAGGTGCGCCGTGTTGTCAGCACTCGGCGCCGGACAGGGTAGGTGATTGACCGGTCGCCGTTTCCCCCGGGTAGCTGTTCCCGGGTGAAACGGCTGCTGCCCGACCTGGCGCAGGCTAGGTGGCGAAACGCTCGCGCAGCACATTCGCCATGGCTTGCAGCTCGGCGGCGGAGTTGCGTCCGATCAGCATGTAGGCATGGGTCTTTCCAGCCCAGAACACTACGTTCATACCGTGCCGGACTTCCTCGGTCACCGGCTTCACGCCGTTCTTCGAACGGGTGATGCACAGCGCCAGGGGCCCGTGCTGCGGATCGAGGTAGGCCATCTGGGCAATCGGCACATGCTCGTATTCCAGCATCTGCACGCGCTTGAGCTGCGGTCCGGGCAAGGCTACCTGGCTAGGCTCCAGGACCAGTCCCAGGCCTTTGTCGAGGTTCTGCAACTGCGCCCGCTGCGAGGCTTCGTCGCCCGGCAGGTTGTCCAGGGTCTGCGTGGTATAGAGCGTCATATAGTCGGCCACCACGCTGCGCCAGCTGACTTCGCTCTGTGGTGCCGGCGCCTGCCAGACCTGGAACAGCCGGTCGGCGGCGATCCCGGCAACCATGAAGCTGGCGGCGACCGCGAGGAAGCTGCGTCGGCTCATGGGCGGCCTGGCGCGTTCCGACGGCAGTGAGTCGAGCATGGCTTCGAGCCTGGCCAGGGGAGCCTGTTCGAGCAGTTCGCCATAGGCGTCCTGGAACGGCAGGTCACTGCGGATCAGCCATTCGATGCGCTCGGCGACGGCCTCGTTTTCGGCGATGGCGATTTCCACGCGCGTGCGTTCCTCGATATCCAGTTCGTCATCGAGAAAGGCCACCAGAAGTTCATCGGAAGGCGTGTAGTGAGAAAGCTGATCAGTCATCGCCGTTCTCCGCTGGTTGAGGTGGGCACGGCACGCAGGGGCGGGTGCTCCGCCAGTTTCATGCGCGCGGCGGCGAGCCGGCTCATGACCGTGCCGATCGGCACCTCAAGAACATGGGCCACTTCCTTGTATGACAGGCCTTCGACATAGGCCAGGAACACGGTTTCGCGTTGCGCTTCGGGCAGGGCGTCGACGCGTTTGATGACCTGCGAGGCGAGCACATGGGTCTGCACCACCTGCTCGCCGTCGAAGGACAGCACCTCGTCGGCATCGACCTGTCCCTGGCCCCGGCGCACGCGCTGGGAGCGGACCTCGTTGAGCCAGATCGAATGCAGGATGCTCAACAGCCAGCGATCCATGCGGGTGCCCGCGACGAACTGGTCGCCACGCTCCAGCGCCCGGACACAGGTGGCCTGCACCAGGTCTTCGGCGATATGTCGTTGTCGGGACAACACCAGGGCATAACGCCACAGGCGTGCCAGGTGCTGGCCCAACTCGGCTCGTATTTCCTTGTCGCTGGCGATGGCAACCTCCGCGTCTATCGATTATCAGCTCTGGGTAGGATGGGCGATGGCGTCTGCCAGGTCTTCATATTCTTCGCACTGGGTGCCGCAGAGCGACTTGATGGTCTGCAACTGCTCCTGGGCGAGGTCCAGGCGGCCCTTGATCACGTAGGCTTCGCCCAGGTATTCACGGACCTGGGCATAGTTTGGATCGAGTTCCACGGCTTGCAAGTAATAGCCGATGCCCTCGTCGGTGCGACCCAGCTTGCGGGTGGCGTAGCCGCGATAGTTCAGGGCCTTGGCGGTATTCTGGTCCTTCAGGGTGTCGAGCACGTCCAGCGCTGCCTGGTACTGCTTGTCCTTGGCCAGGACGTAGGCGTAGTCGGCGCGTTCGTCGTCGGTGGTGGTGCTGCTCACCTTGGGCTCGCACTTGTTTTCTCTCGGGTTCCAGATTTGCTGCTCGGTGCATTTCGGCTTGGGGGGCGCGGGATCGTCACCGGAGGCGAACGCCAGGCTGCTCGACAGCGAAGCCGCCAGGCAACTGGCAATCAGGAAGGGAACGGCGAAAGTGCTTTTACGAAGGCTCATGGGTACTGCTCCGGGGTCGGCAACAAGGAGAACGCCTGGGCGTCGGGTTTTATTCGGTGGTTCTGAAAATTATTTCAGGCGGCCGCCCGGCAGCATGCGCCGCAGGGTGTCGTCGCCCAGGCCGTAGTGATGCACCAGGGCCATGATCGCGTGCAGGCCGGCGAGGATCACGATAACCCAGGCCACCTGTTCGTGCAGGCCGGCCAGTACCGGGCGCAGCGAACGGTCGAGGCTGACCAGCGTCGGAATGTCCACCAGGCCGAAGAAACTGAAGGGCTCGCCCTGGGCCCAGCGAAAGGCGAAACCCAGGCCGATCTGTGCCAGCAGCAATCCATAAAGCGCCAGATGGGCGAGTTTGGCCAGGGTATTCATGGCGCCGCGATGCAATGCCGGCAGGCGGCGTGCGGCGAACAGACGCCAGAGGATCCGGGCGATGACGATCAGCGCCAGCAGGATCCCGCAGGAGATATGCAACGACTGCAGGCCTTTGCGCCATGGCGTGCCGCGCTCCAGCTGGGCCCAGATCTGCGAGCTGGCGAAGAGATAGATCACCAGTACCGCGGTCAGCCAGTGCAGGCCGATGGTCAGGCGGTCATGGCGGTGCGTGGGCGTGTTGCCCGGGGGCAGGGAGACGGTGTGCATGGACAATCCTCGGTGGCGTTGTGGATTGAACACGCGATATCTGGAGTTTATTCATTCGTGGGCGAAATAATTTCAAGCCCTGAGGTCCTTACCCCGTTCGGCGACGCTCTGCGTCACAAAGCGGACGCAGAGCGTCCACGGAGACATTCCCACGCGGAGCGTGGGAACGATCGGTGATAGCCGTGGGAAAGGCGGTTACAGGCCCAGGTCCGACAGGCTCGGATGATCATCGGGACGACGTCCCAGCGGCCAGTGGAACTTGCGCTCCTCGGCCTTGATCGGCAGGTCGTTGACGCAGGCAAAACGATGGGCCATCAGGCCGTTCTCGTCGAACTCCCAGTTTTCGTTGCCATAGGACCGGAACCAGTTGCCCGAGTCGTCATGCCATTCATAGGCGTAACGCACCGCGATACGGTTGTCGGTAAAGGCCCAGAGCTCCTTGATCAGCCGGTAATCGAGCTCCTTGGCCCATTTGCGGCTGAGGAAGGCCTTGGCTTCTTCGCGGTTGTTGGCGAACTCGGCGCGGTTGCGCCATTTGGTGTCCAGGGTATAGGCCAGGGACACCCGTTCCGGGTCGCGGGAGTTCCAGCCGTCTTCGGCGAGGCGAACTTTCTGAATCGCCGATTCACGGGTGAAAGGCGGAAGTGGCGGGCGAGCGTCTGCGTTAGATGACATTTCAATGTCTCCAATGAGGTTGAGTTCAGACCAGTTGTCGCGCTGTGTTCAAGCGAAAGGTGTCACGCCCGGGAAGTCGTCATCCAGATTGAGCGGTTATTCCCGGGGCATGACGCCGTCAGAGCGCCAATAACTTCCGCGCCATGCATTGCGCATTATCGGCTGCACCGTGGTCGCCCATGACCAGTGCAACGGTAATGGCTCCGTCGATCAATATCAGCAATTGCCGGGCAACTGCTTCTTTGTCGTCGATGCCATGTGCTTCACAGAGCTCGACGAGATAGTCGAGCAGTTTCTGTTTATGTTCCTTGGCCAGCAGACGCACCGGATCCTGTGGATCGCCGGTCTCGCCCGCGGTATTGATAAAGGCGCAGCCACGGAAGCCTTCGGAGGTGAACCAGCCCGTCAGGACACTGAACAGGTTGAGCAGACGTTCACCGCTGGTGGCGGCCTTGTCGACTTCGCGGCGGTACCACTGCATCCAGCGCACGTCCCGCCGGCGCAAGGCCTCGACGGTCAGGTGATCCTTGGTGCCGAAGTACTTGTAGATACTTTTGCGCGCCACGCCGGAAGTCTTCACCAACAGGTCGATCCCGGTGGCATGGATGCCACTTTGGTAGATCAACCGCTCGGCGGTATCCAGAAGGGTGTCGCGGGTTTGATTCGGAATATTTTCGTTCATGGGAGAGATGGTAGAACGATCGTTCTCCATGGTCAATCCCTGTTCTCGAAATAAACCGTCGGGAGCTGTGTTGCCGTCCCTGGCAACCGTGATGGCGGGGAGATCAGACTTTGAAGAAGCTGACTTTCTGCGTCAGGCTGTCGGCCAGTACCGAGAGTTCGCGGCTGGAGAGGGCCACCTGGTTGGAGCCGACCGAAGTCTCCATGGCCGCATCGTGGATGCGGTTGATGTTCTGGTTCACTTCCTGGGCCGCGACGCCTTGCTGGGTGGAGGCGCTGGCGATCTGTGCGTTCATGTCATTGATCGCGCCGACTTCCTCGCGGATCCGGATCAACGCGCCTTCGGCGACACGGGTGCGTTCGACGGTTTGCTGGGCCATTTCGCGGCTGTTGCGCATGATCTCGGCGGTCTTGCCGGCACCGGACTGCAACTGGGCGACCATTTCGCGGATTTCCCGGGTCGAATCCTGGGTACGGGTCGCCAGGGAGCGCACTTCGTCCGCCACCACGGCAAAGCCGCGTCCTGCCTCGCCGGCGCGGGCGGCCTCGATGGCGGCGTTGAGGGCCAGCAGGTTGGTGCGTTCGGCAATCGAATTGATCACCGCCACCACGTTTTCGATGGCCTGGCTGTCGTGGGACACCTGGTCCACCGACTCGGCTGCGCCGTCGAGCACCAGGGACAGGCGCTGCATCTCGCTGGAGGTGGTCTGCACCATCTGCTTGCCGCTTTCCACCGCCTGGTCGGCGGCGTTGCTGGCCAGCGCGGCTTTCTGCGCGTAGCCGGCGATTTCGTGGACCGTGGCCGCCATCTGGTTGATGGCGGTGGCCATGCGCTGGGTTTCCCCGGTCTGTACGCGCATCTGCTCGCTGTTGCTGTCGGAACTGGCCAGCAGTTGCGTGGACGAGCCCATCAGGTCGTGGGCCACCGCTCGTACCTGGGTGATGGTTTCGGCCAGGTGGCGGTTGCTGGTCTTCAGGGCGCCCATGACGCTGTCCGGGTAGCGGGTATCGATCACCCCGTCGAGTTGGCCGTTGGCCAGCTGGCGGATCGAGTCGGCGACCGCTTCCGGTTCCGCGCCGAGGGTCGACTTGAGGTTGCGGATGATCAGCACCGAGACCAGTACGCTGAGCAGCACGGCGATGGAAGTAGCCAGCAGCATCAGGGTGGCGAAGTGGCTGGCGGTGGCGCGCACGTCGGCCAGTTGCGTGCCGATCGAGGCTTCCTCCCAGTCGATCAGCGCATTGATGCGTTTGAGCCATTCCTTGTAGGCCGGGGAAATATCGGACAGCAGGAAAGCCTGGGCCTTGTCCATGTCGCCCTGCTTGCGCAGCTCGATCAGGCGGGCGGTCAGGGCCTGGGTAGCGCGCTCGCTGCTCTTGATGTCATCGAGCAGGCGCCGTTCGGCATCGGAGGCCCCCATGTGGGAGAAGATCGCATCCATCGGCTGGGCCGAGGCCTGGTAATCGGCGTTCAGCCGTTCGATGTTGCGCAGGTGGGTGTCCAGACCGGCGCCGTCGCGGACCAGCACCGCATCGCGAATGGCGATGGCGCGATCATGCACACTGCCGCGGAAGTTGATGGCGTAGCGTTGCTTGACCGCGCTGTCGTCACTGACGTTGGTCAGGGTCGAGTCGATCAACCCCACGCGATTGACCCCGATGAGGGTCACCAGAATCAACAGCGAAAGTACCAGCCCAAACCCCAATCCAAGGCGTTTGGCGATTGTCAGAGAGCGGGTCATTTCAGGTTTCCTTAGCGTAAACGCAGGATTGATATCAGAGAGCCATTAGATGGGCCAACTTGTAGCCCGTTACAAGGGCCAGTCGGAATTTGTTTTTGCCTATCAGGGCAATGGGCCGAATATCTCGAGGTTGGCAGCAACGCCCTCCTGGAAGGCGAGCGCAAAAAGCGATGCATGGTGTAAGCTCTCGAGTCCTTCGCATTCGACCCTTAGCGAGCCCTATGCCGTCGCTCTTCAAACGCTCCCTGTTGCCCAAACTGCGCAGTTTCCCGTTGACTGCCGATGCCTTGACCATCCTGCCGTCGGCCGCCGAGTTCCGTCGCTGCCTGCTGGAGAAGATCGCCGGGGCACGGCAACGCATCACCCTGGTGGCGTTGTATCTGCAGGAAGACGAGGCGGGGCAGGAGATTCTCGATGCACTGCATGCGGCCAAATCGGCCCATCCGGCGCTGGAGATCGTCGTCGTGGTCGACTGGCTGCGCGCCCAGCGTGGCCTGATCGGCGCGGGCAAGCAGCCGGGCAACAGCGCCTGGTACCAGGCGCAGACCCGCGACCACACCACCGAAGTGCCGATCTACGGCGTGCCGGTGCAGACCCGCGAGTTGTTCGGCGTGCTCCACCTCAAGGGTTTCGTGATCGATGATTGCGTGATCTATAGCGGCGCGAGCCTGAACAACGTCTACCTGCACAAGTTCGACAAGTACCGCTTCGACCGCTATCACCTGCTGCAAAACCGCGCCCTGGCCGATTCGATGCAGGGGCTGATTCGCAAGGAGCTGCTGGCTTCCCATGCGGTCTGCCGCCTGGACCTGCCGAGCCTGCCGAGCACCCGCAGCCTGCGCGGCGGTATCGGCGATCTGCGCAGCCGCCTGAAAAAGGCCCAGTACGACACTCAGGCCGGCGCCGAACCGAGTTTCAGCCTGTCGGTCAGCCCGCTGCTGGGCCTGGGCAAGAACAACCCGCTGAGCCGGGTGATCTGCGAACTGATCGCCGCCAGCCAGCAGCAACTGACCATCTGCACGCCGTACTTCAACCTGCCGCTGGCGGTGACCCGGGAGATCAACCGGGCCCTGGAGCGAGGGGTGAAGATCGATATCATCGTCGGCGACAAGACCGCCAACGACTTCTATATCCCGCCGAGCCAACCGTTCAAGGTCATCGCCGCTCTGCCGTACCTGTACGAGATCAGCCTGCGGCGCTTCGCCAAGCGTCATCAGGCGGCCATCGACAGTGGCCTGCTGAACCTGCACCTGTGGCGTGACGGTGACAATACCTACCACCTCAAGGGCATGTGGATCGACCAGCGCTATACCTTGCTGACCGGCAACAATCTCAATCCCCGGGCCTTCCGCCTGGACCTGGAAAACGCCTTGCTGATCGACGATCCGCGCAGCGAACTGCTGGAGCCAAGGGCCCGGGAGCTGGAGCTGATTTTCGAGAACACGCGGCGTATCGACAGCTTCAAGGAGCTGGATACCCTGGTGGAATACCCGGAGGCGGTGAGCAAGTTCCTGCGGCGGGTCAGTCGGGTGAAAATCGAGCGGTTGTTGTATCGGATGCTTTGAGGCGGCTCCTTGTAGGAGCCGGCTTGCCGGCGATGCAAGGCTCGAGGCCGTTGTCGCTGGAAGCCAGTTTCTGCACAGCGTGGCCTTCCAGGCGACATTGCATCGCCTGGAGGTCACATGAGCCTTAGTTCAGGCCCAGCTTGCCGCGCAGGGTCGACAGGTCTTCGGCCAGGGTGTTGACCGGACCCACCAGGGCCTTGCGGTCAGCGTCCTTGACCTTGTCATAGGTCTCGAAACCGCCGTCCTTGGTCTTGTACTTGGCCAGGATCTTGTTCACAGCGGCAAAGTTCTTGTCGACTTTGGCGGCGAAGGCCTTGTCCTGCTTCTCGATCTGCGGACGGAACAGGTCGACGATTTTCTTCGCGCCGTCGATGTTGCCCTGGAAGTCGTACAGGTCGGTGTGACTGTAGCGGTCTTCTTCACCGGAAATCTTGGTCGCGGCCACTTCTTCGAGCAGGGCGGCGGCGCCACCGACGACTTTCTCCGGCGGGAAGGTCAGGCCGGCGACGCGGGCCTGCAGGTCCTTGACGTTCTTGTCCAGGCCATCGGCCAGGTCACCCAGGCCCTGGGTGGAGTTTTCGGAGAACAGGCTGTACTCCAGGCGGTGGAAACCGGTGAAGTCTTCGGCCTTGACACCTTTCTCATGGTCGTCGACACGGGAGTCGATGGCGGCGTCGAGGTCGCTGAACAGCTCGGCGATCGGCTCTATCGACTCGTAGTGGACGCGGGTCGGTGCGTAGAGCTTCCTGGCGGTGGCCAGGTCGCCTTTCTTCACGGCGTCGGTGAACTGCTGGGTCTTGCTGGCCAGCTCGTCGAGCTGTTCAGTCACGTAAATCTTGTAGTCCGAAACCGGCCCCACCAGGTCCAGGGGCGCGGTGGCCGCAAAAGCCGAGAGCGGAGTGTGCAGCAGGCCGACGGCCAACAACAAAGCAAGAGGCGACTTCTTCATGGGACGTTTCCGTGAGTTAAGGGTTAAGCAGTGGTTTTTTGTGGTGTTGCAGATAGCAGCGAGCGACCGATGAAATCCTGATCGCCGGTGACTCCCGGCAAGGTGAAGAAATAACCGCCGCCGATCGGCTTGAGGTATTCCTCCAGGGGCTCACCGTTGAGTCGTGTCTGGACCGCGATAAAACCTTGCTCCAGGTCGGCCTGGTAGCAGATGAACAGCAAGCCCATTTCCAGCTGGCCGTTCTTGCTCACGCCGTTGGAGTAGTTGAACGGCCGGCGCAGGATCAGGTTGCGCTGGGTCTCGGCAGTACGCGGGTTGGCCAGGCGGATATGGGCATCGAGCTTGGTCAGCTTGCCTTCGGGATCCTTGGCATAGTCGGGTACCTGGGTTTCTTTCTGGCCGTCCATGGGCGCGCCCGAGCTCTTGACCCGGCCGATGATGCTTTCCTGCTCCTGCAGCGGGGTGCGGTCCCAGCGCTCCACCAGGTTGCGGATGATCCGCACCGCCTGGTAGCTGCCATGGGCGGCCCAGGCCGGTTCGTCGCTGCCGGGCTGGACCCAGACGATACGGTCCATGGCGCTGCCGTCGTTGGAGTCCGGGTTGGCCGAACCATCACGGAAACCGAGGAAGTTGCGCGCGCTCTGGGCCGGTTCGCCGGGCTTGGCCGGGGCCTGGGGTGGTACCGAACCTTCCTGCTTCCAGCGCACCAGCAGCAGGTCGGGGGTGTTCTTGACGATATCGCGCAGGGCGTGGATGTTGGTGTCCGGGGTGTTGGAGCAGAACTGGATGCTCAGGTCGCCGTGGCACAGGTCCGGCTGCAGGGCGTCGTTGGAGAAACCGACCATCCGGCTCAGGCGCTTGGGTTTGGCGGCCTCCAGGCCGAAACGCTCATCAAACAGCGAGTCGCCGACGGAGACGGTGATGGTCAGGTTGTCCGGGGTGACGACCGGGCCGAGGATCCCGGAGTCCACCGGTGGCAGCTTCGGGTCGACCTGCTTCACCGCGCCGCCGGTCATCAGGAAGGCGATGCGCTGGTTGAGGGTGCGGAACAGGCGCTCGAGGTCCTTGCGGTCGCTGGCGAGGACGTCGAAGGTGACGATCATGCCGGCTGCCGGACGCGGCGTGACGATGCCGGTCTGGTGCTGACCATGGAAATCGTGGCGGTCCTGGGTCTTGTCGCTGCTCGGAGCCTGGGTTACCTGGGCTTGAGCTACTTGGGCTTGACCGGCCTGGCCCTGTGACGCCGCCATGGCCGGACAACTCAGGGCGCTGCCGGCAATGGCCGCGCCGGCTACGCCCATGCCCAGCAGAACGCGGCGGCGGTCGGCGGAAAACTCGTTGTTACGCTGTGATGAATCGCTCATGTTCGGGTCGTCTGCTGATTACAGGCCGGAAAGGCCAAGGGCGGGATCGATTCCATCGAGTGCATCGGCCAGGACCTTGGCCTTGTCGGCAAGCTGCTTGCGCTGTTCGGCGCTGACGGTGTCATAGGCGACATAGCCGTCGGCGGTGCGCAGGCCGTTGAATTCGGCATCCAGGGCAACGGCGGCGTTGTCGAGCTTGGGCAGCAGGTCGGCGGCCGACTTCGCCAGCAATGGCCGCAGCAGGTCGATGACCTTGCGCGTGGCTTGCAGGTTGGCGGCGAAACCATTCAGGTCGATATGGCTGTAGCGTTCTTCCTCGCCGCTGCTGCCGCGGGTCTCGGCGATGCTGTGCATGCTGCGGGCGACGATACTGACCAACTGTTCCGGGGGCAGCGACTGGGCCAGCAACTGTTGCTTGAGGCTGATCACATCGGCCTGCAGACGCTGCACGGTGGGCATCAGACCATCGAGGTTGCGTTGCTGGAACAGGCCGTATTCGATGCGGTGGAAGCCGCCGAAGCCAGGGTCCTGCTCGCGCTTTTCGTAGTAGTCGGCGCGGGCGTTGATACCGTTGTCCAGTTCGGAAAAGCGCTGGGCGGCCGGTGCCAGGCGCTGATAGGCGGCGCGGGCCGGCACATACAGCGCCTGGGCCTGGCTCAGGTCGCCGGCGGCGATGGCCTGTTGCAGGGCGTCGACCGCCTTGATCAGGGCGCTGCCCTGGGTGCTCAGGTAGACGCGGAACTCCGACAGCGGTCCGATAAAGGCGGTCATCGACGGACGCGCCTGGGCGGCCGCATCAGAGGCAGCGGTCGGGGTCACGTGCAGCGTGCCACGGGGATTGCTCAGCAGGCCGCAGGTAATCGCGTAGTCGCCAGGGGCGAGGTTGGCGTTGATCACCTGGCTCAAGCCGGGGGCGATGTTCTCGCGTTCTTCGACCACCAGCACGCCGTCGAGGATTTCCCACTCCACCGCGCGATCCGACTTGTTGAGGATACGGAAGCTGTTCAGCCCGGCTGGAACGGTCAGTGCATTCGGTTCACAGCTATGGGCCAGGATGCTGACGGTGATTTCGTTGTGATGACCCTGGCGTTTGCTCGCTGCCAGTTGCGAGGCGTAGTAGAACAGTCCACCGGCCGCGATCATCACGATCACCGAGCCGGCTACCGCCCAGCGCAAGGCCTGGGGCGGTTTGCCAGTTGCAGGGTTGGACATGGGTAACCTTACTGGTTGGGAACGGAAGAGGTTTGCTTGGTTGCCGGTGGTGCGGCGGGGATGAAAAACATCACCAGCGCGATCACCAGGTACAGCAGGTAGGCGCCTACGACACTGACGGTCGGGGCATCCTGGTAGCCGAACATGCCGGCCAGCACCGAACCGGTCGGGCCGTCCATCGGCAGCGTGGCACTGATATCGAAGACCACGGCTTGCAGGTGGTTCCACAGCCCGGCTTCATGCAGTGCCTGTACCGAATTGGCCAGGATGCCGGCGGCGACCACGAGGATGAACAGGCCGGTCCAGCGGAAGAACAGGCTCAGGTTCAGGCGCATGCTGCCGGTGTAGATGGCGAAGCCGACGAAAATCGCCAGGATCAGGCCGAGCAGGGCACCGATCGGCGCGCCCGGGCCTTCGCTCTGCTGGAACACCGCCAGCAGGAAAAACACGGTTTCCAGGCCTTCGCGGGCCACGGCGAAGAACACCATGGCAATCAGCGCCCAGACCTGGTGCCTGGAACCGGCCAGGGCGTGATCGAGGGAAACATGCAGGGAATGCTTGATGGACCGGGCGACCTTGCGCATCCAGAACACCATAGAGCTGAGGATGCCGACGGCGATCAGGCCGACGATGCCTTCGAAGAGTTCCTGTTGTTTCTGCGGGAACTCGGCGCTCATCAGTTCCAGGCCGCCACCGACCAGCAGGGCGAGGGCGGCGGCGAGAAAGACCCCGATCCAGACGGCGGGCATCCACTGGCCGCGGCCGGTCTGCTTGAGGTAGCTGGCAATGATGCCAACGATGAGCGCGGCTTCGATGCCTTCGCGCAACATGATCAGAAAGGGAACCAGCATTCGGCAATCGCGTCCGTTACAAAGTGGATGGTAATTTGTAACATAATGATACTCATTACTAAACAGCTTTCATTGACAATAGCTGAACCTGGGCTGAACGGCAGGGGGCTGCCCGGACGCAGAGCGTCCAGAAGGGCGTTCCCACGCAGAGCGGGGGAACGATCAGCGGGATTCCGGTCTGCGCAAGACAGACGTCTGGCAGGGTCACCGTGGGAGCCGGCTTGCTGGCGATAGCGATCTGCTGGTCGACATCCGTGCTGACGGATGCCTCGCGATCGCCAGCAAGCCGGCTCTGGCAAGGTGCATCCGCCATGGGGCGATATCAGGTGCTCAGGGCGAAATCGACCGCCGCGAGTGCATGCAACTCGGTGGTGTCGAGCAACGGCAGGTCGCTGTGCTCCGGCTTGATCAGCAGGCTGATTTCCGTGCATCCGAGAATCACCGCCTGGGCGCCGCGGGCGGCCAGTCCGGCGATCACTTGCCGGTAAACCTGGCGCGAATGTTCGCTGATGATGCCGACGCAGAGTTCGTCGTAGATGATCCGGTGCACGGCCTGGCGTTCGTCGGCTTCAGGCACCAGCACCTCCAGGCCCTGGGCGACCAGGCGCTGCTTGAGAAAGTCCTGCTCCATGGTGAACGCGGTGCCGAGCAGCCCCACGGTCCGTGCCCCGGCCGCGAGGGCGGCGTGTCCGGCCGGCTCGGCGATATGCAGGAAGGGGATGTCTACCGCGGCCTGGATCTGCTCCGCGACCCGATGCATGGTGTTGGTGCAGAGCACCACGCACTCGGCGCCACCGGCCTGCAGGCGCCGCGCGGCGTCCTGCAGGATCAGCCCGGCATCGTCCCAGCGCCCGGCGTGCTGGGCCTGTTCGACAGGTCCGAAGTCGACGCTGTACATTAGCAGCGACGCCGAGCGCAACGGGCCGAGCCGCGCGCGGACCTGCTGGTTGATGATCCGGTAGTACTCGGCGCTGGATTCCCAGCTCATGCCGCCGATAAGGCCGATGGTACGCATGTGGTGCTCCTGTCGATAAAAGGTGTCGATAAAGGGTGCCTTGCGCAGTCTGCGCGGCGGCATCAGCTCCCATCTATCAGGAAATTTCATATGCCGGGGCAACGGCCTGCAGTGCTTCCAGTTCCTCCCCGGCATCTGCTGGACGGGCGGCTGTGCCTGCAATTGCTGCCGCGCTCGGCCTACAGCGGCCGCGACCCGGTGCAATGGCAGACCCTGGGCATTGCCCTGGAACACCAGCAGGGCGTGCACGCGATCGATTCCGACCGGCGTATGGATTTCGACACCTGGCCTGGCACCCTGGCACTGACGCCGCCCGGCGTCGAGGTGTTTTCCGAGTCGGCCAGGGGCGGCGAATACCTACTGGCGCGTTGGCGGCTCGAGGATGAACAGGCCCCGACGCAGCGCCGCCTGGAGATTCCCGGTCATGCCCGGGGCCTGTCCTGCGGACGGCAACTGCGCCGGTTGCTGCTGGATCCGCACACCGATCCACTGGCCCTGGAAGCCGCTGCACTGGACTTTGTCGGGCTGTGTGACACGGCTCCGGTTTCGGTCCGTCGATCAGGTGATTTCGGGCCGATCCTGCAACGCTTTGCCGAAGCCTTTGCGCAGCCCTTGAGCCTGACGCGGCTGGCGGCCGAACAAGGGCAGTCGGAACTGCGTTTCCTGCGGGATTTCACCCGTGCCATCGGCATGACTCCCCATGCCTACCTGCTCGAGGTCCGGGTTCAGGCCGCGCGACGACTGATCGAGAACTCCGACCTGGCACTGGCGGAGATCGCCCTGGACTGCGGCTTCGCCCATCAGTCGCACCTGGGTAGCGCCTTTCGCAAGGTGCTGGGGGTGACACCCGGCGAGTACCGCAGGCGACTCTCTTGCAAAAGCTCTCCATGAGTTAGTCGTACGCCCCTGGATGCGATCTGCCATGATCGTGGCTTCGATTCAGGTTCACCCGAGGAGCAGTTCAATGGACGATGTACGGCAACTGAGGGAAATGCTTCGGCACTACGCCGAGAGCGAAGCGCACAAGCAGCAACTGTTCGACAGCCAGTCGGCCCACTGGACGGCGCGGATCGTCGAGCTGTTCGATCATATCGAGCGCTGGCTGGAGCCGGTCAAGGCACCGGGCCTGCTGGAAGTGCGGCGCGAGGATTACGTGGCCTTCGGCCCTGGCGTCGCGGTGGAAACCTCGACCTTCAAGACGCAGAAACTGAGCATTCATATCGCCGGCAAACCGGTGGAGTTCGTCCCGGAAGTGATGGGCGCCGGTGGTGCGATTTCCCTGGCGGTGGTGGGCTTGACAGCGGCACGCCATGGCAGCGTTTCACTGGTGGGCGTGCCGGGTACCGGGGACTGGCAGTGGCGCAAGACCAATGGCCTGAAAGACCCGGACATCTTCGCATTCGATGCCGATTTCCTCGCCGTGCAATTGCAGAGCCTGATCCCCCGCGAACGCGTGTGAGCAGGCGGGTGGCCGGCTACAGGCCACCCTGCGTTCCATGGCCGGTGCGTTCAGGCGATCTGCGCTGCTTGCCGGGCCACGGCGGCATCCGCCACCCGCACGGTGCGCCAGGTGTTGTAGGCCATCAGCAGCATGCCGCTGAGAAAGAATACCCCTCCGGCAAATCGCACGATAAAGCCGGGATGGCTGGCCTGCAGCGCCTCGACGAAGGAGTAGGTGAGGGTGCCGTCCTCGTTGACCGCGCGCCACATCAGTCCCTGGGTGATGCCGTTGACCCACATCGAGGCGATATAGAGGACGGTGCCGATGGTCGCCAGCCAGAAATGCAGGTTCATCAGGCCGACGCTGTACATCTGCTCGCGCCCGAAGACCTTGGGGATCATGTGATACAGCGAGCCGAAGGTAATCATCGCCACCCAGCCGAGGGCGCCGGCGTGCACATGGCCGATGGTCCAGTCGGTGTAGTGGGACAGGGCGTTGACGGTCTTGATCGCCATCATCGGTCCTTCGAAGGTCGACATGCCGTAGAACGCCAGGGACAGCACCAGGAAACGCAGGATCGGATCGGTGCGCAGCTTATGCCAGGCGCCCGAGAGGGTCATCATGCCGTTGATCATGCCGCCCCAGCTCGGCGCCAGCAGGATCAGCGACATGGCCATGCCCAGCGACTGCGCCCAGTCCGGCAGGGCGGTGTAGTGCAGGTGGTGGGGGCCGGCCCAGATATACAGGGTGATCAGCGCCCAGAAGTGGACGATGGACAGCCGATAGGAATACACCGGACGCCCGACCTGCTTGGGCACGAAGTAGTACATCATCCCGAGGAAACCGGTGGTCAGGAAGAAACCCACCGCGTTGTGCCCGTACCACCACTGCACCATGGCATCCGTCGCGCCGGAGTAGACCGGATAGGACTTGAGCCAGCTCACCGGGATCGACAGGTGATTGACCACGTGCAGCATGGCGATCACCAGGATAAAGGCTCCGAAGAACCAGTTGCCGACATAGATATGCCGGGTCTTGCGTCGTACCACGGTGGTGAAGAACACGATGGCGTAGGCGATCCAGACCACGGTCATCCACACCGCGCCGCTGAATTCGATTTCGGCATATTCCTTGGTAGTGGTATAGCCCAGCGGCAGGCTGATGAACATCACCACGATCACCGATTGCCAGCCCCAGAACGTGAACGCCGCCAGGGCGTCGCTGTACAGCCGCACCTGACAGGTACGTTGCACGGTGTAGTAGCTGGCGGCGAACTGGGCGCTGCCGGCGAAACCGAAGATCACCAGGCTGGTGTGCAACGGTCGCAGGCGGCCGAAGGTGGTCCAGGGCAGGTCCAGGTTCATTTCCGGCCAGACCAGTTGCGAGGCGATCAGCACGCCCATTGCCATGCCGATCACGCCCCAGAATACCGTTGCCACGACGAATTGCCGGACCACCTTGTAGTTGTAGGCCTGTCCGTTTGGTGCTGTGCTCATGGTCAAGTCTTCCACGGTTGCAAAATCGCGCCAGGCCACCCTGGCCTGGCATGCCGTGAACTGTAGGAATGGAGGACGGGACAAAACAGACTCAGAAAAAGCTCATTCATACGGATCAGATATTTCGCCGATTGGCATTGAATGAGCTGGATTCTGATAGGTTTTTTCAGAGCAGAGGTCGATCTGTATCGAGTTTTGCCGGCGCAGAGAAGGGTGGCGGTGTTTCGCGCCCGTTCCTACACTGAAAAGCTGTTTTTCAGGTTTGCCGAACAAGGCATCGTATGACAATTTGTGCGTCCCCATAGGTCGCCCGGCACTTTCGTGTTTAACTTCGGCCTCTTCAAAAAAACGTCTGGAAGGATTTCGTTCATGGCTCAAGTCACCCTCAAAGGCAATCCGGTTCAAGTCAACGGTCAACTGCCACAAGTCGGCTCCAAGGCGCCAGCCTTTTCCCTGGTCAGCGGCGGCCTGGCCGACGTCACCCTGAGCAGCTTTGCCGGCAAGCGCAAAGTGCTGAACATTTTCCCGAGCGTCGATACCCCGACCTGCGCCACTTCCGTGCGCAAGTTCAACGCCCAGGCCAACGACCTGGCCAACACCGTGGTGCTGTGCATCTCGGCTGACCTGCCGTTCGCCCAGGCACGTTTCTGCGGCGCCGAAGGCCTGGAAAACGTACAGAACCTGTCGACCCTGCGTGGTCGCGAGTTCATCGAGAACTACGGCGTGGCTATCGCTGAAGGTCCGCTGGCCGGCCTGACCGCTCGTGCTGTCGTGGTCCTGGATGAAAACGACAACGTCCTGCACAGCGAACTGGTCAAGGAAATCGCCGAAGAGCCCAACTACGAAGCAGCCCTGGCTGTTCTGAAGTAACGGCGGCGGTGATGCCCGACGGCCTGGCTTTGTCCAGGCCGTTTTTCGTTGTGCGGCGCTCTGTCTCGGGCTTTTCGGGCAAGTCCGCCCGGCTGCTGGTGTGACAAATTGTGTTTGCACATAGGTCGCCGCACCGTATCGTGGTTAACTTCGACTTTATTTCATACACCGTTCAGGGGGATTCAGTTCATGGCACAAGTGACGCGCAGGGGCGTGGTGGTCCGGGTCGACGGTGAACTGCCACTTCCCGGGACCCGGGCGCCGGCATTTTCCCTGGTGGACAAGGACCTGGCGGATGTCACCCTGGGCAACTTCGCCGGCAAGCGCAAAGTGCTGAATATCTTCCCGAGCGTCGATACCCCCACCTGTGCCAGATCGGTGCGGGCCTTCAATGCCCGGGCCAATGAACTGGCCAATACCGTGGTGCTGTGCATCTCCGCCGATCTGCCGTTTGCCCAGACGCGTTTCTGCGGCGCGGAAGGCCTGGACCAGGTGCTCAACCTGTCGACCCTGCGTGGCGGTGAATTCAGGGAAAATTACGGCGTGGCCATCGCCGATGGTCCGCTCGCCGGCCTGACCGCCAGGGCAGTGCTGGTCCTCGACGAACAGGACCAGGTGCTGCACAGCGAACTGGTCGCCGATATCGGCCAGGAACCCGACTACGCCGCGGCTCTCGCGGCATTGCGGTAAGCGCCTTTACAATTATTGACGGCCTGCCTCTGTCCAGGCCGTTTTTATTTGTGCTTCAGTGCCTTAGTCGAAGGCTGAAGAACGTCATGCGAAGGTAAATTGCCGGTAAAGGCGCTTTGCTTGAAACACTTGAGTGCTTATCTTTCAGCCTCCTAGGGAAGAAGCTCTCGCACATAATGGTTGATCATTCCATGCAATCCTCTGCTCCTCGCAAATCCCGTCGCTGGCTGTTCGGCCTGCTGACCCTGCTGATCATCGCAGCGCTGTGCTGGCATTTCTGGCCGACCGGTGACCACAAGACCGAACACAAGCCCGCCGGGCGTACCGGCAAGAGCGGCATGATGCGCCCCGGTTTCGGCGCCGCGGCCGGGCCGGTACCCGTGCGCGTGGCCCCGGCCACCGTCGGCGACTTCCCGCTCTACTACAAGGCGCTGGGCACGGTGACCGCGCTCAATACGGTCAATGTGCGCACGCAGGTGGCAGGGCAACTGGTCAAGATCAACTTCCAGGAAGGGCAGATGGTCAAGGCCGGCGATGTATTGGCCGAGATCGACCCGCGCAACTACGAAAGCGCCTTGCTGCAGGCCCAGGGCACCTTGTTGCAGAGCCAGGCGCAACTGAAGAATGCCCAGGTCGACCTGCAACGCTATCGCGGCCTGTATGCCGAGGACAGCATCGCCAAGCAGACCCTGGACACCGCCGAGGCGACGGTGCTGCAGTACCAGGGCACGGTCAAGAACAACCAGGGGGCGGTCGACGCGGCCAAGCTGAACCTGGAGTTCACCAAGATCCGCGCCCCGATCGCCGGGCGCCTGGGCCTGCGCCAACTGGATGTCGGCAACCTGCTGGCGGCCAATGACAGCCAGGCGCTGGCGGTGATCACCCAGACCCAGCCGATCAGCGTGGCGTTCACCCTGCCGGAAAACAACCTGGCAGTCGTCTTGCCGCGTTTTCGCAGCGGCGCGCACCTGCCCGCCGAAGCCTGGGATCGCGGCGACGTGAAGCTGCAGGCCACCGGCGTGTTGCAGAGCCTGGACAACCAGATCGACATCACCACCGGCACCCTGAAGTTCAAGGCGCTCTACGAGAACAAGGAGCAGACGCTGTTCCCCAACCAGTTCGTCAATGTGCGCCTGCTCGCCGACACCCTGAAGAACGTGGTGCTGGCGCCGAGCGCGGCAATCCAGTTCGGCAACGACGGTACCTTCGTCTACGCCATGGACGGTGACAAGAAGGTCAAGATCCGGCCGCTGAAAGTCGGCGCCAGCGACGGCAACGTCACGGTGGTCACCGAAGGCCTGGCTGCCGGCGACCGCGTGGTCCTCGAAGGCACCGATCGCCTCAAGGACGGCGGCGAAGTGGAGGTGGTCAACGACAGCCAGGAGGTGCCGGGCACGCCTGCCGAACACCTGCACGGCTCGAAATCCAAGGGCGATGACGCTTCGGCTGGCGCCGGCAAGGCGAAAAAGGTCGGCGCATGAATCTCTCGCGGCTGTTTATCCTCCGCCCGGTAGCGACCACCCTGAGCATGCTGGCGATCGTCCTGGCCGGGGTGATCGCCTACCGCCTGTTGCCGGTCTCGGCGCTGCCGCAGGTCGACTACCCGACGATTCGCGTCATGACCCTGTACCCGGGCGCCAGCCCGGATGTGATGACCAGTGCGGTGACCGCGCCGCTGGAGCGCCAGTTCGGGCAGATGCCGGGGCTGACGCAGATGGCGTCCACCAGCTCCGGCGGCGCGTCCGTGCTGACCCTGCGCTTCAATCTCGACATCAACATGGATGTCGCCGAGCAGCAGGTCCAGGCGGCGATCAATGCCGCGACCAACCTGCTGCCCAAGGACTTGCCGGCACCGCCGGTGTACAACAAGGTCAACCCGGCGGACACCCCGGTGCTGACCCTGGCGATCACCTCCAAGACCATGTTGCTGCCCAAGCTCAATGACCTGGTCGACACCCGCATGGCGCAGAAGATCGCCCAGATCAGCGGTGTCGGCATGGTCAGCATCGCCGGCGGCCAGCGCCAGGCGGTGCGGATCAAGGTCAACCCCGAGGCCCTGGCGGCCAACAGCCTGAACCTGTCCGATGTGCGTACCCTGATCGGCGCCTCCAACGTCAACCAGCCCAAGGGCAACTTCGACGGCCCGACCCGGGTGTCGATGCTCGATGCCAACGACCAGTTGCGTTCGCCCAAGGAATACGCCGAGCTGATCCTCGCCTACAAGAATGGCGCGCCACTGCGCCTGAAGGATGTGGCGCAGATCGTCGACGGTGCGGAAAACGAACGCCTGGCGGCCTGGGCCAATGAAAACCAGGCGGTGCTGCTGAATATCCAGCGCCAGCCGGGGGCCAACGTGATCGAGGTGGTCGACCGCATCAAGGCGCTGCTGCCGAGCATCACCGACAACCTGCCGGCCGGTATCGATGTCACCGTGCTCACCGACCGTACCCAGACCATCCGGGCCTCGGTCACCGATGTGCAGCACGAACTGCTGATCGCCATCGCCCTGGTGGTAATGGTGACGTTCCTGTTCCTGCGCCGGGCCAGCGCCACCATCATTCCTTCGGTGGCCGTGCCGTTGTCGCTGATCGGGACCTTCGGCGTGATGTACCTGGCGGGCTTTTCGGTCAATAACCTGACCCTGATGGCCCTGACCATCGCCACCGGTTTCGTGGTCGACGATGCCATCGTCATGCTGGAAAACATCTCGCGCTTCATCGAGGAAGGCGACAGTCCGATGCAGGCGGCGCTCAAGGGCGCCAGACAGATCGGCTTCACCCTGGTGTCGCTGACGCTGTCGCTGATCGCGGTGCTGATCCCGCTGCTGTTCATGGCCGATGTGGTGGGGCGGCTGTTCCGCGAATTCGCCATCACCCTGGCGGTGGCGATCCTGATTTCCCTGG
Organism: Pseudomonas sp. Mn2068; assembly: GCF_049319725.1. NCBI lineage: Bacteria > Pseudomonadati > Pseudomonadota > Gammaproteobacteria > Pseudomonadales > Pseudomonadaceae > Pseudomonas > Pseudomonas sp. Mn2068. The sequence continues at coordinate 827,596 of NZ_JBMOUG010000001.1, read as the reverse complement.
TGGTGTCCCTGACCCTGACCCCGATGATGTGCGCGCGCTTGCTCAAGCGCGAACCCAAGGAAGCGGAGCAGGGGCGGTTCTACCGTGCCAGCGGCGCCTGGATCGACTGGCTGATCGAGTCCTACGGGCGCAAGTTGCAATGGGTACTCAAGCACCAGCCGCTGACCCTGCTGGTGGCCGTCGGCACCCTGGCGCTGACCGTGTTCCTCTACCTGGCGGTGCCCAAGGGCTTTTTCCCGGTGCAGGATACCGGGGTGATCCAGGGCATTTCCGAGGCGCCGCAGTCGGTATCGTTCGCGGCCATGAGCCAGCGCCAGCAGGAACTGGCCAAGGTGATCCTCGCCGATCCGGCGGTGGAAAGCCTGTCGTCCTATATCGGTGTCGACGGCGACAACGCCACGCTGAACAGCGGACGCCTGCTGATCAACCTCAAGCCCCATCGCGAGCGCGACCTGAGTGCCACGCAGGTGATCGCCCGCCTGCAGCCCGACCTGGACAAGCTGGCGGGCATCCGCCTGTACATGCAGCCGGTGCAGGACCTGACCATCGAGGACCGGGTCAGTCGTACCCAGTACCAGTTCAGCATGTCGTCCCCGGATGCCGAGTTGCTGGCCGAATGGAGCGGCAAGCTGGTCGAGGCCCTGGCCCAGCGTCCCGAGCTCACCGATGTCGCCAGCGACCTGCAGGACAAGGGGCTGCAGGTGTACCTGGTGATCGACCGGGACGCCGCTTCGCGACTCGGGGTATCGGTCGCCGATATCACCGATGCACTGTATGACGGGTTCGGCCAGCGGCAGATTTCCACCATCTACACCCAGGCCAGCCAGTACCGCGTCGTGCTGCAGGCCCAGGCCGGGGAAAAGATCGGCCCGGCGGCCCTGGACCAGATCCACGTGAAGACCACCAGTGGCGGCCAGGTACGCCTGTCGAGCCTGGCCCGTGTCGAGGAACGCCAGGCACAGCTGGCAATCACCCATATCGGCCAGTTCCCGGCGGTGATGATGTCGTTCAACCTGGCGCCGGGCATCGCCCTGGGCAAGGGGGTCGAGATCATCGACCAGGTGAAGCAGGAAATCGGCATGCCGGTGGGCGTGCAGACCCAGTTCCAGGGCGCCGCCGAGGCTTTCCAGGCGTCGCTGTCGAGTACCTTGCTGCTGATCCTGGCGGCGGTGGTGACCATGTACATCGTGCTCGGGGTGCTCTACGAGAGCTATATCCATCCGGTCACCATTCTCTCGACCTTGCCATCGGCCGCGGTCGGTGCCTTGCTGGCGCTGATCCTCACGGGCAATGACCTGGGCATGATCGCGATCATCGGGATCATCCTGCTGATCGGCATCGTCAAGAAGAACGCGATCATGATGATCGACTTCGCCCTCGACGCCGAACGCAACCAGGGCATGCCGCCCGAGCAGGCGATCTACCAGGCGGCGCAGCTGCGCTTCCGGCCGATCCTGATGACCACCCTGGCGGCCCTGTTCGGCGCCGTGCCGCTGATGCTGGCGACCGGTTCCGGCGCCGAGCTGCGCCAGCCCCTGGGCCTGGTGATGGTCGGCGGCCTGCTGGTCAGCCAGGTACTGACCTTGTTCACCACGCCAGTGATCTACCTGTTCTTCGACCGTCTCGGACGGCGTTGGGGCCGGCACCCCAGCCGCCTGGAGCAGGCGGACACATGAACCTCTCCGGCCCTTTTATCCGCCGGCCGGTAGCGACCATGCTGCTGAGCCTGGCCATTGTCCTGCTCGGTGGCGTGAGCTTCGGTCTGTTGCCGGTGTCGCCGCTGCCGCAGATGGACTTCCCGGTGATCGTGGTCCAGGCCAGCCTGCCCGGGGCGAGCCCGGAAGTCATGGCTTCGACCGTCGCCACGCCGCTGGAGCGCTCGTTCGGGGTGATCCCCGGGGTCAACACCATGAGCAGCCGGTCCAGCCAGGGTTCGACCCGGGTGATCCTGCAGTTCGATCTCGATCGCGATATCAACGGCGCGGCACGGGAGGTGCAGGCGGCCATCAACGCCTCGCGCAACCTGTTGCCCAGCGGCATGCGCAGCATGCCGACCTACAAGAAGGTCAACCCGTCCCAGGCGCCGATCATGGTGCTGTCGCTGACCTCCGATGTGTTGCAGAAGGGCCAGCTCTACGACCTGGCCTCGACCATCCTGTCCCAGAGCCTGTCCCAGGTGCCGGGTGTGGGCGAAGTGCAGATCGGCGGCAGCTCGCTGCCGGCGGTGCGCATCGAGCTCGAACCCCAGGCCCTGAACCAGTACGGCGTGGCCCTGGACGATGTGCGCACCACCATCGCCAACGCCAACGTGCGCCGGCCCAAGGGCTCGCTGGAGGACGACCAGCGCAACTGGCAGGTGCAGGCCAACGACCAGTTGGAGAAGGCCAAGGACTACGAACCGCTGATCATCCACTACCAGAACGGCGCGGCACTGCGCCTGGGCGACGTGGCGAAGATCAACGACAGTGTCGAGGACCGCTACAACAGCGGTTTCTTCAACAATGACGCGGCCGTGCTGCTGGTGATCAACCGCCAGGCGGGGGCCAACATCATCCAGACGGTCAACGAGATCAAGGCCCAGTTGCCGGCCCTGCAGGCGGTGTTGCCGGCCAGCGTCAAGCTGAACCTGGCCATGGACCGCTCGCCGGTGATCAAGGCGACCCTGCATGAAGCCGAGATGACCCTGCTGATCGCCGTGGCCCTGGTGGTACTGGTGGTCTATCTGTTCCTCGGCAACTTCCGCGCCTCGCTGATCCCGACCCTGGCGGTGCCGGTGTCGCTGGTGGGCACGTTCGCCGTCATGTACCTCTACGGGTTCTCCCTGAACAATCTGTCGCTGATGGCGCTGATCCTCGCCACCGGGTTGGTGGTGGACGATGCGATCGTGGTGCTGGAGAACATCTCCCGGCATATCGACGAGGGTGTCGCGCCGATGAAGGCGGCGTACCTGGGGGCCAGGGAAGTCGGTTTCACCCTGCTGTCGATGAACGTGTCGCTGGTGGCGGTGTTCCTGTCGATCCTGTTCATGGGCGGGATCATCGAGAGCCTGTTCCGCGAGTTTTCCATCACCCTGGCGGCGTCCATCGTGGTGTCGCTGGTGGTTTCCCTGACCCTGACCCCGATGCTCTGTGCCCGCTGGCTCAAGCCCCATGCCCAGGGCCGGCAGACCCGCCTGCAGCGCTGGAGCGAGAAGGTCAACGAACGGATGGTCGCCGGCTATGCCGTCAGCCTCGACTGGGTGCTGCGTCACCGGCGCCTGACCCTGCTCAGCCTGTTCGTCACCATCGGGGTCAATGTCGCCCTGTACGTGGTGGTGCCGAAAACCTTCATGCCGCAGCAGGACACCGGACAACTGATCGGTTTCGTGCGTGGCGACGACGGGCTGTCGTTCGGCATCATGCAGCCGAAGATGGAAATCTTCCGCAAGGCGGTCCTGGCCGATCCGGCGGTGGAGAGCGTTGCCGGCTTCATCGGCGGCAACAACGGCACCAACAACGCCTTCATGCTGGTGCGGCTCAAGCCGATCAAGGAACGCGATGTCTCGGCGCAGAAGGTCATCGAGCGCCTGCGCACCGAAATGCCCAAGGTCCCCGGTGCGCGGCTGATGCTGATGGCCGACCAGGACCTGCAGTTCGGCGGTGGTCGTGAACAGACCACCTCGCAGTATTCCTACATCCTGCAGAGCGACGACCTGGCGGCCTTGCGCGAGTGGTATCCGAAGGTGGTCGCCGCGTTCAAGGCCCTGCCGGAACTCACCGCCATCGATGCCCGGGAGGGCCGTGGCGCCCAGCAGACCACCCTGGTGGTCGACCGCGACACCGCCAAGCGCCTGGGGGTGGATATGGACATGGTCACGGCGGTGCTGAACAACGCCTATAGCCAGCGGCAGATCTCCACCATCTATGACAGCCTGAACCAGTACCAGGTGGTGATGGAGGTCAACCCGAAATATGCCCAGGACCCGGAAACCCTGAACCAGGTCAAGGTGATCGGCAGCGACGGGCAGCGCATACCGCTCTCGGCCATCGCCCATTACGAGAACAGCCTGCAGGACGACCGGGTCGACCATGAAGGCCAGTTCGCCTCGGAAAGCCTGTCGTTCGACATGGCGCCCGGGGTGACAGTGGAGCAGGGCACCGCCGCGATCGAGCGGGCGGTCGCCAAGGTCGGCCTGCCGGAATCGGTGATCGCCAAGATGGCCGGGACCAGCGACGCCTTCGCCGCGACCCAGAAAAGCCAGCCGTTCATGATTCTCGGGGCGCTGGTGGCGGTCTACCTGGTGCTGGGGATTCTCTACGAGAGCTACATCCATCCCCTGACCATTCTCTCGACCTTGCCTTCGGCAGGTGTCGGCGCCTTGCTCAGCATCTACCTGCTGGGGGGCGAGTTCAGCCTGATTTCCCTGCTCGGGCTGTTCCTGCTGATCGGGGTGGTGAAGAAAAACGCGATCCTGATGATCGACCTGGCCCTGCAACTGGAGCGCCATTCCGGCCTGGAACCGCTGGCTTCGATCCGCGCTGCCTGCCTGTTGCGCCTGCGGCCGATCCTGATGACCACCCTGGCGGCGATCCTCGGTGCGCTGCCGTTGCTGCTCAGCAGCGCCGAAGGCGCGGAAATGCGCCAGCCGCTGGGCCTGACCATCATCGGCGGGTTGATCTTCAGCCAGATCCTGACGCTCTACACCACTCCGGTGGTTTACCTTTATCTCGACCGCCTGCGCCATCGCTTCAACGCCTGGCGCGGCGTACGTACCGATGGTGCTCTGGAAACTCCGCTATGACAGACCGTTCACACTGCAATGCGCCCGTACTGGCTGCCCAACGTCTGGAGACGGCGCGCGGCTCGCGCCTGCTGAGCCTGGCCTTGTGCGGGCTGCTGCTCAGCGCCTGCGCCGTCGGCCCGGACTACAAACGCCCGGACGCCGAGACCCCGGCGCAGTACAAGGAAGCCGCCGGCTGGCGCCAGGCCCAGCCCAGCGATTCGCTGGCCCGTGGTGCCTGGTGGGAGTTGTATGGCGACCGCACCCTCAACGAACTGGTGGAGAAGCTCAACAGCAGCAACCAGACCGTGGCCCAGTCCGAGGCGCAATTTCGTCAGGCCCAGGCCCTGGTGCGCAGTTCGCGCGGGGCGTTCTTTCCGAGTGTCGACCTGAGCGCCGGCAAGACCCGCTCCAGCCAGGGCACCGGCAGCAGCAACTCGAGCCTGAGCAGTTCGGCGAGCGGGATTCGCGATACCTACAACGCCCAGCTCGGAGTCAGTTGGGAGGCGGATGTCTGGGGCAAGCTGCGCCGCGGCCTGGAAGCTGACCAGGCCAGCGCCCAGGCGAGTTTCGCCGACCTCGCGGCCATGCGCTTGAGCCAGCAGTCGGAGCTGGTGCAGAACTACCTGCAATTGCGGGTAATCGATGAGCAGAAACGCTTGCTCGAAGCCACGGTCCAGGCCTACGAGCGCTCGCTGAAAAACACGGAGAGCCAGTACCGTTTCGGGGTTTCCGGCAAGGCGGCGATCGCCCAGGCGCAGACCCAGCTGAAAAGTACCCAGGGCGACCTGATCGATCTGATCTGGCAGCGCGCCCAGTTCGAAAATGCGATTGCCGTCCTGACGGGCCAGCCGCCGGCCGAGTTCAAGCTGGCGGCCACCAACGACATACCGGGGTTGCCACAGATTCCGTTGAGCCTGCCTTCGCAACTGCTGGAGCGACGCCCCGATATCGCCTCGGCGGAACGCTCGGTGATTGCCGCCAACGCCAAGATCGGCGTGGCAAAGGCAGCGTACTACCCGGACCTGAGCCTGAGCCTGTCCGGTGGCTACAGCAGCAGTACCTATGCCGACTGGATCAGCCTGCCGAACCGTTTCTGGTCGGTGGGGCCGAAACTGGCGATGACCCTGTTCGATGGCGGGCAGCGCTCGGCGGAAGTCGAACGCACCGAGGCGGTGTATGACCAGACCGTCGCCAAGTATCGCCAGACCGTGCTCGATGGTTTCCGCGAGGTGGAAAACTACCTGGTACAGCTCAAGGTCATGGAGGACGAGGCGGCGGTCCGCCAGCAGGCTCTGGATGCGGCCCGCGAATCGTTGCGCCTGACCGACAACCAGTACAAGGCCGGGCTGATTGCCTACCTGGATGTGGTCACGGTGCAGACCACCGCCCTGAGCAACGAGCGCAGCGTACTGAGCCTGTTGCAAAGCCGCCTGATCGCCAGCGTGCAGCTGATTGCCGCGCTGGGTGGTGGCTGGGACGGCAATACCGATCTGAGCGCCAGCAAATAATCCGGATCAGGTGCTGATCGTTCCCGGCGCGAGTGCGGGAACGATCACCCTGAACGACGGGTTGCTCAGGCGGACATGGTCCACGGCTGCAGGTCGTAGCCTTTTTCGCTCAGTTCGGCACGGGCCTGCTCCAGCAGGGATTTCAGCTGCGCCGGGTCCGAATAGTCGCTGCAGGAGATCTGCTGGCGACCGATGCTGTTGTTGGTGCGATCGATCACCGTCAGGCTCAGGTCGCCTTTGTCTTGTGCCGTCCAGGCCACGCACTGGAAAGGTTTGAATGCGTTGCCGGCCATCAGGAGTGCTTCGTTGAAACGGAGCGGGGCGTTCATGGGGTCTTCTCTCAAGGTTGCCCGATAATGATGTTGTAAGCCGTCGGTTGGGCGCACCGTCGCGGCTGGTTACTTGTACTGATGTCCGTTGAGGGGCATCAGGTCACACAAGAAATAAAGTTTTTTTCATTTTTGTTCATATAATTCGATAACGCTCTATTGCGCGGCCGGGGATACAAAACCGCTGTCCCGGTTATGTACGCCATGGGCAGTTGGTTATCGACCTTATAAACAAACGGTACAAGTCTGCGTCAAGTTCTTGCTAGTGTTACAGCCAGGTTTGCCAAATTACTGTTTCTAATAAAATTTTATAATTCCGGCGCCAGGGAACAGTCATGCAAGAAGCCGCACCGCTCAGACGTCTCCTTGTCGTCGATCCCTGTGACGACTGTCACCAGTTGCTTCCCGGCCTGCGCAGCGTCGGTTGGGACGTCGACAGCTGCAATCTCGAGGCTGCCGCCGATCGTTCCTGCGATGTCGGCCTGTTGCGCCTGCAACCGTTTCACCTGGAACGCCCCGAGGCGGTCAAGGAGCTGATCAGTCGCAGCGGCACCGAATGGATCGCGGTACTCAGCCAGGAAGTGCTGCGTTTGCAGAATGTCGGTGACTTTGTCTGCGAGTGGTTCTTCGACTTTCATACTTTGCCCTTCGATGTTTCCCGCGTACAGGTGACATTGGGTCGCGCCTTCGGCATGGCGCGCCTGCGTGGACAAGGCTCCATTCATGTCGACCAGCCGGAACACGAATTGCTGGGTGACAGCCGTTCGATCCGCGAACTGCGAAAGTTGCTCGGCAAACTGGCGCCGACCGAGTCGCCAGTATTGATCCGCGGCGAAAGCGGCACCGGCAAGGAACTGGTCGCCCGCACCTTGCACCGCCAGTCCCAGCGCCATGCCAAGCCCTTCGTGGCGATCAATTGCGGGGCGATTCCCGAGCATCTGATCCAGTCCGAGCTGTTCGGGCATGAGAAGGGCGCGTTTACCGGTGCCCACCAGCGCAAGGTCGGGCGGATCGAGCAGGCCCATGGCGGTACCCTGTTTCTTGATGAGATCGGCGACCTGCCGCTGGAGTTGCAGGCCAATCTGCTGCGTTTCCTCCAGGAGAAACATATCGAGCGGGTCGGTGGCAGCCAGGTGATCCCGGTGGATGTGCGGGTCTTGGCGGCCACCCACGTCGACCTCGAGGCAGCGATCTGCACCGGGCGTTTTCGCGAAGACCTCTATTATCGACTGAACGTGCTACAGGTGGTCACGGCACCGTTGCGTGACCGGCACGGCGACGTGGGAATGCTGGCCAACCATTTTTCCCATTTCTACAGCCAGGAAACCGGACGGCGCCCGCGCAGTTTCAGCGAGGAAGCCCTGGTTGCCATGGGCAGTCACGGCTGGCCGGGCAATGTCCGTGAACTGGCCAACCGGGTTCGCCGTGGGCTGGTGCTGGCCGAGGGACGGCAGATCGAGGCCCGTGACCTCGGGCTGGTCAGCGAGCCTTCCGCGACCGCGCCGATGGGGACCCTCGAGGATTATGTCTACCAGGCCGAACGCCAGGCCTTGTGCGATGTGCTCAATCGCCACAGCGACAATATGAGCGTTGCCGCACGGGTGCTGGGGGTTTCCCGGCCGACTTTCTACCGGTTGCTGCACAAGCACCAGATCCGGTAGAACTCCAGAAACTTCGGGGGCAAGCCCCCTCCCACAGGGGCCTTTTCCATGGGACGAGAGGTTAGAAGTAGTAGGGGAATTTCAGGCTGAAGGAGAAGTCCGGGGCATCGGGCGTCATCCCCAGGGACAGTTGCGGCACGATGGTCAGGTTCGGTGTGGCGGCGATGGTCATGCCGACGTTGAAGTAGCCGGCGTTGGCGTCGCTGCCGACAACGGTCTGCCAGCCCTGGCCGCTTTGCTTGAGCTTGCTCTCGCGCTGTATCAGGTCGGAGACAGAGAAGGACATACTCATTTTTTCGTTCAAGGCGAAGGCTATGCCTGCACCGATCTGGTAGCTGTCACCCAAGGACACTTTGCCGGGAATCGTCGAACCTTGCTGCGGGCTGATATCGCTGAACGACTCTTCGAAGTTATGGGTATAGGCGAGAGTGGTGAACAACACGGCCGGATCGAAGGTCTTGACCAGGGATATGCCCGGAGTGATCGACCAGACGCCGTTACCGGTCGGCAGACTTTCGGGATATGTCAGGTTGCCGTTACTTTGCGAGGAAGTGAGAAACTTGATGCCATAGGGTTCCTTGCCTGTCGGAGCCTTGACCCGCAAGCTAAAGACAGCGTCCGGCCAGTTCTCCGACTCATCGAGGAACTTGTAGGCCACGCCAAAGTTGACGTCGCCCAGCGTCGGATCCCGGGTTACTGTTTTCTCGACGGTCGTGGCCGCCGCGCCGCCATTACCCCCACCTGATTGGTAAGTGGACTCGCGATAGACAAATGGGGCGTTTATATCAAACTGCCAACGGTTATCGAGGTTGTAGCGTGCTGTCAGATCCATGGTCCAGGTATCGGCCTTGATCCGATCCAGATTGATGGTGCCAAGCAGGATCGAGTCGAGGGCCAGGAAGCCGTTGAGGAACAGTTGCCGAGTGTCATAACGTGAATAGGTGATACCGGTTTCAACGCTGAACTTGCCATTACCGAAGAAGCCGCTGGCTTCGTTATAGAGGTCGGAAACACTCTGGGCCGGCGCCGAATCATCCTTGAGCGACTGGCCATAAGACGCCCCTGTTGCTGCTCCCGTAGCATTTGCGCTGGCCCCCGCCACCGCCTGACCCTTTCTCAAGTCCGCCGGGGACTTGACCAGACGCTTGGGTTGCGGCGCCGGAGGTTGGTCTTCAACCTGTCGAACCCGCTGCTCCAGCACCGAGAGAGCCTGTTGCTGTTGAACGTAACGTTGTTTCAGCTCCAGAAGTTCTTGTTTTAAGGCCTCTACTTCGGCATCGGGCGCTGCTTGCAACATCGCTGCCGGAAATAATGTGCCCACACATATTGCTGCGCGCAGAGAAAACGATCGCATGAAATAAGCCGTCCCTTACTAACTTCCAATGGTCGAGGGTGAGCGTAGTTCAGAATCCCATATTGCGTAGTCCTTTAAGCTGAGTCAGATTGCAGTCGAGTGCACCTACGGTCGCCAGGTTGTTTTGCAGCACCACATTGAGCTGGGTCATGCTGTTGACCAGGTTGCCTCCGCCCAGCAGGGCTGTGGATTGCAGCACACCGCCCTGGGCGATCTGTTGCAAAGAGTTGCCCTGGTTGTTGTTGGCTGATATGGCCATCTTGATACCTGTGGAAAGCGCTGAGATGGTGACGCTGCCAGCGGCGCCGGTCCCGGTGATACTGCCACCGCTCGTCAACACTTGCCCCAACTGCTGGCTACTCCCAGGCGCCTGGTTGGCCTCCGTGACATTTATTGCCACGTTGTTGTAGGCACTGTTGCCGTCGCCGGCGGCCCGCACCACCTGGGTTACACCGGCGGATGCGTTAAGGCCGGCGCCACCGATCACCGTGCCGGAGCCCTGGGTAGGCGCGTTGCCATTGCCCTGAATACTGTAGGTGGACACGTAGAACTGCGGTTTGACCGTTGATTGCTGGATCTGCAGTGAAGTGGTTGCGCCAATGACATCGCCGCTGGCGTTCTTCCAACTGCTTTCCATCACGATACCGAAGCTGATGATGCGTCCGGGCATGACATAACGGCCACGCAGTTCGGACAGTTCCTGATCTTTTATTTCGACAGGCTTGAAGGGTAACGCCGCGTGCGCGGGCAAACAGGCGACTGCCAGACAACTCACTACCAGCCATTGTGGAGTTTTCATCTGTTGCTCCCGGAGCTTCCTGCTCCTTATCGTTATTGCACCTCAGAAGAAATCGCTCTGGATAAAGCCGAAGTCCATCAACTCCGCATCTTTGACCGGGTTGAAGGTGTCCAGCTTGTTTTTCGCCGTGAGCGGGGCCGGCGGGTCCAACAAGGCGTTGGTCTTGTCATAACCCGGGCCGACGATGGCGAAGACAATGCCATTCCAGCCCTTTTCGAAGTCTGCCGCGGCGTAGCGCTTGTGGCCGAGTACCGGGTCACCGATGTACACCCAGTCCTTGTCCGCGCGTTGCATCACGACGAAATGCTTGTAGCCACGAATATCCATCAGCACCACCACCGGAATGGTCACGCTCGGCAGGCTGTCAGCCGGAATCCGGTAGCCGCGGGCGCGCATGCCGATGCTTTCGACGTAGCGCTTCATGTCCAGCATGGAGAACCCTTGCTTCTTGACCAGTTCCTGGTCGGAGGTGGTCAGCATGCCTTTGATGATCTGTTCTTCGTTGACGTCCATCCAGTAGGCCTGACGCAGGATCGTTGCCAGTGCGGCGGCGCCGCAGCTGAAATCGGTTTTCTGCTCGACCAGGTCGGCAAAGCGCCGTTCGCGAATGCTTTGCACATGCTTGTAGAAAACGCCTGCGCCGGGAAGGCCGGGGACCGCCATGGTGGCGGCTTCGGTCAGGCCGCAGAGGCACAACATCAGAGCAAGAGTAAGAATACGCATGGTCGATAGGCCTTCTGATGCGGAAAAAAGAGCCCCGTTTCCGGGGCTCTCAGTTCTGTCGCGATTACATGCAGGCTTTGCAACCGGCAGCAATGGACAGGGAGTTGCTTTGTTGGTTGCCCACACCAGCCGAGATGTTCACGCCGCCGTTGCCGGAGAAGTGGTTCATCGAGTTGTTCATGCTGGCATTGTTGACCACTGGGTTTTTCCAGCCATCTGGAGTCAGCACTTGCTGGGTGGTGACGCCGGCCAGACCGAAGACACCCACGGCTTCGAATTTGGACTTGTCACCTTTGTCGCCTTTGCCACCTTTGTTGTCATGGCCATAGCCACCGCCGTTGCCACCGTGGTGGTCGTCGTCTTTGGTGGTTGCGGTACCCGAGGCAACGAAGACACCAGCTGCGGTAAAGGTGCCGGTAAGGGTGTCTTTTTTGTAGGTCACGAAGCCGTTGTTGTCGACGTTCAGGTTGTTGGAGGTCTGGTTGGCCGCGGCGGCGGCGGTGGCTACGCGCCCGCCGGATACGGCAATGGCCAGGTTGTTTTTCTGTTGGTTGAAGTTGCCGGCGGCGACGTTGACCCCGATGTTGCCGGAGCCGTCGTTGCCGGAGCCGTTCATCGACGCATTGTTTTGCGTGGAGTAGTTGTGAACAGTGTTGTACTGGTTGGTCTGAGTCGCGCTGGTGGCGGATACGGCGGTGCCGAAGATGAAGCTTTCGTCGGCGGTGGCCAGTGCGGCGGCGTTGTCTTGTTGGTTGCCGTCGCCGGCTGCAACGTTGGCGCCCATGTTGCCGCTGTCATTGTTCAGCGAGCCGTTCACGCTGCCGTTATTGACGGTACCCTGGTTGCTCACGGTGTTGTTGTGGCTGTACTGGGTATCGATCACTGCGGCGCCGGCGCCGGCGGTGATTTGCAGCAGGGTGCTGAGGTCAGGGCCTTTAGGGTCATGGCCATTGCCGTGACCGTTGCCATGGCCATTGCCGTGGTTATCGTTCCCGCCTGCCTGTGCAGCCATTGCCATGACGGCGGCCAGTGCAAACACCAGTGGTTTAAGAGCCATTGTAGGTTTCATGGTGTATCTCCGTGCTTATTAGTTGGTTAAGTGTTGGTACTTTCTAATTGCACTGCTCGGGTCAGTCAGCGACCCGGATACTGAGGGTGTTAGCCATGCGGTTCCCCACCCCTGCGCTCTGGTTCACCTGAATCACACCCCGGCTGCCGGTGAAGGCCTGGTCGCTGGTAACGACCTGGCGACTGCCTTGGGTGGAGGGTGAGCCCGAGTTTGGTAACAGCGCCACGTTCTGTTGCGACAGAGCGCTGTCATCGACGCTTTGCGGCGCAGCACTGATGCTGAGGCGCACGGCGTTGATCATCTGGTTGTTGGCCCCGGCGGACTGGTTGACGCCCACCATGCCGGTGCCATTGCTGAAAGAGTTGCCCTGGATGGCCGCCTTGGCGTTGATCGCCGTGCTGGCCCCGGTGTTGATCTTCTGGGTCAGGGAGGTCGAGGCACTGGCGTTGGTGCCAATGGCGATGGCGCGGCTGTTGATCTGTTGCTGCTGGTCGCCGGCGGCCTGGTTGACCATGATGCTGCCCTTGTACTGCTGGCCGGAGTTGTCGATCACGGCGTTGTCGCTGGTGGCCATGCTGGTGTCGGCGAAGGCTGCGAAGCTGCTGAACATGGCGAGGAAAAGTACTGAACGATTCATGTCATTGCCCCTTGCCGATGGCGTTGAGTGCGCCCATGCCGGCTGACAGGCCGCGGTTGACGGTATTGGCGATGCTGGCGCCGCTACCGCCACCATGTCCGGCGGTCATGCCGGGCAGGCCGTTGGGATTGCTCAGGCCTGGCATGTTGTTGGTATGAATGGTGATCACCCGGGTGACCGTGGAGCCGGTGCTGATGCCGGCGATATCGCCGTCGCTCAGTTCCATGTTGTTGGTCAGTGAGTTGATGCGCCCGGAAGGATTGGCGTTGACGGTGGTCGGGTTGGGATCAGGCTGAAGAGCGGGGCGGCCATAGCTTTGAGGCTGAACGGTACGGTTGAGTACGATCACGCCATTACCGTCGGCCTGGACCGTGAAGCTGAGCAGCGAACCGAGAGCGCAGCCGATCAGCAAGGTGCGGGTAAAACCTGTTGTTGTAAGAGTCCCCACGGTGGCTTTCCTTCTTCAGTGCGCTGGCCCTGTTCAGCGTTGTGAAGGAAAGAGCAGAAGCTGTGCCGCTTTTTATTTTTATTTATAAAACAACGGATTGGGCAGTTTCTTGAACGAGGCATGGCTTGACCTGTTTCAAGGGTGAGACAGGTCGAGGGCCGGGTGAGCGAGGAAGGTGGGCGCAGCCCCGTATTCCGGGGCCGGGGGAGAGGTGTATCAGCCGCTTTACAGTTCATCCGGTGCCGGCCCGCAAGTGTTGATTCTGGTCGCTTGCGGCGCGGCGAGGTGTTACATGAGCGGACACCCGGCTACCTGAACAGGGGCTTTTCAGCTTTCCGGCGTGGTTTTTCCGTGGCTTCCCAGGAGCTGTTCGACCGCGGCCATTGCCTGCTGGCGTCGCTGTTGCCAATCGCCATCGATCACCCGGACCGCCTGCTGGTGTTCTGTCAGCCACGCCAGGCTGGCGGCGAAGAAGTCGCGACGTTCGTCCAGCCGCGGTTGGCAGCGCTGGCCGTCGTCGGTCCAGGCCACGCCATCGGGGCTGAGCAGCAGATGAAGGTCATACTGCCGGGCCAGCAGGGCCGGTTCCAGCCACGCCGGGCAATCGCCGAACAAGGCCCGGCTCCAGAGGATATTGCTCAGCAGGTGGGTGTCGAGAATCAGCAGCGCTGGCTGCCGGGCACGCGCTGCATCTTCCCAGTCCAGTTGTCCGCGAGCGATCTCGGGGATATCGGCCAGGCAGGTGTCGCGCTGGTGCAGGTCGATGAAGTGACGCACGTACTCGCCCACCAGCAGGCCGCCAAAGCGTGCCTGCAACTCGCCCGACAGCCAGCTTTTGCCGCTGGACTCGGGGCCGGCCAGGACCACCACCTTCATGCCCGCAGCGCCGGGTCGGTCCGCCATTCACGCCAGCCCTGCACGGCCAGCAGGGTGAACAGGGCATAGAGCGCGGCGGTCAGGTACAGGTCCTTATAGATGAACAGGCCGACGAAGATCACATCGACCGCGATCCACAGTGGCCAGCACTGGATACGCTTCTGCGCCATCCAGAGCTGTGCCACCAGGCTGAAGGCGGTCAGCGCGGCATCCAGCCAGGGTTGCGCGGCGTCGGTCCAGTGGGCCATGGCGGCGCCCAGCAGCAGGCTGCCCAGGGCACCGGCGGCGAGCCCCGCGAGCAGGGGCTGCACGCCCAGAGTGCTGACCTGGCGGCCATGGCGGACCGCGCCACCACGGGTCCATTGCCACCAGCCGTAGAGCTGCAGCACCGCGTAGACCACTTGCAGCAGCATGTCCGAATACAGCTTCACGTCGAAGAAGATCCAGCTGTAGAGCAACACCATGACCAGGCCGATCGGCCAGCACCAGGGGTTCTGCTTGACCGTCAGCCAGACGGCGATCACGCCGAGCGCGGCGGCAAACAGTTCAAGCCCGGACATGGGGATTCCTTTGAATCGAAAAAGAGGGGGCGGATTGTAACCAGACTGTCGTGGGGAAGGGAGTGGGAAGTGGCGTGGGGAGTGGGGAGTGGGGAGTGGATTGATGGCTTCCGTACAGGTGCACGGAAGCCATCAGGGACTTGCCCGAGAGGAATCAGATCCGGAACTGCCTCAGCAGGCCGTTGAGCTGTTCGCTCAGGGCCTTGAGCTGGCTGCTGTCGACACTCGACTGTTCGGCGGCCAGCGCTGTGCTGTGGGACAGTCCCGCGGCCTCGGTGACGTTCTGGTTGATGTCCTCGACCACATGGGCCTGCTGCAGGGTGGCACTGGCAATCGAGGCATTGAGGCCGTTGAGGTTGCGCAGGGCCTGGCCGATGGCGTTCAGGCTTTCTCCCGCCAGCCCGGCTTGCTCGATGGTCAGTTGCGAGGCGCGACTGCTGTCGCCGATCACCTTGACCGCCGCTTCGGAGTGGTTCTGCAGGCGCTCGATCATCGACTGGATCTCCGCCGTGGACTTCTGTGTCCGCTGGGCCAGCAGGCGTACTTCGTCGGCCACCACGGCGAAACCGCGGCCCTGCTCACCGGCGCGGGCCGCTTCGATGGCGGCGTTCAGCGCCAGCAGATTGGTCTGCTCGGCGATGGAGCGGATCACTTCCAGGACGCTGCCGATCTGCGTGCTCTCGGCGGCGAGGGTCCGGATCACCTCGACCGCCTGGTCGATGGTGACGGACAGGTGATCGATCTGTTGCAGGCTGTTATCGATATTCAACTGGCCCTGGCGGGCCTGGGCCTCGGCGTCACGCATTTCGCTGGCGGCCTGTTCGGCGTTCTTGGCGACATCCTGGACGCCATAGGTGACTTCGTTGATCGCTGTCGCGACCATCTCCATCTGCTGCGATTGCTGCTGGCTGCGCGCCTGGGCCTGGACCGCATTGTTGCCCAAGTCGCTGGAGGACTGCCCGAGGGCGCCGGCCGAGTCCTGCAACTGGCTGACGACGCCGCGCAACTTGCTGGTAAAGGCATTGAAGTGTCGGGCCAGCTGGGTCACTTCGTCCTGGCCGTGGGTATCGAGGCTGCGGGTCAGGTCGCTTTCGCCGCTGGCGATATTGGCCATGGCATCCACGGTTTCCTGCAACGGGCGCACGATACTGCGACCGATCAACAGCACCAGCAGGGCCATGAGTGCGGCAATAGCGATGCCGATCAGCGAGGCGTTGCGGACCTGGCCGTAGAATTCGGCCTGCATGTCATCGATATAGACGCCGGAGCCGATGATCCAGCCCCAGGGCTGGAACAACTGCACGTAGGAGGTCTTCTCCACCGGGGCACTGGCCCCCGGTTTCGGCCAGCGATAGTCGATCATGCCGGCGCCCTTGGCCTTGGCGAGGATGACCATCTCGTTGAACAGCGCATAACCGTCGGGGTCCTTGATCCCGGACAGGTCCTGGCCTTCGAGCTTGGGATTGGCCGGGTGCATGACCATCACCGGCCGCAGGTCATTGATCCAGAAATAGTCATTCTGGTCATAACGCAGCCCCCGTACCGCGCTCAGCGCCTGTTTCTGCGCCGCCTCGCGGGTCAGGGTGCCGGCCGTTTCCAGGCCGTGGAAATAATCGAGGATCCCGCTGGCGGTCTGGACCACATGCTGGGTCTTCTGCGCCTTGGCGTGATAAAGGTCGTCGTGGATCTGCTTGAGCATCAACAGGCCCAGGGTCAGCAGCATCACCACCGCCACAATCAGGATGAGCCACAAGCGTCGACTGATCGACACACTGCGCAAGCTTTTCATAAGACCACCATTCCCTTTTCTTGTTGTTGTGTCATCGCGGGGTCCATACCAGCAGGTTTTCCCCGCGGTGCCCAGCCTGCTTATGGCTACTATCGGGGCAGCGACAAACAGGCATGTCTGATAGGATTTCGGCCCGAAACCGCCAAACCTGAGTTCATGTCTGATTTTTCAGGCATTTTTCACGGTTTGGCGACAGGTGGTGAGACAGGCTCGACGCGGAATGACGCCAGTGGCCGATCCGCGGCTTTCGATTTTTGTAAGGACCCGCAGGGGCGGGCCTTGAGGGGGAATGATGGATCTTTGGACCGCCGCACAGGCGTTGATACTGGGTATTGTCGAGGGCTTGACCGAATTCCTGCCGATTTCCAGCACCGGACACCAGATCATCGTGGCGGATCTGCTCGGTTTTGGCGGTGAGCGGGCGATTGCCTTCAATATCATTATTCAGCTCGCGGCGATCCTGGCGGTGGTCTGGGAGTTTCGCCAGAAGATTTTCACCGTGGTGCGCGATCTGCCGAGCCAGCGCACGGCACAACGCTTCACCGTCAACCTGCTGGTGGCATTCATGCCGGCGGTGGTTCTCGGGGTGCTGTTCAAGGAGGTCATCGCCACCTATCTGTTCAACCCGATTACCGTCGCCACGGCGCTGGTGGTCGGCGGCCTGGTCATTCTCTGGGCCGAGCGCCGGGAGCATGTGGTGCGTGCCGAGACCGTCGATGAAATCACCTGGAAAGATGCCTTGAAAGTCGGTTTCGCCCAGTGCCTGGCGATGATTCCCGGTACTTCGCGCTCGGGTGCGACGATTATCGGCGGCCTGTTGTTCGGCCTGTCGCGCAAGACCGCCACCGAGTTCTCGTTCTTCCTGGCGATGCCGACCATGGTCGCCGCCGCGGTGTATTCCGGCTATGGCTTCCGCCACCAGTTCCAGATGGCCGACCTGCCGGTATTCGCCGTGGGCTTCGTGACGTCCTTCGTGTTCGCGATGATCGCCGTGCGTGGCCTGCTGAAATTCATCGCCAGCCACAGCTACGCGGCGTTCGCCTGGTATCGGATCGTGTTCGGCCTGGTGATCCTGGCCACCTGGCAGTTCGGCTGGGTCGACTGGTCGACCAAGGGATGAACGGCCCGCAGACCCCGGAACGCAACCGCCCGGCGTCCGCTGGCCGCCTGCAGCACCTCAGGCTCAAATGGGCGATCTGGCTGGTGCTCTGCGTGCTGCCGGGCTTCGGCGCGCTGAAGATGTGGCTGTCCGGTGGTGTTTCCTGGCCGTTGTGGGGCTATGGCGTCGCGAGCCTGATGGCGTTCTTCCTCTACTGGAGCGATAAGCGCAAGGCGCGCAACGACACCTGGCGCACGCCGGAGAAGGTCCTGCACGGTGTCGAGTTGCTGGGGGGGTGGCCGGGAGCGCTGATCGCCCAGCAGGCTTTCCGGCACAAGACCCGCAAGCTGTCCTTCCAACTGGTGTTCTGGGCCATCGTGCTGCTGCACCAGGTGTTCTGGATCGACCAGCTGTTTCTTGGCGCCAGCCTGGCCCACTTGTCCTTTCTATAGCGCCAGGCCTAGAGCAGCAGGCCGACCTGGGTGCGTTTGGGCAGCTTGCCGACCACCAGTTGATGGGAGCGCTTGAGCAGTTCCTGCAGTTCCCCGGTGCCCAGGGGGTAGGGCGCCGTCATGGTGATCCAGTAGGCACGGGCCAGATAAGGTGCGGGGCGGATGCCCGGACGGTCGATATGGCCGAGGAACAGATCCTTGTCGACCTTGAATGACAGGGTGTCGCCGCTCAGGTTGAGCAGCGCGAACATCTTGGTCCCGGCAATGGAAAACACCCGTACGCCGCCCCATTTGTAGTCCTCCCGGGCTCCGGGCAGGTCAAGGCAGAAACGCGCCACTGCCTCCGCGTTCATCGTTGCTTCTTTCACAGGGTCTTGTCTCCGCATCCTTTGAATACTTCGGCCAGGTGATCGATCCAGGCCCGCACGGCCGGCAATACCCCGCGTCGATGGGGGTAGACCGCCTGCAACCAGCCGCCGGGCAACGACCACTGGGGCAGGATCCGCACAAACGTACCATTGGCCAGCTCTTCCTCGCAGTACAACATGGGCAGCACGGTAAAGCCCAGGCCGGCGAGTGCGCAGGCCTTGCGCACGACAAAGTCGTCTACCCCCAGACGGGCCTCGAGGCTCAACTCGCGTTTGTGCCCATCTTCGTCCAGCAGGCTCAGGTGGACCAGCCGGTCCGCCTCGAGGGCGCCGAGAATCGGCGCGTCCTTGAGATCCTCCAGGCTGTTGACCGGGTGTTCCTGGAGGAAGGCCGGTGTCGCCAGCATGAAGGTCTGTGCCTGGCGCAGCCGCCGGGTCACCAGCAACGGGTCTTCGTCGCCGTGTTCGCGGACCCGCAGGGCCACATCGATACCTTCGGTGACCAGGTCGACGCGGCGGTTGACCATCAACACTTCCAGCTGGACCAGCGGGTGCGCCGCGAGGAAGCTGGAAATCACCCACGGCATGAATTCCTGGGCCAGTCCCACCGGGCACGATACCCGCAGCCGCCCGCGGGGTTCGCTGGACATGCTGGCCACGGCCTCGTCGGCCATTTCCGCCTCCAGCAGCATCGCCTGGCAATGGCGCAGGTAGCGTTCGCCGACGGCGGTCAGTTTCAATTGCCGCGTGGTGCGTTGCAGCAGGCGTGCGCCGAGACGGTCCTCGAGTTCGGCGATGCGTCGCGACAGGCGCGACTTGGGAATCCCCAGCAAACGCCCGGCGGCGGCGAAGCCACCGGCTTCCACCACCTTGGCGAAGTAGTAGAGATCGTTGAGGTCCTGCATGATCGTTACTCGGTTGTTCTATGAGTGGGACAAACTATCGCATTTTAGCCGACTAATCAGCCATTGGTTTCACAAGTAGGATTATCTCAACTTGATCGCCGGGTGGCGATCCTCACTTGGAGATCCCACATGAAACTCTTGCATATCGATTCCAGCATCCTCGGTGACAACTCGGCCTCGCGCCAGCTGAGCCGTCGCGTGGTTGAAGCGTGGCAGGCCGCCGAGCCTTCGAGCGTGGTGACTTACCGTGACCTGGCCAACGACGCCATCAGCCACTTTTCCAGCCTGACCCTGGTCGCTGGTGGCACCGCCGCCGAGCTGCGTGACGCGGCCCAGCGCCATGAAGCCGAGCTCAGCGTTTCGACCATCGAGGAATTCCTCGCCGCCGACGCCATCGTGATCGCCGCGCCGATGTACAACTTCACCATCCCGACCCAGCTCAAGGCCTGGATCGATCGCATCGCCGTCGCCGGCAAGACCTTCCGCTACACCGAAAACGGCCCTGAAGGCCTGGCCGGTGGCAAGAAGCTGGTGATCGTGTCGACTTCCGGTGGCCTGCACGTCGGCCAGCCGACCGGTGTGGCTCACGAAGACTACCTGAAGGTGCTGTTCGGTTTCCTCGGCATCACCGACATCGAATTCGTCCGCGCCCACGGCCTGGGCTACGGTGAAGAGGTTCGCGCCAAGGCCATGAGCGACGCCCAGGCACTGATCAACGACACGTTGTTCGCCGCCGCGTAAAGCTTTTGTAAACGGGCAAGAAACTTCCGGTAACAAACACTAAACTCTGTACTCTGATCATGTGAATGATCAGGTACGGAGTTTTTTGCGTCTGGTGATCATGGTTTGGCGCGACTTATGCAATCTGATGATTGCTCTTCGGCATAGGCGCTCTGAAAAACCTCGAACAGTCAGTCGAAGTCTCAAGTGGAGCTTCAGTTTCAGGGAATGGCAGAGAAATTGGTGTGCTAATTACGCAGCAAAGGTGGGCATCCCCATGATGCGTCTTTGTGCAGTGTTACTGATCTGTTTGTCCGGCAGCCTCATGACGGTGCAGGCAGCCCCCCCGGCTCATTGGAGCGTGGGTTTCCATCGCCTGACGTTTCTTGATCCGCTGGATCTGCAGCCGATGAAGGCGATTGCCTTCTATCCGTCCACCGGGCGCGAACAGCCGAGCAAGATCGGCGGCTACACCATCCAGGCCAGCGAAGACTCGCGCATCGCCATCGGCCGCTATCCGCTGCTGATGCTGTCCCATGGCAATACCGGTACGCCGCTGGCCCTGCATGACCTGGCGACCTCGCTGGCGCGCAAGGGCTTTATCGTCGTGGCAGTGCTGCATCCGGGCGACAACTACAAGGATCACAGCCGCCTGGGGACCTTGAGCAACCTCTATGGTCGGCCGATGCAGATTTCCGAAGCCATCACCGCCACCCTCGGCGACCCGATGCTGTCGCCTTACGTCGAGGCGGAGCAGGTCGGGGTGATCGGTTATTCCGCCGGCGGCGAGACCGCGCTGATTCTTTCCGGTGCGCAACCGAACCTGGATCGCCTGCGGCGCTATTGCCAGGAGCGTCCGGAGGACAAGGACGCCTGCAACACCAAGGGTGAGCTGATCGTCGATCGCGACGACCTGCAGCCGGTTTCCGATCCGCGCGTCCATGCATTGATGCTGATGGCGCCCCTGGGGCTGATGTTCGGGCGCCACACCCTGGCCGATGTGCATGTGCCGGTGCTGATGTACAGCGGCGACGGCGACAAGCTGGTGTTCCCCGACAAGAATGCCGCGGCCCTGGCGCGCAAGCTGCCGGTGGCACCGCAGTTCAAGATGATCGCCGGGGCCGGGCACTTCGTGTTCATGGCACCCTGCAGCGAAGAGCAGCTCAAGGCCACGCCGGGCCTGTGCACCGATCCGGAAGGGGTCAACCGCGTGGATATCCATCGCGACCTGATCTCCGAGGCCGGACGCTTCTTCAGCAAGACCCTCAGCGTGCCGAACCGCGGCGGTATGCAGACCGCCGACCAGTGACTCAGCGCGCTGTCGGGCGACGCGCCAGCAGCACGGTGACGGACAGGCCGGTGATCGACAGCAGCGCCGCGGTGAAGAAAATCCACGCATAGCCCAGGTTCAGCGCCACCGCCCCCATCACCGGGCCGGCGATGGCCAGCGCCAGGTCGAAAAACACCGCATAGGCGCTCAATCCCGCACCACGACTGGAGTTCGGCACCTGGCGGATGGCTTCCACGCCAATGGCCGGGTAGACCAGCGACAGGCCGAATCCGGCCAGCCCGGCCCCGGTCAGGGCCACCGCGGTGGACGGCGACAGCCAGAGCAGGGCCAGGCCCAGGGTTTCGATGCTCATGCAGGCGATCGCCACCTTGAAGCCGCCGAAGCGGTTGATGCTGCCGATGAAGAACAACCGCGCGAGGATGAAGCAGGTGCCGAAGACCGTCAGGCAATAGGCCGCGCCGGTCCAGCCGCGACTGATGTAGAACAGGGTAATAAAGGTGGTCAGGGTGCCGTAGCCGATGGACGCCAGGGTCAGGCTCGCGCCATAGGGCGCAATGCGTCCGAACACCGCCCAGAAGGGCAGGCGCTCGCCGCGCACCACCGGCACCGAGGGTTTGTTGCGGATCAGCAGCAGGGCGCCGGCGGCCAGCGTCGACAGGGCGATACCAAGGCTGGCGAAGCCATGTTCGGCGACCATCAGTACACCCAGTGGCGCACCGATGGCGATGGCGCCATAGGAGGCGATACCGTTCCAGGAAATCACCCGGGCGGTCTGGTCGGCGCCGACCTGGCCGATCCCCCAGCTGATGGTGCCCACGCCGATCAGGCCCTGGGCGACCCCCAGCAGCAGGCGTCCGGCAATCAGGATGCCCAGGCTCAGCAGGGGCAGGTGTTGCACCAGGGTCGACAGCAGGGTCAGTCCGCCGCTGAGGAAAATCCCCGACAGGCCATAGATGATCGAACGCTTGGTGCCGATGCTATCGGCCATGCGCCCGGCCATGGGGCGGCTGAGGAGCGTGGCCAGGTACTGCGAGCCGATGGTCAGTCCGGCGATCACCGCGCTGAAGCCCAGTTGTTCATGCACATAGCCGGGCAAGACCGCGATCGGCAGGCCGATGCAGAGAAAGGCGACAAACGTGTAGAAGACGATGGAAACGATTTGCAGGGTGACAGTCAGGTTGCCGGGCTGGCGGGGAGGTTGCTGGGCGGACATGAGGGCTCGTTCGCGGGCGGGCGGTTGGAGAGCTTCATCATGGCGGGGTGGCGGGATAAAAGAAAGCAGGCTAACTAATTTTTCTGGATCTGCGAAGCTGGAGGTTCAGCACGATCCCTGTAGGAGCTGGCTTGCCAGCGATGAGGCCTCAATGCCTTGCATCGTCCGTCCGGACGCCATCGCCAGCAAGCCGGCTCCTACAGGGAGGCGGGGTTAGAAGACCACGCCCTGGCTACGCAGGTAGTCGTCATAGGTGCCGCTGAAGTCGATCACGCCGCTCGGGCTCAGCTCGATGATGCGGGTGGCCAGGGACGAGACGAACTCGCGGTCGTGGCTGACGAAGATCAGCGTGCCCGGGTAGTTTTCCAGCGCCAGGTTGAGCGCCTCGATGGATTCCATGTCCAGGTGGTTGGTCGGTTCGTCCATCACCAGCACGTTGGGTTTTTGCAGGATCAGCTTGCCGAACAGCATGCGGCCTTGCTCGCCACCGGAAATCACCTTGACCGACTTGAGGATCTCGTCGTTGGAGAACAGCATGCGGCCGAGGGTGCCGCGTACCAGTTGCTCGCCACCCTGGGTCCACTGGCCCATCCAGTCGAACAGGTTGACGTCGTCTTCGAAGTCATGGGCGTGGTCCTGGGCGTAGTAGCCCAGCTCGGCGGCGTCGGTCCATTTCACCGTGCCGGCATCCGGGGTCAGTTCGTTGACCAGGGTGCGCAGCAGAGTGGTCTTGCCGATGCCGTTCGGGCCGATGATCGCCACGCGCTCGCCGGCTTCGACGGTGAAGCTGAAGTCCTTGAACAGCGTGACGCCGTCAAAGCCCTTGGCCATATGCTCGACGATGACCGCCTGGCGATGCAGCTTCTTGGTCTGTTCGAAGCGGATGAACGGGCTGACGCGGCTCGATGGCTTGACCTCGGCCAGCTGGATCTTGTCGATCTGCTTGGCGCGGGAAGTGGCCTGCTTGGCTTTCGAGGCGTTGGCCGAGAAGCGGCTGACGAACGATTGCAGCTCGGAAATCTGCGCCTTCTTCTTGGCGTTGTCCGACAGCAGTTGCTCGCGCGACTGGGTCGCCACGGTCATGTACTCGTCGTAGTTGCCCGGGAACAGGCGCAGCTCGCCGTAATCCAGGTCAGCCATGTGGGTGCACACGCTGTTCAGGAAGTGACGGTCGTGAGAGATGATGATCATCAGGCTGGAGCGCTGGGTCAGGATGTTTTCCAGCCAGCGGATGGTGTTGATGTCCAGGTGGTTGGTCGGCTCGTCGAGGAGCAGAACTTCCGGATCAGAGAACAGCGCCTGGGCCAGCAGTACCCGCAGCTTCCAGCCCGGGGACACTTCGCTCATCGGGCCGAAGTGCTGCTCGATGCCGATGCCCAGGCCCAGCAGCAGTTCGCCGGCACGGGATTCGGCGGTGTAGCCGTCCATCTCGGCGAACTCGGTTTCCAGCTCGGCCACGGCCATGCCGTCTTCTTCGGTCATTTCCGGCAGCGAGTAGATGCGGTCGCGCTCGGCCTTGACCTTCCACAGCTCTTCGTGACCCATGATCACGGTGTCGATCACGCTGAATTCTTCGTAGGCGAACTGATCCTGGCGCAGTTTACCCAGGCGCACGTTCGGCTCCAGCATGACCTGGCCGCCGGACGGCTCGAGGTCGCCGCCGAGGATTTTCATGAACGTGGACTTGCCGCACCCGTTGGCGCCGATCAGGCCGTAGCGGTTACCACTGCCGAATTTGACCGAAACGTTCTCGAAGAGCGGCTTGGCGCCGAACTGCATGGTGATGTTAGCTGTGGAGATCAAGGAGCTTACCTATCAATAACTGAACTGTGGCCGGAGGCTGCAGATACCCGTTCGATACCCGTTTGCAACGTTTCCAGCTCGCTCCAACCGGAGCGTGAGGTTATCCAGCGGGCATAAGTCGACAGCAAGCTACGCACGTGAGGGCCGAGTTGCCGTGATGTGAATGCGGGGTGGGTGCCAGACATTTCGCCTATTGTCGCATACGCGAGACGACAGTTATATGGCGGCTGATCGTTGATTCGGCGCTTTTGTGCGCGATGGCGCGGCTGGGCACGCGGTTTTCGGGTCTGGTGGTGGGTAGCCAGCGGGGCGTCCGGCGACGTACGGCCGGTCAATCGGCCTCGACCGGGTGTATGGTGGGGCGGCAATCCTCGGATATCTCTACGTGAAGGGAGGTGGCTATGAGCGTTTCTCTGCTCTCGAAGATGCATGTCAACGGCTATGAAGTAATCCACGCCAGCGGCGGCCCCTGGAAGGTGCGCACCCAGGCGGATCGGTTGAGTTCGTTCGGCACCCGGGAAGAAGCCATGGCCTATGTGGTGTCGCTGCCGATGCACAAGGTGCGGCCGGCGAAAAACAGCCGATAACCGATGCGTTGACGCGCTTGAACCCCGGCACCGCCGGGGTTTTCTGCGTTGGTGACAGCGCCTGCGTGCGGTGAGGCACGCGGGTTACCAGCTCATGCGCACACCGATAGTCGCGGAGACGGCTTCCTGCTGGCGGGCATCGATATTGCTGCCGTAGTCGAGGCTGGCGTAGAGGCGGACATCGCGGCTCAGTTTCGCCACCACGCCGGCACCGAAGTCCAGGGTGCTGCCGGTATGGTCGGTCTTGATCGGGTAACCGTCGAAGGTGGCGGTATCGCGTCCCTTGAAGTCGTGCCAGAGATTGCCGCGTACATAGGGTTCGAGGGGCACCTCGCCGGCGACGTACGAGCCTTTGGCGCGCACGCCAACGCGACCTTTCAGATATTCCTGGGTGTCGAAGCCGACCCGCGAGATGCCGTCGTCATCGTTGTCCATCGAGACCTTCTGGCCGATCAGTTGGACCTGGGGCTCGATGACCCAGCGCTCGGATACCGGCAGCGGATAGCCGCTTTCCACGGAGAGCGTCACGGCATGCCCCTTGAGGTCGAGTTTGACGCCGCGGTCGGAGCGGGCCTTGCCGTTGTAGCGCGTGCCCATGGCGACGGTGTCGACATACCAGTCGGTGGGGCCGGTCAAGGTCCAGTAGGCGCCCAGGCTGTCGCCGTTGAGGCGCAGGTCGCCGGCTTCGCGATCCTGGAATCCCCCGGTGAAACCCCGTACGTCACCGTCCAGGCGGGCATGGCTGACGAACAGCCCGGCATGTTGCCGGTAGCCGTCCGCGCTGGTCGACCCGAAGAGGTCGTGACCGGCCTGGAAGCCCCAGATGGTGCTGTCGAGGCTCGGGTTCACATCCCCCGACCAGCTCTGCCGCGAACGGCTGGCGAAGGTGCGCGCCCAGCCGGCCGGCAGGTCGCCGTTTTCGCGCAACAGGTCCTGCTCGCCCTGGCGCTCATGGAAAGTGCCCAGCGTGGTCTGCGCGAGCAGCGCGGCGGCCGGGGTGACGACTGCGTCGATCGGCACCTCGGGACGGTAGAAGGGAATGGTTTCTCCGGGTTCGGGCGTCGGCAGGCCGGGGAAGACCGGGGTCGGCAGCGGCGTGACCGGTCCTTCCGGGCTCGGTCCGGTCACGGCGGAGCGCAGGTACCAGTTGTTTTCCGTGCCGGCGGTGACCCCGCCCTTGAACAGGTAGTAGTCGAAGGCACCGGCGGATGCCGGGCTTGCCATGCTGAAGGCATTGGCGCTGCTGGTGGCGCCCTGGTTGGCCTCGACCACCTGGATACCGTTCTGCAGGGTCTCGGCACCGCCGCCGCCGAGGTTGCTGACCTCGATGGCGGTCGTGCCGGACAGCGTACCCTGGGACACTACCAGCCGGTCGGAGGGTGAGTCATCGCCGGCAAGGATACTGTGCAGCTTCAGGTGGCCGCTGTTGCCGACATAGTTGCCGACCACCGTGAAACGGTCGTCGGCCTGCGCGCCGCCGCTGGTGAGGTTGATCGTACCGGCGTTGGTCAGGGTGACATTCTGCCCGGCGGTGAAGGCCCTGAGCACGCCGCTGTGGGAGCTGAGGCTGCTGCTGGCATCGATATCCAGGGTGCCCGTGCCGGTGCCGGTGTCTCCCAGGACCAGGCTGTCATTGAGGGTCATCTGGCTGCCCTGGGTAAGGCTCACCGTTTCCCAGTTGACGTAGCGCGCGCCATTGATCGGCGTACTGGCCTGGAACGTCAACTGGTCGGTGCCTTCTCCGCCATCCACCGAGGGGGTGGAGGAGAGGGTCGCATCCGAGAGACCGTCGAGCAGCGCCCGGTCATTGTCGAGCCCCATCAGGATGGCCCCGCGGATGATGCCGGCGTTGCGCCAGTTGAAGAAGTCCGCGCCGGCGCTCATGCGGATTTCACCGTTTATTGTCCCGTCGCTGACCAGGATCTGATCGTCGCCACCGCTGACACTGATGTTGCCGCCGATGGTTCCGCCCTTGACGAGGATGGTGTCCTTGCCGAAGCCGGTCACCAGGTTGCCGACGATAGTGCCGCCTTCCATGTCGAACAGGTTGTCGTCCAGTTTCATGTCGACGCGCCCGATGGACCCGCCCGTCATGTGAGCCCTGTCGCCATCCTCGAACTCATCGACGATGACCCCGCCGCTCATCTCGAAGGTGTCCAGGCCGTCCCCCTGGTGCAGCGACTGGATCTGTCCGCCGGTCATGGTGAAATTGTCGGTTCCACTGCCTTCATCGACATCACCGTGGATCGTGCCACCACCGATGACGACCCGATCGTCGCCCGTGCCGAAGACCACGGGGCCGGTGATGCTGCCGGTGCCGCCGGTGGGCATCGTCAGGCTATTGTTGCCGGCGTTGTCGACGAGTGTCGTGGCTGTTCCGCTGTCGCAGGTGTAGTCATCGTTGCCGGCGGTGGGAGGAGCGAAGGTGCAGGCGGCGCGAGCGCCTTGCAGGGTCAGGAGGAAGAGAAATACAACGCAGAGAGGGCGAAACAGGAAATAAGGCATCGCATTTATCCTTTTTTCAAGGATAGGGCGTAGCCACCACGGCGCATGTTGAGGGCCCTACGCGCTCAACATGGCTGTTTGTGGGGGGTTATAACGTAAAAAAGACCTGCGCATAACTGTCAAAGTTGACAGGTTATGCCCGTGGCAAAACAGGCGTAATGTGAGAGGTTTGGTCCAGTGCTTTTTTCGTCGGGACACCGCCAGGCCTGCTTTTTCGCGATGTTGCCGCCGATTTGTTGAAGCATTCTGTCATATGAAATTTTTCCGTGGCGCGAACCTCGGGCGTAGGGTGTTATCCAATTCTTGATGGGCTGTTTGCAGCCAATAATGAATTCATCCTTCGAGAGAGGCGTCATGAACAGACTTGTCTTCGGTCTGACCCCCTTGCTGGTCATCGGCCTGCTGGTCGTCGCCATCCCCGCCGACGGCGCGGTGGCGGATCCGGCACCGCCTGCCACCTTGCTGCTGGCGCAGAACCTGCCCAACAGCGACAACCCCTATAACAGCCCGATTCGCCGCGCCAATCCCAACAGCCGGCAAGGCTCCGAGTCAGCCACGCCGCCTGTACGCGGCCCCGGTACCCAACCGACGCCGCGCCCTTCGACGATCGAGAACGGGGCGATCCGCAATGGTTACCCGCGTGACCAGCAGGCGCCGATGGCGGTGCCGATCCAGCCCGGGACCCGTGCCGATCCGAACCAGCGTCGCTGAGGCGGGTGGGCGGCAGTGTTTTTTTCTCCCTCCATAAGGAAATGCCCATGTTGCTGAAAACACTCCTGGCGACTTTGTGCACCGGCTCATTGATGAGCCTCCCCGCGCTGGCGGCCAATACGGCTGTGCAGACCTTCCAATCCGAATCGGGGCCGGTGGCCGTCAGCGAAATCGTCGACGGGCTCAAGCACCCCTGGGCCCTGGCGTTCCTGCCCGACAGGCAGGGCATGCTGGTGACCGAGCGTCCGGGCAACCTGCGGGTGGTGAGCCCCGACGGCAAGCTGTCGGCACCGCTGGGCGGTGTGCCCCAGGTCTGGGCCAAGGGCCAGGGCGGCTTGCTCGATGTGGTGCTGTCGCCATCGTTCAAGGAAGATCGCCTGGTCTACCTCTCCTATGCGGAAGGCGGGGGCGAGGGCGGCAAGGCCGGTACGGCGGTGGGGCGCGGGCAGCTGTCGGCCGACCTCGGGCAATTGACCGATTTCAAGGTGATCTTTCGCCAGGAGCCGAAGCTGTCGGTGGGCAATCACTTCGGCTCGCGCCTGGTGTTCGACCGCGACGGCTACCTGTTCATCGCCCTGGGCGAGAACAACGAACGGCCGACCGCCCAGGATCTCGACAAGCTGCAAGGCAAGGTGGTGCGGATCTTTCCTGACGGCCGGGTGCCCGACGACAATCCCTTTGTCGGCCAGCAGGGCGTGCGCCCGGAGATCTGGTCCTACGGCCATCGCAACCAGCAGGGAGCGGCGCTCAATCCCTGGACCGGGACCTTGTGGACCCACGAGCATGGGCCGCGGGGCGGTGACGAGATCAATATCATCGAGCGCGGCAAGAACTACGGTTGGCCGCTGGCAACCCATGGCATCAACTATTCGCTGCAACCGATCCCCGAGGCCCAGGGCAAGACGGTGAAAGGCACCGTGCCGCCCCATCATGTCTGGGAAAAATCCCCCGGTCTCAGCGGCATGGCGTTCTATGATGCCGATCGCTTTCCGAAATGGCGGCACAACCTGTTTATCGGTGCACTGGTGGCCCAGGAGCTGATCCGCCTGCAATTCGATGGCGACAAGGTCATCCATGAAGAGCGCCTGCTGGGCGAACTGAAATCGCGGATTCGCGATGTCCGCCAGGGACCGGACGGCTACCTGTATGTGCTGACCGATGCCGAGAACGGCGCGCTCTACAAGGTGGGCCTGGAGTAGAGGATCACCGCCGCCCGCAGCTTGCTGTTGCCGAAGGCGCTCATCTTGTCGAATTCGCCGTGGCTGACCGGCAGATGCTGGCAGTCCAGCGGCTGCCGGTGCTGGCTGTGGTCGACATCCGGGTCGTGCAGGTAGACGAATTCCTCGTCGCAATCGGTCACGATCACCCAGTGCGGCGCCTTGGAGCGAGTCAGGCGGTAGCTGCTGATCAGCACCAGCGGCTGGCCGCCGGCCGCCAGCAGGCGCGGCAGATCCAGGGCGCCTCCGAGCACCTGCTCGACATCGGTCTGGCGCAACTCTTCTTCGAAGCCGTCATGCACCAGGCGCATGACGGCTTTTTTATGCTCGTTACGGACACCATTGAGCAGCAGCGGACCGCTGATACTCACTTGCAGGCGCACCCCGAAGCCCCGTCGCCAGGCGGCCAGCGCCAGGCCCTGGGGGCTGCAGCCACCGTGCCCGGAGGTCATGAACACGGTGGTTGCTTCGCGCCAGATCTGTACTTCTTCCCGTCGCGAGGCCTGGCGTTTCGCCTGCAACGCGCCCATGGCCATCAGCAGGCAGGCCGGGCCGCAGG
This sequence comes from Pseudomonas sp. Mn2068, assembly GCF_049319725.1. Lineage (NCBI taxonomy): Bacteria > Pseudomonadati > Pseudomonadota > Gammaproteobacteria > Pseudomonadales > Pseudomonadaceae > Pseudomonas > Pseudomonas sp. Mn2068. The sequence goes on along the minus strand of NZ_JBMOUG010000001.1, from coordinate 797,651 downwards.
TGAACTCGGTGGTCTGGGCGTAGTAGGGCACCTGCGCCTCACGATTGGCGTGATGCTGCAGGATGCGTTTTTCCAGGCGCAGGGCATCGGCATGGTCTTCGTAGTAGTCGTTGATCAGGCCGAAGCGGCGATAGCCGTTGTGTTCGTAGAGGGCGATGGCCGCGTGGTTGTCGGTGCGTACCTCCAGGCGCAGGTACGCGCAGTCATGTTCCAGGGCACAGGCTTCGCTGCGTTGCAGCAGCTGTTTACCGAGGCCGATGCCACGTGCGTGGGGCGCGATGGCAATCGAATACAGGCGTGCCAGCGAAGTGCCGCGGTGAAACAGCACCAGGGCATAGCCGGCCAGTTGCCCGTCGACCTGCTGGGCGACGATCAGCCGGGCGTGGGCCCGACTGACCATCCAGTGGAAGCTGCGGGCGGTCAGGCGATCGGTGGTGAAACAATGCTCTTCCAGCTGCAGCAGTGCAGCCAGGTCATCGGTTGTCGCAAGGCGAAAGACGAGATCCATATAACCACCGTAAAAGTTGCGTAACGGAACGGGACTTTCTGAAAACTTCGTGCTTAATAGAAAGCATCTTGTTCAACGGATCGATCTCTATGTCAGCGGTACAAGGTCATTGGCGCGAAGTATCCGGGCAAAGTTTGCCGACAGCAATATCCACGGCAACTTATTTATCTCCGACGAGCAATCCAGGCAGTCAGTTGGTTATTATTGTCGAGCGCAAGGAAGACTGGGCGTCGTACTTTCCCAGCGAGGATATCGTCACCGCGCAGGAGTACCTGGAGCAGTCCCGTGTCAATGAGCCGGGCAAGCGCGTGCAGGTGATCAACCTGTGCCGCAGCTACAAGTACCTGGGGCATGGCTACTACTGTTCACTGCTGGCCGAGGCCCGTGGGCACAAGGTCATTCCCTCGGTCCGGACCATCAGCGAACTGACGCGCAAGGCGCTGTACGGGCTGGCCCTGGATGACCTCGACAAGACCCTGGGCAAGGCTCTTGGCGATCATCTTTATCGGGACACCGAGGGGTTTACCCTGACCCTTTACTTTGGCACTACTGTTATCGAGCCATTGCAGGAACTTGCCCGGCAGCTGTTTGAAGTGTTTCCCTGCCCGATATTGCTGGTGGAGTTCAAGAAGAGTAACAGTTGGCATATCGAAGGGGTCAAGGCTGGAACTTTGCACAAGTTGCGCGAAGACCAGGAAGATCACTTCGCCCAGTCCCTCGACAGTTTCAGTCGCAAGATCTGGCGGGTGCCACGTTCGCGTCGCCTGGCCCGTTATGACCTGGCGATCCTGCACGACCCCCAGGAAGCGCTGCCCCCTTCGAATGCCAAGGCGCTGGAGAGTTTTATCCGGGTCGGCAAGGGCTTGGGCATCGACGTCGAGCTGATCGAGAAGAAGGACTATGGACGGATCGCCGAATACGATGCGCTGCTGATCCGCGAGACCACCAGCGTCGACAACCACACCTACCGTTTCGCCAAGAAGGCCGAGAGCGAGGGGCTGGTGGTGATGGACGATCCGGCATCGATCCTGCGCTGCACCAACAAGGTCTACCTGACCGACCTGCTCAAGAGTCACAAGCTGGGCATGCCGGCCACCGAGATTCTCTACAAGGAACGACCGGAAGACTTCGAGCGGGTCGGCGACCGCCTGGGCTTCCCGCTGGTGCTGAAGATCCCCGACGGCTGTTTTTCCCGTGGCGTGATCAAGGTCGAAAGCCAGCAGGCGCTGCTGGAAGCCACCGCCGAACTGTTCGAGCACTCGGTACTGTTGCTGGCCCAGGAGTTCTTCTACACCGAATACGACTGGCGCATCGGGGTGCTCAACCGCAAGCCGATCTTCGCCTGCCAGTACTTCATGTCCAAGGGCCACTGGCAGATCTACAACCACAAGGCCAAGGGCCAGGATGTCAACGGTGAATGCCGGACCCTGGCGGTTCACGAAGCACCGCGCGCGGTGGTCGAACTGGCCGTGAAGACCGCCAACCTGATCGGCGACGGGCTCTATGGGGTGGATCTCAAGCAGTCCGGCGACAAGGTGGTGGTGATTGAAGTCAACGACAACCCGAACATGGATGCCGGGATCGAGGACGCCTACCTGCAGGACGACCTGTATGGGCTGGTGCTCGAGGAGTTTGTCCGGCGCCTGGAGCTCAAGCGTCGCGGCCAGGCCTGGTAGAGGGGGGCGGCGATGATCAAGAGTTTCGAGTTGCAGCATGGCGCGCTACGCGCGGTCGAGCGCCTGGATGCCGGGGTGATGCTGTTCAGCAATCCCGACGCGGCGGAACGGGATCTGTTGCACAGCCATTTCAAGCTCGACGAACACGCCCTGGCCTCGGCCCTCGATCCGGACGAGGTGTCGCGCATCGAGTTCCACCCCGACAACCTGTTTCTGATCTGGAAGCGGCCGCTGAATTACTCGGGGGCCGGCAGCCTGTCCTTCGAGGTGTCGTCCTGCGGCCTGCTGTTCTGCGCCGACCGCCTGCTGGTGATCGCCACCGACGATGCCCAACTCGACAGCCTCGGTACCCGCAAGGCCCTGCACACACCGCTCGATGTGCTGCTGGAGATGCTCTTCAACAATATCCATCACTACCTCGGGCACCTGAAGGTGATCAAGATGGTCGCCCGCGAGCTGCAGCAGAAATTCTATGCGTCGATGGAAAACCGTCATCTGATCCAGATGTTCAACCTCAGCGAAAGCCTGATCTATTACATCAACGCCCTGCACAGCAATGGCGCGGTGTTGACGCGGCTGCGCAACCACGCCCAGAAGGAAGCCTTCAGCGAGCAGGCGATCGGCCTGATCGACGACCTGATCATCGAGAACAACCAGTGCTACAAGCAGGCGGAGATCTATTCCAACGTGTTCTCCGCGCTGATCGATGCCCGTGGCAACCTCATGAACAACAGCACCAACGGCCTGTTGCGCAAGCTGACGCTGATCAACGTGGTGTTCCTGCCGCTCAACCTGATTGCCAGCATCGGCGGCATGTCCGAATACAGCATGATGACCGCCGGTACGCCGTGGTGGGTGTCCTATCCGTTGTTCCTGGCGGCGATGCTTGCCGGAGCCGGGCTGATGGTGCTCGGGCTCAAGCGGATGGCCGGGAACACCGACCGGGCCACCTGAGCCGTCGATCCTCGCAGGAGCCGCGCTTGCTCGCGAATACCGCTGCACGCGCCGCAAGATGGAAGTGAATGGCCGTCTTCGCCGGTTCGCGAGCAAGCTCGGCTCCTACAAGGGTAGGGTGGGAGCGGGTTGCAGGGTCAGGACTTCGAAGCCTTCGGCGGTGACGGCCACGGTGTGTTCCCATTGCGCAGAAAGGCTGCCGTCACGGGTCACCACGGTCCAGCCGTCCTTCAGGTCGCGCACCCGGGCACTGCCCTGGTTGAGCATCGGCTCGATGGTGAAGACCATGCCTTCGCGCAACACCAGCCCCGTGCCCGGCCTGCCGAAATGCAGGACCTGCGGTTCCTCGTGCATCTGCCGGCCGATACCATGCCCGCAATACTCGCGGACCACGCTGTAGCCATTGGCTTCGGCGTGGTTCTGGATCGCGTGGCCGATATCCCCCAGCCGGGCCCCTGGCCTGACCACGCCGATACCTGCCCAGAGCGCCTCGAACGTCTTGTCCACCAGGCGCCGGGCCTTGGCGCTGACTTCACCGATCAGGTACATCTTGCTGGAGTCGGCGATAAAACCGTTCTTTTCCAGGGTGATGTCGATATTGACGATATCGCCTTGCGCCAGGATTGCCCGGGCATCGGGCATGCCATGGCAGACCACCTCGTTGATCGACGTATTGATGGAGTAGGGATAGTCGTACTGGCCCTTGCTGGCCGGACGGGCCAGCAGTTCCTGGCGGATAAAGGCCTCGACCCGGCGATCCAGCTCCAGGGTCGACAGGCCCGGAGCCACCAGCCCGTCGAGCATGTTGAACACCTGGGCCAGCAGGCGCCCGGCCTCACGCATCAGCGCCAGTTCGGCGGGTGTCTTGATCAGGCCGACCGCCATCAGCTGCGCCCTCGGATCAGGTCGTCCCGGTTCAGCAGCAGGCGGTTGACCAGATCGTTGTAGCCCAGCTGTGGATTGAGCTCGGCCAGCAGGCCCAGCTTGATCCAGAACTCGGCCTGGGCGTTGATCGAGCGATCCATGGCGGCACTGGCCATGCGCAGTTGTTCGTGCAGTTCATCGGAGATCTTGACGATACCCATGGGCTTCTCTCGGATTGGTAATATATGAATCGTATATGTTTCATATATTCCAGGCAAGCAGGCGTCGGCGCTCCCCATTGACTTGCCCGGCGCTCCCGGCTAATTTCGACCCATGACCTGCACCCACGTTCTTCCTCAGCCAAGCATTATTACCGCCATTCCTTATCTGGCGGGCTGACCTGTATCTGTTACCCAAACCCGCCTCCGAGGCGGGTTTGTTGTTTCTGTCTCCGAGGCCAAGCGATCACCCGGAGAGTCCCATGAGTACCGACACCGCCAGTCAACTATCGAGTAGAGAATCACCGAGTAGCGAATCCCTGTTGCTGGGCAGCTATGTGCGCAAGATTCTTGCTGCCCCGGTCTACGACCTGGCGATCCGTACGCCGTTGCAGCCGGCCCCGGCGCTGTCCCTGGCGCTGGGCAACCAGATCCTGCTCAAGCGCGAAGACCTGCAACCGACCTTTTCCTTCAAGATCCGCGGTGCCTACAACAAACTGGTGCAGCTCGACGAAGCCCAGCGCCGTTGTGGCGTGATCACCGCCTCGGCGGGCAACCATGCCCAGGGTGTGGCGCTGGCGGCGCGGACACTGGGTATCCAGGCAACCATCGTCATGCCCACCAGTACTCCCGAACTCAAGGTGAAGGGTGTACGCAGCCGCGATGCCATCGCGGTCCTGCACGGCGAGAGCTTTCCTTTCGCCCTGGCCCATGCCTTGAACCTGGCACAGGAGCGCGGCTGCACCTTTGTCTCGCCGTTCGACGATCCCGAGGTGATTGCCGGCCAGGGTACGGTGGCGATGGAGTTGCTCAACCAGCACCAGGGGGCGCTGGATGCGATCTTCGTTCCGGTCGGCGGTGGCGGCCTGATCGCCGGGATCGCCGCCTACGTCAAATACCTGCGCCCGCAGGTGCGGATCATCGGCGTCGAGTCGGAACATTCCAACTGCCTTCAACTGGCGTTGCAGGCAGGGGAGCGGGTGGTCCTGCCCCGGGTCGGGACTTTCGCCGATGGCGTGGCGGTCGCGCAGATCGGTGCGCATGGGTTCGAGGTCTGTCGCCGGCATGTCGATGAAGTCATCACCGTCAGCAACGACGAGCTGTGCGGTGCCATCCGCGATATCTACGACGATACCCGGTCCATCACCGAGCCTTCGGGGGCATTGGCGGTGGCGGGTATCAGGAAGTATGTGACGCTCAATCGGCTCACGGGCCAGACGCTGGTGGCGATCAACTCCGGCGCCAATATCAACTTCGACAGCCTGCGTCATGTCGCGGAACGCGCGGCCCATTGCGAGCCGCGGGTAGCGCTGAGCTGAGCGGTGCCGGTCAGGGCAGCAACGGGCGCATGAAGCTGCGCTCGTAGCTGAGGATGAACTTCTTCTCCATCACCGAAGCCACCAGCGCGGCGCTTTCGGGATCGGTCAGGGCGATATGGCGGTAGCTTTCGTAGTCGGCCAGGGAGGCGAAGCTGAACAGGCAGTAGGCGATATTGCTTGCGCCCTCCGAGGGCAGGAAGTAGCCGTGATGAGTACCGCCCAGGCGTTCGACGATACGGATCCAGGCCCTGGAGTAGGCTTCGAAGTCGGCCAGTTGATATGGATCAATGACGTACTTGACGTGGCAGGTGATCATGCAGGCATTCCCTGGCGGTTATTCACTGACGGCTTTCTTGGTCAGCTTGGACGGGGTCCAGATGCGGTAGCGGATTTCCACGTCGTCCGGGGCGTAGATCACCAGCGGCAGCTTGCTGTTGTAGCGCAGCATGTAGCCGGTGCCGATCACCGGGACAAAGTCTTTCTTGGCCTTGGCGCCGGGCGGGCAGGCCATCAGCGTGGATACCGGTCCGCTGACGCTTTCCAGGCGGTAGTAGGAGTAGCTCCAGCCTTCCAGGTTCTTCTCGTCGAGATTGCCGCCCAGGCGTTTCTGGTTGCAGTCGACGGGCAGGGTCTTGCCGGCGATGATTTCCACCCGGTGATCGGAGTCCTTGGTCATCTTCGGTACCCGGATGACCGTGCGGGTGAAGCCGTCTTCCGCTTTCGGGAAGGGGGCCAGGTCCGATTTGTCGGCGGCGACCGCGCTGGCGGCAGTGGTCAAGGCCAGCAGGAATGTGGCGGCGATAGTCGTCGAATTCATGAGCTCTCTTGCCCTGTCAGGAGGGAGCTATCCCTCGTGTGAGTGGCGCAGTCCGGGCGGTATGCCGGAGGGCTGCGGTGGTTTCTGTCCGGGTGCCCCGATCAAGTTGCCAAGATAAGGGCAAATTGCACTATGCCAAAGCACTTTTCTTGCATTCTGCATAGCGTCACTTTGCTATTAGTGGGTCAAAGTCATTGTTTTTCCAGCAAACAATTATTCATCTCGACGGGCATGTTTCCTGCTGTATTGGAAAGACACCCACCGGCCCGATTGTCGGACGAATAACCTTAACAGCCGGAAAAAAACGGCCTAGTCTTGAAGGTGGTTTCGTTGTCCAGGATAGGGCGGAGCGGGCCAATCGTGGGTTGTAAGACGGCCACTGGCCGTTGCCACAATAAAATCTGGCAGCCTCATAGAACGGAGAGAGTCGCCATGCTATCGCTATCAACGCTGGAGTTACGCAACATCATTGAAAGCAGTTTCCTGCCGATGCGCTGCCAATGCACCCTGGGGGCCGATGAGTCCCTGACCGTGAAAGTGTTCGACAAGAAATCCGAACGGGTGGATCTGGTGGTGACCGGGATCTGCGCCTCGAAGCTGGACAGCAATCGGGCCATTTCCGAACTGATCGCCGAACTGCGCTACGACCTTGAACATGGCCAGGACGGTCATTACGGCGAGGCACGGGCGCGGGCTCGTTGAAACACCCCGGCTGACTTCATCTTCTTCTTTGCCGACGCCCCCCTGCAGGCAGGGGGCGTCGCCTGCAGAAAATCTTTCCCGCCATGGGATAGATACCTTAACGCCAGTGTCGAACTGCCAGTAAACTGCGCGCTTTCCCCTCGTACTCTTGATTTCCAGAGGTTTTGCATGACACTCAGTCCTTTTGCGGGCAAACCGGCACCGGCACAGCTGCTGGTAGATATCCCGCGACTGGTATCGGCCTATTACACCGGCCAGCCCGATGCAGCGATCTCCACCCAGCGTGTCGCCTTCGGCACCTCCGGGCATCGGGGCAGTTCGTTCGAGCTGAGTTTCAATGAATGGCACGTCCTGGCCATCAGCCAGGCCATCTGCCTGTACCGCCAGTCCCAGGGGATCGATGGTCCGTTGTTCGTCGGTATCGACACCCATGCGCTGTCCACCCCGGCCGGTGCCAGTGCCCTGGAAGTCTTTGCCGCCAACGGCGTGCACACCATGATTGCCCAGGGGGATGAATACACGCCGACGCCGGCGGTGTCCCATGCCATCATCTGCTACAACCGTGGCCGTACTTCCGGCCTGGCGGATGGCGTGGTGATCACCCCGTCCCACAACCCGCCGGAAAGCGGTGGCTTCAAGTACAACCCGCCCAATGGCGGTCCCGCCGATACCCACATCACCAAGTGGATCGAAGCCAAGGCCAACGAACTGCTGGGCAACCAGTTGGCCGGCGTGCAGCGCATCAGCTACGAGAAGGCGCTCAAGGCCGACACCACGCACCGTCATGACTACCTCAACAGCTATGTCGCCGACCTGGTCAATGTCATCGACATGGACGTCATCCGTGGCGCCAACCTGCGCCTGGGCGTCGATCCCCTGGGGGGTGCCGGCGTGCGCTACTGGTCGGCGATCGCCGATCACTACCGGTTGAACCTGGAGGTGGTGAATACCGAGGTCGACCCGACCTTCCGTTTCATGTGCGTCGACTGGGACGGCAAGATCCGCATGGACCCGTCCTCCAGCCATGCGATGCAGGGCCTGATCGGCCTGAAGGAGCGTTTCGACGTGGCCTTCGCCTGCGATCCCGACCATGACCGCCACGGTATCGTTACTCCGTCCGGTGGCCTGCTGGCGCCGAACAGCTACCTGGCGGTGTCCATCGACTACCTGTTCCAGAATCGTCCGCAGTGGCGCAGCGATGCCGCGGTCGGCAAGACCGTGGTCAGCAGCGGCCTGATCGACCGCGTGGCGGCACGCCTGGGGCGGCGCCTGTACGAAGTGCCGGTGGGCTTCAAGTGGTTTGCCGACGGCCTGTTCGACGGCTCCCTCGGCTTTGGTGGCGAGGAGAGTGCCGGGGCGTCGTTCCTGCGCAAGGATGGCAGCGTCTGGTCCACCGACAAGGACGGCCTGATCCCGGCGCTGCTGGCGGCGGAAATGACCTCGCGTACCGGGCGCGACCCGAGCCAGATCTACCGTGGCCTGACCGACGAACTGGGCGAACCGTTCTCCGTGCGCGTCGATGCCAAGGCGACGCCGGCGCAGAAGGCGCTGCTGAGCAAGCTGTCGCCGGAGCAGGTGACCTCGACGCAACTGGCCGGCGAAGCGATTCAACAGATTCTCAGCCATGCGCCGGGTAACGATCAGGCGATCGGCGGGCTGAAGGTCATGACCGAGAACGGCTGGTTCGCCGCGCGGCCTTCGGGTACCGAGGATATCTACAAGATCTACGCCGAGAGCTTTATCGGCGACGATCACCTCAAGCGCCTGGTGGCAGAGGCCCAGGTGCTGGTGGATGGAGCTATTTCCGCCAACTGATCCAGGCTTGATCGGCCATGTAAAAGGGGTGAGTGACCTGCGTCGCCCACCCCTTTTTTTTTGATCGTTCCCACGCTCTGCGTGGGCATGCAGCCCGTGACGCTCTGCGTCACAAAGCGGACACAGAGCATCCGGTGAAGCATTCCCACGCTGGAGCGTGGGAACGATCAGGGCTTCTACGCCAGGTCCACCAGAATGATCTCGCTGTCCTGCACGGCGGTGATCCGCAGCACCTCTTCCTCGGCCACGGCCACGCCGTCACGTGCTTCGGCGCGCAGGCCATTGACCTCGATCACCCCGGTGGCCGGCACCAGGTAGGCGCGGCGCTTGCCGTCCAGGCGGTATTCGGTGCTTTCACCGGCCTTCAGGTTGGCGGCGACCAGGCGGGCATCGGCACGAATCCGCAGGCTCTGGTCATCGCCAGCCTTGCCACTGGCGAGGGTGACGAAACCTTCGCCACGCTCGCCCTTGGGAAACGGCTTGGCACCCCAGGAGGGAGCCGAGCCGGCTTCGTTGGGGATGATCCAGATCTGGAAGATCCTGGTGGGCGTCGATTCCAGGTTGTACTCGCTGTGAGCGATCCCGGTGCCGGCGCTCATCACCTGGACATCGCCGGCTTCGGTGCGACCCTTGTTGCCAAGGTTGTCCTCGTGGCTGATGGCACCTTCGCGGACATAGGTGATGATTTCCATGTCCCGGTGCGGGTGTTGCGGAAAACCGGTGCCAGGGGCGATCACGTCGTCGTTCCAGACCCGCAGGTTGCCCCAGTTCATGCGCTGCGGATCATGGTATTCGGCGAACGAAAAGTGGTGGTGCGCATCCAGCCAGCCGTGGTGAGCGCCGCCCAGGGTGTTGAAGGGCCTGAGTTGCAGCATGAGTCTTCTCCTGTTCAGGTTCGTCGTGGGCTGGCGCGGGCCAGGGCAGGACGGTGACCGGTTGATGATGGTCCTATGATCGATCAAACCAATATCGATAAAAAGCGTAAATAATGCTTCAAAATAATCGATATAGTTGATGTGTTTCCGTGCCTCCAATGATGTCTCCACTTTCAATTCGTCGCCTAAACAGCTGATAGACAAGCAATTGACTAGAACTCCAGGCGTAATGGAGCGACCATAGGCCTCCCGTCCGGACAGCCTCAGACCTGGAGTCAGCGTGTCGTCATACACCCCCGAACCGCCCGCCGAACTTTCCTCCCTGGCCCAGTTGCCGCTGCTCAAGCGCCTGATGGCCCGCCTGCTGGGCAGTGGCCTGAGCCGGCTGCGGGCGCAGCACGTGGCGTCCTGGTTGCAGGGGCAGGCGGATGGCTTCCGTAGCGGCCACAGTGCCGGTGTGGAATACGGTTACCAGGAAGGGCGCGCCGACGGCCTGGAAGAGGGGCGGCAGGTGCTGTTGATCCGCGATACGCGTCCTGCGGAACACCGCGCGCCCGGGGTCGACGGCAACCTGTTCGACGACTGGCGCCTGCCGCTGGGGGCCGAGCTGAAGAAGCTCATCAAGGCGGACGTTGCCCGCCTGTTGCCGGCCCATGCGCAGCCGAGCACGGCGCAATGGAAGATGATCTTCAGCGACACGCCGTCAACTTCGGTGATCGCCGGGGCCGGCGCGGGGAAATCGACGTCACTGGTCCTGCGTATTCTCTTGCTGACCCATTACCTGGGTTTCGAACTCGATTCGCTGACCGTGGTGACCTTTACCCGTGAGTCACGCAAGGACTTCATTGCCAAGCTGATCGAGGTCTTTGCGTTATGGGGGCGTTCCCTCAGTCTCAGGGAAGCCCGGGACGTGGTGCGCACCTTTCATTCGCGGATCCTGCCGATGGTCCGCAGCCTGCCGGGTTTTGCCCAGTTGCAGGCGTTCGAGAACCTCAGTGCGCGCACGCTGTTCGAGGACGAGGGTGCCGACAGCAATCCCTTCGACCTGCGGATCAATGACGCCCAGCGCCAGCAGCTCAATGCCTGCTACCACCGGTTGTATCGCGATGAACCCCGTTTCCGCGAAATCCTGGTGCCGCTGTACAAGCAAGCATTGCAACTCAAGGAGTTGGAGCAGGATCACCCGGACGTACAGAAGCGCATGGCGGTGACCGAGCTCGCCTCCAGGCGCGACGAGGAGCTGTGCGATACCGTCGAGGACCTGTGGTTTCGCGCCGGTGCCTGGCCGATCGAAGGGATCGAGCCGAATCGCGAGACGTTCGATATCAATGGCTCGCCCTTTCATTGCCATGGCTATATCCCGGAGCTGGATGCCTGGGTGGTCCTGGGTTTCGACCCGCGGGAAAGTCCGCAGATCACGCGTCCGGGCTCACGCCTGACGGTGCGCGCGGAGTGGGCGGTGAAGCGCACCCTGTTTCAAGCTTTCTGTCGTAAGCCTTTGATATGGCTTGATAGTTACGAATCGGCCAAGCGGGTTTTGTCCTCCCTGGCTGGCGATGCCACGGCCGGTCCCGGCTTCGATTACAAGGTCAAGGGTGAGCTTGCCTCGGCGCCTCTGCTCGATTGTTTTGTCATGGCAGCCGGGTTTATCGAGAACCTTGGCCTGGACGTCAATGTTGCCGTGGGGCAGATGAGTTTTGCCCAGGATGACCCGGACCGGTTCTTCTTCGAAGCCCTGAGTCTGTTCTGGAAGGCCCTGGAGGCGCATCTGCTTGCGCAATCGCCGCCGATCATGACCTATAACCGGATGTTCTCGCTGTTCGGCGAGAACAGTCCGGAAAACCAGGCCTTGCTCAGCGACGAGCTGCTGCGACCGTTGTCGCACCTGATGATCGACGAGTTCCAGGATGTTTCACCGCAGATCGTCTCCTGGCTACGGGCCAGCCTGCGGGAGGTCCGTCGACGCGGCCCGGCCCTGCATGTCGGGCGTGGGGTGCAGCATTCATCCCTGCTGTGCGTGGGCGATGACTGGCAGTCGATCTATGGCTGGCGGGGCAGCTCGCCCAAATATTTCATGGAGTTCGGCAAGGAATTCCCGTCGCCGGCGACCACCCGGGTGATGCTCAGCGACAACTACCGCAGTCACCAGCACATCATCGACGCGGCCGAACATATCGTGCGGGCGGCCCCGGCCATCGCCGGGAAAAAGGCCAGGGCTGCGGGAGCGCCGAAGGACGTGTTGCCGGTGAATATCCTCGATCGGGACGATGCGGCGCTGGGCCGGCGCCTGGCAGAGCACTATCGGAATGGCGACAGTATCTTGATGCTATTTCGAAAAAGTAGCGATAAGTTATTGATTGAAGAGCATATTCAATCAATAGTTAATGTTGATTCTAGCTTGCCTTTCGAGCAGCGCCGGCTCAAGCAGTTGACCTATCACAGCTCCAAGGGCCTGCAAGCCGATGCGGTGTTCCTGCTCGGCGATTGCCTGCACCTGACCCGCTCACCCTACAAGAACCAGGTCTACCGGATGGCGGGACTGGGCAGGGATGGCGATGCCGAGCCGTACGACAACGCGCAGAAAGACGAGATCCTGCGCCTGGCCTATGTCGGGATCACCCGGGCGGTGAAGCACTGCTATTGGTATCTGGATGGGCAGGATGCCCAGGCGGCGAACGCGCCCAAGGCATCCGATCGGATTGCCGGAGGCAAGGCGTTCTTTGCCGATTTGCGCGTCAGGTCATGAATGGGGAAGGGTTGTCACCAGTTCCCACGCCAGTCCCCATGGTCCCGCTCGCAGATCATGGCTTCAGGCCAGCGCCTTCAGGCTCTGCGGGGGCACAAAGGACTCGAGTTCGGCCTCGACCGCCTCGATGATGCGTTCCACATCGGCGGCATTCATCACCGTGGCGCAGGGGATCCCGGCAATGGCGATCAGGGTTTCGCCACTGGCCCGGTCGAACAGACGGGCGATCAGGCTGCCCGGTGCGTCCATGGTGGCTTCGAAACCCAAGGGGTGAAAATGCCAGCGCATCAATTGGCAGGCATTGGGGAAGGTGACCTTGCTGAAGATTTTGCTCATGGTGCCCACCTGTTTCATTGAGCGCTTCCTTTTGCTCGCGGGTAGGAACGGAAGGACCTCATGGTCCGACCTGGCCGAGTGCTAAAAATAGCACTCGTTCGCAACGGACAGGAGAGTTTTTTCAGGCCGTTCGGCGATTGTTTTCGTGTAATTTGATCTGTGTCATAACTCACCCTCATTTGAGCGCTCCATGTCCGAAGACGATGACGGCCCCGCCCAGACCCGGGCCACCGGCGAAACTGTCCTGCGTTACCACCTGTGCTGGAAACACCGTGACCTGGACGGGGTCATGGCCCTCTATCATCCGGACATCCAGTACCACGACTTCTTCCAGAACCGCCTGCTGGGCCTGGCGGACCTGCGTGAATACGTGTGGGTCAGCATGCCCCGGGAGTCCGACGAGGCACTGGAACACAGCGACCGTATCCGCCTGGACGGCAACACGGCCTTCATTCAATACAAGATCACCCTGCGCGGCGGCGAGGGACTGGTGTCGTTTCGCTCCAGCGAGGCGATCACCGTGCGTGACGGGCTGATCTGGCGGGTCAACGAATACGCTTCCCTGGTGCATGAGCAGCCGGCCCGTTCGGCGACCGGCGTGCTGCGTCCGGCGGTCAGCCGCCTGGGGCTGTCGCCACGGCAACTGAGCTTCATGGCCGACGATCTGCAGCAGTACTTCGAGCGCCAGCAAGCCTACCTCGATCCCGAACTGGACCTGCAACGGGTGGCGAAGGAGTGCGGCTACAGCCGCAACCAGATTTCCTACCTGCTCAACCAGGTGCTCGGCCAGAGTTTCTATCGCTATGTGAACCAGGCGCGACTGCAACATCTGCTGGCGGCGCTGGACAAGGCGGAGCAGCCGGCGCGTATCGACGAACTGGCCTTTGCCGCCGGGTTCAATTCTCTCTCGGCCTTCTACAAGTGCTTTCGCGAGCACACGGGCCTGTCGCCCAAAGCCTATGCCCGGCAAATTTCTCTGCGTGCACGCGCGCAAGACACCTTCTGAGCAGCGGTACTAGGATCACCACCATCTGTTACAGGTTGTGGAGTCTGGAATGCCGGTGTGGCGAAATATCAGTTTATGGATGGATCAGCTCGATGAGCCGCTGACGCCGCGGGCCAGCCTGGAACAGGACCTGGACGTCGACGTGGCGATTATCGGCGCCGGTTACACGGGGCTGTGGACCGCCTATTACCTCAAGCGCCAGGCGCCTGAGCTGAAAGTGGTGATTGTCGAGGCGCAGACCGCCGGCTTTGGTGCTTCCGGGCGCAACGGTGGCTGGGTGATGGGCAACCTGCTGGGCGAGGATCGACTGCTCGCCGGCCTGTCACCGGAACAGCGCCGGGCTTCCTTCGATCTGCTGCACGGCATTCCCGACGAGGTGAAGAGTGTCCTCGATCAGGAGGGCATCGACTGCGATTATCGCAAGGGCGGAGTGCTGTACTGCGCCGCGCGTTACCCCGAGCAGGAACACAGCCTGCGCGCCTATCTGGACAAGCTGTACAAGCAGGGCCTCAACGAGTCCGACTATGCCTGGCTGAGCCCCGAGCAACTGGCCCGGCAGATCCGTGTTGCCCGACCTTACGGCGGGATCTTCGCGCCGCATATCGCCACCGTGCAGCCGGCCAGGCTGGTGCGCGGGCTGGCCCGGGCGGTGGAGCGCCTTGGCGTGCCGATCTATGAAAACAGCCCGGTGACCGATTGGCGTTCCGGCGGCCTGCGCACGGCCAGGGCCCAGGTCCGCAGCCACTGGGTGGTGCCGGCGGTCGAAGGCTACTCGGTGACCTTGCCCCCCCTGGGGCGCTACCAGTTGCCGGTACAGAGCCTGCTGGTGGCGACCGAGCCCCTGTCGGCGGCGACCTGGGACGAAATCGGCCTGAGCCAGGGCCAGGCGTTCAGCGAAAGCAGTCGCCAGGTCACCTACGGCCAGCGCTCCGCCGATAATCGCCTGGTGTTCGGTGCCCGTGGCGGGTATCGCTTCGCCGGCCAGCTACGGCATGACTTCAACCTGACCGAGCAGGAAATCGAACTGCGTCGCTATCTGTTCGGCGAACTGTTCCCGCAGTTGAAGAAAGTCCGTATTACCCACGCCTGGGGCGGCAACCTCGGTATGTCGCGGCGTTTCCAGCCGCACATGCTCTGCGACCGCGCCAACGCTATCGCCCTTGCCGGCGGTTACGGCGGCGAGGGCGTCGGCGCCAGTCACCTGGGCGGGCGCACCCTGGCCGACCTGATCCTGCAGCGGGATACCCAGCGGGTCCACCAGCCCTGGGTGATCCCGCAGGGCGGCCTGGCGGCGCTGAAGGCCTGGGAACCCGAGCCCTGCCGCTGGCTGGGCTACAACGCGATCATTCGCAGCTTTGTCCATGAAGACCAGACCCTGGCCAATCCCAACACCCCGCCGTGGCGCCGCAAGCTGGCCAGCGGCGTGGCCGGGTTCATGGAAGGTTTCATGAAATAACCGGCGCGGCTGCGCCGGGTCATCCACCCGCAGGACTGATCCCATGAGCATTACGCAATTCAAGAACACCGCCACGGCCACCCTCGAAGTCTCCAACCCGGTCGCGGTGCCCCTCAGCGAGCAGGTTTCCGTGGCGTCGGTGACCTGTGTCGAACGCAACGACGGTGTCGAGACCGGCATCTGGGAGTGCACCCCGGGGCGCTGGCGGCGGCAGATCGTCGCCCAGGAGTTCTGTCACTTTATCCAGGGCCGCTGCACCTTCACCCCGGACAACGGCGAAACCCTGCACATAGAAGCCGGCGATGCACTGATGTTGCCGGCAAACAGCACCGGAATCTGGGATATCCAGGAAACCGTGCGCAAGACTTACGTCCTGATTTTCTGATCCCTGATCACTTGAGCCTGCCAACAAAAAAACCATACACAGGAATCCACTCATGATCCGCATGTCCATTGCTCCCTTGATGCTGGTGGCGTCCCTCGCCCAGGCGGGCGAAACCGTCAAGATCTACAACTGGTCGGACTATATCGCCCCGGACACCACCAAGAACTTCCAGACTGAAACCGGGATTGGTTTCAGCTATGACGTCTATGACAGCAACGAGACCCTGGACGGCAAGTTGATGACCGGCAAATCGGGTTACGACGTGGTGTTTCCTTCCAACCACTTCATGGCCCGGCAGATCCAGGGCGGTGCGCTGAAGAAGCTCGACAAGAGCCAGTTGCCGAACTGGAAGAATCTCAATCCGGCCTTGCTCAAGGCGCTGCAGGTCAACGACCCTGGCAACGAACATGGTTTCCCTTACCTGTGGGGCAGCACCGGCATCGGCTACAACATCGACAAGGTCAAGGCGGTGCTGGGGGACAATGCACCGGTGGACTCCTGGGACCTGATCTTCAAGCCGGAGAACATGAAGAAGTTGCAGAAGTGTGGCGTGGCGATTCTCGACAATGGTCCCGAGTTGCTGCCGGCGGCGCTTAATTACCTGGGCTTGCCGCACCACAGCAAGAATGCGGCGGACTACAAGAAGGCCGAGGATCTGTTGATGAAAGTGCGACCCTACGTGGCGTACTTCCATTCATCCAAATACACCTCGGACCTGGCCAATGGCGATATCTGCGTCGCCGTGGGTTTCTCCGGCGATATCCTGCAGGCCGCCAGTCGTGCCACGGAGGCCAGGAATGGCGTGAATATCGGTTATTCGATTCCCAGGGAAGGCGCGGCCATCTGGTTCGACATGGTGGCCATGCCCGCCGATGCACCGGATGAAAAGGCCGGTTATGCCTTCATGAACTACCTGCTGCGTCCGGAGGTCATGGCCGGTATCAGCAACTATGTGAAGTACGCCAACGGCAACTCGGCGGCCGACAGCCTGGTGGACCCGGCGCTCAAGGCGGATACCAAGGTGTATCCGAGCCCGGAGATGATGGGCAAGCTGTTTGCGCTGGAGGCCATGCCGCTGAATATCGACCGGATCCGTACCCGGTTGTGGAACAAGATCAAGACCGGCGAATAATTATCGCGGTATCGGGTCATTGCCTAAAAGGGCGGGAGCGGACTGGATCCGTTCCCGCTTTTTTATTGGCGGTGCATTTATTGGATCCATAATAGTGTTTGATGCGTTATAGAGTTACATTGCTGAAACGGTTGACTAATATTAAATAGCCATCTTTTTGGCGTCATAGAGATAACTTCTCAACTACTTGTAATTATTTGAATTATTTTTAC
The DNA here is from genome assembly GCF_049319725.1 of Pseudomonas sp. Mn2068. NCBI lineage: Bacteria > Pseudomonadati > Pseudomonadota > Gammaproteobacteria > Pseudomonadales > Pseudomonadaceae > Pseudomonas > Pseudomonas sp. Mn2068. The sequence goes on along the minus strand of NZ_JBMOUG010000001.1, from coordinate 780,630 downwards.
CTCTCTGCCTGAATAAAACATAAAGTCCTGCCGATACTGGTATAAGCCCGCGCGCTTTTCACAGACGTGGCGTTAACCGCCGGGCGGAGCATCGTCGTGTTCCCACCTGGTGGACAGATGGCATGGACGCTAGCGGCCCCCAATGTTCAGAGAGAGCTTCCCATGTCCCTACGTAATATGAATATCGCCCCTCGGGCCTTTCTCGGTTTTGCCTTTATCGCATTGCTGGTGGTGGTGTTGGGGGTGTTTGCACAAACGCGCATGACGGTCATCCGTCAGGCCTCGGTCGATATGGACAGCAACCAGTTGCCGAGCGTCGGCTATCTGAGCAATGTGATCGAAGGGGTCCTGCGCTTGCGCATCCTGTCGTTTCGCGTGCTGATCAATCGCGAGCCCGCGGCCTTGCAGGAAGCCGACACCCGTATCGCCTTCCTCACGGACAAGATCCGCAAGGATCAGAAGAGTTATGCCGATTTGCCTTCCGCGGGCGAGGAGCTGGCCAAGTACAAGGAGTTCGCCGCCACGCTCGATACCTATCTCAGGGACCAGGGGCAGATGCTCGAACTGTCGCGCCAGAACAGGATCGATGACATGCGCAACCTGATCAACAACCAGATCAAGGCCGGCACCGACCTGATGGGCGCGCAGCTCAACCAGTTGATGGACATCAACAAGGCCGGGGCCAAGGCTGCCTCGGCAGAAGCCGGCCGGCAGTATGACAACGCAAGCCTGGGCATTATCAGTGTCTCGGTCGTCGCGGCATTGATGACCGTGCTGCTCGCCTGGCTGCTGACCCGCAGTATCGTCACTCCGTTGAACAAGGCATTGGCCGCGGCCGAGAGCATTGCCGGCGGCAACCTGACCAAGCCGATCGAGGTGGACGGCAAGGACGAACCGGCGCGTTTGCTCACGGCGTTGGCGGCCATGCAGGGCAGCCTGCGCAAGACCATCGAACAGATTTCCGGCTCGGCCACCCAGCTTGCCTCCGCGGCGGAAGAACTCAGCGCGGTGACTGAAGAGGCTTCCAGGGGCTTGCAGCAGCAGAACAACGAAATCGAACAGGCGGCCACCGCGGTCAACGAGATGACCAGTGCCGTTGAGGAAGTGGCGCGCAATGCGGTCTCGACGTCCGAGGCGTCCCAGCAATCCAACCTGGCGGCGCGCGAAGGCCGCGACCGGGTGGTGGAAACCGTCGGCGCGATCCAGGCCATGACCCAGGACGTGCAGAACACTTCCGTGCTGATCGAAGGCCTGGCGACGCAGGGGCGGGATATCGGCCAGGTACTGGACGTGATTCGGGCGATTGCCGAGCAGACCAACCTGCTGGCGCTCAACGCCGCCATCGAAGCGGCCCGTGCCGGTGAGGCCGGTCGTGGCTTCGCCGTGGTCGCCGACGAAGTCCGGGCCCTGGCCCATCGTACACAGCAGTCGACCCGGGAAATCGAACAGATGGTGGCGGGGATCCAGAACGGCACCGGCGAGGCGGTGCAATCGATGCAGCAGAGCAACCAGCGGACCCAGACCACTCTGGAAATGGCCCGCGCCGCCGGTGTCGCCCTGGAACAGATCACCCACTCGATCAACCTGATCAACGAGCGCAACCTGGTGATCGCCAGTGCTTCGGAAGAGCAGGCGCAAGTCTCCCGGGAAGTCGATCGCAACCTGGTGAATATCCGCGACCTGGCGACCCAGTCGGCTGCCGGGGCCAACCAGACCAGTGCGGCCAGCCATGAGCTGTCACGCCTGGCGGTGGACCTGAATGCGATGGTGGCGCGTTTCGTTATCTAAGCGCCGGATGATGGACCGTTCCCACGCTCTTGTGGGAGCGGGCTTGCCCGTGCAGCGTTGATCCGTGAAGCAGGGCGTAGGAATGATCCCATCCTCGCCCTGCGTGCGCTAAAGGCTCAGATAGCGCCGCAACTGCGCCAGCAGCTTCTCGTACAGCAGATCCACTTCCTGGGCCATTCCCCGTGCCCGCAGGCAGCCATGGACCAGTCCCAGGCCCAGATGCAGGCTGGCGGTGCCGCCGGCCTGCTTCAACCGCTCGAAATAACACACCCCGTCATCCCGCAGCGGATCGTATTGCGCCACGGCAATAAAGGCCGGGGCCAGGCCGTGGAAATCCGTGGCCTGCAAGGGCATGGCATAGGCCGAGGGTTTGCCCGGGCCCGGCAGGTACAGCGTGTGGTAGCAATGCACGTCGCTGGCGCTGAGCAACGGCGCATCCGCGCACTCGCTGCGTGAAGGCAGTCCGTCATCACCGCCCAGCCCCGGGTAGATCAGGGCCTGTACCAGCGGCTGGGGCTCCCCGGCATCGCGCAAGGCCAAGCACACGGCTGCGGCGAGGTTGCCGCCGGCGCTGTCGCCGGCAATCGCCAGGCGGTTGCGGTCCAGTTGCCAGTCTTCGGCGTCGTTGCGCAAGCTGCGCCAGACGGCCAGGCAATCGTCGAAGGCTGCCGGAAAGGGCTGTTCCGGTGCCAGCCGGTAGTCGACCGCGACCACCACGGCCTTGAGCAGCGATGCCAGTTCGGCGGTGATGAAATCATGGGAGTCGAGATCGCCCACCACCCAGCCACCACCGTGCAGATAGACCACGCAAGGCCAGCCGTCTGCTGGACGAGGGGAGGTGGGCCGGTACTGGCGCACGGGCACCCCGGCGATCCGCTGCTCGCTGACCGCGATATTGGCCGGGCGTGGAGGGGTAAAGGCCTTGCACATCTCGCTGTAGCCGATGCGCAGGCCCTGGATGCTGCTGTCCGGGTAACCGAAGCCGAGGGTCTTGTCGACAAAGGCGCTCAGTTCGGGAGAAAGAGGGTAGTTGCTCATTGGGGTTCCATGGTTACAGGGCGCGAAGCCTGTAGGCGTGCGGTTCATGCAGGAGCGGGCTGGCCCGCGAAGCTCCAGCAACCTCAAGGTCCTCTTCGCGGGCGAGCCCGCTCCCACAATGTCAGCTCCCACACAAGCCCGCTCTCACAAGCTCTGCACTGATCTTTACTTCAAGCTGGCCTGCACGGTCGCCACGCCATCCTTGCCGTCGATGCTGGTGACACCGGCCAGCCAGCGCTGCAGATCCTCGGGGTGATCACGCAACCATTTCTTCGCCACGTCCTGGGGTGTCTGGCGCTCCATGATCGGCACCATCAACTGGCTTTCCTGGGCGGCGGTGAAGGTCAGGTTTTCCAGCAGCTTGTTCACGTTCGGGCAACGCTCGGCGTAGTCCGGGGCCGTGACGGTGGAGACTGTCGCGGCGCCTTCGTTGGGACCATAGACATCTTCGCTGCCGGTCAGGTAGGCGATCTTCATGTTGATGTTCATCGGGTGCGGCGTCCAGCCGACGAAGACCACGAACTCCTTGCGATTGACGGCCCGCTGTACCGCCGCGAGCATCCCGGCTTCACCGGACTCGACCAGCTTGAATCCCTTGAGGCCGAAGTGATCGGTGTCGATCATAGTCTTGATGGTGGTGTTGGCGCCGCTGCCCGGTTCGATCCCGTAGATGGTGCCCTTGAGCTGGTCCTTGAACTTGGCGATATCGGCAAAGGTCTTCAGTCCGGCGTCGGCGACATATTGCGGGACGGCCAGGGTCGCCTGGGCGTCGGCCAGACTCGGCTTGGCCATGACCTTGACCTGGTTGGCGGCCACGAACGGCTCGATATTCTTGTCCATCGCCGGCTTCCAGTAGCCGAGGAAGATATCCAGGCGCTTGTCGCGGATACCGGCAAAGATGATCTGCTGCACGGCACTGGTCTGCTTGCTTTCATAGCCCAGGCCGTTGAGCAGTACGTCCGCCATGCCGCTGGTGGCGATGACGTCGGTCCAGTTGACGACACCCATGCGCACGCTCTTGCAGGAGGCGTCGTCGCTGGCGAATGCCGGGTTGCTCAGGAGTGCGGTACCGCAGAGGAACAGACAGCTGGTGAACAGTCTTTTCATGTTGGAAGGTCTCGCGGCAGGTCGTTTATTGTCGAGGCCGGTGTCTTCATGCACCGTCCGGCCACGTTACGCAGCCGTTAGCTGGCAAAAGCGCACCAGGGCGACCGGCTTTTGCACTGCAGCGACTCCCTGCCGTTATATCAGCAAGTCATACCCACAGGCTCAGCCAGGCTGAAACCAGCAACAGCAACGCCATGCAGCGGTTGAAACGCCGCATCGCCAGGGGCGAGCGAAACAGCCGGGCCGAGCCGACCCCCAGCACGGCCCACAGGCCCATGCAGGGCAGCGACACCAGGAAGAACACCAGGGACAGCGACAGCACATGGGCCTGGCGTTCGGCGCCGCTGCCGGCGAACACCCCGACCACCGCCAGGGCCATCATCCACACCTTGGGGTTGATCAGTTGCAGGCTGGCCGCACCCAGCAGTCCGAGGCGCCTTGCCGGTTCCGCTCCACCGTCGATGACGCTCGCCGGGGCGCTGAAAATCTGCCAGGCGAGGTAGCTCAGCCAGGCGATGCCCAGCCATTGCATGGCGACCTGCACCAGGGGCATGCCGGTCAGCGACTGGCCGACGCCGCTGCCCACCAGCAGCACGATCAGCGCGGCTGCGGCGCAGGCACCGAGAATGATCGGCAGCGCCGCGACCAGGCCGTAGCGGGCACTGTTGCTCAGCACGAGGATATTGGTCGGTCCCGGGGTGATGGAGGCGACAAAGGCAAAGAGCAGGAAGGGCAGCAGGCTCGGAAAGGTGGACAACATGGGCAGGGGCTCCGCGTAGAGATCGATGGGACGATCTTCGCGGCTGCCGCTTCAGGCGTCTGGAAGATTTGAGCAACGCTTGCGGTAGGCTGCCGGGGTCAGGCCATAGGCCCGCAGGAACCAGCGCCCGAGGTGGCTCTGGTCGGCGAAACCGAGGGCCATGGCCACCGTTGCCGGTTGTTCGCCGCGAGCCAGCATCTGCCGCGCCTTGGCCAGGCGCAGTTGCACCAGATAGGCGTGCGGCGGCAGGCCATAGGCCGATTTGAAGGCACGGGTCAGGCGAAAACGATCGACCCCGGTCACCGCCGCCAGGTCGTCGAGGCTCAGGTCATGCTGCAGGTGGGCATGCAGGTATTCCCGGGCGAGCTGCGCCACCCGCGGCAGGCGCGGGTCTTCGCGATAGCGGGTACGCCAGTGCAGATGGCGGGTGAGAGCGTCGAACATCTGGTCCAGGGCACTTTGCCGGACGATGCGCAGTTCCTGGCTGTGGATCGCCTCGAAGGCGGCGCTGGTGGCCTGGGCCAGGCGGCTGTCGCCGGTTGCCAGTGGCGTGGCAAAGGACAGTTGGCTGTTGGCCGGCGCTTCTTCGAACAGCGCGCTCAGCTCCCGCTCCAGCCAGTGGGGATCGAGGTAGAGCGTGCGGTAGGTGAAGCCGCCTTCGGTGGGGGCATCGCCGTCGTGGATCTCGCCCGGTTCGAGCAGGAACACATTGCCCGGCACGCTGTGGTAGCGGGTACGTTGGCAGTTGAATTGCTGCACGCCCTGTTCGGTGACCCCCACCAGGTAGCTGTCATGCCAATGGGCGTCGTAGGCGTGCCCCTTGAAATGGGCGCGGAGGGTTTCGATACCGGTGTCCTGATCCTGAGTCAGGTCGATCCAGTTGTCGGCGTTGCTGGACATGCTGTACCTGGGGGTGTTGGGCATTAGTGCAGGGTGACAGTTAGCGCCGGTTTCCAGGACCAAGTCTAGAAGATCTGTGCAACGAAGGGGTAATCCGCTCGCGGGCCGGGAAGGAGGAGGGTGTCGGGCGGTATTTAAAAGCCCGCGGACCCGTGGCGGCGTTCAATGGGGTGTCTGAGGAAACGTTTCAAGTTCCCGGATTCCTCCATTGATAGGGTATGAAAGTGTCGAAAGTCATTGAAGTCGTCAATCCGCAGGTAGGTCATGTTGAAAGCAGCCATCAGCTTCTGCTTCCGCTCGTTCGTGAGTTCAGTGCAAAGTCCGAGCGCGCCGGGGGCGTGACAGCCAATGGAAAGCCGTCCTACTCGGTGGAACAGGCCGCGACAAATCTGTCGAACGGCTCGACGCCCTGGGCAGATACCGACGGGAACGGGAAGATAGAGCTGACCTACAGCTTCCCCAACGCCTCGCAGCTGTTGTCCAATGATGATTACTATGCGCTGGGGCTCGCCGGGCTCCAGGCGTTCAGTCCCTTGCAGAAAGCCCAGGCGGTGCTGGCCATGCAATCCTGGGCGGACGCCGCCCATATCTCGTTTTCCGAAGCGCCGCACGGCGGCGATGGCCATATCACCTTTGGCGACTACAAGGTGGGAGGCGGAGCGGCCCAGACCATCCGGCCAGGAGACATATCGGGATTGGGCGGGCAGTCCTGGTACAGCATCGCCGACGGTTACGAGGACAACAAGAGTCCGGGGCTCAACAACAATGGCCGGCAGACCCTGACCCATGAAATCGGGCATGTCCTCGGCTTGCCACATCCCGGCAACTACAACGGTGCGGGGGCGAGCTACGCGAGCAATGCCACCTATGCGCAGGACACCCTGGGTTACAGCGTGATGAGCTACTGGAGCGAAACCGCCAGCGGCCAGGACTTCACCCGCAATGACGCGGCCTTCTACGCCTCCGCCCCGTTGATGGACGATATCGCGGCCATCCAGAAGCTCTATGGCGCCAACTGGAGCACCCGTTCCGACGATACGACCTATGGCTTCAACTCCAACACCGGGCGGGACTTCCTCAGTGCCTTTCAATCGTGGGATGCCCTGGTGTTCTGCGTCTGGGACGGTGGCGGCAATGACACCCTAGATTTTTCCGGCTTCACCCAGAACCAGAAGATCAACCTGCACACGGGCGCGTTCTCCGATGTGGGCGGCATGGTCGGTAACGTCTCCATTGCCCAGGGCGTCACGGTGGAGAATGCCATCGGCGGTTCGGGTAACGACCTGCTGATCGGCAACGCCGTGGCCAACGAACTGCGGGGCGGTGCCGGCAACGACGTCCTGTATGGCGCGGGCGGTGCGGACAGGCTGTGGGGCGATGCGGGCAACGACACCTTCGTATTCATGGTCGCTTCCGACTCGGCGCCGGAGGCTGCCGACCGGATCATGGATTTTGTCAGCGGCGAGGACAAGATCGATCTCTCCGGCATCACCCGTGGCGTCGGGCTGAACATCGTCGAGAGCTTCACGGGTGTCGCGGGCGAAGCGCTCCTGAATTATGCCCAAGCCACTGGCGACAGCCACCTTGCCATCGACATCAGCGGCAATGGTCGTGCCGATGTCCTGATCACGGCGGTAGGCCAGATCACCCTGGGCGACATCGTGGTCTGATAGCACTATAGGCAGATAGGGCGACGTTTCTGTGCCACTGTGGTCGACCTGGCGTCGAATCCTGTCTGTAACCGATTTTGCTTATCTGGAGTTGTTATGCGCGCACGTGAATGGGGTATCACTCTGGGCCTGGGTACCCCCGGCCCACTCAATGCCATTACCGATGTCCCCGGAGTCCGGGTCGGCCACAGTACCCTCAAGGCCGAAATCGATGGCAAGCAGGTGCGCACCGGGGTGACGGTGATCCAGCCACGCGCCGTTGCCGCGCGTCAGCAGCCCTGTTTCGCCGGCTGCCATGTGCTCAATGGCAATGGCGATGCCACGGGCCTGGAGTGGGTTCGCGAAGCCGGGTTGCTGACCACGCCGATCGCGATCACCAACACCCACAGCGTCGGGGTGGTTCGCGATGCCCTGGTGGCGCAGGAGCGCGACAGACTCAAGGACCCCGCGGTGTACTGGTGCATGCCGGTGGTGATGGAAACCTATGACGGGGTGCTCAACGATATCTGGGGCCAGCACGTCGGTCCCGCCCAGGTCGAGGAAGCCCTGGCGGATGCCCGCTCCGGGGCGGTTCGCGAAGGCGCGGTGGGCGGCGGTACCGGGATGATCTGCCATGAGTTCAAGGGCGGTATCGGCACCTCGTCACGGCGCTTGCCGGCGGAACAGGGGGGCTGGACCGTCGGCGCGCTGGTCCAGGCCAATCATGGCAAACGCCAGGAACTGCGCATCGACGGTTATCCCGTGGGGCGCCAGTTGACCGGCATCCCTTCGCCTTTCGCCCGGCGTGGCACTCCGGGCATGGGCTCGATCGTGGTGGTCATCGCCACCGACGCACCGTTGCTGCCGCATCAATGCCAGCGTCTGGCGCAACGGGCGTCGATCGGGATCGCTCGCACTGGGGGCGGGACCGAGGATTCCAGCGGCGATATCTTCCTTGCCTTCGCCACCGGCAACGAGCAGATCGCGCCGGCGGACTACGGTCGCAAGGACCTGCCGTTCAGCAGCCCGCTGACGATGGTCAACAACGACCATATCTCGCCCTTGTTCCTCGCGGCGGCCGAAGCGGTGGAGGAGGCGATCATCAACGCCTTGCTCGCCGGCGAAGACATGACCACCGCGGACGGCGTGCGGGTTCCGGCTCTGACGGGCGAAGTTGCCCTGGATGCACTAAGAACGAGCGGGCGACAATAAAAACCAGGCAGTCATGGATGACTGGTCGGTCATTTATTGATGCACTTCGCTTATGCGTTTTTCCAGCTTGAATATTCCTGAAAGTCTGCTTGTTGGCGAGGAATAAAACTGTCAGAAAAAACTTTCAGGTGCATAAGCAATGTTTGCGGGATCTTTCCGAAAAACAGCACTTTGATATCAAAAAAAGCGCTGGACGATTGATTTCAAAATGTGTCAGTTTCTCGCTGCCTTCAAAAAGGGCGAGTGATAGGATGATCTCGCCAAGGGATTGTCGCTATCGGACAAAAACTGTTTCACTTGCAAACAAGGAAGTGTGTTTATGTCGAAAGTCAAAGCGAAAGCTATTGTTTCTTCGGAATCGGCACTGGCGGCCAACGGGACAAGTTCCGCCTTTAACCAGATCGATAGCTTCAGCCATCAATATGATCGTGGCGGCAACCTCACGGTCAATGGCAAACCCTCCTACTCCGTCGATCAGGCCGCCACGCAATTGCTGCGTGACGGTGCCGCCTGGCACGATCTGAACGGCAGCGGCAAGATCGAACTGACCTATACCTTCCTGACATCGCCGACCTCGAACTTCAGCGGTCTGGGGGTTACCGGTTTCAGCCAGTTCAGTGCGTTGCAGAAGTCACAGGCGGTCCTTGCCATGCAATCCTGGGCAGACGTCGCCAACGTGACCTTCACCGAGGCAGCGAGGGGCGGCGATGGTCACATGACCTTCGGTAACTACAGCGGCGGCCAGGAAGGCGCGGCAGCGTTCGCCTTCCTGCCGGGCACCGAGCCTGGCTACGACGGCCAGTCCTGGTATCTGACCGGTAGCGGCTACAACGTCAACAAGACACCGGGCCTGAACAACTACGGGCGCCAGACCCTGACCCACGAGATCGGCCATACCCTGGGCCTGTCCCATCCCGGTGACTACAACGCCGGCGAAGGCAACCCGACCTACAATGACGCCTCCTACGGGCAGGACACCCGCGGCTACAGCGTCATGAGCTACTGGAGCGAAAGCAACACCAGCCAGAACTTCAGCAAGGGCGGTGTCGAGGCCTACTCATCCGGCCCGCTGATGGACGATATCGCGGCGATCCAGAAGCTCTACGGCGCCAACTACAGCACCCGTGCCGGTGATACCACCTACGGTTTCAACGCCAATGCCGGTCGCGACTACCTGAGCGCCACTTCGTCCTCGGACAAGCTGGTGTTCTCGGTCTGGGACGGGGGCGGCAACGACACCCTGGACTTCTCCGGTTTCACCCAGAACCAGAAGATCAACCTGCATGCCGGCTCGTTCTCCGACGTGGGTGGCATGGTCGGCAACGTTTCCATTGCCCAAGGCGTCACGGTGGAGAATGCCATCGGCGGTTCGGGCAACGACCTGCTGATCGGCAACGACGGGGCGAACGAGCTGCGTGGCGGTGCCGGCAACGACATCCTCTACGGCGCCGGTGGTGCGGACAAACTGTGGGGTGGTGCGGGCAACGACACCTTTGTGTTCGCGGCCGTTTCCGATTCGAAACCGCAGGCTGCCGACCGGATCATGGATTTTGTCAGCGGCCAGGACAAGATCGATCTGTCGGGGATCACCCACGGTTCGGCGCTGAACTTCGTCAATGCCTTCACCGGGCATGCCGGCGATGCGGTGCTGACCTATGCCTCGGGCACCAACCTGGGCACCCTGGCGATCGACTTCTCCGGGCATGGCGTGGCTGATTTCCTGGTCACCACGGTGGGGCAGGCGGCAGTCACGGATATCGTCGCCTGAGTCGATGTTCACGAGCAGCGCGCAAGCGCTGCTTCCCGGTCTTGTTGCGAGGGCCCATGATCGACAGACTTTTCCCCCGTGTATTCATGACGTGGCTGATGGCCGCATTGCTGATGGCATCTGGAGCACTTTGCATGGCACGAAGCTTGATTCTTCCCAGTCCCGAAACCCTGGCCGGGAGCTGGCGGTTGTATCGCGAGGACGATCGCGCCCAGGCCTGCGAGCTGGTGCTGGCGGTCCAGGCGCCGAGCCTGGGTGGTGACCTCGAGTGCGTGGCCGGCTGGCTTGGCGAGCGTCCCGCGCGCTGGGAACCGACCCCCGATGGTCTCTGGCTGTATGGCGTCGAGGGCAGCGGTATCGTGCACCTGAACCGGCAGGGGAACGACCTGTACCAGGCGCGCCTGGCGAGTGGCGTTGTCCTGGTGCTGGAGCGACTGCAACCCTGATCGGTCCGAGTACCGACGATCTTGCGTACTGCGCCGGGATAGAGGGAAGTTGTCGGCAAACAAGGCGGGAACAAGGAACTGTTCTGCTGTGAAGTCATGTCAGTCAATATAAGAAAAGAATCATCGGATTATTCATCGGCGATGTTCAGGTGCAATGACCATGAACCCCTGTCGGACGGTCCGGAAGATGGGCGCAATCTTATAGTCGCTCTTCGACGCGACCTGTTTAATTCGCGCCGCTATCCGTTGCTCTATTTCAAATTGTTTCGCCCTCATGGCTTCTGAAGATGCTCTTCGGAAATACCGTGGTGCACGGCCGATCAGGCCGTTGGTAACTGTAAATACATCAGGGAAGATAAATGAAAGTGTTGAAAATGACGCCCGGCACCCCACTGGTCCGAGTGCTCGGTGACTACAAGGGCATTCTGGTCAGCGTCGGTTGTTTCACCGCCCTGATCAACCTGCTGATGCTGGTTCCTTCGATCTACATGCTCCAGGTCTATGACCGGGTGCTGACCTCGCAGAATGAAACCACCCTGGTGATGCTGACGCTGATGGTGGTCGGGTTCTTTGCCTTTATCGGGCTGCTGGAAACGATCCGCAGCTTTATCGTGATCCGCATCGGCAGCGCGCTGGAGCGCCGCTTCAACCTGCGGGTCTACCAGGCGGCGTTCGAGCGCAACCTGTTTCGTGGCGAAGGCCACGCCGGCCAGGCGCTGGGCGACCTGACCCATATCCGCCAGTTTCTCACGGGACCGGCGTTGTTCGCGTTCTTCGATGCCCCCTGGTTTCCGATCTACCTGCTGGTGATCTTCCTGTTCAACCCCTGGCTCGGGGTCTTCGCCAGCGTTGGCGCGCTGCTGTTGATCGCACTGGCCTGTCTCAACGAGTCGCTGACCAAAAAGCCATTGGGCGAAGCCAGCGGCTACTCGCAGAAATCCAGCCAGTTGGCCACCAGCCACCTGCACAACGCCGAGACCATCCAGGCCATGGGCATGCTCGGCGCCCTGCGCAAGCGCTGGTTCCAGATCCATTCGCGCTTTCTCGCCCGGCAGAACCAGGCCAGCGACACCGGGGCAATCGTCGCTTCGTTGAGCAAGTCCCTGCGCCTGTGCCTGCAATCGCTGGTGCTGGGTCTCGGGGCGCTGCTGGTGATCAAGGGCGATATGAGTGCCGGGATGATGATCGCCGGTTCGATCCTGATGGGCCGGGTACTGAGCCCGATCGATCAGTTGATCGCCGTATGGAAGCAGTGGAGTGCGGCCAAGCTGGCCTATCGGCGCCTGGACGATCTGCTGCGCGAGTTTCCCGAAGGTGCATCGCCCATGAGCCTGCCCGAGCCTCGGGGGCAGGTGGCGTTCGAGCAGGTCAGCGCCGGGCCGCCGGGCAGGCGCGGGGCGACCTTGCACCAGGTGAGTTTCCGCCTGGAGGCCGGTGAAGTGCTCGGCGTCCTCGGTTCCTCGGGCTCCGGCAAGTCGACCCTGGTACGGGTGCTGGTCGGCGTCTGGCCGACCCTGGGCGGAGTGGTGCGCCTGGACGGGGCGGATATCCATCGCTGGGACCGCAACGAACTCGGCCCGCATATCGGTTATCTGCCGCAGTCGATCGAACTGTTCAGTGGCACGGTCGCCGAGAATATCGCCCGCTTCAGCGATGCCGATCCGCAGAAGGTGGTCGCGGCGGCGGTCCAGGCCGGGGTGCACGACCTGATCCTGCGCCTGCCCCAGGGCTATGACACCGTGCTCGGCGACGATGGCAGCGGTCTGTCCGGCGGGCAGAAACAGCGGGTGGCCCTGGCCCGGGCACTGTATGGCGGCCCGCGGCTGGTGGTCCTCGATGAACCGAACTCCAACCTCGATGCCGTGGGCGAGGCAGCCCTGACCGCCGCCATCGCGCAATTGAAGGCCCAGGGCAGCAGCGTGATCCTGGTGACCCACCGTTCCACTTCGCTGGTCCAGGCGGACAAGCTGCTGGTGCTCAACGAGGGGCGGATGCAGGCCTTCGGACCCGGTGCCGAGGTGCTCAAGGCACTGTCCGCCACCGCGCAGGCCGCTACCCCTCAAGCTCCTCAAACAGCTCCGCAACCGGTTCGTGAAGTGTCCCCGGCACCGGCCGGGCTGACCCTGAGCCGACAATACAGCGCGCCGACACGGAGTAGCGGAGCATGAGCCCGGACAGCCTGATGCAGCACGACGACACCCTGGAGCGTCCCGAGCGGGACGCACGGTTTTTTGCCCGGGCCGGCTGGTGGCTGGCGCTGCTGGGCGCCGGCGGCTTTTTTGCCTGGGCGGCCCTCGCGCCGCTGGACCAGGGCATCGCGGTGCAGGGCACCGTGGTGGTTTCCGGCAAGCGCAAGGCCGTGCAGTCCCTGGGCGGCGGCGTGGTCGAGCGGATCCTGGTGCGTGAAGGACAACGGGTGCACCAGGGGCAGCCGCTGTTTCGCCTCGACCAGACCCAGCGCTCGGCCGATGTCCAGTCCCTGCGGGCGCAGTACCGCATGGCCTGGGCCAGTCAGGCGCGCTGGCAGAGCGAACGGGACAATCTGGCGCAGGTGCATTTCCCGGTGGAACTGAGCGGCGATCCCGATCCGCAGCTGAGCCTGGTGCTCGAAGGCCAGCGGCAGTTGTTCAGTAGCCGTCGCGAAGCCTTTGCCCGCGAGCAGGCCGGTATCCGCGCCGGGATCGAGGGGGCCACCGCGCAACTGGCCGGCATGCGCCGGGCCCGTGCCGACATGACTGCCCGTGCCGATTCCCTGCGTCGTCAGTTGGAAAACCTCAAGCCCCTCGCGGACAACGGTTATATCCCCAGCAACCGGTTGATGGAGTACGAGCGCCAGCTATCCCAGGTGCAACAGGACCTGGCGCAGAACACCGGCGAAAGCGGTCGGGTCGAGCAGGGGATCCTCGAGTCGCGACTCAAGCTGGCGCAGCACGCCGAGGAGTACCAGAAGGAGGTGCGCAGCCAGTTGGCCGATGCTCAGCTGAAAACCCTGACCCTGGAGCAGCAACTGACTTCAGCCCGCTTCGACCTGCAGCACAGTGAAATCAGCGCGCCGGCAGAGGGCATCGCGGTCAACCTCGGTGTGCACACCGAGGGCGCGGTGGTCCGGGCCGGCGAGACCCTGCTGGAAATCGTGCCGCAGGGCGAGCGCCTGGAAGTGGAAGGGCATCTGCCGGTGCACCTGGTGGACAAGGTGGGTAGCGCATTGCCGGTGGACATTCTCTTCACCGCCTTCAACCAGAACCGCACGCCACGGGTCGCCGGGGCCGTCAGCCTGATCTCCGCCGACCAGTTGCTCGACGAGAAGACCGGGGCGCCGTACTACGTGCTGCGCAGTTCGGTCAGCGACCAGGCCCTGGAGAAACTCAACGGGCTGGTGATCAAGCCGGGCATGCCCGCCGAAATGTTCGTGCGTACCGGTGAGCGCTCGCTGCTCAACTATCTGTTCAAACCCCTGCTGGACCGCGCGGGTTCTGCGTTGACCGAGGAATAGGATGTTCCGCCTGATGAAAAAACCGCTGTGCGTGGCCGTGGCCCTGCTGTTGTCCGTTTCCCTCGATTGTCAGGCCATGGGGCCGTTCCAGGTCTACGAGCAGGCGTTACGTAATGATCCGGTGTTTCTCGGAGCGCTGAAGGAGCGCGATGCCGGCCAGGAGAACCGCGATATCGGCCGCGCGGGCCTGCTGCCGCGGCTGTCCTACAACTACAATCAGGGCCGCAACGACTCCCGGGCGACCTACCTCAACGAGCGCGGCAACAGTCATGACGACCGGCGCTACACCAGCTCCGGTTCGACGCTGATGCTGCAACAGCCCCTGATCGACTACGAGGCCTACGCCAACTACCGCAAGGGTGTCGCCCAGGCCTTGTTTGCCGACGAGACCTTTCGCGGCAAGAGCCAGGAGTTGCTGGTACGCGTGCTGACCTATTACACCCAGGCGTTGTTTGCCGAGGACCAGATCGAGATCGCCCGGGCCAAGAAGAAAGCCTTCGAGCAGCAGTTCCAGCAGAACGAGCATCTGTTTCGCCAGGGCGAGGGCACCCGCACCGATATCCTTGAGGCCGAGTCGCGGTACGAGCTGGCCACCGCCGAGGAAATAGAGGCGCGCGACGTCCAGGATGCGGCCCTGCGTGAGCTGGGTGCGCTGATCGGCGTGCCGGCGGTCAATGTGACCGAACTGGCGCCCCTGAGCCCGGTATTCCAGTCTTTCCCCCTGGAACCGGCGAATTTCGACAGCTGGCACGAACTGGCGTTGAGCAACAATCCGACCCTGGCGTCCCAGCGCCAGGCCCTGGAGGTGGCGCGTTATGAAGTCGAGCGCAATCGCGCCGGGCACCTGCCCAAGGTCAACGCCTACGCCAGCGTGCGCAAGAGCGAGTCCGACAGCGGCAACACCTACAACCAGCGTTACGACACCAACACCATCGGCATCGAGGTGAACGTGCCGTTGTTTGCCGGTGGCGGGGTGTCGGCGTCGGTACGCCAGGCCAGCGCCAACCTGGAGCAGGCCGAATACGAACTCGACGGCAAGACCCGCGAGACCCTGATCGAGCTGCGCCGGCAGTACAGCGCGTGCCTGTCGGGGGTGAGCAAGCTGCGCGCCTACCAGAAGGCGCTGGCCTCGGCCGAGGCCCTGGTGGTCTCGACCCGGCAGAGCATCCTCGGCGGCGAGCGGGTCAACCTCGACGCGCTGAATGCCGAACAGCAGCTCTACAGCACCCGGCGGGACCTGGCGCAGGCGCGTTACGACTACCTGATGGCGTGGACCAGGCTGCATTACTACGCCGGCACCTTGCGCGAAACCGACCTGGCCAGGGTCGATGAGGCTTTTGTGGGACGAGGGTCTTGATGAGCGCTTTCGACAGGACTTTTCACGGTGCAAATCATTGAATATGCGCGCCGCTTTTACGCGGCCCAAGTGCTCTATCGGTTTGCTTTGTGAAAAAGGATTTCATCATGCTGACAACTAACACGCCTGCTCAAACAAGCTTTGCCTACAAGTATGCCAACCATTTCAAGAAGGTGTCCGATCGTAATATGGAGCTGTTCCATCAGCAAAAGCCCTCCTATTCGAACGACCAGGCGGCAGTGGCGCTGACGGCTGGGGCAAAAGCCTTTCAGGATCTGGATGGCGATGGCAAGGTCAACATCAACTATGAATTCCTGGGGCCTGTATACGGACCGAGATTCGCCAGCCTGTTCGATCTTGACGGGTTTACCCCCTTCAACGCGCAACAGCAGGAGCAAACCAGGTCAGCCCTGCAATCCTGGTCGGACGTGGCGAATGTGAGCTTTCAGGAAGGTTATTCGGGCAGCTACGACGGTCTTCTGTATTTTGGCAACTATCGGGTCAACCATGACGACGACGGTGAAGCTGCCTTCAATCAGAACTTCTTTGGGTATGGCAATCAGTCGGCCTATGTCTGGACAAAAATCAACGCCACGTACGGTATCAACAAGGCACCCGATCTCAATAATTATGCCCGGCTGACATTGACTCACGAAACAGGGCATGCACTCGGGCTTGAACATCCCGGTGATTATCAGGCCAGTACCTCTGCATCGCCGACTTATCAGGACGATGCGGGCTATGTGCAGGATACCGCTGCTCATAGTGTCATGAGCTACTGGGGCGAAGATTACTCCGGACATGATTTCAGCGAAGATCATTCGGCGTACCTGCTGGAGAACTATTTACCGCTCGGCTTGCTGTTGGGGGCACCCATCGCGGCTGTCCGCGAGGCCTATCTGAACTATTTTTATCCCGAGGATCACCTGCGCACGCATTCGTCCGGGCCCCTGCTGGACGATATCACCGCTATCCAGATGCTCTACGGGGCCAATATGACTACCCGGGTCGATGACACGACCTATGGGTTCAATTCCAATACCGGTCGTGACTTCCTGAGTCTTGCCTCTGCCGCGGACAGGCCGTTGTTCGCGGTCTGGGATGCCGGCGGCAACGATACGCTGGATTTTTCCGGTTTCTACCAGGACCAGAAGATCAATCTCAACGAGCTGTCTTTCTCCGATGTCGCGGGCCTGGTGGGCAACGTTTCCATTGTCAGGGGCGTCACCGTGGAGAACGCCATTGGCGGTTCCGGCGATGACCTGCTGATCGGTAACGCGGTGGCCAACGACCTCAAGGGTGGTGCCGGCGACGACATCCTCCACGGTGGCGGGGGCGGCGATCGGTTCTGGGGCGGGGCCGGCGAGGACACCTTCATGTTTATCCAGGTGGCGGATTCCGCGCCTGATGCGAGCGCCCGGATCATGGACTTTACCAGTGGCGAAGACATGATCGACCTGTCCGCGATCACCGGGGGAAAGGCACTGAATTTCGTCGATGCGTTCACCGGCAAGGCGGGCGAGGCACTGTTGGCTTTCGCCACGGACACCGGCCTGGGAAGCCTGGCGATCGATTTCGGCGGAACCGGAAAGGCGGATTTCCTGATCACGACGGTGGGCCGCGCCGCGGTCACGGATATCGTGGTCTGACCTGATGCACAGGAGCAGCACTTCGGGTGCTGCTCCCGCGGTTGCAGGATGCGCCGCCGACAACGCTTTCTCGACAATTTCAACAACAGAGAGGCAATACCATGGGTGTTTTTGACTATAAAAACGCGGGTTCCGAGGTCTCCAAAGCGCTGTATTCCGACGCGATGGCGATCACCTTGTACTCCTATCACAACCTCGACAACGGCTTTGCCGTGGGTTACCAGCAGAATGGCTTCGGCCTCGGACTGCCGGCGACCCTGGTCAAGGCGCTGATCGGCGGCACCGATGCGCAGGGGGTCATCCCCGGGGTTCCCTGGAACCCCGATTCGGAAAAGGCCGCGCTGGCGGCGGTGAAGGCGGCCGGCTGGACGCCGATCAGCGCCACGCAACTGGGCTACGACGGCAAGACCGATGGCCGGGGTACCTTCTTCGGTGAAAAAGCCGGCTACACCACCGGCCAGGCGGAAGTCCTCGGCAAATACGACGCCAGCGGCCACCTGACCTCCATCGGCATCTCCTTCCGCGGTACCAGCGGGCCGCGGGAGACGGTGATCAGCGACACCATCGGCGACGCGATCAATGACCTGCTGGCGGCCATCGGTCCCAAGGATTACGCCAGGAACTACAGCGCCAATGCCTTCGAGGGCCTGCTCAAGAGCGTCGCCGCCTTCGCCGTGGCCAACGGCCTGGCCGGCAAGGATGTGCTGGTCAGCGGCCACAGCCTCGGCGGCCTGGCGGTCAACAGCATGGCGGACCTGAGCAAGGACCACTGGGGCGGTTTCTACAAGGAGGCCAACTACATCGCCTTCGCCTCGCCGACCCAGAGCGGCGCGGGCACCCAGGTGCTGAATATCGGCTATGAAAACGATCCGGTGTTCCGTGCCCTCAACGGCTCCAGCCTGACTCCGGCGACCCTCGGGGTACACGATGCCAACAAGGCGTCGGCCACCAACAATATCGTCAGCTTCAACGACCACTATGCCTCCGATGCCTGGAACGTCCTGCCGTTTTCCATTGGCAATGTCGCCACCTGGATATCCCATCTGCCGACTGCCTATGGCGACGGCATGAACCGCATCCTCCACTCGAAGTTCTATGACCTGACCAGCAAGGATTCGACCATCATCGTCGCCAACCTGTCCGATCCGGCGCGTGAGAAGACCTGGGTCCAGGACCTCAACCGTAATGCCGAAACCCACAGCGGGGCGACCTTTATCATCGGCAGCGAGGCCAGCGACCTGCTCAAGGGCGGACGGGGCAACGACTATCTGGAGGGCGGTGGCGGCAACGATACCTTCCGCGATGAGGGCGGCTACAACATCATTCTTGGCGGCCAGGGCAACAACACCCTCGATTTGCAAAAGTCGCTGGGCAGCGTCGATATCGCCAATGACGGCCAGGGGACCTTGTATATTCGTGATGCCCAGGGCGGGATCACCATCGCCAAGGATATCGGCACCCTGATCAGCAGTGAACCGCACCTGGTGTTCCTGACCCGGGACGTGGCCCACAAGGTCGGCAACCAGAGCCTGTCCGATGGCGCGTATGTCAGTTCGCAGGTCGGCGGCAGCGGGGCGGACACCCTGACGGCGAAGGCCCCGGGCGAATGGTTGCTGGGCAACGACGGCAACGATCACCTGATCGGCGCGGTGAAGGGCGGGAACCTGTTTATCGGTGGCGCCGGCAATGACCTGATGGATGCCAGGGGCGGCGGTAACACCTTCCTCTTCAACGGCGCCTTCGGCCAGGATCGCGTGACCGGCTTCCAGGCGTCCGACAAGCTGGTGTTCATGGGTTATGCCGACTCACAGGGGCACAACATCCTTGATCATGCCAGGGTGGTCGGGCAGGACACGGTGTTGAGCTTCGGCGCGGATTCGGTGACCCTGGTCGGGGTCGGTCTGGATACGCTCAAAGGCGCGAGCGTGGTGATCGCCTAGAGAAGCCCGGGTGCTCCCACGGTCCGTGGCGCCCATTGGGAGTTGGGTGTGAGCGATCACCCTGTGGGAGCGAGCTTGCTCGCGAAGGCGTCGGCCTGCGCGCCGCCCATGTCGGTGAATGGCCGCCGCTGGCGGTTCGCGGGCAAGCCGGCTCCCACGGGGAGCGGGGAGGTCTTGGGAGCGGCCCACCTAGGGCCGTTTCAACAGCACGAAATCGTTCTTGTCGAAGCGCCCGCCGAGTACTGGCACCAGGGCGCCGATCGGCGAACCCTGCAGCTTCTGGAAATCCTGCTTGTCCATCACCAGCCATGCCGGGCCGGTCACGGCCTGGAGCTGTTCGGCGGTGCCGGTGAACACTGGCTGGAGGTCTTCGTCGAGATTGACCATGAACTTGATCGCCTTCGCATCCTTGCCCATGGCGTGCAGGACCACGGGGGCCGGATCCTGATGGATCAACTGCTGGGCGGCACGGGTGAAGGTGCGGGTGTCGTAGGCGGTGCGTTGCACCGGCTCGACAATCAGAATGTAGCCGATCCACATGGCCAGTACCGCACAACCGGCCAGGCCCAGGGCGCGCCAGCGGGCCTTGAACAGCAAGGCCACGGCGACCGCCTGCAAGACGCCCAGCAGCCAGGGGGCGGCCCCCAGTGTCGGCAGCTCCTCGGGAAAACGTCGGTGCAGCATGATCATCCCGGCGATCAGCAGGCCCGGCAGGATCAGCCAGATTCCCTGGGTCAGGCCCCGCAACCAGGCGAACAGCCGGCCCTGGGTCACCTGGAAGGGGAACGCCGCGACAATGGCGATCATCGGCAGCATCGGCAGGATGTATCGGGCCTTCTTCGCCTGCGGCACGGACAGGCCGAGCATCACGATCAGCCCGGCGGCCAGGCAGTACAGCACCAGTTGCAGGGCCGCGCCGCGCGGCTGGCGACAGTTTGCCAGCAAGGCGGCGACCACCAGTACCGCCAGCGGATAGGCCAGCGCGTAATTGCCGAACGAGCTGCTGAAGTAATACAGGACATCGCTGGAACCTTCACTGCCGTCCATGCGTCCGGTGAACTGCATGCGGATCACTTCCGCGAGGAAGACGCTGCCGCCGTCGAGCCAGGCCAGCCAGAGCAGCAGGCCGATGCAGGCGACCAGCAGGGCCAGGGCTTGCAGGCCGAAGACCAGGAAACGCCGCCAGTGGCCGCCCAGCAGATAGAAGCTGCACAGCATGCCGGTGGGGATCACCAGGCCGATGGGGCCGCGAATGGCGAAGCCCAGCACCAGCAGCGCGAGGATCCAGGCAGTCCGTTTCGGCGCGGCGAAATGCTCGGCGGCGTAGCCCAGATAGAACACCGAGAAGCCGACCGCGGCCAACATCAGGTCCAGCGAGACAGCACGGGTTTCGGTGATAAAGGTGTTGCTCAGCAACAGCAGGGCGATGCTCAGCAGCGCCCAGCGTGGTGAATAGGGTGCGACCAGCCGGTACATCAGCACCACGATCCAGGCCGCCGCCAAGGCACTGGGCAGCCAGGCCGCGAGGGCGTTGACCGTACCGAAGGGCAGGGCGAACAGCCAGACCAGGAAAGTCGAGAAGGCCGAGTAGTCGGGATAGGGTTCGCCGTAGGTGGTGGGAAAGAATCCCGGACCGTGACGGAGCATTTCCTGGGCGAACAGCACGAAGCGCGAATCGAAACCGATGGCGGCCTGCTGGTGGACTCCGGCGAGGAACAGCAGCAGGGCGATCAGGCCCAGGCCGAGGGAGTGGCGATTCAGGGTGTGGCGAGAGGCGGGGAGCAATGTCACAGTGAGGTCCTTGTCCAAGGATTGTTCCCACACCCTGCGTGGGCATGCAGTCCGTGACGCCTTGCGTCACAAAGCGGACGCAGAGCGTCCCGATAGGCATTCCCACGCGGAGCGTGGGAACGATCAACGCGGGGCGTCCCGAGGGGCATTCCCACGCAGAGCGTGGGAGTGATCAAATTGCCTTGATCAATGAATCAGCCCTGGCCGTGGCGGGTCACCGGCAGATCGAGGGACGCGCCGCGACCGATGGCGAAGTAGGTAAAGCCCTTGCGCTGCATGCGATTGGCGTCATACAGGTTGCGGCCGTCGAAGATCACCGGGGCCTTGAGGCGCTGCTGGATCCGTTCGAAGTCCGGGGCCTTGAACTGCTGCCATTCGGTGCAGACGATCAAGGCATCGGCACCGACCAGGGCCGCTTCCGGCGTGCCCATCAGCGACAGGCCCGGCTCATCCGGGTACAGGCGCTGGGTTTCCTGCATGGCTTCCGGGTCGAAGGCCCGTACCTGGGCGCCGGCCGCCCATAGGGCCTCCATCAGCACACGGCTCGGCGCGTCGCGCATGTCGTCGGTGTTGGGCTTGAAGGCCAGGCCCCAGAGCGCGAAGGTCTTGCCCTTGAGGTCGCCCTTGTAGAACGCATTGATGCGGTCGAACAGCTTGTGTTTCTGCCGTTCGTTGATGGCTTCCACCGCCTGCAGCAGGTCGCTGGAGCAGTTGGCCGCCTGGGCACTGTGGATCAGGGCGCGCATGTCCTTGGGGAAGCACGAGCCACCGTAGCCACAGCCCGGATAAATGAAGTGGTAGCCGATCCGCTGGTCGGCACCGATGCCCATGCGCACGGCTTCGATGTCCGCGCCCAGGTGTTCGGCCAGTTCGGCGATCTGGTTGATAAAGCTGATCTTGGTCGCCAGCATGCAGTTGGCGGCGTACTTGGTCAGTTCGGCGCTGCGCAGGTCCATGAACATGATGCGGTCATGGTTGCGGTTGAAGGGCGCGTAGAGGTCGCGCATCACTTCACGGACTTCTTCACGCTCGCAGCCGATGATGATGCGGTCCGGACGCCGGCAGTCTTCCACCGCCGAACCTTCCTTGAGGAATTCCGGGTTGGAGACGATATCGAACTCCAGCGCGCGGCCGGCTTTGTGCAAGGCAGTTTCGATATGCGCGCGCAGGGTGTCGCCGGTGCCCACCGGCACGGTGGATTTTTCCACGAGAATCAGCGGTTCGAAGCGATGGCGGACCACGGCGTCACCCACCGACAGGACGTACTTGAGGTCGGCCGAACCGTCCTCGTCCGAGGGCGTGCCGACGGCGATAAACAGTACCTGGCCGTGCTCGATGGCCAGTTTCTCATCGCTGGTGAAGTGCAGGCGGCCACTTTCCAGGTTGCTCTTGACCATGGTCTCCAGCCCTGGTTCGAAGATCGGAATATGGCCCTTGCGCAGCAAGTCGATCTTGTTCTGGTCAACGTCCATGCACACGACATCGTGACCGACTTCGGCCAGGACAGTCGCCTGTACCAGGCCTACATAACCGCTACCAATTACGCTGATTTTCATACGGAGTCCCTAGGACGGGGTATACGTGGAGAATTGATCGTGAGAACACCCAGGATGACCAGTGCCACCCCCAGTGTCTTGGAAAGGCTGAAGCTTTCGTGGAAGAACGGCAGGCTGGCCGCCAGCAGGTAGACCAGCGCATAGCTGACACTGAGCAGCGAGTAGGCGCGGCCCAGCGGCAGGTCGCGCAAGGCGGCGAGCCAGCAGAGCATCGACAGGGCGTAGGCGAGGATCGCCGCGCCGACCACGGCCAGCGCCACCAGGGAGACGTCGCCGGTGGTCAACGCATCCAGCCACTGGCTGGGCTCGGGCAGGCGGGTCATGCTCCAGCGCATGCCCAGTTGGGCACTGCTGACCAGCAGGACGCTGGCGCCGGCGAAAGTGAAGCCACGGAACAGGTTCATAGATGCAGCCCCAGCAGTACCACGCCGGCAATGATCAGGACCACGCCGAGCCAGTGACGGCGGTCGATCGATTCCTTGAACAGGTAGTGCGCCACCAGGGTGATCAGGACGAAATTCAGGCTGAGCATCGGATAGGCAATCCCGACCTCCAGCCGCTGCAGCACCAGCAACCACACCAGCAGGCCGAGGCCGAGGCTGGCCAGGGCCAGCCACAACCAGGGCGAACGCAGCTTTTCGAGCATGCCCATGGAGGTCTCGCGCCAGCCTTCGACGGCGAACTTCTGGGCCACCTGGCCCAGGCACGTCAGCAGGCAGGCGCCGAGGAGAAGGATCAGGGTCATGGGGCGCTCTGCGGGAAAATCAGGATCACGATATTGCCTTCCTCGTAACGGGTGTAATCCTTGGGCAACATATCGATTTCACGCAGTTCTTCCTCGTCCTTGACGCGCATCACCACGCCGACCTGGCCTTCACGGCGGGCGTCATCCATCCAGGACTGGATCTGGGTCATGTCCCGGGTGCGCTCGGCGGCTTCCGGGTAACCGAGGCCGTACTTCAATTCGCCCTGGGTGTTGTAGAGGGTGATATCGCTACGCTTCAGGCGCCAGGCGAGGGCGGAAGCGGCCCCCAGGTCGTTGCTCAGCAGGCGCTTGCTCTTGCTCAGTTCCTGCACATGCTCGGCGATGAACTGGTCCGGCATCTTGTTGTGCACGACCACTTTAGGCATGGCCGCCGGGACCAGGGCCACCAGCAGTCCCATGCCCAGTGCCGGCAGGGCCCACCACCGCAGCGGCTTGAGCAGCGACAGGGCGTTGAGCACGATCCAGCCGACGATCATCAGGCACAGCAGGCCCAGGTGGAAGGGCTCGTTGTCGTAGAACGGCTTCTTCAACTGGAAGAACACCAGCGCGGCGGCGGCGAGCAGGCCCAGGACCAGGTTGAGCAGGCTGTTGAAGCGTGGGACCGAGGTTTCGGCGCGGCTGACGCGCTCCATCAACGAGTGACCCATGAGCAGCGCCAGGGGCATCAGGCACGGCATGATGTAGGTCGGCAGCTTGCCGCGGCTCAGGCTGAAGAACGCCAGCGGCAGGAACAGCCACAGCAACAGGAACACGGTGATCCGCTGGCCGCGGGCTTTCCAGGCGTCCTTGAGGGCGACCGGGAAATAGGCCGCCCAAGGCAGGCTGGAGACCACGATCAGTGGCAGATAGAACCACCAGGGACGGTCGTGCTGGGCATCCTCGGCGGCAAAGCGACGGATATGCTCGTGCCAGAAGAAGAACCGCCAGTAGTCCGGTTCCTGCAGGTGCACGGCAATTACCCAGGGCAGGCTGACCACCGCCGCCACGAGCACCGCGACCAGGCCGTAGCCCACCAGCTCGCGAAAGCGCTTTTGCCAGATCATGTAGGGCAGGGCGATCAGCACCGGCAGCAGCAACGCCAGGAAACCCTTGGTCATGAAGCCCCAGCCACAGGCGAAGCCCAGCGCGGCCCAGGACAGCAGGCGGGCTTTTTTTGTGGTGCTGTCGATGGCGAACCACAGGGCGACGAAGCTCAGGTTGACCCAGAAGGTGAACTGCGGATCGAGGTTGGCGTAGCCGGCCTGTCCGGCGATCAGGCCGAAGCTCATGA
Source organism: Pseudomonas sp. Mn2068 (assembly GCF_049319725.1). Classification (NCBI taxonomy): domain Bacteria; kingdom Pseudomonadati; phylum Pseudomonadota; class Gammaproteobacteria; order Pseudomonadales; family Pseudomonadaceae; genus Pseudomonas; species Pseudomonas sp. Mn2068. The sequence goes on along the minus strand of NZ_JBMOUG010000001.1, from coordinate 756,140 downwards.
ACAGCGCGGCAGCGGCGAAGCTCTTGCGCGGATCGTTCCACAGCCGTCCGGCCAGCAGATAGACCAGCAGCACGCTCAGGCCGGTGCTCAACGCCGAGGCGAAGCGCACGCCGAAGAAGTTATGGCCGAAGATCGCCTGGCCGAGAGCGATCATCCAGTAGCCGGCGATCGGTTTCTCGAAGTAGCGCAGTTCCATGAAGTGCGGCGCGGCCCAGTGACCACGCAGGAGCATTTCCTGGCCGATCTGGGCGTAGCGGGTTTCATCCGGGATCCACATGCCGTTGGTGGCCAGCGGCGCCAGATAAAACAACAGGAAAGCGAGGAACAGCAGTGGCAAAGCCCAGCGTCTGGTCATCCCTGCTGTACCCCCAGCCAGCCTTCACGGCCACTGAGGGTGCCACGCACCAGTTGGCCCTCGGGCAATCTGTCCAGCTGTGCCGGCAGCAGGTTGACCAGGGGTTGGAACTCAATATTACGTGCGCTGGCTTGAGCCAGTAGCTGACGGAAATCGTTTGCCATCAGAATCCCTTCTACTTCTGCGTGAATGGTGTAGACGTTCAGTCGTGCCGGGCTGAACCGGTCGAGAATGAACGCGTTGAAATCTTTCGCGGCCAGGTCCGCGCCCACGACTTCGTCGAAGGTCGGCAGGTCCACGGGTATCTGTGGAGTGCCCGGGCTGCCATCCGCCAACCTTGGCAGAAACAGACCGTGCCCCCGGCAATCGCTGTTGTAGCGAAAGCCGAAATGCTCCTTGGCTTGCACGACGCGCTCGTCCGCCCGCCAACCGGCGGTGGCCGAACATTCGACGGCTTGCCCGGTGATATCGCTCAGGCAATCGACGCCGCGACGGATCTGTTCGATCAGTTCGGCCTCGCTCCAGCGTCCGGCATTGGCCTGCCAGCCATGGTGATCCCAGGCGTGCAGGCCGACTTCATGGCCGGCGGCCAGGGTCTGGCGCATCAGATGCCCCAGATCCCGACCGATCGGCTTGCCCGGCCAGGCGGTGCCGGCCAGCAAGATGTCCCAGCCGTAGAGGCTGGCAGCCTTGGAGCGCATCATCTTCAGGAAGAACTGCGGCTTGATCAGGCGCCACAAGTGGCGCCCCATGTTGTCCGGTCCGACACTGAAGAAGAAGGTCGCCTTGACCTGGGCCTCGTCGAGCAGTTCCAGCAACCGCGGCACACCTTCACGGGTGCCGCGATAGGTGTCCACATCGATGCGAAGTCCAGCCTGCATCAGCGCTTGTCCGCGATTTCGAGCATGGCTTCACGCAGGAAGAAATCCAGGGTGTTGCCGATGGTTTCGCTCATCTCGACGGTCGGCACCCAGTTCAGCAGGCGCTTGGCGTTTTCGATGCTTGGCTTGCGGTGTTCGACGTCCTGGTAGCCGGCGCCGTAGAACGCCTTGCTCTCCACGTCGCGGAAACCGGCGAACGGAGGGAAGTTGCCGCGCAGCGGGTGGGCTTCGAACTGGCGCAGCAGCTCTTCGCCCAGTTGGCGGATGCTGGCTTCGTTGTCCGGGTTACCGATGTTGATGACCTGGCCGTTGCAGCTGTCGTTCTCGTTGTCGACGATGCGGGCCAGGGCCTCGATGCCGTCGGCGATGTCGGTGAAGCAGCGTTTCTGCTCGCCGCCGTCGAACAGGCGGATCGGCGTGCCTTCCACCAGGTTCAGGATCAGCTGGGTGATGGCACGGGAGCTGCCGATACGCGCCGAGTCCAGGCGGTCCAGGCGCGGGCCCATCCAGTTGAACGGACGGAACAGGGTGAAGTTCAGGCCCTTGGCACCGTAGGCCCAGATCACGCGGTCCAGCAGTTGCTTGGAAACCGAGTAGATCCAGCGTTGCTTGTTGATCGGGCCGACGATCAGGTTCGAGGTGTCTTCGTCGAAGTTCTTGTCCTGGCACATGCCATAGACTTCGGAGGTCGACGGGAAGATCACGCGCTTGTTGTACTTGACGCAGTAGCGGACCAGCTTGAGGTTTTCCTCGAAGTCCAGTTCGAATACGCGCAGCGGGTTGCGGGTGTATTCGATCGGCGTGGCGATGGCCACCAGCGGCAGGACTACGTCGCACTTCTTGATGTGATATTCGATCCACTCGGAGTGGATGCTGATATCGCCTTCGACGAAGTGGAAGTTCGGATGGCTGCGCAGGCGTTCGATGGCATCGGAACCGATGTCCAGGCCGTAGACATCGTACTTGTCGTCACGCAGCAGGCGCTCGGACAGGTGGTTGCCGATAAAGCCGTTGACGCCCAGGATCAGTACGCGGGTACGACGTGGCTTGCGGCCCGATTCGGCACCACGCAGCACGGAACCGTCGACCAGGCCCAGTTCGTTGGCCAGTTGCGGGCCGCTGAGGAACAGGCCGTTTTCGTTGCGCTGGCCGGCGTTGATCACCAGCGAGTCTTCACCACAGGCGATACGCAGCGGGTCGACGCTGATCACGCGACCTGGCGCCAGGCCTTCGTTGCCCTTGACGACATCGGCGCCCCAGACGATCAGCTTGTGCTCGCCCACGGCGCAGAACGCGCCCGGATACGGCTTGGTGACCGCGCGAACGAGGTTGAACAGCTCTTCGGCAGGCTTGCTCCAGACCAGTTTGCCGTCGGCCGGGGTACGACGACCGAAGTAGGTGGCCTTGGATTCGTCCTGGGCGGTTTCGCTCAGCTTGCCCTGGGCCAGTTGTGGCAGGGCATCGCGCAGCAGGTTGGCGGCGCTGTCACGCAGCTTGGCGTGCAGGCTCAGGGCGGTATCGGAACGCTCGATGGCGACACGGTTCTGCGCCAGGATGCCACCGGCATCGGCACGCTTGACCATGCGGTGCAGGGTCACGCCGGTTTCGGTTTCGCCGTTGACCAGCACCCAGTTGGCCGGAGCGCGGCCGCGATAACGTGGCAGCAACGAGCCGTGCAGGTTGAACGCACCGTTCCGGGCGGTGGCCAGCAGCTCTTCGCTGAGCAGGTTGCGATAGTAGAAGGAGAAGATGAAGTCCGGGCTCAGTTTGGCGATGCGCTCGATCCACAGCGGGTGGTTGGCGTCTTCCGGTGCGTGGACCGGGATACCCTTGAGTGCGCACAGTTGGGCAACGGAACCGTAGAAGGCGTTTTCCTTCGGGTCGTCGGCATGGGTAAACACAGCGGCAATTTCATAGCCTGCGTTCAGCAGGGCTTCGATGCCTGCGCAACCGATATCGTGATAGGCGAAGACGACAGCTTTCGGATTCATGATGCGACCTGATTGGAGGTAGTAGTAGAAGAGGTTTCAGTAGGGGCGCTGCTGGAAGAGGGCTGGCTGCGCACTACTTTTTCGATGAAGAAGCGTGGGCGGGCGCGGACATCGCTGTACATGCGGCCCAGGTACTCGCCCAGCAGGCCCATGCCGATGAACTGGCCACCGGTGAACACGAACAGCACGGCGAACAGGACGAAGGTACCGTCGCCGGCCCAGGCGGCGCCGAAGATCAGGCGCAGGACGATCAGCATCAGCGCGAACAGCGCACCGAGACCGGCCATGCTGAAGCCGATGATGCTCAACAGCCGCAGGGGCGTGGTGGTCATGCAGGTGACCAGGTCGAACATCAGGTTGATCAGGCGCATCGGGCTGTATTTCGAGTCGCCGTGCTCGCGCTCGGCGTGCTGCACCAGCACCTCGGTGGTGTGGCGGGCGAAACTGTTGGCCAGGATCGGGATAAAGGTACTGCGCTCGCGGCAGGCGAGCATGGCGTCGACGATGCTGCGGCGGTAGGCGCGCAGCATGCAGCCGTAGTCGCTCATGGCCACGCCGGTGGAGCGCTGCACGGCCAGGTTGATCAGGCGCGACGGCCAGCGGCGCAGGGCCGAGTCCTGGCGGTTGTTGCGCACGGTACCGACGACGTCGTAACCCAGCGCGGCCTGTTCCACCAGGCGCGGAATCTCTTCCGGCGGGTTCTGCAGGTCGGCGTCCAGGGTGATCACCACGTCGCCGGTGGATTGTTCGAAACCGGCCATGATCGCGGCATGCTGGCCATAGTTGCGATTCAGGATCACGGCAACCACCGGGCTGCCTTCGCGTTCGGCGGCTTCCTGGAGAATGTCGGCGGAACGATCGCGGCTGCCATCGTCGACCAGGATGATTTCGACGTCCTGGCTCAGTTGTGCACACGCCGCTTCGGTACGACGCAACAGCTCGGGCAGGCTCTGCTCTTCGTTGTAGACCGGTATGACGATCGAGACGCGCTGGATTGGATAAGGTTTCAAAGGCTTCTTTCCAGAATGGTTTCAGTAGTGCAGACGATGATCTGTGTCATCGTGTGGCAGGTCGGATTTGTATACGCGCAAATCGACCTGTGCCAGTCACGGCGGCCGACACGGGACAAACCCGTGGGAGAATACCGAATACATGAACTGACATACGGCGATTAAAGCCTAAAATCGTCAAAGGTAAAGGTCTGTAGCAGCGTTATGTGCATGATTTTTCATCAAATCCCTGATGTAGGGGCGTGGACAGCGTCTACGTTAAACGTAGAAATGTGAAAAGCCTATGAAAGATGGATCAACAACGTGTCCTTTTTGACATATAGACAGGGTTTATTCAGGAAATGGTGAACCAGTACACGCCGCGTAACTGGCAGCCCCACGAGCGCCCCAGCCTGCCCGGCTCGCCGTCGACCCCGTTGCATTCGACCCGCAAGCGCTGGGCCTATGCGCTGGTCGGGCTGCTGGTGGCGTTGACCGGTGGGCTGGGCAACTCCCTGGTGATTGCCAACCTGCCTTATCTGCAGGGGGCGCTGGGGGCCACCACCGCGGAAATGGCCTGGCTACCGGCGGCCTACGTGATGACCAATGTCTCGATGAACCTGCTGCTGGTGAAGTTTCGCCAGCAGTTCGGCCTGCGGGCGTTTACCGAGGTGTTCCTGGTGCTCTATGCCCTGGTGACCTTCGGCCACCTGTTCGTCAACGACCTCAGTTCGGCGATTGCCGTGCGGGCGGCCCACGGCATGGTCGGCGCGGCGCTCAGCTCGCTCGGCCTGTACTACATGATCCAGGCGTTTCCGGCGAAGTGGCGGCTCAAGGCCCTGGTGCTGGGCCTGGGCACCTCGCAACTGGCCTTGCCCCTGGCACGGCTGTTTTCCGAGGACCTGCTGCAGATCGCCGAGTGGCGCGGGCTCTATCTGTTCGAACTGGGCCTGGCGCTGGCGGCGCTGGGGTGCGTGTTTCTGCTCAAGCTGCCGCCGGGAGATCGCTTCAAGACCTTTGAAAAGCTGGATTTCCTCACCTTCGCGGTGCTCGCCAGCGGTGTGGCCCTGCTGTGTGCGGTGCTGTCCCTCGGACGCATCGACTGGTGGCTGGAGGCGCCCTGGATCGGCATCGCCTCGGCCGGTTCGATCATCCTGATCCTGGCCGGGCTGGCCATCGAGCATAACCGCAGCAACCCGATGCTGATGACCCGCTGGCTCGGCAGCGGGGCGATGATTCGCCTGGGGCTGGCGGTGATCCTGATCCGCATGGTGTTGTCGGAGCAGTCCACCGGCGCGGTGGGGTTCCTGCAGGCGTTGAACATGGGCAGCGAGCAGATGCGCAGCCTGTATCTGGTGATGCTGGTGGGGAGCATCGCCGGACTGGCGGTCAGCGCGCTGACCATCCATCCCGATCATCTGTTCATGCCGTTGATCATTTCCCTGGCGCTGATGGCGGTCGGTTCCTCCATGGACAGCTTCTCGAACAACCTGACCCGCCCGGCCAACATGTATTTCAGCCAGTTCCTGCTGGCGTTCGGCGGGACCTTCTTCCTCGGGCCGACCATGGCCCTGGGCACCCGCAACGTCATCACCAATCCACGCAACCTGGTGAGTTTCTCGGTGCTCTTCGGGATCTGCAACAACCTTGGCGGCCTGATCGGCTCGGCATTGCTCGGGACTTTCCAGGTGGTGCGCGAGAAAATCCATTCCAGCAACATCGTCGAGCACCTGACCCTGCTTGACCCGCTGGTCGCCGCGCGGGTGCAGGGCTCCGCCGCCGGCTATGCCTCGACTATCTTCGATCCGTCCCTGCGCACCACCCAGGGCATGCGCGCCCTGGCCACGGCGGCGACCCGTGAGGCCAACGTCCTGGCCTATAACGATGTGTTCATGTTGATTGCCGTGATCGCCGTGCTCACCATGCTGTGGATCTTTGCCCGCAGCCTGTGGTTGATGAGCACCACGCGGCGGATCGCCCGTAATAACGTCCCACCTTCCACCTCCAGCAGCGGTGCCACCTCACAATGACTGAACCTGCAACCACCACCAACGCCATTGCTGCCACTCCCGAAGGCGTCACGCCGCCAGGGGCTTCATCGACCGAACCGCGTTCGCTGCGGGTGCGGATCATCTCGTCACTGGGGTTTGCCGCGATTGCCATCGTCGGCGTGCTGATCGTGCTCTATGCCTGGCAGTTGCCGCCGTTCAGCAGCGCCATCGAAAGCACCGAGAACGCCCTGGTACGCGGGCAGGTCACGCTGATCGGGCCACAATTGAGCGGTTATGTGTTCGAAGTGCCGGTGCAGGACTTCCAGTTCGTCAAGGCCGGTGACCTGCTGGTGCGCCTGGATGACCGGATCTACAAGCAGCACCTGGATCAGGCGCAGGCCCAGTTGGCGGTGCAGAAAGCCGCCCTGGCGAACAACCAGCAGCAACGGCGCAGTGCCGAGGCGACCATCGCCCAGCGCCAGGCCGCGCTCGACAACAGCAAGGCCCAGGCCCGCAAGAGTGCCGCGGACCTGGAGCGCAACCAGGCGTTGATCGCCGATGGCTCGGTTTCCCGCCGCGAACTCGATGTGACCCGCGCCGACAATGCCCAGACCCAGGCGGCAATCGCCCAGGCCCAGGCCGCGCTGGAGATTTCCCGGCAGGACCTGCAGACGGTGATCGTCAATCGAGGTTCCCTGGAGGCGGCGGTGGCCAGTGCCGAGGCAGCGGTCGAGCTGGCGCGCATCGACCTGTCCAACACGCGCATTATTGCCCCACGCGACGGGCAACTGGGGCAGATCGGCGTGCGGCTGGGGGCCTATGTCAACTCCGGTGCGCAACTGATGGCCCTGGTGCCGGACCGGCAGTGGATCATCGCCAATATGAAAGAGACGCAGATGGCCGATGTGCGCGAGGGGCAGGCCGCGAGCTTTACCGTCGATTCGCTCAATCACCGCCGCTTTACCGGGCGGGTCCAGCGCATCGCGCCGGCCACCGGTTCCGAGTTCAGCCTGTTGCAGGCGGACAACGCCACCGGCAACTTCGTCAAGATCGCCCAGCGGGTGCCGGTACGGATCACCGTCGATCCCGGCCAGGAAGAAGCCCGGCGGTTGAGGCCGGGCATGTCGGTGGTGGTGAGCATCGATACCCGCAGCGAGTTGAAGGCGGTCGAGGACGACGCGTTCTGAGCGCTCTGCCGTGGCGGGCGGGTTATTTCGCGGCCGTTCGGTTGATCGCCTCCATCAGGCCGTCGATCCGCTCCAGCTGGGCCCGGTTGTCATGGTCCCAGGGATGGAAGCCGGGCTTGAAGTAATCCAGCCACGGCAGGGCGATTCGTGGAAACACTCCGCGCCAGCCGAACAGGTACTTGACCATGCGCCACAGCCCTTGCCAGTGATGACCGGCCTTGCGGTCGGCGATCAGCAGGCGCACATGGAAGTCGAACACCACCAGCCAGAACAGCAGCGTGGTCGAGAGCATGGCCCCGGTGCGCAACAGGTAGCGTTTCGGCCCTGGTTTGATCACGCTGTTCCAGACATCGAAGGCCACCGATTTGTGCTCGGTTTCCTCCAGGGCGTGCCAGGTCCACATCTGCCGATAACCCTCGACGGAATCGCCGAAGCGGCTGGGATCGCGTAACAGCAGGTCGGCCAGCATCGCCGTGTAGTGTTCCAGGGCAATGGTGATCGCCAGGTTGAAGGACGGCGCAAAGTGTTTTTTCTGGAAGTCGAGGATGAACCGCAGGCGCCGGTCCAGCTTGTGCGCGGGCAGGCCGGCGGCTTGCAGCAGGTCGTTGTAGCGCACATGTTCGCGGCTGTGCATGGCTTCCTGACCAATGAAACCCTGGATCGCCTGGCGTAATTCGGGGTCGTGCACCTGGTCACGGTAATGGCGCACGCTGTCCATGAAGAACAGTTCGCCAGAGGGAAACAGCAGGGACAGGGCATTGAAGAAATGGGTGACCCAGGGCCCCTCGGCATGCCAGTCCTTGATGCGTTCGGCAGGCAGTTCGGGGTGGATGTCGCGACGGATCGGCAGCATGGCTGGCACTCCTGGAATTGCGGTTGGGGGCGTTCAGATCCCGCCCGAGTCCTTGGCGTCGTAGGCCGCGGTCTTGTTCTTGTGCTTGCCCAGGGGCGACAGGCGCCGGGTGATCCACACCACCAGGGCCTGGTAGGCGCCGGGCAGCAGGCGCACGAACAGATCCAGCGCGTGGGCGTCACGTCCGATCAGCACGCGCCGGCGGTTCTTGCGCACGCCTTGCAGGATCACCCGGGCCGCCTGTTCGGGGCTGGTGATGAACAGCTTCTCGAAATCCGCCCGGGCCTGTTGCTCGTTGTCGATCAGCAGACCCTTGACGTTGTCGCTGATCCGCGTCGAGCGGGCGATGTCCGTGCGGATACCGCCCGGATGGACGCTGGTGGCCGAGACCCCGTACCCCATCAGGTCGAGTTCCTGGCGCAACGCCTCGGTAAAGCCGCGAACCGCGAATTTGCTCGCGTTGTAGCCGCTCATGCCTGGTTGGGCGAACAGCCCGAACACGCTCGAGGTATTGATGATGTGCCCGTCGCCGGACTGCTTGAGGTAGGGCAGGAACGCCTGGGTGCCGTGGACCACGCCCCAGAAGTTGATGCCGATGATCCACTCCAGGTCTTCCAGGCTCATGCCTTCGATGGTGCTCGACAGCGCCACGCCGGCGTTGTTGAAGATCAGGTTGATGCCGCCGTGTTCGGCAGCGGTCGCGGCGGCCCAGTCGAACATGGCCACGCGATCGGCCACATCCAGGACCTGCGAGGTGATGCGCAGCGGCAATAGCGCGGCGGCCCGGGCGAGGGCCTGGGTCTGCTCCAGTCCCTGGGCGTTCTTGTCCGCCAGCGCCAGGTGACAGCCCTCGCGGGCCAGGGCAATGGCCAGGGCGCGGCCCATACCGGAACCGGCGCCGGTGATGGCAGCGACCTTGGCGTCGAATGTCTTCATGAGTGACTGCCTCGTGCGGGTTCGATGGCGGTTGCGGTCGAGGTGGCCGCGGCGGCGTGCGGGTGGAGTGCTCCCGAGGTGAGGTAGTCCCTGAGTTCGAAACTCCGGGTGACTTGCCGGAAGCGCCAGGTGGAGCCCGGCCACAGCGTGGTGTTCTTGCCGGTACGCGGGTCCAGGTACCAGCTGCGGCAGCCGCCGGTGGACCAGATCGCCCGCTTGAGCTGCTGCTGCAGGCGGCCGTTGTACTGGCTTTCGACCTGCGGCTTGACCTCCAGCGCGTCGATCCGCCGGTCGCGCATCTGTTTCAGGGCCTGGAGGATGTAGTCGACCTGGGCTTCGATCATCAGGATCATCGAGTTGTGGCCCAGGCCGGTATTCGGGCCGATGATCATGAAGAAGTTCGGGTAGCCGGGCAGGCAGGTCCCCAGGTACGCATGGGCGCCATCGGCCCAGGTATCCAGGATATCGACGCCCTGGCGACCGATCAGCAGGCCACGGGGCAGGGGCTCGGTGGCCTGGAAGCCGGTACCGTAGATCAGGCAGTCCACGGGATGGTGCACGCCGTCGGCGGTCACCACGGCATCGGCTTCGACCCGCAGCACGTCCTGGCTCACCACTTTCACATGGCTGCGGGTCAGCGACGGGTAATAGTCATTGGAGATCAGGATGCGCTTGCAGCCGATGGTGTAGTCGGGGGTCAGGGTGGCGCGCAGGGTCGGCGCCGCGACCTGCTTGTGCAGATGCCGCAGGGCGATTTTCTGCACCACCTTCATCAGTTTCGGCTGGTGGGCAAAGGCGATGACCCGGCTTTCGAGCATCCAGTAGATGGCCGAGCGGGCCAGGCGCTGGGTGAAGGGCAGGTGCTTGAACAGCCAGCGCTCGGCGCGCGACAGCTCGCGGTCGGGCTTGGGCAGGATCCACGGCGGCGTGCGCTGGAACAGCGTGAGGTGCGCCACCCGCGGGGCGATCTGCGGCACGAACTGGATGGCGCTGGCGCCGGTGCCGATCACCGCGACACGCTTGCCTTCGAGGGGATACTGATGATCCCAGTGCTGGGAGTGAAAGCTTTTGCCGGCGAACTGCTCCAGTCCCGGGATGTCCGGAAGTGCCGGACGCGACAGCCCGCCCATGCCGGAGACGAGCACCCGGGCGCTGACTTCGCGGCCGTCGCAGAAGCGCAGGTGCCAGCGCTGCCGCGCCTCGTCGAACACGGCTTTGTCCAGCCCCATGTTATAGCGCAAGTGCGGTTCGAGCCCGAAATCCCGGGCGCAGCGCTCCAGATAGGCACGTATCTCCGCCTGGGGCGCGAATTGCCGACTCCAGTCCGGATTGGGCGCGAAGGAAAAGGAGTAGACGTGGGACTGCACGTCGCAGGCGCAGCCGGGGTAATGATTGTCGCGCCAGGTGCCGCCGAGCGAACCGGCCCGCTCGGCGATAAAGAAGTCGGCCATTCCGGCCTGTTTGAGCTTGATGGCCATGCAGAGCCCGGCAAAACCGGAGCCGATGATGGCGATATCCACGGATTCGCAGCCTGCGGGGGGTGACGAGTACGCATTCATGGTGTGTACCTCGATTGTGGCGACGCCTGGCATTCAGTTTCGTCGCTGGATGAAACCTCAGCATTGCATAATTAAATTAATTGTTTTAAAAATTAATTTAAATAATCTACCTGAAAATATCGCCTACGCTAGTGGTCTGTACGGATTGGCTGACCCATCGGACCGATGGGAGGCGTTATCCGGCGTCGGGAGATATCGCCACGACAGGAGCCAATTCCGGCTTCATGCCGGGCCGCAGGGATGCAGAGGGCTGACGTGATGGGATGGGCCGTAGCGCTTGTTGCTTTTTTACTGGTCAGTGCCGGGCTCTGGGCCATCAGTGCCCGGATCAATCGCCGGATCGAGAGCGCGGTGCCGGCCAACGGTCGCTTTCTCGAAGTCGGCGGCGAACTCATTCATTACGTGGATGAGGGCAGGGGGCCGGTGCTGGTACTGATCCACGGTTTGTCCGGGTGCGGGCGCAACCTGACCCATTCACTGTCGCCGCGATTGCGCGAGCAGTTCCGGGTGATCACCCTGGATCGTCCCGGTTCCGGTTATTCGACCCGTTCGAAGGGCGCGGGGGTGGGCATCGCGGCGCAGGCCAGCCTGATCGCCGAGCTGATTCGTACCCTGCACCTGGAACGGCCATTGATCGTCGGGCATTCCCTGGGGGGCGCGCTGGCCCTGTCGCTGGCCCTCGATCATCCGCAGCAGGTGTCCGGACTGGTCCTGGTGGCGCCCCTGACACATCCGCAGCGCATGTTGCCCCTGGTGTTCCTGTCCCTTGGGGTCAGGCCCGACTTCATCAGGCGCTGGGTCGCCCTGACCCTGGCCGCACCGATGGCCATGCTGGGGCGTGGCAGCCTGTTGAAGGCGGTATTCGCCCCTGATCCGCCGCCGGATGACTTCGCCGAGCGCGGCGGCGGGCTGCTCGGCATGCGCTCCGGCAACTTCTATTGCGCCTCCAGCGAAATCGCCACGGTCAATGACGATCTGCCGAAGATGCTCAAGCGCTACGGGCAACTCAGGCTACCGGTAGGCCTGATCTACGGCTCCCGGGATGAGGTGCTGGATTATCGCCGGCATGGTGAGTCGATGGCGGCGCTGGTGCCAGGCATCCAGCTGGAAATTCTCGAGGGGCGAGGGCACATGCTGCCGATTACGGCGGTCGAGCTGTTGGTCGCCATGATTCGCACCATCGCCGCCCGGGCAGGCGCGCAACCAGACAGCGCCCCACAGCCCGCAATCGCGGCGGCAACGCCTTCCTGAAGGTGGTTCTGCAGTAGCGCCGGACGGCTTCACGAACGACATTCAGAATGGATCCAAAAAAATAGTTGACGAGCTATCGAATTCGGGCTATTTATTTAAAAAAATGTTTTGAATGTTTTTTTTAAAAATGCAATTGAGCGATTAGAATAATGAAAATAACGCCTTTTGAAGCATTTTATCTCTTTGCCCCTGCCCGCTGCTCCGGGCAGCGTTCGACTTCCGTAATGGCGCCGTTCTTCGCGGCCCTGTCCATAACGGCCCTGCGGAGGCTGCCATGAACTCCACGCTGGCGGCACCGGGTATCTGGACCGACGGCAAGCGCCATCTGTGGTGGCTGGGCACCTTGCCCATGGCCACGCCACTGCTGTCCGGGATCTTCGCCATCATCACCGGCGTGCAGTCCTTGTGGTGGAGCGGGGTGCTGGTGATCTTCGGGCTGATCCCGATGATCGACGGCCTGCTCGGCGAGGACCGCAGCAATCCACCGGAAACCATCGTTCCGGATCTTGAAAAGCAGACCTATTACCGCTGGATCATCTACGCCTGCGTCGCCCTGATGTGCCTGTCGGTGATCAGCACGGCCTGGATGGCGGTCGGCGGCATCGACTGGATCATCGGCGGCGGCCTGCTGCGACTGAGCGAGGCCTGGCACCTGCAAGGCGGTCTCGCCGGCCTGGCGGGCTTTATCACCGAGCGGGCCCAGCTGCATGGCAGTGTCGGCTGGTTCACCTACCTGGGCATGGCCATGTCCACCGGCGCGGCGACCGGCATCGCGATCAATATCGCCCATGAGCTGGGACACAAGACCAAGCCCCTGGAGCAGTTCCTGGCGAAGCTGGCCCTGGCGCCGACTTTCTACGGGCACTTCTTCGTCGAACACAACCGTGGTCACCACGTGCGGGTGGCAACGCCGGAGGATCCTGCCAGCTCGCGCCTGGGCGAGAGCTTCTGGAGCTTCCTGCCGCGCTCGGTCTGGTTCAGCCTGCGTTCGGCCTGGCATCTGGAACGCGAGCGCCTGCACAAGCAGGGCCTGCCGACCCTGCATTGGAAAAACACCGTGCTGACGGCCTGGTTGTTCAGTGTGGTGCTGTGGGGCGGGTTGATTCTCTGGCTGGGTGCGACGGTGATTCCGTTCCTGGTGATCCAGGGCATCTACGGGTTCTCGTTACTTGAAGTGGTGAACTATGTCGAACATTACGGCCTGTTGCGCCAGAAGTTGCCCAACGGCCGTTACGAACGCTGTTCGCCACGGCACTCCTGGAACAGTAACCGTATCGTCACCAACATCTTCCTGTTCCAGTTGCAGCGACACTCCGATCACCATGCTTATCCGACCCGCAGTTATCAGGCGCTGCGCCATTTCGATGAGTCGCCGCAACTGCCTTACGGCTACGCCAGCATGATTGTCTGGGCCTACGTGCCATTCCTGTGGCGGCGGCTGATGGATCATCGGGTGCTGAAGCATTACTCGGGAGATGTTCGCCTGGCCAACCTGCAACCGTCGAAACGCAAGCAATTGCTCCAGCAGTACGGTAGTCGTCACACCGATTGAGTTGCACCGTTGCACCGCATGCCCACGAATAAAAGTGCGCATGACGGGGACCGGCACGCCGATTTTTGCCGATGCCGGTCTTGCCAAGAGTCGTTGAAATGGAAAGTTGACCCATAAAAACAATAAGTAACGAGAAGGACGTCAACCATGCAGAAAGTTCTGTTAACCGTTCGGATAGTTGCCGCGCTCCTGGGTTTGTCCCAGGTGGCGCCGGCGTTTGCCGCGGCGCGTATCGAACCGGCCAATAGCGAGTTCACCGCCAAGGGCCCCATCAGTTTTGCCAAGAGCATCATCAATGCCGATTGCACTATCGAGGTCAGTGGCCGGATCAGCGCCGACGGCAGCTATGTCAGTGTCGAGAAGGTGGGATTCGACGGCGGCCTGAAGTGTGGTCAGGTCGAGGCCACTCATCTGCCCTGGAAGCTGATCGCCAAGGATGAAACCAGCGGGGCGATGTCGGGCATCCAGGTCACGGTGCACGCGCCCCTGGTGGGCGGCGATTGCGGGCCGACCACGGCCGAAGGCACCTGGAGCAACAGCACCGGGAAACTCCAGGCGGCCAATGTCGCGCTGGACGGTGGCTGCACCATCAAGACGGTTTCGATCCAGATGCCGCCGACCTTCCGGGTCGTGCCCTGAGTCGCGGCTGTTCAAGCAGGACAAGGAATCATGAAAGTTTGGCTGGAAAGGGAAGCTCGGTCGCAGTTGAGGTACTCCGTGTCGTCTCAAAAGGCCATTAACCCCGGCGAAATGAATCGCCATACATGTGAGGAAAAACAACAATGAAAGGCATCAAAACTCTCGTGTCTGTAACTGCCATCGCTGCTTGCTTGGGCGCTGCATCCATGGCAACTGCTTCAACTATCAATCCGGATGGCCCGTTCTCTACCACGGCGGGGTCCATCACCGTTCGGTCGCCATCGTCCTTTGGTGGTGCGATTACCTGCGGCATCACCTTCACCGGTACGGTCACCGGCGGCGTCGCCAGTATTACCGGAGCAAGCCTGACCGGTGGTGGCCTGTGCGGCGTGCCGGTTCTGACCGGTCTGCCTTGGACCCTGACCGCCACCAGCGGTACGACTGCGTCGGTGACCAATGTGGGTTACAACATCGCCAAAACCTTCCTGTATCCAGCGACTCAGTGTGGCCCGAGCCCTCTCAGCCTGAACTGGAACGCCACGAGTCACGTGTTGTCACTGGCCACTGCCGGTCAGACGCTCACTGGCCACACCACTGGTACCGGCGATCAGAACTGCTATGTCGACGCTCTGAGTGTCACTGCCGGCAGCATCACCGTTACACCTTGATAGCAGTCTCTCCGTAAAGGGTTGATCACCCCGTAGCAAGACAAGCGCCTCGAAAGAGGCGCCTGTTGCAACAAGGCGGATCGGCAGTGCCGATAGCAGCAGATAATAATAAGGAGTGGGGCATGAATAATAAGAAACAACAGGTGCAGGCCTTCATCGGGCTCGCATTGCTGGGCGGCCTGATGGTGACGGGACCGGTTCAGGCTGGCGGCTTCTCGACTCCGACATTCGGCGCACCCGGTTGGGGGCGCGCATTTGGCGGTGGCTCGTTGTTCAAGAACGACCCGAGTTCGGCTTACAACAACCCGGCAGCCATGGCCTTCGTTGACCATTCTGTTGCACAAATGACCGTGGACTACGCACGGATCAAGATCAAATACAGCGGCAAGGCCTACGACTATCAGGGTAATGAAGTTACCCATACGCCGGTTGCCGCTGACGGCAGTTTTGACCCCGGTGTGCGCAACCTCGTGACCGATGATGGCGGGCAGGGTGGTTTTACCGCCTGGGTGCCCACGGGCTTCATGGTCATTCCAATTGGCGATCGGTTCGCCTTTGGTTTGAGCCAGGTTGTTCCCCAGGGGATGCGTACTACCTGGAATGAAGACTCGAAACTGCGTGACTTCGCCGTGGATACCAAGATTGAAACCGTTGGCTTGACCGGCTCCCTGTCGTTCAAGGTCAGGGATGACTTCTCCATCGGTGGCGGCGTTATCGTGCAGCGCAGCCAGGGTTTTGTGAGCCAGAATATCGACTTGCTGGCCGCAGCGTCCGTGTCGGGCTCGCCGACGTTCGCGGGTGCCAACCTGCCATCGGGCATCGGTGAAGCATTGATGCGGGTAAAGGTCGATAACGTGTCGGCGGGCTGGTTTACGGGGATTGTCTGGAAACCCACGGACCGTGACTCCCTTGGCCTGAATTATCACGCCAAGATCAAAAACAAGATGACGGGTGACTACAACATCCGATCCGACGCATTTTCCTATCTGGCAATGACTCAGCCAAGCCCCTTTGGTGGCAACGTCACCTTGCCTGAGCAGGCTTATCCGGGTCTCAAGCTGTTCCCGGATGGAGCGAAAGCCAGCACCCAACTGGATATTCCGGCAACAGCCGCATTCGATTGGGTCCATCAGTTCAACGATCGCTTCACCCTGGGCGCCAGTGCCATGTGGACCCAGTGGTCTTCGTTCAAGGATCTGACGCTGAAATCCAACGGCAATGTCATTGTTTCCATTCCCTACAACTATCGTGATGCCTGGATGTTCTCGCTGGGCGGCGACTACAAGTTGACCGATCAGTGGACGCTGCGTTCGGGGGTTGCCTATGACCAGACGCCGACCCGCAACACCACCCGCGATCCGAGGATTCCAGATGGTGATCGCTACTTTCTGGCATTGGGTGCCGGCTACGACGTAAAAGCCATTCCTGGCTTGAGCGTTGATGCCGCGTACTCTCATCAGTTCGTGGAAAAGGTCAATGTCAAGACGCAGAACCAGCCTCGTCTTGGCGGTGGACGCCTGGATGGAGACGCAGAAGCCTCCGGTGATGTGGTCAGCGTGTCGGCAACCTACAAGTTCTGATCCGCGTCTTCAACGCAACGACAAGGTGCTGTGTACGACGACGATGTGGAGAGGGCCGGGGGCTGAAGTCCGTCCGGAGCCGCCTTTCTCGACATTGTCGTCGTAGTACCCGCGACTCCCGATTTCCTGCCTTCCAAGAACCGACCGGGTCGGTTTTTTCGTTTTGTGTTTTTGATAAATATTAATTTAAAAAATAATTTTAAAACGTCTCTATTCTTTGTAAGGTAAAGCCTGCGAGCCGCTTCGGGCGGCTGATCAAGGATGTCGGGCATAAGCGGCATCGGCGGTTTGTCTCGTATTACACAAGGGGTGTGCGCATGATTTCCTGGTTATTGATTGCAGTTGCAGGGGCATTGGTCCTTGCGTATCGACAGTCTCCGGCGAGCTTGTGGCTCGGAGCCGGGTTGGTGTGGCTGGCGGGCGGTTATCTGTTCAACGTGGTCGGGCCGCAGGGGTCGCTGGTGATTGCGATCCTGGTGCTGTTGCCGGCGTTGCTCCTGGCCATCAAGCCCTTGCGCCGATCCTTGCTGACCCGCAGGGCCCTGGTGCTGTTCCGTCGGATCATGCCGGCGATGTCCGACACCGAGCGCGCGGCCATCGAGTCGGGCACCGTCTGGTGGGATGCCGAACTGTTCAGCGGCAAGCCGCGCTGGGAGCGTCTGTTGCAGGCCGCTCCGGCCAGCCTGAGCCAGGAGGAACAGGCGTTCCTCGATAACGAAGTCGAAACCCTCTGCGACATGGCCAACGACTGGGAAACCACCCAGGTCTGGCAGGACCTGTCGCCCCAGGCCTGGCAATACACCCGGGAGGCCGGTTTCCTCGGCATGATCATTCCCCGGCAATACGGCGGCAAGGGGTTCTCCCACTATGCCCATTCCCAGGTGGTGATGAAGCTGTCGACCCGCTGCTCGGCCGCGGCGATTTCGGTGATGGTGCCCAACTCCCTGGGGCCGGCCGAACTCTTGCTGCACTACGGCACCGAGGCCCAGCGCGAGCACTACCTGCCGCGCCTGGCGCGGGGCGAGGACATTCCCTGTTTCGCCCTGACCAGCCCTTATGCCGGCTCCGACGCCGGGGCCATTCCCGATGTCGGCGTGGTCTGCAAGGGGCTGTTCGAAGGCGAGGAAGTGCTGGGGTTCCGCGTCACCTGGGACAAGCGCTATATCACCCTGGGCCCGATCGCCACCGTGCTCGGCCTGGCGTTCCGCGCCGAAGACCCCGAGGGCCTGCTGGGCCGCAAGGGCAGCCTGGGCATCACCTGTGCCTTGATTCCCACCCGCCATGAAGGCGTGCAGACCGGACGCCGGCACTGGCCGCTCAACGCGGTGTTCCAGAACGGCCCGACCCAGGGCAAGGATGTGTTCATCCCCCTGGACTGGGTAATCGGCGGGCGCGACCAGGTCGGCAACGGCTGGCGCATGCTGATGGAGTGCCTGGCGGCCGGACGGGCGATCTCGTTGCCATCGGCCAACGTCGGCCTGGCCAAGGTCGCCGTGCGCGGCACCACGGCCTATGCGGCGATGCGCAAGCAGTTCGGCCTGCCCATCGGCAAGTTCGAAGGCGTCCAGGCGCCCCTGGCCCGCATGGCCGGGCACCTCTATGCCTGTGATGCGGTGCGCAAGGTTTCCGTGGCGTCCCTGGACGCCGGGGAAAAGCCCTCGGTGATCTCGGCCATCGCCAAGTACCATGTCACCGAGCGGGCTCGGGCGGTGGTCAACGACGGCATGGATATCGTCGCCGGCAAGGGCATCTGCATGGGTCCGAACAATTTCCTCGCGCGGGCCTATCAGCAAAGCCCGATCGCCATCACCGTGGAAGGGGCGAATATCATGACCCGCTGCCTGATCATCTTCGGGCAGGGACTGATTCGTTGCCATCCCTATGTGTTCCGCGAAATGGAAGCCGCGCGCGAGCCTGGGCGCGCCGGACTGGAAGCCTTCGACAGGGCGATGTTCGGACATATCGGCTTTGTCGTGGCCAACACCGTGCGCGCGGCGGTGCATGGCCTGACCGGCGGACGCCTGCTCAAGGCTCCCGTCGGCACCGACAAGGCCCTGGCGTCCTACTACCGGCAGATCAACCGGCTGTCGGTGGTGCTGGCCCTGGCTTCCGACATTTCCATGGGCGTGCTCGGCGGTGCCCTGAAACGCAAGGAAAGCATCACCGGTCGGCTCGGCGACATCCTCTCGCAACTGTATATCCTGTCCTGCGTGCTCAAGCGTTTCGAAGATGACGGGCGTCCCCAGGCGGATCTGCCGCTGGTGCACTGGGCGGCCCAGGACGCCTTGCTGCGGGCCCATGAAGCTCTCGACGAAGTCCTCGACAACTACCCGTCGAAAGTCGCCGCGCGGGTGATTCGGGGCCTGGGCTTTCCCTTTGGCATCGCGTTGCGCAAGCCGTCCGACCGCCTGCTCGGGGAAGTCGCCGACCTGGTCCAGGTCCCCGGCGCAACCCGCGACCGGCTGCTGGCCGACTCCTATATCCCGCACCCGGACATCGACAAGCTGGCCTATGGCGAGCTGGCGTTCCGGCTGCTGCCGCAAGTGGAGCTGATCGAGGCGCGGCTCAAGCCGGCGATCCGCCAGGGCGAGATCGCGCCGCTGCCGATTTCCCGCGAAGCCTTTGTGGCCTGGCGGGCCAAGGCCCTGGAGCTGCAATTGATCAGCGCGGAAGAGGACCAGTTGCTCGGGCGTTATGTCGAGTACGGCGACCACGCGATCCAGGTCGACGATTTTCCGCAGGACTTCGGCCTGCTGGAAGCCTTGCAGCGGCGCCACGCGCACCTCGACCAAGCCGGCAAGCCCGCGACCAGGCGGCGTCCGCCAGTCAGCGTGGACACCGTTGTCGCCGACGACAGTGCGTATTGATCCTTCTCTGGCCTCTAGCGGAATTCTTTCATGTCTGACGGTTACCTTTCCTTTGTCAATTCATCCTGGGGCCGACGCCTGGCCCAGTCGGTCGGCTTGCCGCAACCACTGCCGCTGCAGCGCTACCGTCAGGGGCAGGCGGGCAACAGCCTCAATCCGCTGGTGCTGGCTGCCGCGCCCCAGGGGCGGCTGCTCGGCGAGTTGCAGCGGATCTTCGCCGCCACCGAGACCGTGGTGGCCGCGGCGGCGAGTATCGATGCGCCGTCCACGGTCAAGGTCCAGGGCCTGGTGTTCGATGCCAGCGGTCTCGCCGATATCGCGCAACTGGACGAGTTGTACCGGTTCTTCCATGCCAACGTACGGCGCCTGAGCCACCACGGGCGGGTGCTGGTGCTGGGAACCGCGCCGGAACACTGCAAGGAGCTGGCCCAGGCCGTGGCCCAGCGGGCGCTGGAGGGCTTTGTGCGCTCCCTCGGCAAGGAACTGCGGCGGGCGATCACGGCCCAGTTGCTGTACGTGGAGCCCGGTGCCGAAACGGAAATGGACAGCAGCCTGCGCTTCTTCCTGTCACGGCGCTCCGCTTATGTCTCCGGGCAGGTGGTGCGGATTGTCGAGCCGGTGGATGTGCCCAGGGCCATCGACTGGGATCGGCCGCTGACGGGGCGCCGGGCGCTGGTCACCGGCGCCTGCCGTGGCATCGGCCTGGCCATCGCCCAGGTACTGGCCGCCGACGGGGCCGAGGTGATCTGCCTGGATATCCCCGCGGTGGAAGCCGAGTTGCAGCAAGTCGCCGGTTCGCTTCAGGGCAGTGCACTGCCGCTGGATATCACCGCACCCCAGGCCGCCGAGCGCTTGCTGGCCTTTGTCGGCGAGCAGGGTGCGTTCGATATCGTCGTGCATAACGCCGGCATCACCCAGGACAAGACCCTGGCCAAGATGACCGAAGCCGCCTGGCGCAAGGTCATGGCGGTCAACCTGGAGGCGCCGTTGCGGCTGAGCACGGCGTTGCTCGAAGGCCAGGGGCTCAATCCCGGCGGGCGGATCGTCTGCGTCTCGTCGATTTCCGGGATCGCCGGCAACCTGGGACAAAGCAACTATGCGACGTCCAAGGCCGGGGTCATCGGCCTGGTGCAGAGCCTGGCGCCGTTGGCGGCGCGCCAGCAGGTAACGGTCAACGGCGTGGCGCCGGGGTTTATCGAAACCCAGATGACCGCGAAGATCCCCTTGCTGATTCGCGAGGCGGGCCGGCGGATGAATTCGCTGGCCCAGGGCGGGCAGGCCGAGGACGTGGCACAGACCATCGCCTGGCTGGCCCATCCGGCGTCCGGGGGGATCAACGCCCAGGTGGTCCGTGTCTGCGGGCAAAGTCTGTTGGGGGCCTGAGCGATGAACCCGGATTCGACTATTCGTATCATCGAGCCGCCGCCTTCCACCACCCGGCTTCTGTGGCGTGGGCTGCGCAGCTTGCGCAAGCCCAAGGCCGAGGCACTGCCACGCTTGCCGACGGAGCGGCTGGTGCGTCCCGCGGTGGAACTGCGGGCTGCGGACATCGAGCGTTATGCCCGGGCCTGTGGCTTTCGCCGTGAGCACGGGGTGCCGCTGTCGTTCGTGCATACCCTGGCGTTTCCCCTGCACCTGTTGTTGCTGACCAGCCCGGCCTTTCCCTGGCCGGCCAGCGGCATGGTGCACCTGGCCAACCGGATCCGCCAATACCGCCGGCTGGAAGAGGGCCAGGCCTTGCGCCTGCAGGTGCACTGTGAACGTTGGGTGGCGCATCCCAAGGGCCAGGCGCTGCTGATCGTGACCCAGGCCCATGGCGGCGGCAGCCTGGTCTGGGAAAGCGAGAGCCTGTATCTGCGCCGTGGGGTGGCCGCACCGGTCGGCGAGCCCTGGCAAGGCACGCCGGAGCTGCTCGAACCGGCGCTGCTGCGTACCCAGCGCTGGTCCTTGCCGGCGGACCTGGGGCGACGGTTCGCGCGGGTCTCGGGGGATCACAACCCGATCCATACGTCCTGGCCGGGGGCGCGCCTGTTTGGTTTCAAACGACCGATTGCCCATGGCATGTGGACCCTGGGCCGGGCCCTGGCGGCACAGCAGCCACCCTACGCACTGGCGGCGGCGGAGCTCGATTGCGAGTTCAAGCTGCCGATTTTCCTGCCCGGCAGTGCGAGCCTGTGGCAGGCGCCAGCCGCGGGTGCCCGCCACACATTCGAAGTGCGCACGGCGGCGGGGGACAAGCCGCATATGCGCGGCGTGCTGATCCACGGCGCTCGAACCGAAGGAACCTGTTCATGAGTGAGTACAGCTTCAATCCGGCCCCGGTACGCCGGGTGGCCATTCTTGGCGGAAACCGCATTCCCTTCGCCCGCTCCAATACGGTCTACGCCCATGACAGCAACCAGGACCTGCTGGTGGCCGCCCTGCAGGGCCTGGTGGACCGCTATGGCCTGCATGACCAGCGCCTGGGGGAGTTCGCCGCCGGTGCGGTGATCAAGCATTCACGCGACTTCAACCTGGCCCGCGAGACCCTGCTGTCCACCACCTTGTCGCCGCAGACGCCTGCCTATGACATCCAGCAGGCCTGTGGCACCGGCCTCGAAGCGGCGCTGCTGGTGGCCAACAAGATTGCCCTGGGGCAGATCGAAGTAGGGATCGCCGGGGGCGCCGACACCACCTCGGACGCGCCCATCGGGATCAACGAGTCGCTGCGTCGGATCCTCCTCGAGGCCAATCGCCACAAGGGCGTCGCGGGCAAGCTGCGCAGCCTGCTCGGCGTGCGTCCTTCCATGTTCTTCAAGCCACTGCTGCCACGCAATGGCGAACCGCGCACGGGCTTGTCCATGGGCGAGCACTGCGAGGAAATGGCCAAGCGCTGGCAGATCAGGCGTCTGGCCCAGGATGAACTGGCCCTCAACAGTCACCAGTTGTTGCACGCGGCCTACCAGCGCGGTTTTTTCGACGACCTCATCACTCCCTATCGCGGACTCCGGCGCGACAACAACCTGCGGGCCGATGCCAGCCTGGAAAAGCTGGCGGGGCTGGGGCCAGCGTATGACCGGCGCAATGGCACCCTGACCGCCGGCAACTCGACACCGTTGACCGATGGCGCCTCGGTGGTGCTGCTGGCCAGCGAGGAATGGGCGGCGGCGCACAATCTGCCGGTGCTGGCCTATCTGCGCACCGGTGAAACGGCGGCGGTGAATTTTGTCGATGGCAGCGAAGGGCTGCTGATGGCGCCGGCCTACGCCGTGCCCAGGATGCTGGCCCGCGAAGGGCTGGGCCTGCAGGACTTCGATTTCTATGAAATCCACGAGGCCTTTGCCGCGCAGGTGCTGTGCACGCTCAAGGCCTGGGAAGACCCGGACTATTGCCGCGAGCGCCTCGGGCTGGACGCGCCGCTGGGGACCATCGAGCGCAACAGGCTCAATGTCAATGGCGGCTCGCTGGGTTGCGGGCATCCATTCGCCGCCACTGGCGCACGGCTGCTGGCCAGCCTGGCCAAGGCCATCGCCGAAAAGGGCGGGGGCCGCGGGCTGATTTCCGTGTGTGCCGCCGGCGGGTTGGGCGTGACCGCCATTGTCGAAAAATAAAACAACAACAAGGAGAGACTGCCATGAGTGTCGCGAGCCTGCCTGCCATCGAACGTGTCTGGTTGAGCGCCTACCATCCCGGCGTGCCGGCGGATGTCGAGGCCGAGATCGACCGCTACCCGTCGCTGCGCGAGGTGTTTCTCGAACACGTGGAGAAGTACCGCCAACGGGTGGCCTACGTCAGTATCGGCACCGAAATGGGCTATGACGAGTGGGAGCGACAGGTCTTTGCCTTTGCCGGCTGGCTGCAATCGCGGGGTGTGCAGAAGGGCGACCGCGTGGCGCTGATGATGCCCAACTGCCTGCAATACCCGATCTGCCTGTTCGGTACCCTGCTGGTCGGCGCGGTGGTGGTCAACGTCAACCCGCTGTACACCGCCCATGAACTCAAGCACTTGCTCAAGGACAGCGGTGCCGAGACCGTGGTCATCTTCGAGAACTTTGCCCATACCCTGGAACAGGCCATGGCGGGCAGCGCGCTGAAGAACATCGTGGTGGCGGCGATCGGCGACCTGGTGGGGACACTCAAGGGCGCGGCGCTGAATTTCGTCTTGCGTCATGTGCAGAAGCAGGTGCCGCGCTTCCACCTGCCGGGCTCGATCCGTTTCCCGGCGATGATGAAACAGGCGAGGAACCTGAAGGCCAGGGATGTCGCGCTGGCCCACGACGATATCGCCTTCCTGCAATACACCGGCGGCACCACGGGCGATGCCAAGGGGGCGATGCTGACCCACCGCAACATCCTCGCCAACCTGATGCAGGCCAAGGCCTGGGTGGGCGACCAGCTGGACGAGAACCAGCAGGAAACCAACGTGACCCTGTTGCCGCTGTACCACGTGCTGTCGCTGACGGTGAACTGCCTGATGTTCATGTGCCTGGGCGGGCGCAATATCCTGATCGCCAACCCGCGGGACGTGAAGCGCGTGCAGATGATCCTGCGCAAGGAGAAGTTCAGCGGGATCGTCGGGGTCAACACCTTGTTCAACGGGCTGCTGGAAAACGAGGCATTCCGTGGGCGGGACTTTTCCGACCTGAAGCTGGCGATCGCCGGCGGGATGGCCACCCATACGGCGGTGGCGCGGCGCTGGAAGGAAGTGACCGGGGTGCCGATCATCGAGGGCTACGGGCTGACGGAGTGCTCACCAGTGGTGAGCATCAGCCCCATCGATATCAAGCGCATGCGCGAGGGCGATTTCAGCGGGACCATCGGCGTACCGCTGCCTTCGACCTGGGTGCGGTTCGCCCGTGAGGACGGTTCGCTGGCGGCAATCGGCGAGGAGGGCGAGTTGCAGGTGCGCGGGCCGCAGGTCATGAAAGGCTACTGGAAGCGCCCGGAAGAGACCGCGAAGGTGCTGGATGCCGCGGGCTGGTTGTCGACCGGGGATATCGGGGTAATGAACGAGCAGGGGTTTATCCGCCTGGTGGATCGCAAGAAGGACATGATCCTGGTGTCCGGTTTCAACGTTTACCCGAACGAGATCGAGGATGTGGTGGCGCTGCATCCCGGCGTGGCGGAAGTGGCGGCGATCGGCGTGCCGGACCAGGTGACCGGGGAGCGGGTGAAGATCTTTGTCGTGCGCAAGGATCCGGGGCTGACGGAGATGCAGCTGCTGGCGCATTGCCGGGAGTACCTGACCGGGTACAAGGTGCCGAGGATTGTCGAGTTCCGCGTCGAGGAACTGCCCAAGACCACCGTGGGCAAGGTATTGCGCCGGGCCTTGCGGGAGTAGGCAGGTTTTCGCACAGTCCCTCGTTCTTGATCAAGGCGCCCTGGACCGGCGCCTTTGTTTTTTCGTTTATCCCTCCCGGCTCTTGCAGAATAAATAATTCTAAAATCTGTTGATATGGAAATTATTTTCCAATAAAGTCGTTTCCAGGTTGCCGACTTACCGTGCCGCGACGATTCGGTTCCTTGAATACAGCGCGCACGGACCAACAAAAACAACAGGTGCCGTCGATGAAAACCTTCACTCCTGCGCTCCGTGTTTCACGTGCATCGCTTCACCCGCAACGCGACCTGCCTCGCGCCCGCATTCCCGTTTTCCTTCTCTCGATCTTCAAGCTGCTGTGCGTTGAACGCAAGGGCGTCGTCGTGTGCTGCATCGGCGGTGCGCCGATCGTGCGCCTGCCGGCGGCCTGATGCCCTGCAATAGAGTGCTCTGAAAGGCTTCGCCCATAAAACCAACAAGAATTGTGGAGACAGAATATTCATGAACACCAAGATCCGTTTCGCTTCGCTGGCGCTCTCGCTGTCATTGCCCCTGATGTTCGCCAGTGGCGCGGCCATGGCCGACCTGAAGATCGGTGTCAGCATGTCGCAGTTCGACGACACCTGGCTGACCTACCTGCGCGAGAACATGGACAAGAAGGCCAAGTCGATGCCCGATGGCGTCAAGTTGCAGTTCGAAGACGCCCGCAGCGACGTGGTCAAGCAGTTGAGCCAGGTGGAAAGCTTCATCAGCCAGAAGGTCGACGCCATTGTCGTCAACCCGGTGGATACCGCCGCCACGAAGAAAATCACCGAGGCCGCGGTCAAGGCCGGTATCCCGCTGGTCTACGTCAACCGCCGTCCCGATGACCTGAACCTGCCCAAGGGCGTGGTCACCGTCGCTTCCAACGACCTCGAGGCCGGCCAGATGCAGATGCAGTACCTGGCCGACAAGCTGGGCGGCAAGGGCGATATCGTGATCCTGCTGGGCGACCTGGCCAACAACTCCACCACCAACCGCACCAAGGGCGTCAAGGAGGTCCTGGCCAAGTACCCGAACATCAAGATCGACCAGGAGCAGACCGGCACCTGGTTGCGCGACAAGGGCATGACCCTGACCAATGACTGGCTGACCCAGGGCCGCAAGTTCGATGCGGTGGTCGCCAACAACGATGAAATGGCCATCGGCGCGTCCATGGCGTTGAACCAGGCCGGGGTGAAGAAGGGCAGTGTGCTGATCGCCGGGGTCGATGGCACGCCGGATGGCTTGCGGGCCGTGGAGAAAGGCGATATGACCGTCTCGGTATTCCAGGATGCCAAGGGCCAGGCCGATGGTTCCATCGGCACCGCGGTGAAGATGATCAAGAAGGAGCCGGTCGAAGCCGCGGTCTGGGTGCCGTACAAGTTGATCACCCCGCAGAACGTCAAGGATTTCAAATAGGCTGCGCTTCAATAACAACAAGCCGGCAGGGTGCCGATGGCGCCTTGCCCACCCCGAGCCGAGGAGTACCCGACCATGCTCGCCAGCGCGACTGCTGCGTCCACGCCACAGGCGTCCCTTGCGTCCTCCGTCGACACGCGCCTTGCCGACTCGCCCTACCTGCTGGAAGTGGTCAACGTCAGCAAGGGCTTTCCCGGTGTGATTGCCCTGTCCAATGTACAACTGCGGGTCCGTCCGGGCTCGGTCCTGGCGCTGATGGGCGAGAACGGTGCCGGCAAGTCGACCCTGATGAAGATCATCGCCGGCATCTACCAGCCGGACGCCGGCGAGCTGCGCCTGCGGGGCAAGCCGGTGACCTTCGACAGCCCCCTGGCGGCGCTGCAGTCGGGAATTGCGATGATCCACCAGGAACTCAACCTGATGCCGCACATGAGCATCGCCGAGAACATCTGGATCGGTCGCGAGCAGCTCAACGGTTTCCACATGATTGATCACCGCGAGATGCACCGTTGCACCGCGCGGCTGCTCGAACGCCTGCGAATCAACCTCCACCCCGAGGAACTGGTGGGCAACCTGAGTATCGCCGAACGGCAGATGGTCGAGATCGCCAAGGCGGTGTCCTACGATTCGGATGTGCTGATCATGGACGAGCCCACCTCGGCCATCACCGAGAAGGAGGTCGCGCACCTGTTCTCGATCATCGCCGACCTCAAGGCCCAGGGTAAGGGCATCGTCTATATCACCCACAAGATGAACGAAGTCTTCAGCATCGCCGATGAAGTCGCGGTGTTTCGCGACGGCCAGTACATCGGCCTGCAACGGGCCGACAGCATGGACGGCGACAGCCTGATCTCGATGATGGTCGGGCGTGAGTTGAACCAGCTGTTCCCGGTGCGCGAGAAGCCCATCGGCGACTTGCTGCTGTCGGTCCGGGACCTGCGCCTGGACGGGGTCTTCCAGGGCGTGTCGTTCGACCTGCATGCCGGGGAAATCCTCGGGATCGCCGGGCTCATGGGCTCGGGACGGACCAATGTCGCGGAAACCCTGTTCGGCATCACCCCGGCCAGCGGCGGCGAGATCCGCCTGGACGGCAAGCCGCTGCGGGTCAGCGATCCGCACCTGGCGATCGAGAAGGGCTTTGCGTTGTTGACCGAGGACCGCAAGCTCAGCGGCCTGTTTCCCTGCCTGTCGGTACTGGAGAACATGGAAATGGCCGTGCTGCCGCACTACGTCGGCAATGGTTTCATCCAGCAGAAGGCCCTGCGCGCCCTGTGCGAGGACATGTGCAAGAAGCTGCGGGTCAAGACCCCGTCCCTGGAGCAGTGCATCGATACCCTGTCCGGCGGCAACCAGCAGAAGGCCTTGCTCGCCCGCTGGCTGATGACCAACCCGCGGCTGCTGATCCTCGATGAGCCGACCCGTGGCATCGATGTCGGGGCCAAGGCCGAGATCTATCGCCTGATCGCCTACCTCGCCAGTGAAGGCATGGCGGTGATCATGATTTCTTCGGAACTGCCGGAAGTGCTGGGCATGAGCGACCGGGTGATGGTCATGCACGAAGGCGACCTGATGGGCACCCTGGACCGCGGCGAGGCCACGTCGGAGCGCGTGATGCAACTGGCGTCGGGGATCCCGGCGGTTCACTGACTATATCAAGGCGGGCGCCGCGTGCCGGCGCTTGTCGGTGGCAAGAGAGGATAAGCGGTCATGAGTGCAGTCCTGGAAAACAAACCGGCGGACAACAAGCCCGCCCTGGCACCGATCAAGCATCGTCGACGGTTGCCGACCGAATTGAGCATCTTCCTGGTGCTGATCGGTATCGGCCTGGTCTTCGAGCTATTCGGCTGGATCGTTCGCGACCAGAGCTTCCTGATGAATTCCCAGCGCCTGGTGCTGATGATCCTGCAAGTGTCGGTGATCGGCCTGCTGGCCATCGGCGTGACCCAGGTCATCATCACCACCGGGATCGACCTGTCGTCCGGCTCGGTGCTGGCGTTGTCGGCGATGATTGCCGCCAGCCTGGCGCAGACCTCGGACTTTTCCCGGGCGGTGTTTCCTTCGCTGACCGACCTGCCGGTGTGGATACCGGTGGTGGCCGGGCTGGGGGTCGGGCTGCTGGCGGGGGCGATCAACGGCAGCATCATCGCCGTGACCGGGATCCCGCCCTTTATCGCGACCCTCGGCATGATGGTCTCGGCCCGTGGCCTGGCCCGCTACTACACCGAAGGGCAGCCGGTGAGCATGCTCTCGGACTCCTACACGGCGATCGGTCACGGGGCGATGCCGGTGATCATCTTCCTGGTGGTGGCGGTGATCTTCCATATCGCCCTGCGCTACACCAAGTACGGCAAGTACACCTACGCCATCGGTGGCAACATGCAGGCGGCCCGTACCTCGGGGATCAACGTCAAACGTCACCTGGTGATCGTCTACAGCATTGCCGGGCTGCTCGCCGGGCTGGCCGGAGTGGTGGCTTCGGCGCGGGCGGCGACCGGGCAGGCGGGGATGGGAATGTCCTATGAGCTGGACGCGATCGCGGCGGCGGTCATCGGCGGCACCAGCCTGGCCGGCGGGGTCGGGCGCATTACCGGCACGGTGATCGGTGCACTGATCCTCGGGGTCATGGCCAGCGGTTTTACCTTTGTCGGGGTCGATGCCTATATCCAGGACATCATCAAGGGCCTGATCATCGTCATCGCGGTGGTCATCGACCAATACCGCAACAAGCGCAAGCTCAAGCGCTGAGTCCTCAAGGAGAGCTTGGGGGGAGAGGGGGCGGGAGAGGCGACCTTGTGGGAGTGGGCTTGCCCACGAAGGGGCCCGAGAGGCCTCCGAAAGCTTCGGGGGCAAGCCCCCTCCCACAAGGCTCAATATGACGTTGCGGACGGTCCCATTCCCTCCGGTTTTGCCGTTTGTCCCCTGAATGCGGGCACGGAACGGAATTTCTTGTTATAAACACACTCCGATACGCGCCCATGGGAAGGGCGCCAGGGCGCTTGCCCGGGGCTATCGGACGATTTTGCTGTCATTTCAGTTGCTGACTCGATAACTCGGCCTTAGACTGCCGCCCCTCGTAAATTGAGTGCCGGGTGGCGCTTGGAATGGACGGCGCCTTTCTGTGCATCCCCTCAGGTGTGCAGGACGCTCCCTAATTCGCCTTAATGCACGTATTTTCTATAGAGAAATCAATGACAAAGGAAAAGTTGCTGGCCATGCCGGCGGACGACTACATGAACGCCGAGCAACTGGCTTTCTTCACCGAGCTGCTGCAGGCAATGAAAGTCGAAACCCACGAGCGTATCGAGCAGAACCGTATTGCCATCGAAAGCCTCGATACTCCGGCAGACCCGGCCGACGCCGCGTCCGTTGAAGAAGAGCGCACCTGGCTGGTGAATGCGATTGACCGCGACCAGCGCATGCTGCCGCAACTGGAACAGGCCCTGGACCGCATTCGCGAAGACTCCTTCGGCTGGTGTGACGACAGTGGCGATCCGATCGGCCTCAAGCGCCTGTTGATCAGCCCGACCACCAAGTACTGCATCGAAGCCCAAGAGCGCCACGAGCAGATCGACAAGCACCAGCGCCAGGCCTGATCCTGCCCTTGTCGATGGATCGGTCCCATGCCCCGCGTGGGGCCGATCGTTGAACCTCTCCTGATATCCCCCCGTGTGCCCCCGGTCTTCTCGATCTCCTGCCGATTACAACTAACGGACCATGGCTAATGGCCTTGTAGTGGCGTTTAATGCAGGAAAACAACTAGAAGCTGAAAGTGGGTAACGCACATGTCTGGAGAAGGAATTCTGTCCGGGGTCTCGGCGCAATCGGAAGCGCAGTCGCAGACCCTCTCGCGTTGGTTGATACCGCTGATACAAAGTGTCGGGCTGGCGTTGCTGCTGGCGGCCATGAGCTATGCCGGCTGGCCCCTGGTCGCCTGCCTGCCGCTGGCGCTGCTGCTGGTCTGGCTGCCACGGTTCAGGGTGCGCCAGGCGCCGGTTGCCGCCGGTCCCGACAACAGCGCGTTGAACGAGCTGACCCGGGATCTGTCCTACGCGACCAGTCATAACGCCTTGTCCGCCGCCGGGGTGGCCTTTGCGGTCAAGCAACTGGCCGGCAAGCTGCAGTCGCAACTTGGCGCCGCGGCGCAGATCGTCAGCAGCGCCGAAGTGATGATCGACACCGAACAAGCCACTTCGCTGCTCAGCCAGCAAGCGCTCGGCTCCGCCAGCGAAGCGCGCCAGAGCAGTGCCGAAGGTCACGCGGTGCTGTCGGAATCGATCAGCCGCATGCACCAGCTCAGCCAGCGCGCCAGCGCCAGCCGGGAGCTGATCGAAGCCCTGAGCCTGCGCAGCGAGGAAATCCAGCGGGTGACCCTGGTGATCCAGGCGATCGCCAGCCAGACCAACCTGCTGGCACTCAATGCCGCCATCGAGGCCGCGCGCGCCGGGGAACATGGCCGTGGCTTCGCCGTGGTCGCCGATGAGGTCCGTGGCCTGGCCGGCCGTACCGCGACCGCCACCGACGAAGTCGGGGTGATGGTCGCCGATATCCAGCAACGCACCGCCCAGGTGGTGGAACAGATCCGGCAACTGTCCATGGACCTCGACGGCGGCGTCGAGCAGGTCGAACATACCGGCCAGCACCTGGAAAATATTGCCCGCCTGGCGGCCGGTGTCGAAAGCCAGGTCAGCGAAATCGCCCGTGGCGCGCAGAACAATCGCGAGCAACTGGGCAGCCTGTTTACCGCGGTGGAGCAGATGCGCAGCGACCTGGCGGTCAGCGACCAGCAGACCCGCAGCCTCGCCGAAGCGGCCGTGCAGATGGAAGGGCAGGCGGAAACCATCAGCGAGCGCCTGGCCGAAGTCGGCCTGGACGACTATCACCAGCGTGTCTATGACCTGGCTCGCGAAGGCGCCGAGCAGATCGCCGCGCGCTTCGAGGCGGATATCGAACAGAACCGGGTCAGTCTCGACGATCTGTTCGACCGCAACTATCAGGCGATCGCCAACACCTCGCCGCCGAAATTCCAGACCCGCTTCGACCGCTACACCGACCAGGTGCTGCCGGCGATCCAGGAGCCGCTGCTGAGCCGTCACGAGGGCCTGGTGTTTGCCATTGCCTGCACGCCCCAGGGGTACGTGCCCACCCACAACCAGGCGTTTTCCCAGCCGTTGACCGGTGATGTGGCGAAGGACACCCTGCAGAACCGCACCAAGCGCAAGTTCGATGACCGCACCGGCATTCGCTGTGGCAGCCACCAGCAACCGGTGCTGTTGCAGACCTATACCCGTGATACCGGCGAACTGATGCATGACCTGTCGGTGCCGATCATGGTCAAGGGTCGGCACTGGGGTGGCCTGCGCCTGGGCTACAAGCCGGAAAGCGCACCCCAGGGAGCACGCCGGCGCTGATGGGCGGTGTCCGGGCATTGACCAGGCGCCGGCGTTACGGACCAGGCGCAGTGCCTCGGGTGGGCTTCAGGCGGTAATGTTGACGATCCCGGAAAGGATTTTTTCCGCCATGAACAGGGCGGTGCTGGTGCTGCTCAATGCGCTGTTGAGGGCCATGACCTCGGCACGGGCCGGCAAGGCTGCCGCATTGCGTGCCGCCTCGCTGCGATAACGACCATTCTTGATCGCGGCCAGGCGGGCATTGGCCATGCGCAGTTTCTGCTGCAATTGCTCGAGTTGTCTCTTGAGCTGCTTGATGCGGTTCTTCGCCGCCAGTTCGTTGCCGGCCATGCTCTGGCCGACCAGCGATGGGCTGGAGTCGCTGTCCGGATCCTCACCCAGCAGGGTGCGGATGGAAAGGGCGCTATCCGAAGCATCGGTCTCATCACTTCGGCTGGTCAGCGCGGGCATTGGCACCGAGAGTGAATTCAGGTTGATCATGGTCGATGGCCTTGAATGAATTCTTGCCAGTGTATCGGCGCCGTTACCTTATCCTTGAGCCGTGTCCCTGGCGCAATGCTCAGTTGTTCAGCGCGCCGCCATCGACAGCGGCCTTCAACGCCCTGGCGGCCTCCCTGGCAGCGCTGGCGGCCAGTTCGGAGGTCTTGAACCAGCGATCCTTTTCGACCTGATGGTGGGTGAGGGTGTTCAGTGGCGGCTTGGCCCGCATGACGATGACTGCCTGGAACTCGCCTTCGATCTCTCTGGCTTCGCCCCGGATGAAAAACTCGCCGATATCAAATTCCGTCACGTATGGCCTTCCCTTGGAGGTGGTTCTGCTGCTAAAAACGTGCGGTGCGCGCGCGTGAACGGAAGTCGTTCGTGTTGTGCGCGCAGTATGGCAGTTGTTGCCGCCGGACGGGCTGTCATCGACAGCTCACGCCGTGAAGGGCCGGCAAGGCCGGGTTTCTTCCCCGCAACTTGGGCGGGTAAAGGTCAAACCCGACAGCGATCAGTACTTTTTGTCTTGTCTGATACCCGATGGCGGTGGTTTGATTAGCCGTGACGGGCCGACGTGTTCTAGAATCGGCCAGTGCCCCGGCATTTGTTTCATTCGGGGTGTTTTTTCAACTTGCACGTCGGAAACTACGCTTTTTCAGGAAGGGGTTCCCCGTAACTTCCCTGTCTCACTTCCTGGAGTCAGTGATACACGGTGTTTTCCTTCACGCTCTGGTGATTGTTCGCAGAAGTCATGGGGTTTTGGATCCTTTAGTCTTCCTGTGTTCCCCCGAGGCGTCTGCGCGAGGCCGGCTTGCAGTCATCAGGGTTTTCAGTGAGTCATCGTCGGCAGTCGCCGAATGTCTTGTGCTGCCCGGTCCCTGGCGGGGCGGCTTCATTTTTGGGTTTGAGGGTTTTTCGTTGGCAGTCAGCAATCTCGATATGCATGCGTTGTTTGTACTGGGCGATCTGCGGGCCAAACTGGTCAAGCAGTTCCAATCACGTTTTGTCTACATCACCGAACAAACCGCCGAAGGCATCTATATCGCCGAAATCGACACCGAAGCCGCATTGGTCGTCGATGACAAGCAGCGTCTTGAACTGAAAGTCGGCGACCACTTCCGGGCGGCGGTATTGCCCAGCCGCGAAGGCGGGAAGTTCGATATCAAGTTTCGTGAAATCAAGCTGACGGTCTATGGCCTGGGCGACTATGCCTATGTCACCACGGAACTGGGGCACGCGATCCTGTTCAAGGAAGGCCATACCGTTGTCATGGTCTTCGCCGCCCACGAACAGTTGCAGGAAGGCCTGACCAAGACCCTCAAGGATGTGACCAAGAAGGCCGCGAAGTGGCGCAAGGGCGAGTTGACCTTCAAGGCCAGCGAGTAAGTCATGAGTGTCGGCAGGGTCCTGCAAGAGTTGCAGTAACTTCATACGCGGGGCGTGGAATAAATCATCACTCGCCGAGCCTGGAACCTCTACTAAAGTCTGTTGACTGATTATTCAGAGACTTTCGGCTCTCCGTCGAAAGGTATCCAGCGACTGAGGTAGACCCATGAAAGGATTTCGCGCGCGGCTGGCCGGCGCCCTGGCTGTATTCTGCGTCACTATCGCGCCGCTGCCGGCCCAGGCCGCGCCGCCGCCGATCCATTTTGCCGACTTGAACTGGGAAAGCGGCAGCCTGATTACCGAGCTGCTGCGCTATATCGTCGAGAACGGCTACGGGTTGCCGACGGATATGCTGCCGGGCACTACCGTGACCCTGGAGACCGCCCTGGCGAAAAACGACATCCAGGTGATCGGCGAGGAGTGGGCCGGGCGCAGCCCTGTCTGGGTCAAGGCCGAGGCGGCAGGGGAAGTGATGGCGGTGGGCGATACCGTCAAGGGCGCCACCGAGGGCTGGTGGGTGCCGGAGTATGTGATCAAGGGCGATCCCGCGCGGGGGATCAAGCCCCTGGCGCCGGACCTGCGCAGTGTCGCAGACCTCAAGCGCTACAAGGACGTGTTCCAGGATCCCGAGTCGCCTGACAAGGGGCGTTTCCTCAACAGCCCGATCGGCTGGACCTCCGAGATCGTCAACAAGCAGAAGCTCAAGGCCTATGGCCTGAGCGACAGCTATGTGAACTTTCGCAGCGGTTCCGGCGCGGCGCTGGATGCCGAGATCACCTCGTCGATTCGTCGTGGCAAGCCGATCCTGTTCTATTACTGGTCGCCGACGCCGTTGCTGGGCAAGTTCAAGCTGGTGCAGTTGCAGGAGCCGGCGTTTGACGCCGAGGCCTGGAAGACCCTGACCGATGCCGACAACCCCAATCCCCAGCCGACCCGTTCCCTGGCTTCGAAGCTGAGTATTGGCGTGTCGACGCCGTTCAAGGCGCAGCATCCGCAAGTGGTGGCATTCTTTGCCAAGGTCGACCTGCCGATCGATCTCCTCAACCAGGCGCTGGCGAAGATGAGTGACGAGCGCCAACCGCCCGCCCAGGTGGCCCGGACCTTTCTCAAGGAGCATCCGCAGGTCTGGCAGGCCTGGGTGCCCAAGGATGTGGCCGACAAGGTCAGTAGCAGTTTGCAGTAAGCGAGCGTTCCCATGCTCTGCGTGGGAACGCCTCCCGGGACGCTCCGCGTCCAGTCTTGTGACGCAGAGCTGGGGAACGATCAGCATCCGTGATTCAGAACCGCGTCTGCACCGCCAGCTCGAAAGTCCTTGGCGCCCCCAGGTAATACGCCGGGGAAACATGGGCGAACTCGGCGTAGGTCTGGTTGGTCAGGTTGCGTACCCGGCCGCTCACCGAGGTGTGGCTATCGACCTTGTAGCTCAGGAACGTGCCATACAGGGTGTACGCCGGGACCCACTGGGTGTTGGCGCTGTCGGCATACACCGAGGCGACGTAACGGGCATCGACGCCACCTTGCCAGCGCGGATCGAAATCATAGGTCAGCCACAGGTTGGCGACCCGCGCCGGCACGTTGGTGGGCGTATTGCCCTTGCGTGAGACCACGACCCCGGCGGCGTTCTTCTCGTTGAATTCATCGTATTGCGCATCGACCCAGGCGAAGTTGCCTTCGGCCAGCAGCTTCGACGTGATCTTCAGCGAACTGGCCAACTCGATGCCCTTCGAGGATTGCTGTCCCACTGGCAGGGTGTTGGTCGGGTCCAGCGGGTCGGTGATGGCGAAGTCCTTGCGCTCGATCCGGTAGGCGGCGACGGTGGCCGAGCCGTGCCCCTGCAGATAATTGAACTTGCTGCCCACCTCCCATTGCTTGCCAGTGGACACCTCGAAGTTCTGCGTGCCGCTTGGCTGCTCGGCGGCGGTGCTGTACTGCGCGTAGACATTGGCCGAGGGGATGAACTGCCAGGTCAGGCCTGCCCGCCCGGTGATCGGCTCCCAGCTGCGCTTGAGGTGGCGAGGGTTGCTCGCGGTCACCTGGCGATGATTGGTCACGTCCAGGTCGATCGCGTCGTAGCGCAGCCCCGTCAGCAGGGCCAGCTTGTCGGTCAGCATCAGCTGGTTTTCGACGAACAGGGCGCGGGTGGTGACTTCGTTGGTCTTGTCGCTGACAAAGCCCGGGCGGGTACCGGGGATGTCATAGAAATGCCCGGGATCGAAGTTGTCCGGGTCCACCGTGCTCGCTCCCTTGACGTTGAGCGGGTGGTTGGTGGTGCTGTTGATCCGGTACTCGAAGCCGCCGGCCCAGCGGCTGTCCAGGCCCAGCAGGGTGGACTGGTGACGCACCTCGAACTGGTTGCCATCCTGCGTGCCGGAATGGCGTACCAGGTAGGCGGTGGAGCGGTTCACTGCGGTATTGCCGGCGTTGTACTGGTAGGTTTCCAGATCGCGGTAATCGCGCTCGGTATCCAGGTGATAGAGGGTGTTGTGCAGGCTGGTGCTGTCATTGATGCGGTAGTCGATGATCGAACGCAGCCAGCGCGTGCGCTGCACGTACTGGCCGTCGGCGACGTTGTAATTGTTGAAGCGGTTGTGGTTGTCGATCTTCAGCTCGCCGACCTTGGGATTGAGCACGGGCGTGCCCCAGTACGGGCTGTCGACCACTTCGTCCTGGTACTCCAGGGCGAGGGTATGGGACAGGTCCGGCGTGAGGTCGCTGAGCAGGGAAAACGCCGCGCTCCAGGCATCGCGCTGGTTGCGGTCGATATAGCCGTTGCTGGCGTTGTGGCTGACATCCAGCCGGGCATAGTGCTGCACGTCCGCGCCCGGAGCGTTCAGGGCATGGTTGAAGCCGAAGGACGTTTCACTCGTGTCGTTGCTGCCATAGCTGATCCGCCCCTCGGCGGCCTGCTCCTGGCGGTCGGCCAGCTTGGTGATGTAGTTCAGCGAGCCGCCGACGGAGCCTGCGCCATTGAGCAACGAAGAGGGGCCGCCGACCAGTTCCACCCGGTCATAGATCCAGGCATCCACCGGCCGCGCCAGGCCGGTCGGGACCACGATGCCGTTGAACATCTGGCTGACCTGGCCGCTGGTAAAACCCCGGTAGGAAACAAAGCCGCCGAAGCCGAGCGGGGCACTGGCGTTGACCCCCGGCAGGCTGTTGGCCGCGTCCTGGAAGTGACGGGCGCCGTGGAGTTCGATGCTGTCGCGGTTGGCGACGCTGACCGAGGCCGGGGTTTCCCGCAGGCTCAGGCCCAGGCGCGAGCCGGTGCCGAGTGGGGCATCGAGGTCCAGGCCGGGGTCGGTGAGGTGTTCGCCTTCGATGGTGACGGGAGCGAGCTCAAGGGTATCTTGCGCCGAGGCAGTGGCGGACAGGCAGCCGAGCAGGCCTGCGAGCAGGGAGAGATGGTTCATGGTGCAATCCTGAAGTCATGGCGAATATCCAGCGCACGCCGACACGACACGGTTGGGCGTCGGGCGGGTGGGCTGATCGGGACAGGCGGAATGACTCAGGCGAGCGGTGGCGCGCGCGGATTGGCCGAAGGCCAGGTGAAACGGGTGGGAACCTGCTCGTTGGCGACCCGGGTCAGGGGCGGGCTGTGCTGTTCCGGGAGAATCGCCAGGGTGAGGCTGGAGTTGAGCGCCGGTCCCATGCCGCCGCTGGAGCACAGCGGGCAGCCGAAGGCCTTGGCCAGGGTCGGCAACTGCTCATCGGTGGAACTGCCTGAGAGCGGCGCCTGGGTGCGCGGGTCGATGGAGCAGAACTGGCCGCCGATGCCATTGAGCTGCTGGCCGACCATCTGTCCGTGACCGATGCTGCAGGCGAACACATTGAACAGGACGCAGCAATAAAGCATCCAGGCAATGAGTGAGCGATCGGTACGGGCGAGTTTCATGGCGGCGGACTCTATCAGGCCCGCCGAACGGTGACAAAGCCACGCCTGCACTTGCCCGTTCCCCTGTTCCCCTTTCGGCAGCCGCTGAAACCCGCCTGGCACAGGCGGGCCGGCTACAATTCGTCGATATTCACCCAGCGCCTTTCATGGGCGGCGAGACGAATTGCCGCAGCCAGCCTTTCCACCTGCCAGGCCTCTTCGAAGTCGGGGCCTTCCTGACCTTGTCCCGCCAGCGCCTGGACCAGGGCATGGACTTCCAGGGTCTTCAGCTCGTTGTAGCCCAGCTGATGCCCGGCCGCCGGGCTGAACGCGGCATAGCCCGGCAGGTTCGGTCCGGCCAGCAGGCGCTGGAAACCGTCCTGGCCGGCGCGACACAGGCGCAGTTCGTTCAGGCGTTCCTGATCGAATGCCAGGGTGCCGCGAGTGCCGCTGATCTCGACACTCAGGTGATTCTTGTAGCCGTGCTTGAGCCAGCTGCTGCTGAAGGTGCCGCGGGCGCCATTGGCGAAGCGCAGCAGGGCGTGGGTCTGGTCATCGACGGCGATCAGGCGCTGTTCGCCGCTACCGGCACTGGCCGGACGCCGGGCGTGGACGGTCTGGCTGTCGGCACAGACGGCAGTGATATCTCCCAACAGATAGCGCGACAGCGCCAACAGGTGGCTGCCGAGGTCGGCCAGTGCGCCACCGGCGTGTTGCGGGTCGCAGCGCCAGGACCAGGGCGCGGCCGGATCGGCCATGAAGTCTTCGCTGAACTCGCCCTGGAGGCTGATGATCTCGCCCAGCTCACCGCTGCGGATCATCTCCCGTGCGAGGACAATCATGGGGTTGTGCTGGTAGTTGTAGCCGACCCGCGTCACCACACCGGCATCGCGGGCGGCCTGGCGCATCTGGCTGGCCTGGTCGAGGCTGACCGCCAGGGGCTTTTCGCAGTACACCGGTTTGCCCGCGGCCAGCGCGGCCATGGCCATCGGGAAGTGCAGGTGGTTGGGGGTGGTGATCGCCACCAGTTGCACCTCGGGATCGTCGATCAGGCGCTGCCAGTCGCCGTGACCGCGTTCGAAACCCCAGGCCCTGGCACAGGACACGGCCCGCTGGGCATCGGCGTCGGCGAGGGTGCTCAGGCGCAGGCGCACCGGCAGTTCGAAGGCCGCGCTGACATTCCGAAAGGCCAGCGCGTGGGCGCGTCCCATGAATCCGGTACCGATCAGTCCTACGCCGAGTTCGCGCATTGCCAAGCCCTTTGATGGTTATTGTCTGGAGGGCTATTTATGGAATAAAAATTCACGCGACTCAAACGATAAAACCTCATTTATACCTCAGAAAAACCTCAATTCGCATGGGTCGGCCCGCCAATAAAAAAGGCAGCCCGTGGGCTGCCTCGATGTGCATGTGCCTGATTCAGGACAGGAAGGTTCAGGACAGGAAACCACCGTCCACATTCAGCGAAACGCCAGTGGTGTAGCTCGATGCGTCGCTGGCCAGGTACAGCACCGCACCGGCCATCTCGCTCGGCTCGGCCACGCGCTTGAGCGGGATCTGTTGCAACGCGGTCTTGAGGATCGCGTCGTTCTTGACCAGGGCCGAGGCGAACTTGGTGTCGGTCAGGCCCGGCAGCAGGGCGTTGCAACGAATGCCGAACTGCGCGCATTCCTTGGCGAAGACCTTGGTCATGTTGATCACGGCGGCCTTGGTCACCGAATAGATGCCCTGGAACACCCCGGGGGAAATGCCGTTGATCGAGGCCACGTTGATGATGCTGCCGCCGCCGTTGTCGCGCATCAGCTTGCCGGCCTCCACCGACATGAAGAAATAACCGCGGATATTCACGTCGACGGTCTTCTGGAAGGCGCTCAGGTCGGTGTCCAGCACGTTGCAGAACTGCGGGTTGGTGGCGGCGTTGTTGACCAGGATGTCCAGGCGTCCGAACTGCTCGCGGATGGCGGCGAAGACCTGGGTGATCTGCTCCATTTCGCCGATATGGCAGGCAATGGCGGTGGCCTTGCCCCCTTCGGCGACGATCGCGTCGGCGA
Source organism: Pseudomonas sp. Mn2068 (assembly GCF_049319725.1). NCBI lineage: Bacteria > Pseudomonadati > Pseudomonadota > Gammaproteobacteria > Pseudomonadales > Pseudomonadaceae > Pseudomonas > Pseudomonas sp. Mn2068. The sequence continues at coordinate 716,906 of NZ_JBMOUG010000001.1, read as the reverse complement.
CGTGCTGGCAGCCGTCGAGCTTGCGGCTCGAGACAATCACATGGGCGCCTTGCTGGGCCAGCAGCCGGGCGATGGCTTCACCGATGCCACGGCTGGCGCCGGAGACAAAGGCAATCTTGCCGTCGAGGTCGAACAACTGAGTCTTGGACATGGTTTTTCCCTTGTTGTGGTCGCGGTCAGAGGCTGGATTTATGGATGACTTGCAGGCTCATCTGCTCCAGCAGCTTGTTCATGTGAATGAACTGCGCAAAGCGTTTGTCCTGGGTCTGGCCGTGGAAGAAACGGTAGTAGATCTGCTGCACGATACCGGCCAGGCGGAACAGGCCGTAGGTGTAGTAGAAGTCGAAGTTGTCGATCGACAGGCCCGAGCGCTCGGCGTAGTAGTCGACGAACTGGCGGCGGCTGAGCATGCCCGGTGCATGGCTGGGCTGACGGCGCATCAGTTGCACCGGTGCCGGGTCGCCGGCCTCGATCCAGTAGGCGAGGGTATTGCCCAGGTCCATCAGCGGGTTGCCGAGGGTGGTCAGTTCCCAGTCGAGCACGCCGATGATCTGCATCGGGTTCTGCGGGTCGAGGATCACGTTGTCGAAACGATAGTCGTTGTGAACGATGCTCGAGGTCGGATGGTCGGCGGGCATCTTGTCGTTCAGCCAGGCCTTGACCGTTTCCCAGCTCGGGGCGTCCGGGGTCAGGGCCTTTTCATAACGTTCGCTCCAGCCGCGGATCTGCCGGGCGACATAACCCTCGGGCTTGCCCAGGTCGGCCAGGCCGCAGGCGTTGTAGTCGACGCGGTGCAGTTCCACCAGGCGATCGATAAAGCTCTTGCACAGGGTCTCGGTCTGGGCGGCATCGAGGCCCAGTTCCGGCGGCAGGTCGGAACGCAGGATGATGCCCTTGACCCGTTCCATCACATAGAACTCGGCGCCGATCACGCTCTCGTCGGTGCAATGGGCATAGGCTTTCGGACAGTACGGAAAGCCGTCCTTGAGCTGGTTGAGAATGCGGAATTCGCGCCCCATGTCGTGGGCCGACTTGGCCTTGTGGCCGAACGGCGGACGCCGCAGGACGAACTCCTGCTCGGGGTACTGGATCAGGTAGGTCAGGTTCGAGGCACCGCCGGGGAACTGGCTGATGCTCGGCAGGCCGCTGAGGCCTGGAATATGCGCCTTGAGGTACGGATCGATCAGGCCGGCATCGAGTTCTTCGCCTGCCCGGATACGGGTGGACTGGTCAGTAAGCGCCATGCTTATCCCTTCTGCTTATTCTGGAGGCCAGAGATTATTGGCTAATCTAATGCTCGCCCGGCAGGGTCACAAGCAAGACCCGGCCTTATAGGTCTGCGTGTTGCAGGATAATCAGCGTTCCTGATGCGCGAGCAGAAATCCAGGGTAGCCGAAAAAGCCCGGTCTGGATCAGACCGGGCAGTTCTGTCGGCGGCAGGGCGGGAAGGTACGCTCTAGAGGCTTTCGTCGAGGAATTGCACAACCGTGCCCATGCAGGCCTGGCGTTCTTCGACGTGGGGCATGTGGCTGGAGTCTTCGAACAGCGCCCAGCGCGCGCCGGCGATCTTCTCGACATAGGGCCGGACCACCGCTTCGGTGGCTTCGTCATGGCGCCCGGAGATCACCAGGGTCGGGACTTTCACCAGGTGCAGGCGGTCGATGATGGTCCAGTCCTTCAGCGAGCCGATGACGTGGAACTCGGTCGGGCCGCTCATGGTGTGATAGACGGTGGGGTCGGCATCGACCTGGGCGAAGGTGCGGGCCACTTCATCCGGCCAGGGAGTGATGCGGCAGACATGGCGATCATAGAACGCCCGTGACGCTTCGACGTATTCCGGGTCGTTGTAGGTGCCGGCCTGCTCGTGCTTGAGCAGGGCCTGCTGGACGGCCGCGGGCAACTGCTCGCGCAGGCGATTGGCTTCGCTGACCCAGGTGCGCATGCACGAGGGCGAGTTGGCGAGGATCATCGCCTTGAGTCCCGCCGGTTGACGCACCGCGTGTTCGCTGGCGAGCATGCCGCCCCAGGACTGGCCGAGCAGTACGTAGTGCTGGCGGATGCCCAGGTGGTCGAGCAGGTTGTCCAGTTCATCGAGGAACAGCTGGACGGTCCAGAAGGACGGATCCTGGTGGGGCAGGTGGGTCGACTTGCCGTTGCCCAGCTGGTCGTAGTGGACCACTGCGTGGCCGCTGGCGGCGATGTCCTTGAAGGCGTCGACATAGTCATGGGTACAGCCCGGGCCGCCGTGGAGGATCACCAGGGGCGTACGACCGTTGGCCAGGTCGCCGGTGACACGGTACCAGGTCTGGTACGGGCCGAAGTGCGCAAAGCCTTCGCGTATTTCGTTGAATTCCATTTCTTCAGACTCCCTGAATGCACGATTCAGGGCACGATAGCGAAACTTTTCCGCCGGCATAACTAGGTGAATTGATAGGTTTTTGCCGGGTCAGCTGTCGAGCAACCGGTAGTGCACCGCCCGCAATACCGCCTGCACGCGGTTTTTTGCCCCCAACTTGTGCATGGCGGAGGCCAGGTGCAGGGTCACCGTAGCCAGGGAACGGTGCAGGTGCTCGGCGATTTCCTTGGCGGTGAGGCCCTCGGCTGCCCATTGCAGGCATTCGCGCTCACGCCGGGTCAGGCGAATATGCGGATATACGCGCATTTCAGGGCTGAATAAAGGGTAGGCGGCTTCCTGTAGTGCGTGGGAAATGACGCTGAAATCCGTAAGGGTTTGTCGCGCATCCTTTAGGACATATTTACCGTTGCCCGTACGCAGCCCGGTCAACGAGGCGAAGCCACCCTTCGGCAGGTGGATCGGCACGCTGACGCCGCAGGTCATCTGCCGGTCGTGCAGGTAGCTGGTCACGGGGGAATGGCGCTGGTCGATGACCTTTTGCAGGGCGGTTTCGGCCTTGGGCTGATAGGACCAGACAAAGGGCGCGACGGTGCCCAGCGCCAGGTATTGCACGGGGTCTATCTGGTAGAAGCCGTGTTCGCACCAGAGCGAGTGCCAGTCCGCCGGGGTGTTGCGGACCTTGAGCACGGATGGGGTGATCATGCTGCCGTCATGGTCCAGCGGCACCGGTGTGTAGTCGTACACCAGGGCATCGAATCCCAGGTGACCCGCGAGTATCAGCGCGTTGTCCATCAGCTCGTCCATGTTGTTCCCGGACAAGCGGCGGGTATCGACCTCAGAGAATTTGACCTGCATCCTTTCCTCTCCTGAATAAATTTCAATCCTGAAATCAAGCAAGTAGAATGCCACGCCGCGGCGAGGGACAGCCAGACCAAACCTATAAGAATTGCTAGCTTATGGGCTCGGAAATTCCCCGCTAGGGTGAAGCCGACAGGCTACAAGAGTCTGCAACAGGGAGAGTGGCAATGTGGTACGAACTGCAACCGGATCAGCGTTACACCCTTGAAGTCGATGGCCACAGCATAGTGGTCTATAGCTACGGCAGTGGCGATGAGGTGCTCTTGTGCCTCAACGGCGGCCCTGGTCTGCCATGCGACTACCTGCGCGATGCCCATGGCTGGCTGAAGGAAAAGGGCTTGCGGGTGGTGGCGTTCGACCAGTTGGGTACCGGCGCGTCCGACCGCCCCAGCGACCCGGCATTGTGGGATATCACCCGTTACGTCGCCGAAGTCGAGCATGTACGCCAGGCCCTGGAACTGGGACGGGTGCATATGCTCGGCCATTCCTGGGGTGGCTGGCTGGCCATCGAGTACGCGATCCATCATCCGCAGCACCTCAAGACCCTGGTACTGGAAAACACCGTCGGCGATATCCCGCACCTGACCGGGGAACTCGAGCGTCTGCGTGGGGCCCTGGGCAGCGAGACCGTGGCGATGATGCAGCGCCATGAGGCCATGGGCACCCTGGATCACCCGCAGTACCAGGCGGCGATCACCTTGCTCAACTATCGGCATGTGTGCCGCCTCGACGAATGGCCGGCACCGGTCAGGCGTTCGCTGGACGACTGGAACATGGGGCCGTACGAGGCCATGCAGGGCCCCAACGAGTTCCTCTATGTCGGCAATCTCAAGGACTGGAACCGCATCGAGCAGATGGCCGACTTCACGATGCCGGTGCTGATCACCACCGGCCAGCACGACGAACTGACCCCGGCCTGTGCCTATCGGATGAAACGCGCGCTCCAGGATGTCGAGTTGCATGTGTTCCCCAACAGCAGCCATATGCCGTTCTACGAGGAACCCGAGGCCTACTTCCCGGTGCTGCTCGACTTCCTCCAGCGTCATCGGGGCGCTGCATGAACCTGCAGCGCTACCGCTTTATCCTGACCCGGCCGCTGCAATTGCTGCCGGTGCTGTTCGGCATCAGCCTGGTGACCTTCGTCCTGATCCGCTCGATTCCGGGCGATCCGGCGCGGGCGCTGCTGGGCTCGCGCACCACGCCGGAGGCGCTGGCCAATATCCGTGCCCAGTTCGGCCTCGACCAGCCGCTGCCGATGCAGTACTTCTATTTCCTCAAGAACCTGCTGCAAGGCGACCTGGGCCAGTCGATCCAGTACCGGGTCGATACCCTGAAGCTGATCGTCACCCGTATCGAGCCGACGCTGACCCTGGTCCTGGGCAGCGTCGTGCTGGCACTGCTGATCGCGATCCCGCTGGCTACCCTGGCCGCCCGGCACAAGGGCGGCTGGATCGACAACCTGGTGCGGGTGTTCACCACCAGTGGCCTCGGCGTCCCGGCATTCTGGCTGGGCATCATGCTGATCCTGGTATTCAGCGTGCAACTGGGCTGGTTTCCGGTGACCGGCTACGGCCGTGACTGGCTGGACAAACTGCACCACCTGGCGCTGCCGTGCCTGACCATAGCCCTGGCGCTGTCCTCGGTGCTGATCCGCAACCTGCGGGCGAGCATGCTGGTGGAGTTGCAGGCCGATCATGTCACCGCCGCCCGGGCGCGGGGCCTGTCCGACGGAGCGATCCTGCGCCGGCATGTGCTGCCCAATTCCCTGGTGCCCACGGTCAACCTGCTGGCCGTGAATATCGGTTGGCTGATCAGCAGCACGGTGGTGATCGAAAGCCTGTTCGCCATTCCGGGCATCGGCCAGTTGCTGGTGCGCGGGATCTTCGGTCGTGACTACATGGTGGTGCAGGGCGTGGCGATGGTCCTGGCCCTGGCGACGGTGGCGGTGAACTTCCTCGCCGATGTGGCCACCGTGGCGATCGATCCGCGGGTGAAAGTCCGATGAGCAGCGCAGGGACCCTGGTGGTGCGGCGCAATGCCCTCAGCCTGCGACTGGGCAACGGTCGGCTGGCGATGTATCTCGGCCTGGCGATTCTCGGCGGCTGGCTGGTGCTGGCGCTCTTCGCCCCGTGGATCGCGCCCTACGACCCGATCCTGCAAAACACTGATGTGCGCTTGCTGGCGCCGAGCGCGGCCCATCCCTTCGGCACCGATCACTTTGGCCGGGACGTGCTGTCGCGGGTGATCTGGGGGGCCCGGGTCGACTTGCAGTTGTCGGTACTGGGGGTGATTTTCCCGTTCCTCATCGGCACCGTGGTCGGTGCCTTGTCCGGTTATATCGGCGGACGTTTCGATACCCTCTGCATGCGCCTGATCGATATTGTCCTGGCCTTTCCGTTCCTGGTGCTGATGCTGGCGATCATGGCGATTCTCGGCCCGGGGCTGACCAGCTTCTATATCGCCATGGCCCTGGTCGGCTGGGTGTCCTACGCGCGGTTGATCCGCTCGCAGATCCTGATCCTCAAGGAAAGCGACTTCGCCCTGGCGGCGAAAAGCCTCGGCTTCGGCCATGGGCGCATCCTGTTCCGGCACCTGCTGCCCAACGCGTTGTTCAGCTCGGTGGTTTTCGCCATGTCCGATGCGGTACTGGTGCTGCTCAATGGCGCCGCCGTGAGCTACCTGGGGTTGGGCGTGCAACCGCCGACGGCGGAATGGGGCACCATGGTCGCCGAAGGGCAGAGCCTGATTACCAGCGCCTGGTGGATCTGCACCTTCCCGGGCATCGCCATCGTCACCCTGGCCATGGGTTTCAGCCTGCTGGCCGACGGTGTCGCCGAAGCCATGGGAGAGCGCACATGAGCTCGCCGGTGTTGCAGGTCCGCGACCTGAGTGTGCTGGCCCATAATGGCCCGACCCCGCTGACCCTGGTCGATCGCCTGTCCTTCGACCTGATGGAAGGGGAAATCCTCGGCCTGGTCGGGGAAAGCGGTTCGGGCAAGACCCTGGCCTGCCGGGGCCTGATGCGCCTGCTGCCGTCCACCGGGCTCAGTGTCGAGGGCGGCGCCGTGCACCTGGCTGGGCAGAACCTGCTGGCGCTGGACGAGACCGGCATGCGGGCGATGCGCGGACGCCAGATCGGCATGGTGTTCCAGAACCCCAGCAGTCACCTTGACCCGCTGATGCGCATCGGCGAGCAGATCGGCGAGGGTATCCGCCAGCATCAGCAGTGCTCGCGCCGTGAGGCGCGCGCACAGGCGATCGAGGTCCTGCGCCAGGTCGGTATTCCCGACCCGCAGCGTCGCGTCGACAACTATCCCCACGAATTCTCCGGTGGCATGCGTCAGCGGGCGATGATCGCCGTGGCCCTGGGCTGCGAGCCCAGGGTGCTGATCGCCGACGAGCCGACCACCGCCCTCGACGTGACGGTACAGGCGCAGATCCTGCGGCTGTTGCTCGACCTGCGGGACCAGCGCGGGCTGTCATTGATCATGATCACCCATGACCTGGGCGTCGTCGCGCAGACCTGCGATTCGATTGCCGTGATGTATGCCGGTCGCCTGTGCGAGCACGGCAGCAAGCGCGATCTGCTGGCGCGGCCGCGTCATCCCTATACCGCCGGCCTGGTGGCGTGCCAGCCGGCTGGCGGCGCCGGCCAGGAGCCGCTGCGGACCATCGGCGGCCAGCCGCCCCTGCTCAACGCCTTGCCGACCGGCTGTCGTTTCAACCCGCGTTGCCAGCATCTGGGCCCGCAGTGCGCCGATGTGTTGCCTGAGTTGCGGGCCATCGAGCAGGGGCAGAGGCAGGGACAGGGACAGCGGGTGGCCTGTCATTACCCCTTGGCGCTGGGAGGCCAGTCATGAACCTGCTTGAAGTCAAGGACCTGCAGGTGCGCTTCGCCGCACAAGGCAGCGGTTTCCTGGGGATGAACCGGCAATGGGTGAGGGCGGTCAACGGCGTTTCCCTGAGCCTGGGCGCCGGGGAGACCCTGGGCCTGGTCGGCGAATCCGGCAGCGGCAAGAGCAGCTTTGGCCGGGCCATCCTGCGGCTCAACGATATCGCCGCCGGCCAGGTCCTGTTCGATGGCGTGGATGTCGCCCAGGGGCATGGAGTCGAGCTGGAGCGCCTGCGCCGCGAGACCGCGATGATCTTCCAGGATCCCTACGCCGCGCTCAATCCACGCCTGAGCATCGGCGAAACCCTTGCCGAAGTGCTACGGGTGCAACGCAAGGTGAGTGCCGGGAAGATTCCGGCACGGGTCGAGGAATTGCTGACCCTGGTCGGGCTGCGCCCGGAACTGGCCGCACGCAAGCCGGGCAGCCTCAGTGGCGGCCAGTGCCAGCGGGTGGGCATCGCCCGGGCGCTGGCGGTGGAACCGCGGCTGATCGTTGCCGACGAATGCGTGGCGGCGCTCGATGTGTCGATCCAGGGCCAGATCATCAACCTGCTGCTGGAACTGCGCCAGCGCCTGAACCTGTCGATCCTGTTCATCGCCCATGACCTGGCCATCGTCCGGCGCCTGTGCGACCGGGTGGCGGTGATGTACCTGGGGCAGATCGTCGAAGAAGGCAGCGTCGAGGCGGTCTTCAGCGCACCGCGCCATCCCTATACGGCGGCCCTGATCAGTTCGATCCCGGATATCGACCCGGACCGTCGGCTGCCGGCCGAACCCTTGCCCGGCGAGCCGCCGAGCCCGCTGAACGCACCGAGCGGCTGCGCCTTTCACCCGCGTTGCCGTCTCGCCCGGCCCGGCTGTGCCGAGGCACCGCCGCCGACCCATTACCTCGCGCACCAGCGCTACAGCTGCGTGCTCGAAGAACCGCTGTCGCAAACCCCAAACCCACCATCGATTAACAGGGAGTTATACGCATGAGATCCAGGCATTTGAAACTGTTGAGCGCGGCCGCCCTGGCCGTCTGCTCGTTGGCGGCGGGCGTGGCGCAAGCCGCGGGCGTGCTGACCATTGGTTGCCGGGAAGACAGCACCACCTTCGACCCGATCAAGAGTGCGCAGAACCGCGATACCTGGGTGTTCGCCAACGTCTACGACACCCTGGTGCGCGTCGACAAGGCCGGCACCCAGCTGGAGCCCGGCCTGGCTGAAAGCTGGACGACCTCGCCCGACGGCCTGACCTACACCTTCAAGCTGCGCCCGGCGAAGTTCTCCGACGGTTCGGCGATCACCGCCAGCGACGCGGCCTTCAGCCTGTTACGCATCCGCGACAACAAGGCGTCGCTGTGGAGCGACTCCTACAAGCTGATCGACAAGGCCGAAGCCAGGGACCCGCAGACCCTGGTGGTGACCCTCAAGACCCCGTCGGTGCCGTTCGTTTCGCAACTGGCCTCGCCGACCGCCTCGGTGCTGTCGCAAAAGGCCATCGAGAAGATGGGCGAGGATGCCTACGCCGAGAAACCGGTGGTGTCCGGAGCCTTTACCGTCAAGGAGTGGATTCGCGGCGATCGCGTGGTCCTGGAGAAGAACCCGGACTTCTGGCAGGCCGGCAGCGTCAGCCTGGATGGCGTGGAGTGGATTTCCATCCCGGATGACAACACGCGGATGCTCAAGGTCCAGGCCGGCGAGCTGGACTCGGCGATCTTCGTGCCGTTCTCGCGGGTCGATACCTTGCAGAAAGACAAGAACCTGGTGGTGCACCTCGACCCTTCGACCCGCGAAGACCACCTGCTGATCAACCACGCCCATGGCGAACTGGCCAAGCCGCAGGTGCGCGAGGCCCTGGACTATGCGATCGACAAGAAGTCGCTGGTGGACACCGTCACCTTCGGCAAGGGCGTCGTGGCCTACTCCTACATTCCCAAGGGCGGCCAGTACCACTACGCGGACAACCTGCAACGCCCCTACGATCCGGAGAAAGCCAAAAAGCTGCTGAACGAAGCCGGGGCCTCGAACCTCAAGCTGAACTATGTGGTCAATGCCGGTAACGAGGCGGACGAGCAGATCGCCGTGATGGTCCAGCAGCAACTGGCCAAGGTCGGGGTCACCGCCAACCTGCAGAAAGTCGACCCGACGCAGAGCTGGCAGATGCTGATCGACGGCGCCTACGACCTGTCGGTGATGTACTGGACCAACGACATTCTCGACGCCGACCAGAAGACCACCTTCGTCCTCGGTCACGACACCAACAACAACTACATGACCGGCTACCGGAACGAGAAGGTCAAGGAACTGGTGGCGGCGGCCCGTGTCGAGAGCGATCCGGTCAAGCGCAAGCAGATGTACATCGACCTGCAGAAGATGGCCAAGACCGATGTCAACTGGATCGACCTGTATTACAGCCCGTACATCAACATCTCGCGCAAGAACATCGAGAACTTCCAGCAGAACCCGCTGGGCCGTTTCTCGCTGGAAGAGACCGTGAAGAAGGATGACAAGGTCGCCAGCAAGTGAGGGCTGGCTGAGTCGAATACCCTGTAGGAGCCGGCTTGCCGGCGATGGCGGTGTTTCAGGCGACGAAGATGTCGGCTGTCAGGTCGCTATCGCTGGCAAGCCCGCTCCTGCAATGGGCCTATCAGGAGGGGAACAGCTCGCTCAGTTTCATGGCCAGCATCATGTCGCCTTCGGCGCGCAGCTTGCCGCCCATGAAGGCCTGCATGCCGTCGGTTTCGCCGCTGACGATGCCTTCGAGGGTCTCGCCGTCCATCACCAGGGTCACTTGCGCGTCCGGGTTTTCGCCTTCCAGCAGTTCGCAGGTGCTGTCCTTGACCACCAGCGAGAAGTTCTTGGTGTCGTCGATACGGAAACCGAACACCAGGTCCAGGCCGGCAGCGGCGGCTGGGTTGAATTTGGCTTTCATTGCTTGTACGGCATCGGCTACAGAAGTCATGGTTCGATCCTTTTATGGGTGATTACAGCGACCCCAAGGGTCACGGTTGGCCGGTTCTCAACGGAAGGTGATGAGTTCCGGCGCCTTCAGCAGTTGCAAGTGGGTTTGACTGTTGAAGGAAGCCAGGGCCACCTCGCGACCACGGAACTTGAGTTGGTTGAGCGAGGTGTTGACGATTTGCCAGTTCAGCTCGAACGCCTGTCGCGCGGGCATCCGGGTGATCAGGTGGAGCAGGGCGGTGATGGTGCCGCCCGAGGTGAATACGGCGATCTTGCGGGTATTGTCGGCGCTGTCGAGGATCCGCTGCAGGCCACCCTGGACACGGTCGACGAACTCCAGCCAGCTTTCCAGGCCGGAAGGGTCGTGGCTGCCGTCGAGCCAGCGCTCGATGATCAGGGCGAAGATACGTTGGAATTCGCCACGGTTCTGCGCCGCGTTGCGCAGGATATGCAGGGCTTCGGGTTCGTCCGGCAGCAGGCCGGGGAGCAGGGCGCGGATCACCGCGTCGGCATCGAATTCGTTGAAGGCCGGATCGATCTCCAGCGGCGGTACCGGCACGCCGACAGTGGCGAACTGTTCCAGGGCCAGGGTCGCGGTGTCCTGCTGGCGACGCAGGTCGCCGGCCAGGCAGCGGTCGAAGCTCAGGCCCAGTTCGGCCAGGTGCTGGCCGAGGACCTGTGCCTGGCGCACGCCGATCGGCGACAGCACATCGTAGTCGTCGGCACCAAAGGAGGCCTGGCCATGTCGAATCAGGTAGATACTGCCCACGTCCGCGTCGTCCCGGTACGTTGAAGTTCTGGCGAGGTTATGAGGATGCCGGAAGCCTGTCAATGAAAAAACATACGCTCGTTTGAAATGTTTGTTAGAGACTTGTTTCCCGGCATGACGGCGGCTGGCCGCAGGGCGGTCCCGACGGTATGCTTGAAGTGTCATGCCCCCAAAGCCGGGGGTCGCCTCGTTTTTAAGGAGTCACCGTGGAGTTTCTTGCAGAGTACGCAAGTTTTCTGGCTAAAACCGTCACCCTGGTCATCGCCATAGTCGTGGTGCTGGTCGTCGCGGCTTCATTGCGCAGCAAGGGGCGGCGCAAGTCCGCCGGCCAGTTGCAGGTCAGCAAGCTCAACGATTTCTACAAGGGCCTGCGCGAGCGCCTGGAGCAGACCCTGCTCGACAAGGACCAGCTCAAGGCACTGCGCAAGCAGCAGGGCAAGGACGACAAGAAACAGAAGAAACAGCCGGAGGCCAGGCCGCGGGTGTTCGTGCTGGACTTCGACGGCGATATCAAGGCTTCGGCGACCGAAAGCCTGCGCCACGAAATCACGGCCCTGCTGACCCTGGCCACGCCACGGGACGAAGTGGTGCTGCGCCTGGAAAGCGGCGGCGGCATGGTCCACAGCTACGGGCTGGCATCCTCGCAACTGGCGCGCATCCGCCAGGCCGGGGTGCCCCTGACGGTGTGCATCGACAAGGTCGCGGCCAGCGGCGGCTACATGATGGCCTGCATCGGCGAGAAGATCATCAGCGCGCCCTTTGCCGTGCTGGGCTCCATCGGCGTGGTGGCACAGCTGCCCAACGTCAACAAGCTGCTGAAGAAGCACGATATCGACTTCGAAGTGCTGACCGCCGGTGAATACAAGCGCACCTTGACAGTGTTCGGCGAGAACACCGACAAGGGCCGGGAGAAGTTCCAGGAAGACCTGGATATCACCCACCAGCTGTTCAAGAACTTCGTCTCCCGTTACCGTCCGCAACTGGCCATCGATGACGTGGCCACCGGTGAGGTCTGGCTGGGTATTGCCGCGCTGGACAAGCAACTGGTCGACGAACTGCGCACCAGCGACGAGTACCTGGCCGAGCGCGCCAAGGCCGCCGAGCTGTTCCACCTGCACTACGCCGAACGCAAGAGCCTGCAGGAGCGTGTCGGGCTGGCCGCCAGCGGCTCGATCGACCGTGTGCTGCTCAACGCCTGGAATCGACTGACCCAACAGCGTTTCTGGTAGAACCCTGCTTGTCGGCTTCCAGCGGTACGCACCGATGGAAGCCGTCGCACCAGCTATAAGTACCCCCTTTCCCGCCAGGCGATCAATACGCTGGAACCTCTAATGGATATCCAGGTTGATTGCCATGGAAGAAACAGATGTCATCGAGCCCGACCCGGCCCCTGCCGCGGCGGGCATTCATTTCGATATGATCAAGGAGAAGATTCCCCGCTGGCTCTATCAGGCGGCTCCGGAAATACGCCTGTTGTTTCGCGAGCACCTGCTGGCCCTGGAGACGTCGCGACATGAAATCCGGCGGATCATGGCGCAGTTGCAGAAGATCGACGCGTTCTGCATGCCCCGTCTGGCCCAGGCGCTGGAGCGACAGGTCAACGGCGACCACGACTTGCAGGACGTGCGGTTTGTCAGGGTCGATGCGACCTACCTGTCCAGTATCTTCGAAGACAAGCTCTTTACCTTCGCCCATAGCCAGACCCTGCTGGAGGCGGCCTTGCAGAACTTCGAGGCCGGTGAGGCCGAGCGGGGGGCGCTGGAAGGCAAGGCCATTATCCAGTTCCCGGGGCAGGCTGCTGGCAGAAAACGGTCCCTGGCGCCCGAGGATTTTGCCTGGCTTTGTCGGAACCTGGACCTGGGCGCCTTGTATCAGACGCATATCGACAGTGTGTTCAACCCTCCCGAGTCGTCGGCCAACGGTGCTTCTTCGGTAAAGCAGCATTTTGCCGAGTATGACAAGCAGACACTGGCGGTGACTGCCGATATCGCCTACATGAAGGGAGAGATCACCGCGTCGACCTACGGTTTGCTCGGGGGACTGGTCAAGGGGCAGACGGGCCTGAAGCTGGGAGGCGAACTGATTCATTGCAGTCGGATGAAGATGTTCGATATCGAGTTGAGCGGCTGGGTGGTCATCGGCGCGCAACTGATCGAGGGCTCGACGTTGCCCTGCATTGCCTATATCCCGGATGATCCGCGCGGGCCATTGAAGCGCTACAGTCACTTTGTCCTCTTTGAGCACGATCTGACCCTGAAACTCAGGGATCCGTCCTACCAGCAGTTTTTCGCCCGCTTCGTTCCCGAGGAGCACCGGCTGCGATTTTTCCGGACGCTGAAAGCCAGTTTGCTTTCCCGGGACCGCAAATGGCCGCCCGTACCGGTGATCTACCAATATATCCCGTTAAGCGAAATACCCATCGAGGGCGATCTGTTCGAAAACTTTCAGGAGCAGCGCTATAACCGGATCAAGGCGCATGCACGTCTACTGGCGGTGCCTACGGCCGATGTCGATGCACGGGTGCGCCAGGCGCGTCTGGATGCCTATCGCGAAGCCGGTCTCAGTCTACTGGCACTGGCCTTGTCGTTCGCGCCAGTGATCGGTCAGATCATCCTGGCTACGTCCGTGGTGAAGATGGTCGTGGAAGTCTATGACGGATTCGCGGCCTGGCAACTCGGGGAGAAGCGCGAGGCCCTCGACTACCTGCTGGGCGTGGTTGAAGACATTGCCCTGCTGGCGGCCGGGGCCGTGGTCGTGAAAGGCGGCAAGGCCCTGTTCAAGACGCGGGCCCCGGCTTCGGTCGACGCTTTGATCCCCGTGGACGCGCCGGAAGGCGGGCGCCGATTGTGGAAGGCCGATCTTGCCCCCTATGAGCGTGACATCCATCTGCCGGAGGACATCCAGGCCAATGGGATGGGGCTTTATCCGTTCCAGGACAACCTCTATCTACCGCTGGCGGGAAAGCTGTATGCCGTGAGGTATGACAGGGCTCGCCTGCAATGGCAGATAGAGCATCCTGGTGACGGACAGTTCCACGCCGTGCCGCTCAGGTTCAACCGCACAGGGGCCTGGCGAACGGTTTACGAACGAGTGGCGGAATGGCCCGTGGAGCAGTTGTTCCGCCGCCTGGGCGAGCCCATGGTCGGATTGGGCGACAAGCTGCGTTCACAGATCCGTCAGTTGTGCTCGCCCCAGGAGAGGGTGTTGCGCAAAGCGCTGACGGAAAATCAGCCGGCCCCCGCGCTGCTGCTCGATACCATCAAGCGTTTCAGGATCGACCAGGCCATCAACGATTTTATCGGCGAGGTGCCCGACGCTATCTCGCGCACACTGGAGCAGGGCGATCTGCGCCTGCGGTTGTTGACATCGTTGCCGGAGTGGCCGGAAAACCGCGTTGTCCAGGTGTTCAATGGCGAGGGTGAAGTTATCGAGGAATACGGTCGGCGTACGTCCGAACAGTTCTCCTCGCTGCAGATCATCGAGTCACAGCTCAAGAATGGCGACCTGCTCAAGTCGACGCTGAACATGTTGAGTGAGTCTGAGCGCCACACGCTGCTCGGTGCCAACCTGACGGAAAATGGAGCGCGTGTCCGAGTATTGAGTCAACGCCTCAGGTATTGGGCCGGGCAGCGAAGGCAAGGGTTGTTCGACGAGTTGTATGTAGCGAGCGAGAAAACCGACGACGCCAGGGTCAATCGTATTCTCGGGGTGTTCCCCGGCTTGCCGGGAAGTGTCGCCCGGGAACTGATCGCGCATGGCAGCAGCGCCGAACTCGATCTCTTGAACGAGCGGGTGCCGCTACGGTTTTCGGAGGAGATCCGCTGGTATCTCAAGCAGTTGAAGCTTAACCGCATATGCGAGAGCTGGTATCTGCTGGCTCCGCAGTACGCCCAGGCTGACCGCCTCGCGCTACACACGCTTGAGCGCTTGCCAGGCTGGCCGGCCAAGGGGCTGCGGATTGAGTTGCGCAAACAGCGCTTTATCAGCGAGGCACTTGAAACGGTAGGGGACCCGGATGTCACCACGCCCCGGGTGATTCTCAAGGTCGGTGGAGAGTACAGCGCCTTCGATTACTCGGGGACGTTTCTGGGGAGAGCGAATAATATTTTCGACGCATTGGTTCGCGCCTTACCGGAGCCTGATCGCATTGCCCTCGGATTCGGCGGTGCGCGGCGAGGTGCCTGGCTGAAAGAACAGATTGTCGGCCAGATTGCCCGAGACCCTTATACCGCCCAGGGTACGCTTGGTCTGGCCCCTTCCAGTCGCTGGTTCAGGCCACCGATGCGCCTGGCCTCGGGGCGTATCGGCTACCCGATGAGCGATGGCAGCAGGATCCTCGGCTATTCCGAGCGATTGATCGGGCGTGTGCGTGACCTGTATCCGGGGTTTTCCTCGCAAGAGGTGGGGAGTTTTCTCACTTCTCTGCACCTGCCCGAATCGGCCTGCCTGGTGGAGCTCGAACGCCTGCGCGAGGAGTATGAAACGCTGTTCACCACGCTGGATAAATGGGTGCAGCGCCAGACCTGGAGGCGTGTCCGGGGCACCTTGCAAGTCGCTCCCGTGGCCCTCGACAACAAACAGCGGGTAGCCGACGCGATCCTGGCCTGCTGGAGGAAACAGTCCAACCGCCACCTGTTGGGCGGGCAGAACTTCTACGAGCTGGACCTGTTGGGCATGCGTGTCGGCGACTTGCCGGCGATCACTGCCGACTTCAGTCATGTGGGCTTTCTGTTCATGAACGACATGGCCCTTGCCAGCACTGAGGTTTCGTTCCTGTCGCGCTTCCGGCAGTTGCGCTGGCTGTCCATGGGCTTCAACCATCTGAGCAGCCTGCCGGTGGAACTGGAGAACATGTCCGAGTTGGCCCACCTGCACCTGCCAGGCAACCAGATCGTGCTGAACGCCCAGGCATCCGCGGTGCTGGCGGGCCTGACCCGGCTGAAGTTCCTCAACCTCTCGGACAACCCGTTGCTCCTGCCGCCCGATATCAGCCGGATGAGCGAGCTGGAGACCCTGTTGCTGCGTCATGCCGAACTGGATCGCTGGCCATCCGGGGCAGCGGCGCTGCGTAACCTGCAACGCCTGGACCTGCGCAACAATCGTATCTCGACGATCCCCGAGGAGGTTTACTCCTGGCCCGCCGCCATCAACCGGATTACCCATCTGCACGAAAATCCGGCGCTTTCGGCCGAGGGCATGCAGCGATTGCAACGTTACCAGCGTGAAACCGGCATCAACTTCGGTATCGATATCCCGGGCCGGCCGCGCCCTCATGCCGTGCGCCGCACGCCGTCGCTGCGCGAGTGCGACCACTGGCTGGAGGCGGTATCGGTTGAGCAGAAAAACCTCAAGGAGCAGCAATGGCAGTTGCTGCACCGCCAGCAAGGCTCCGAAGACTTCTTCAAGCTGCTGGCGGACCTGAGTGTCACCGCCGAATACCGCGAGGCCCGCGAGGATCTGAGCCTGCGTGTCTGGCAGGTGGTGGATGCGGCCAGTCAATACAGCGAACTGCGCGAAGAGCTGTTTGTCTCGGCCTCCCACCCGCAGACCTGCTCCGATGGCGCGGAGCTGGTGTTCAGCGACATGGAGGTCAGGGTCCTGGTGCATCAGGCGAGGGCAATGGCCGCGGGCACTCCGGCCGTGACCGAGCGGAATCTGCTGAAGCTGGCCCGGGGCTTGTGGCGCCTGGACGAGGTCGAGGCCCTGGCCCAGGCGGATATCGAGGCACGGCTGAAGGTCTCGAGCGCGGCCCAGGTCGATCCGGCGGAGGTGAGGCTGGCCTATCGCATTGGCTTGAGGGAGCGACTGGATTTGCCGGGCCAGCCCGGGCACATGACCTTTACCGAATTGGCCCGGGTGACGAAGCAGAACCTGGACGCGGCCTGTTCCAGGGTACTGGCTCGGGAAGAAAGCCCGGCGTATGCAAAGGCCCTGGCGGATCGCGAGTTCTGGGTCGACTACCTGAAGGAGCATAACCCCGCGCGGTTCAAGGACATCGATGAGCAGTACCAGGCCGTTGTCTCCGCGCTGGACGCCCGGCGTACCAGCCGAAGCAGCCCGCAATGGCATGAGTTCATCGATATCGAACTGGAGGCGCAGATGGGCGATGAGCTCAAGGCCTGGCGAGAGGCGCAGGCCAGCGAGGCGCTGGCGCTGACCCGGGAAACGCTGGAGAGGATTCCAGAAGAGGAACTGGACTCATGAGCACCGGCCCGGGCGCCGGATGGACGCCCGGGTCGAGCGGGTTCAGCGACGACGGAACAGCGGCAGCGGTTCGTCGGTGGCGGCCTGGTAGGTCACCGAGAAGTCCTTGAGGCTTTCGAGGGCTTCGTAGGGGTCCTTGTCGGCTCGCAGGGCATAGGCATCAAAGCCGCAGCGGCGCAGGTAGAACAACTGGTCGCGCAGCACATCGCCAATGGCCCGCAATTCGCCCTTGTAACCGTAGCGGTCACGCAGCAGGCGGGCATTGGAGTAGTTGCGGCCGTCGGTGAAGGCCGGGAAGTTCAGCGCAATCACCTGGAAATGCTGCAGGTCATCGCCGATTTCCTCGGCTTCCTCATCGGCGTCCAGCCACACGCCCAGGCCGCCGTCGCGGGCCTTGAGGGCGTGGGCGTGCTCGCGCCACAGGGCCAGCGGCACGATCAGGTCGTCGCAGTTGGTAATGCCGTCGAGGGTCGCGTCCTTGGGCAGCAGGTGCCAGGTTTCGTCGATGACCTCGTTGTTCTTAATGATTCGCTGCATAGACGCGTTCCTTGAAGAGGTCGATGCCGATACGTTGATAGGTGTCGATGAAGCGCTCGTCTTCGGTACGTTGTTCCACGTACACGTCGATCAGCTTCGAGATCACGTCGGGCATGTCGTCCTGGGCGAAGGACGGGCCGAGGATCTTGCCCAGGCTGGCGTCGCGGCTGGCGCTGCCGCCCAGGGACACCTGGTAGAACTCTTCGCCTTTCTTGTCCACCCCGAGAATGCCGATATGGCCCACGTGGTGGTGGCCGCAGGCGTTCATGCAACCGGAGATGTTCAGGTCCAGCTCGCCGATGTCGAACAGGTAGTCCAGGTCGTCGAAACGACGCTGGATGGCTTCGGCGATCGGAATCGACTTGGCGTTGGCCAGGGAGCAGAAGTCGCCGCCCGGGCAGCAGATGATATCGGTCAGCAGGCCGATGTTCGGCGTGGCGAAACCGTGCTCGCGCAGTTCGCCCCAGAGGGTGAACAGCTGGCTCTGCTCGACATCGGCAAGAATGATGTTCTGCTCGTGGGACGTCCGCAGCTGGCCGAAGCTGTAGCGGTCGGCGAGGTCGGAAATGGCCTCGAACTGCTTGTCGGTGACATCGCCCGGGGCAACGCCGGTGGGCTTGAGCGACAGGGTCACGGCGACATAACCGGGCTTCTTGTGGGCCAGGGTATTGCGGGTGCGCCAGCGGGCGAAGCCGGGGTGCAGGCGGTCCAGCTCGGCGAGTTGTGCCGCCTGGTCGTCCAGCGCCTTGTAGTCCGGATCGACGAAGTGCCTGGCGACGCGCTGCACTTCGGCTTCGGTCAGGGTGGTCTGGCCGCCGCGCAAGTGGGCCATCTCGGCCTCGACCTTCTCGGCGAAGACCTCGGGGGTCAGGGCCTTGACCAGGATCTTGATGCGCGCCTTGTACTTGTTGTCACGACGACCGTAGCGGTTGTAGACCCGCAGGATGGCATCGAGATAGCTCAACAGGTCCTGCCACGGCAGGAACTCGTTGATAAAGGCGCCGACCACCGGGGTACGGCCCAGGCCACCGCCGACCAGCACGCGGAAACCCAGCTCGCCGGCGGCGTTGTACAGCGGCTCCAGGCCGATGTCGTGGACTTCGATGGCGGCACGGTCGGAGGTCGAACCGTTGATCGCAATCTTGAACTTGCGCGGCAGGTAGGCGAATTCCGGGTGGAAGGTGGTCCACTGGCGAACGATCTCGCACCACGGGCGCGGATCGACCAGCTCATCGGCGGCGACCCCGGCAAACTGGTCGGTGGTGACGTTGCGCAGGCAGTTGCCGCTGGTCTGGATCGCGTGCATCTGCACGGTGGCCAGCTCGGCGAGGATATCGGGGATGTCTTCCAGCGCCGGCCAGTTGAACTGGACGTTCTGCCGGGTGCTGATATGGGCATAGCCCTTGTCATAGTCGCGGGCGATCTTGGCCATCATTCGCGTCTGGCGCGATGTCAGCTGGCCGTAGGGCACGGCTACCCGCAGCATCGGGGCGAAACGCTGGATATAAAGGCCATTTTGCAGGCGCAGAGGGCGGAACTCTTCTTCGCTCAGTTCACCTGCCAGATAGCGTCGGGTCTGATCACGGAACTGCTTGACGCGGTCCTCGATGATCCGCTGATCGTACTCGTCGTATACGTACATATTGATCCTGTTTTCAGGCTTTTATAGGTCCCGCGAAAGCACAAGCGCAGTCACGTTACCTGAACAATTCCGCGCGCACGGCCGCGCACTCCTGCAAGGAGCCGGCGCAAGATAGCAGTTTGCATTTATGCGCAAAAGTGATGTTTTTGAATATGAACATAACCAGAATCGATAAGCAGCGTTGTTCGGCAAAGACCTTGGTTGTGATAGGGGCAATTGTCGTCTTAACTATCGATGAGTCTTCGAGCAATCACCGATAAAACCGACAAGAGGCGATGCGATGGGCAATTCAACCAAAGCAAGGAAAAGCGACAGTACGGTCGATGCCTGGGCGATCCTGTTTCTGATCATCCTGGTGGTAGGCACCGCGGTGTTCTGGGTCAGCCACAAATAGCGCGGCATTCCCTGCCGCCGCACTGAAACGCAATCAGCCGTCACTGTGGAAGCGAGCTTGTTTCCGGTGGCGTTCCGGCGATAAACACAAGGGTGCCGTCTGTCTGCTGGGGGCCTGGGTTATCGTTGACGCCTGTCTTGAGCAAGCCCGCTTCCACAGGGGAGGGCATTCGTGTCTGCGCGACCTCCCTTTCTGGCACGAATCGTCGGACAGTTTCGACGATCTGTCTCGGTCTCCAGGTACTTTGCTTGCTATCATGCGCCGCTTATTTCCGGGGCGCGGTGACATGCTGAAGACTCTCTGCAAGGGGCTGTTGATCCTGAGCCTGCCGTTCTGGGCCGTGGCCCAGGCCACCACCGTGGTATTTCTCAACCCCGGCTACTCCTCCGAGCCCTTCTGGCGCAGCTACAGCGACTTCATGCAGGCGGCGGCGCGCAATCTCGGCCTGCAGCTGGAGGTGCGCTATGCCGAGCGCGACCCGCAGACCAGCATCGCCCAGGCCCACGACATCCTGCAAGCCGCGCAGCGGCCCGATTACCTGCTGTTCGTCAACGAACAGTACATCGCGCCGCAGATCATGCGCATGGCCCAGGGCAGTGGGGTGAAGCTGTTCCTGGTCAACAATGCATTGACGCGCGAGCAGAGCCAGCACCTGGGCGCCGCTCCGGAATTGCTGGGCAGCATGGTGCAGAACGACGAGGAGGGCGGTTACCTGATGCTCCAGGAACTGATCCGCCTGCGCACCTTGCAGGCCCCCGGCCAACCCATCGAGTTGCTGGCCTTTGCCGGGATGAAGCTGACCCCGGCTTCGCAACTGCGCGAGAAAGGCATGCGCCGGGCCTTGGCCGAGCATCCCGAGGTCCGCTTGCGGCAACTGGTGTATGGCGAGTGGAGCCGCCAGCGGGCCTTCGATCAGGCCGGGCAGATGATTCGCCGCTATCCGCAGGCCTCGCTGGTCTGGTCCGCCAATGACGAGATGGCCCTGGGTGCCATGGAGGCCTTTGAAAAGGCCGGGCGCCAGCCGGGGCGGGATGTCCTGTTCAGTGCGGTCAACAGTTCGCCGCAGATTCTCCAGGCACGCATCGACGGACGCCTGAGCGTGCTGCTGGCCGGGCATTTCACCCTGGGTGGCTGGGCGATGGTGCTGCTGCGCGACGATGCCGACGGCATCGACTTCGCCCGTCACGGTGGGCGGGAGCGTCAGATACAGGTCTTTGAACTGATCGACAAGGCACAGGCCAAGCGCCTGCTGAACCTTGGCGCCGCCGATGACTACCACGTCAATTTCAGGAAACTGAGCGCCCGCGGCCAGGCGGACAACTACCGTTATCCCTTTTCGCTGAAGACCGTGCTGCCCTGAAAATATCCTATGCTGGCTGTAGTCCGGCGGTTGCCAGGGAGCACGTTGTCAGACGCCGGCGAAGAGCAGCACCAGTTTGACGATGCCGAACAGCGCCAGCGCGAACACGGCGGTGAACAGGATGCCCAGGATGACGAAATGACTCGGCTTGCCGTGGGTGAAGTCGCGGGCGCGGTTTCTCCCGCTTTGCACGCCGAAGGCAGCCGCCATCACGCTGTGCAGCATCTGCCAGAAGGTCGGGGGTTTGTTGTCGATCGGGTCGTCCATAAAGCCCTCCACACAGGTCTGTGTGTGGAGAGCATAGACGATCCCCGGTGGACTCAGTTGTCGTAGCCGAGGTTGGGCGCCAACCAGCGCTCACTAACGCTCAGGTCCTGGCCCTTGCGCGCGGTGTAGCTTTCCACCTGGTCCTTGTCGACCTTGCCCACGGCGAAATACTGCGCCTGCGGATGGGCGAAATACCAGCCGCTGACCGCCGCCGCCGGGAACATCGCATAGTGCTCGGTGAGGAACACGCCGCTCTTGCCGGCCCTGCCTTCGCTGGCGTCCGGGTCCAGCAGGGTGAACAACGTGCTTTTCTCGGTGTGATCCGGGCAGGCCGGATAGCCGGGAGCCGGGCGGATACCGCTGTACTGCTCCTTGATCAGCGCCTCGTTGTCCAGCGCTTCGTCCCTGGCATAACCCCAGTATTGCTTGCGGACCTGCTGGTGCAGCCATTCGGCGCAGGCCTCGGCCAGGCGGTCGGCCAGGGCCTTGACCATGATCGAGTTGTAGTCGTCGCCCTTGTCCTGGTAGGCCTTGGCGACTTCCTCGGCGCCGATCCCGGCGGTGGTGATGAAGCCCCCCACGTAGTCGGTGATGCCGCTGTCTTTCGGCGCGACGAAGTCGGCCAGGGAGAAGTTCGGCTTGCCGTCGGTCTTGATGATCTGCTGGCGCAGGTGATGCAGCCTGGCAATGGGCTGGCCGTCTTCGCCATAGAGTTCCAGGTCATCGTCCTGCACCTGGTTGGCGGGCCAGAAGCCGAACACCGCGCGGGCACTGATCAGTTTCTCGTTGATCAGCTTGTCGAGCATTTCCCGGGCATCGGCATAGAGCGCGGTGGCGGCTTCGCCGACCACTTCGTCCTCGAGAATGCGCGGGAACTTGCCGGCCAGGTCCCAGGAGATGAAGAACGGTGTCCAGTCGATGTATTCGGCGAGGACCTTGAGGTCGATATTGTCCAGCACCCGGGCGCCGGTGAAGGTCGGTTTCACCGGCTGGTAGCTGCTCCAGTCGAACTGCGGTTTCTTGGCGATCGACGCGGCGTAGCTCAGGCGCTCGGTGCGGGCGCTGCGGTTGGCGGTGCGCTCGCGGACCTCGATGTATTCCTCGCGGGTCTTCTGCACGAAGCCGGCCTTGAGTTCCTTGGACAGCAACTGCGTCGCCACGCCCACGGCGCGGGAGGCGTCGGTGACATAGACCACCGCATCGTTGCTGTAGCGCGGTTCGATCTTCACCGCCGTGTGGGCCTTGGAGGTCGTCGCGCCGCCGATCATCAGCGGCAGGTGGAAGTCCTGGCGCTGCATTTCCCGGGCGACGTGGACCATTTCATCCAGCGACGGGGTGATCAGCCCGGAGAGGCCGATGATGTCGCATTTCTGCTCCTTGGCCACCTGCAGGATCTTTTCTGCCGGCACCATCACGCCGAGGTCGACGATATCGTAGCCGTTGCAGCCCAGCACCACGCCGACGATGTTCTTGCCGATGTCGTGGACGTCGCCCTTGACCGTGGCCATGAGGATCTTGCCCTTGGCTTCCGGCTTGTCGCCTTTTTCCAGTTCGATGAACGGAATCAGGTGGGCCACGGCCTGTTTCATCACCCGGGCGGACTTCACCACCTGGGGCAGGAACATTTTCCCGGCGCCGAACAGGTCGCCGACGATGTTCATGCCGGACATCAGCGGACCTTCGATCACTTCGATCGGGCGGGCGAAGGACTGGCGCGATTCTTCGGTGTCTTCGACGATATGGGTGGTGATGCCCTTGACCAGCGCGTGTTCCAGGCGCTTGTTGACGGGCCAGCCGCGCCATTCCTCGGTCTCGGCTTCCTTGACGCTGCCGTCGCCCTTGTACTTGTCGGCGATGGCGAGGAGGGCGTCGGTGCCTTCCGGGGTGCGGTTGAGGATCACGTCCTCGACGGCATCACGCAGTTCCACCGGGATCTGGTCGTAGATCTCCAGCTGGCCGGCGTTGACGATCCCCATGGTCAGGCCGTTGCGGATCGCATACAGCAGGAACACCGAGTGGATCGCCTCGCGCACCGGGTTGTTGCCGCGGAACGAGAAGGACACGTTGGACACGCCGCCGCTGGTCAGCGCATAGGGCAGCTCGTCACGGATATAGGCGCAGGCATTGATGAAATCGACGGCGTAGTTGTTGTGCTCTTCGATACCGGTGGCAACCGCGAAGATGTTCGGGTCGAAGATGATGTCTTCCGGCGGGAAGCCGACTTCGTTGACCAGGATGTCGTAGGAGCGCTTGCAGATTTCCTTCTTGCGCGCCTCGGTATCGGCCTGGCCGGCTTCGTCGAAGGCCATCACCACCACGGCGGCGCCGTAGCGCTTGCACAGCCTGGCATGGTGGATGAACTGCTCGACGCCTTCCTTCATGCTGATGGAGTTGACGATGCCCTTGCCCTGGATGCACTTGAGGCCGGCTTCGATCACTTCCCACTTGGAGGAGTCGATCATGATCGGTACGCGGGAGATATCCGGTTCACCGGCGATCAGATTGAGGAAGGTCACCATGGCCTTCTTCGAATCGAGCATCCCTTCGTCCATGTTGATGTCGATCACCTGGGCGCCGGCTTCCACCTGCTGCAGGGCGACTTCCAGGGCTTCGGTGTAGTTGTCCTCGCGGATCAGCCGGGCGAAGCGCGCGGAACCGGTGATGTTGGTCCGCTCGCCGACGTTGACGAACAACGACTGGCGGTCGATGGTGAACGGTTCCAGGCCGGACAGGCGGCAGGCCTTGGGGATGTCCGGGATGACCCGCGGTGCGTAGCCGGCAACGGCCTTGGCGATGGCCGCGATATGCCCGGGGGTGGTCCCGCAGCAGCCGCCGACGATGTTCAGGAAGCCGCTCTGGGCGAATTCCTCGATGACCTTGGCGGTTTGTTCCGGCAACTCGTCGTACTCGCCGAATTCGTTCGGCAGGCCGGCATTGGGGTGCGCGGAGACGTGGGTGCTGGCCTTGTTCGACAGTTCTTCCAGGTACGGCCGCAATTCGCTGGCACCCAGGGCGCAGTTCAGGCCGACCGAGATCGGCTTGGCATGGGCCACGGAGTTCCAGAAGGCTTCGGTGGTCTGCCCCGACAGGGTACGGCCGGAGGCGTCGGTGATGGTCCCGGAAATCATGATCGGCAGTTCGAAGCCCTGTTCCTCGAAAACGCCTTGCACGGCGAAGATCGCCGCCTTGGCGTTGAGGGTGTCGAAGATGGTCTCGATCAGGATCAGGTCGACGCCGCCTTCGATCAGGCCGCGGGCGGCCTCGGTGTAGTTTTCCACCAGTTCATCGAAGGTCACGTTGCGGTAGCCGGGGTTGTTCACGTCCGGCGACAACGAGCAGGTGCGGCTGGTCGGGCCGAGTACACCGGCGACGAAGCGCGGCTTGGCCGGGTTTTCCAGGGTCTTGGCGTCGGCGATCTTGCGCGCCAGCCGTGCGCCTTCGACGTTCAATTCGTAGGCCAGGTCTTCCATGCCGTAGTCGGCCATGGAAATGCGCGTGGCGTTGAAGGTGTTGGTTTCCAGAATGTCGGCGCCGGCGTCCAGGTAGGCCTTTTCGATGCCGCCGATCACATCCGGACGGGTGATGACCAGCAGGTCGTTGTTGCCCTTGACGTCGCTGGGCCAGTCAGCGAAGCGTTTGCCGCGATAATCCTGCTCTTCGAGCTTGTAGCTCTGGATCATCGTGCCCATGCCGCCGTCAAGAATCAGGATGCGTTCTTTGAGGGCTTGCTGGAGAGCGTGTAGGCGAACACTGCGATCGGACATGGGACTACCTGGAAAGACGGACACAGAAGAGGCGCGATAATAGCAAACCTGTGCGCTTTTAGAGCATGACAGGGTTTTGCATGAATATCGCTCATGTTTAAACGGCGATGACCCTGTAGAATCAGTGCGTTTTTATTTTCAGGATCAGGGCCATGTCGTACCGCTTTATCAGCGCTTTCCTACTGCTGTTGCTCAGCAGTGTCACTCAGGCGCAGAGCCCGGCCCCGGCCCTTTCCTATACTCGCGACATCCAGCCGATCTTTACCGAGAAGTGCGTGGCCTGCCATGCCTGCTACGACGCGGCCTGCCAGCTCAACCTGGGCAGTGCCGAGGGAGCGGCACGCGGCGCGTCGAAGATCCCGGTCTACAACGGCGACCGCAGCAAGGCCTCGCATCCGACCCGCCTGTACATCGACGCCCAGACCCCGCTTGCCTGGCGACAGAAGAAGTTCTATTCGGTGCTGGATGCCCAGGGCAGCCAGGCGGCCCTGATGGCGCGCATGCTCGAGCTGGGCCACCGGACACCGTTGCAACCCAACGCCAAGCTGCCGGAAGATATCGTACTGGGCCTCAATCGCGAGAATATGTGCCCGTTGCCCGCTGAGTTCGACGCGTACGCCGGTGCCCATCCGAAAGAAGGCATGCCCCTGGCCGTGACCGGCCTGACCGACCAGCAGTACCAGACCCTGCAACGCTGGCTGGCCGCCGGTGCGCCGATGGATGCCCAGGCCTTGGCGCCGAGTGCCAGGGAGTCGCTGCAGATCGCCCAATGGGAAAACCTGCTCAATGCGCCGGGTGCCCGGGAAAGCCTGGTGGCGCGCTGGCTCTATGAGCACTGGTTCCTGGCCCATATCTATTTCGAAGGCGGCGAGCCGGGGCACTTTTTCCAGTGGGTGCGTTCACGCACGCCGAGCGGCCAGCCGATCGACCTGATCAATACCCGGCGACCCAACGATGATCCGGGCACCCAGGTGTATTACCGGTTATGGCCGGTGCAGGGGGTGATCGTCTACAAGACCCATATCACCTACGGCCTGAGCGCGGCGAAGATGGCCCGGATCAAGACGCTGTTCTACAGCGGCAACTGGCAGGTCACGGCCTTGCCGGGCTACGGCCCGCAGCGTCGGGCCAACCCGTTCGAGACCTTCGAGGCGATTCCGGCGGCGGCGCGCTACCAGTTCATGCTCGATAACGCCGAGTACTTCGTCGATACCTTTATCCGTGGGCCGGTCTGTCGCGGGCAGATCGCGACCGATGTGATTCGCGACAACTTCTGGGCGTTGTTCCAGGCGCCCGAGCACGACCTCTATATCACCGACCCGAGCTATCGTGGCGCGGCCACGCCACTGCTGGCGATGCCCGGACAGAACGACGATGTCGGCAGCGTGCTGAGCCTGTGGCTGGCCTATCGCGACAAGCGCAACGAATACGAAGCCCTGCGTACCGAGGCCTACGCCGCCGCGCCGGCGCCCAGCTGGTCGAGCCTGTGGGCCGGCAATGACAACGCCTTGCTGAGCATCTTCCGCCACTTCGACAGCGCCACCGTCAGCAAGGGGCTGATCGGCGAGGTGCCGCAGACGATGTGGCTGTTCGACTATCCGTTGCTGGAGCGCACCTATTACCAGTTGGCGGTCAACTTCGACGTGTTCGGCAATGTCTCGCACCAGGCGCAGACCCGGCTGTACTTCGACCTGATCCGCAATGGCGCCGAGCAGAACTTCCTGCGCCTGATGCCGGCGGACTCTCGCGATGCCTATCTCGACGACTGGTACCAGAACAGCGGCAAGCTCAAGATGTGGCTGGACTACGAGAACATCGACGACGACAAGCCTAGCGCCCTGAAACTCGATGAAAAGGACCCGAAACTCGATTTCGCCAGGCAGTTGCTGGCCCGCTACGGTGATCTCAATGCCCATCCCGACCCGATCAACCGCTGTGACGGCGCCTATTGTTCGCGGCCCAATATCGCCCCGGCATTGCAAGAGGCCGAACAGTCCCTGAGCCGCCTGACCTCGCGCCCGGCGGCCGGGCTCAAGGTCATCGACCAGTTGCCGGAAGCGACGATGCTGCGTATCGAGACCCGCGACGGCAAGCGCGAGGTCTACAGCCTGCTGCGCAACCGTGCCCACAGCAACGTGGCCTTCATGCTCGGCGAGGCCTACCGCTATCAGCCGGGCCTGGACACCGTGACCCTCTACCCCGGGATCCTCAGCAGTTATCCCAATTTCATGTTCAATATCCCCGCCGAGCAGGTGCCGGCGTTTGTCGCTGCGATGGAGCAGGTCAAGGATGCCGCCGGGTTCGAGCAGATCGTCCAGCGCTGGGGGATTCGCCGCAGCCATCCGCAGTTCTGGCAGTATTTCCATGACCTGACCACCTACCTGCAGGAAACCGACCCGATCAATGCCGGGGTGCTGGACATGAATCGCTACGAGAATCTCTGAGGGGCGGGGATCGCCGCGCACCGCAAGGGCGTGGCTGCGCCCGTGGTGGCGGCTTCTTTCCCGACAAAAATACTAGGACTTTGTCCGGCGGCCCGATTGGCGTAAACTGGCGGCAAGTCTGTGAGGAGATTCCATGAGCGCCATAACCATTACCGATGCCGCCCACGATTATCTGGCTGATCTGCTGTCGAAGCAGAACACCCCGGGGATCGGCATCCGCGTTTTCATTACCCAGCCGGGTACCCAGTACGCCGAAACCTGCATTGCCTACTGCAAGCCGGGCGAGGAAAAGCCTGAAGACACCGCGCTGGGGCTGAAAAGCTTCACCGCCTGGATCGATTCCTTCAGCGAAGCCTTCCTCGATGATGCAGTGGTCGACTATGCCACCGACCGCATGGGCGGCCAGCTGACCATCAAGGCGCCGAACGCCAAGGTGCCGATGGTCAACGCCGACAGCCCGGTCAACGAGCGTATCAATTACTACCTGCAGACCGAGATCAATCCGGGTCTGGCCAGCCATGGCGGCCAGGTCAGCCTGATCGACGTGGTCGAGGACGGTATCGCTGTGCTGCAGTTCGGTGGTGGTTGCCAGGGCTGCGGCCAGGCCGACGTGACCCTGAAGGAAGGCATCGAGCGGACCTTGCTCGAACGTATTCCCGAGCTCAAGGGCGTACGCGACGTGACCGACCATACGCAGAAAGAAAACGCCTACTACTGAGTCCGGTAGCAGGGCGTTCGCTGCGTCCGGTTGAACAGAAAACGGTGCCCGTGAGCACCGTTTTTTTTTGCGTGATCGATTGCGACCGCTCCGGCGCCTTCGCGGGCAAGCTCGGCTCCCACAATCAGTGGTCGCTCATCAATCTGCCGTACACCACAGCACTGTGGGAGCGGGCTTGCCCGCGAAGAGGCCCGTCCTGCCGCCAAAACTGTCAAGCCACCACACGGCTCTGCAGATAATGGCGCAGCCGCTCCTGCAGATAAGGCACGCCCAGCGGGTGCTCCAGGTATTCGGCGATCGACATCATCCGCCAGTACTGGCCTTCGTCACCAAAGCGGATCGCCTCGATTTCCGCCCGTTGCAGTTGTCCGACCAGAAACCACGACTGGGTATCGGGCTGGGTGACGCTGGGATAGCGTCGCGCCCATTCGATGCGCTCGGCGCCGATACGCAGGGAAAACTCTTCGTCCAGCTCTCGCAGGGCGCATTCGCTCGGGGTTTCATCGCCTTCGCGACCGCCGCCGGCAAAATCCCAGTGACCGGGGTAGGGGATGCTGTCCTTCATGTCGCGCAGATAGGTCAGCAACTGGTCGCCACAGATCAGCGCCAGCTTGGCACCGGAAAACAGCTGTTCGGACATCGGTTTCCTCCTGGTCATCAAGGCCGGTAAAGATGGGCATGACCGGCACGATACAGCGAAGACTCGCTGAAGTGGTCGCTGGCCAGCACGCGTCCCACCAGGATCAGCGCCGTGCGGCGAAAGCCCTTGGCCTCGACCTTGGCCAGGATATCCGCCAGCGTGCCCTGAACCCAATCCTGGTCGGGCCAGGTGGCGCGATGGATCACCGCGATCGGACAGTCCGCGCCGTAATGCGGGAGCAGTTCCTCGATGATCCTGGCCAGGTGATTGACCCCCAGGTGAATCGCCATGGTTGCCCCATGCCGGGCCAGGCTGCCCAGTTCTTCGCCGGCCGGCATGGCGGTCTTGTCGGCATAACGGGTAAGGATCACGCTCTGGGAAACATCCGGCAGCGTCAGTTCGACACCGAGCAGCGCCGCGCAGGCGGCCGTCGCGGTCACCCCGGGAATGATTTCATAGGCAATGCCCAGCTCGCGCAGGTGACGGATCTGCTCGCCGATGGCGCCATACAGCGAGGGGTCGCCCGAGTGCACCCGGGCGACATCCTGGCCCAGGGCGTCGGCCGCCTTGATCAGGTCGATGATCTGTTCCAGGTGCAGTTCGGCGCTGTTGACCACCTGCGTGGCGCTATGGCCTTCCAGCACGGCTTCGGGCACCAGCGAGCCGGCGTAGATGATCACCGGGCAGCGATGGATCAGGCGTTGGCCCTTGACGGTAATGAGTTCCGGATCGCCGGGGCCGGCACCGATGAAATAGACGGTCATGACACTCTCTGAACGGGGCTGCGCAAGGCTTCACATGAACAGCGTTCATGCAGGAGAAGGGGATTATCGAGGGTTTTGCCCGGTCCAGGCCAGTGCAAAGGTCGCCAGCGGATGTTTCCGGCGGGAAATCAGCAGGCTCGCGGTGGCTTGTCCCAGTTGCTCGGCAAGGGCCAGCGCGGCGCTTTCGGCGACGCCATGGCAGCCGGTCCGTTCGAAGGCCAGGCTGGAGCGATGGCTCAGTCGTGGTTCATAAGGTGCCAGTTCATCGGCGCTGAAGAACAGCAACGGCAGGTTGAGGCGTTGCGCCAGTTCGCGCAGCCCCGGCTCATGCCGCTTGCCATCGATGCTTGCCAACCCCTTGATCGCCTTGAGGTTGATCTGGTGGGCCAGCAGCGATTGTTCGAGCAATGCCAGCAAGGTCGCGGCGCTGCAGCCTTGCCGGCAGCCGAAACCAACCGCGAGGGTTGGCGTCGTCCCGGTTGCACTCATGCCGGGTAATGGTCGTCGGTCTTGCGGCGGAACAACCAGGCGCTGATCAGGCCCAGGGCCAGCCAGAACGCCGCGTTGGTCAGTTGCGAGGCGATTTTGAACTGCGCTTCTAGTTCTTCGGGCGCGAGGCTGGAGTGGACTTCCGGCTGCGGGGCGCCGATCACATGGGGCACCACGACAATCGCTACGCCCAGCAGTTTGAGTGCCCAGTGCTTGCCGAAAACCACCAGGGCAATGGCGACAGCAGTGGAAGCGGCGGTGCCGACCCACCAGATCTGCCGCTGCAGCAGGTCCGCCGCGGCGGTGCCGGGCAGTTCCGGCGGCAGGCCGAGGGTGGGCGCCAGGCAGAAGGTCGCGTAACCGGCCAGGCCCCAGAGCAGGCCCTGGGAAGTGCGGTTCGGTGCGCGCAGGGTATAGAGGCCCGCCAGCATCAGGGCGAAGCCGACGGCGACCACCAGGTTGCCGCCGGTGGTGGAGAGCACGCGCTGCCAGCCGTCTTCCGGCTCCCAGGCTTCCTCATCATGGGTATGACCGGCCATGGCGGCGTCGGTATGTTCATGGGCTTCGCTGGCGGGTGCTTTCTCGTAGGTCTCGGCCTGGAGAATCAGCGGGGCGACCCAGAAGCTTTGCAGCAGGGTCAGCAGCAACGCCGCCAGCAGGCCGGTGAAGCCGGCGGTCTGGGCGATACGCTTGATCATGTCGGTACTCTCTATAGTCGGACTATGGTCGGGCCAGGGCTCAGTGGCACGGGAAGGCAGAGCTGTGACGGGTATCGTGGGCGGCGTTGTGGACCGCTTCG
The DNA here is from genome assembly GCF_049319725.1 of Pseudomonas sp. Mn2068. Classification (NCBI taxonomy): domain Bacteria; kingdom Pseudomonadati; phylum Pseudomonadota; class Gammaproteobacteria; order Pseudomonadales; family Pseudomonadaceae; genus Pseudomonas; species Pseudomonas sp. Mn2068. The sequence continues at coordinate 686,064 of NZ_JBMOUG010000001.1, read as the reverse complement.
ATATGCGAGAAACCGGCGAAATAGACCAGCAGTGCGCCGAGTATGCTGGCGCCGATGGCGGCGACGATACGTTGGCTCTGGGTGGTTGTGGCAGCGCTCGAGTGGCTGGTGGTGGTGATCGACATGGCCCTTCCCTCTGAAATGTCAGCAGGCGGCCAAGCGCGAAAAAACCTCGGCGAGCGGGTGCCCGGAGGTTTCAACAGCGCCTGCCCACCGCAGGTTTGTTATTCGATATTTCCGGGCCGGTCTCCGGGCTTGCGAGGGATTCGAGCAGGGCTCGGACCTTCAAGCGTCGCCTTCCCATGCCGCTGGCGGCACAGTGGATCTGACGCTTCTCTCGCTTACCGTTGCGGGGGCAGCACCGGATTTGCCAGGCTCGATAAAGATCGGCCGACGCACCGGTTTCCCGTTTCACCCTGAAGGGCACCCAGAACAAGGCGGGTAGGAAAGCATGCGATTACCCGGTACGTCAATAAAACCCGATGCGGCCACGGGGTGCGCCGGTGCAGGCCGAGTGATGTGGAAAACGGAACTTAAAGTGATTTATAGAATAAAAAATCTAATAAAATCAATTTATTGGATAATATTTTTAATTTTATTTCTCAATTGGTCGATGGAGAACGGCTTGCCGATCAGGTACATGCCGGCCGGCACCTCGATGCTTTCGGCGTAGCCGCTGGCAAACAGGACGGGCAACCCCGGCCGGACCTCGCGCGCCGCTGCCGCCAGTTCACGGCCATCCATGCCGGGCAGCCCGACATCCGTCATCAGCAGGTCGATCGGCAAGGCGGTGTCGTTGATGATCTGCAGCGCGAGGTCGCTGCTGCTGGCTTCCAGCACCTTGAACTCCAGTTCCTCCAGCACATCGACAATCAGCATGCGGACAATGGTGTCGTCCTCGACAACGAGGATGGTGGAGTTTGCTGCGCACATAGTGGGCTTCCCAAAAAAATGAAGGCGGGCAGGAGGGTGAAAAATGCTCGCCTCTTGCATCAGTAAGCCGCCGATCCGCACAAGTTCCCGCCGTTGTACAAAAAAAGGGGGCTGTACAAAGTAGCCAGGATAGCGGTTCTCCTTGGTAGAGGGCAGTGCGAGGTCTGAAATTGCCTTCTACGCTGTGAGAAAAATAGATCTTTTCCGCGGAATTACGGCAAACTCCTTTGTTTTCAACACTTCGTCCGAGGCCCGAAATGAATTCACCGTCTTCGGTTGATGAGCAGAGCTTTCGCAAACTCCTGAGTCGCAACGTCAGCCTGCCGCTGGGTGTCGGTGTACTCAGTGCGGTGTTTTTCATCTCATTGATCACCTATCTGCTCTCGGTGATCCAGTGGGTCGAACACACCGATCGGGTGATCAACACCACCAACGAAGCGATGAAGCTGTCCGTCGACCTGGAAACCGGCATGCGCGGGTTCCTGATCACCGGCGATGAGCATTTCCTCGATCCCTATGAGGTCGCCAAGCCGAAGATCATCGCCGAGCTGCGCGGACTGCAGCAGTTGGTGGCGGACAACCCCCAGCAGGTCGACCGGTTCCGGCGCATCGAGGCGCTGCAAGGGGCCTGGACCGAATACGCGCAGTCGATGATCGACCTGCAGCGTTCCAACGGTGACTATCGGGGCGCGGTACAGGCCGGGCGCGGCAAGCGCCTGAGCGACGAGATTCGCAACGAATATGACAGTGCCGTCGCTACCGAGCAGCAGTTGCGTCTTACGCGCAACGAGGATGTCAGTCGCACCACCCTCTGGACCATTGGCCTCTACCTGGTCTTCGTGCTGGGCTTGAGTGCCTTGCTGGCTTATGTCGGTCGAAAAGATTTATTAAGCCTTTCAGATAGTTACAGCAAAAACCTCGCGTCACAACTAAGGAGTGCCGAGCGCCTGGAGAAACAGGCATGGCTGCGCAGCGGCCAGACCGAACTGGCCGAGCAGGTGCTCGGCCAACTGAGCCTCAACCTGCTGGGACGCAATATCCTGCAGTTCTGCGCGCAGTACCTGGGGACCGCCGTGGCCGCGCTCTATGTGCGCGAAGACCATGGTGGCCTGCGGCGCGTGGCCAGTTATGGTTTCTCTCGCGAACAGGAACAACAGGAACAGGAAATCTTCACTGACGAGGGGATTGTCGGCCAGGCCGCGACCCAGGGGCAGCTGATCCGCCTTGACGAAGTGCCGGGCGATTACTTCAAGGTCAGCTCCGGACTCGGCGAAGGCTCGCCGCGCAGCGTACTGGTGGTGCCGACCACCAACGACGAACGGGTCAACGGCGTGATCGAGCTGGGTTTCCTGCGGGGGCTCAACGAGCGTGACATCGAGCTGCTAGACCTGATCGCCGACAATATCGGCACCTCCATCGAAGCGGCCCGCTACCGCCAGCGCCTGCAGGAAGTCCTGGCCGAGACCCAGCAGCTCAACGAAGAGTTGCAGGTCCAGCAGGAAGAACTGAAGACCGCCAACGAAGAACTGGAAGAACAGTCACGGGTGCTCAAGGAGTCCCAGGTTCACCTGGAGACCCAGCAGACCGAACTGGAGCAGACCAACGAGCAACTGGCCGAGCAGGCCCTGGCCCTGGCCGAGCAGCGCGACGCCATGGACCGCAAGAACGGCGAGCTGAACCAGGCCCAGGCTCAGCTGGAAGAGCGTGCCGAGGAGTTGCAGCGGTCGAGCAAGTACAAGTCCGAATTCCTCGCCAACATGTCCCATGAGTTGCGTACGCCGCTCAACAGCTCGTTGATCCTGGCCAAGCTGCTGGCGGAGAACCCCCAGGACAATCTCACCGACGAACAGGTCAAGTTCGCCGAGTCGATCTATTCCGCCGGCAACGATCTGTTGAACCTGATCAACGACATTCTCGACATTTCCAAGGTCGAGGCCGGCAAGCTTGAAGTGCGCCCGGAGAACACCAGTGTGGCGCGCCTGGTGGAGGGGCTGCGCGACCTGTTCCAGCCGTTGGCCGGTGAAAAGCAACTGGATTTCACCGTGGAGATCCAGGATGGCGCCCCGGTGATGTTGTTCACCGACCGCCAGCGCCTGGAACAGGTGCTGAAGAACCTGCTGTCGAATGCGGTGAAGTTCACCGAAAAAGGCCTGGTCAGCCTCAGTGTCTCGCGCCAACCGGGCGTGGGGGTTGCCTTTACCGTGCGCGACTCCGGAATCGGCATTGCCCCCGAGCAGCATGAAAGCATCTTCGAAGCGTTCCGCCAGGCCGATGGCACCACCAATCGCCGTTATGGCGGCACCGGCCTGGGCTTGTCGATTTCCCGCGACCTGGCCGCCTTGCTCGGCGGCTCCATCAGCGTCGCCAGCGAGCCGGGGCAGGGCAGTGTATTCACGCTGGCACTGCCGGAACGTTATGTCGAAGCCGATGAGGGCACCCCGGTGGTCCAGGCCCCGGTACATGTGCCGTCGGTCATGGTCGCCAGCGTGCGCAGCGAGCCTCCCGTGGCGATTGAGGTCCCGGTTGCGCGGTTTGCCGACGATCGTGACAAGGCGCCGTTCGGCACGCGCTGCATCCTGGTGATCGAGGATGAGCCGAGCTTTGCCCAGATTCTCTACGACCTGGCCCATGAGCTGGGCTACCAGTGCCTGGTCGCCCATGGCGCCGATGAAGGTTTCGCCCTGGCGGCCCAGTTCATCCCGGACGCGATCCTGCTGGACATGCGCCTGCCCGATCATTCCGGCCTGACCGTGCTGCAACGCCTCAAGGAACAGGCGGCGACCCGGCATATCCCGGTGCACGTGATCTCCGTCGAGGACCGCGTCGAAGCCGCCATGCACATGGGGGCCATGGGGTACGCGGTCAAGCCGACCACCCGCGACGAACTCAAGGAGATTTTCTCCCGGCTCGAAGCCAAGCTGACCCAGAAGGTCAAGCGTGTGCTGCTGGTCGAAGACGATGACCTGCAACGCGACAGCATCGCGCGGCTGATCGGTGACGAGGATATCGAGATCACCGCGGTAGGCCTGGCCCAGGATGCGCTGGAGCTGCTGCGCGAGAACGTCTACGACTGCATGATCATCGACCTCAAGCTGCCGGACATGCTCGGCAACGAGTTGCTCAAGCGCATGTCCACCGAAGACATCCGTTCGTTCCCGCCGGTGATCGTCTATACCGGGCGCAACCTGACCCGCGACGAAGAGGCCGACCTGCGCAAGTATTCGCGTTCGATCATCATCAAGGGCGCCCGTTCGCCCGAGCGCCTGCTCGATGAAGTGACATTGTTTCTGCACAAAGTCGAATCGCAGTTGTCCCATGAACGTCAGCGCATGCTCAAGACCGCCCGCAGCCGCGACAAGGTCTTCGAGGGTCGCAAGATCCTGCTGGTGGACGATGACGTGCGCAATATCTTCGCCCTGACCAGTGCCCTGGAGCACAAGGGCGCGATCGTCGAGATCGGCCGTAATGGCCGCGAGGCGATTGAAAAACTCAACGAAGTCGATGACATCGACCTGGTACTGATGGATGTGATGATGCCGGAAATGGATGGCTACGAAGCGACTGTGGAGATCCGCAAGGAACCGCGCTGGCGCAAGCTGCCGATCATCGCGATCACGGCCAAGGCCATGAAGGACGATCAGGAACGCTGCCTGCAGGCCGGCTCCAACGATTACCTGGCCAAGCCCATCGACCTGGATCGCCTGTTCTCGCTGATTCGCGTGTGGCTGCCGAAAATGGAAAGGATCTAGTGGAGCAAAACTTCGATATCGAACTGCGTCTGTTGATCGAGGCTATCTACCTCAAATACAGCTATGACTTTCGCGACTATTCCGGCGCATCGATCAAGCGCCGGGTCAACCATGCCCTGCGCCAGTTCGACTGCGCGACCATCTCCGCCCTGCAGGAACGGGTGCTGCACGATCCGACGGCGTTCATGCAACTGCTGCAGTTCCTGACCATACCGGTCAGCGAGATGTTCCGCGATCCCAGCCACTTCCTGGCCATTCGCCAGGAAGTGGTGCCGCTGCTCAAGACCTATCCATCGATCAAGATCTGGATCGCCGGTTGCAGCACGGGCGAGGAGGTCTACTCCATGGCGATCCTGCTGCGGGAAGAGGGCTTGCTGGAGCGCACGATCATCTACGCCACCGATATCAACCCCAGCTCCCTGGAAAAGGCCAAGCAAGGCATCTTTTCCCTGGACAACGTGCGTGCCTATACCCAGAACTACCTGCAGGCCGGCGGCCAGCGGGAGTTTTCCGAGTACTACACGGCAGCCTATGGCTATGCGATTTTCGACAAGACCCTGCGTGAGAACGTGACCTTTGCCGATCACAGCCTGGCCACCGATAGCGTATTCTCTGAAACTCAATTAATTTCATGTCGCAACGTATTGATTTATTTCAATAAAAAGCTTCAGGATCGTGCCTTTGGTTTGTTCCATGAATCGCTCTGCCATCGTGGTTTCCTGGTGCTTGGCAGCAAGGAAACCCTGGATTTCTCGCCCTTTGGCAAGCAGTTCGAACCCCTGATCAAGCAAGAGCGGATCTATCGCAAGCTATGAGCGAACTGGCCCTTGAGTTCACCCAGCGACAGCGTGTCGACGCCATCGCGGTCGGCGCTTCGGCCGGCGGCGTCGAGGCCCTGCTGACCGTGTTCGGTGAGCTGCCGGCCGGTTTCGGCCTGCCGATCATTGTCGTGCTGCATATGCCCGAGCAGCGTCGCAGCCAACTGGCCGAGGTTTTCTCCCGGCGCCTGCGGCTGCCGGTCAAGGAGGCTGACGACAAGGAGCCGGTGAGTCCGGGCACCCTGTATTTCGCCGCGCCCGGTTATCATCTGTCGGTGGAGCGCGACCGCAGTTTTTCCTTCAGTCGCGAGGAGCGCGTGCACCACTCGCGCCCCTCCATCGATTACCTGTTCGAGTCCTGCGCCGATGCCTATGAAGCGCGCCTGATGGCGGTGCTGCTGACCGGCGCCAACCATGACGGCGCCCGTGGGTTGGCCCTGGTCAAGGCCCGGGGTGGCCTGACCGTGGTGCAGGACCCGCACGAAGCGCGGGTGGCGACCATGCCCGAAGCCGCCTTGGCCTTGCACGAACCTGACTATATTCTCCCTTTGCGCGGCATCGGCCGTCTGCTTGTCGAGCTGGAACGAATCGCATGCTAACTACTATCCAGGCCAAACTGCTGATCGTCGACGATCTGCCGGAAAATCTGCTGGCGCTGGAAGCGCTGATCAAGCGTGAGGACCGCATCGTCTACAAGGCCCTGTCGGCCGATGAGGCGCTGTCGCTGCTGTTGCAGCACGAGTTCGCCATGGCCATTCTCGACGTGCAGATGCCGGGCATGAACGGCTTCGAGCTGGCCGAACTGATGCGCGGCACCGAGAAGACCCGGAGCATTCCCATCGTTTTTGTCAGTGCCGCCGGGCGTGAGCTCAACTATGCCTTCAAGGGCTATGAAAGCGGTGCGGTGGATTTCCTCTACAAGCCCCTCGACACCCATGCGGTGAAGAGCAAGGTCAATGTCTTCGTCGAGCTGTATCGCCAGAGCAAGGCCATGAAGCAGCAGGTCGAGGCCCTGGAGCAGAGCCGCCACGAACAGGAGGCGCTGCTCAAGGAGCTGCGGGCGACCCAGGAAGAGCTGCGGCACGCGATCCGCATGCGCGATGACTTCATGTCGATCGTGTCCCATGAGGTGCGCACGCCGCTCAACGGGCTGATCCTCGAAACCCAGTTGCGCAAGATGCACCTGGCCAAGGACAACGCGGCCGCCTTCAGCCTGGACAAGATGCACGCCATGGTCGAGCGCGACGAGCGACAGATCAAGAGCCTGATCCGGCTGATCGAGGACATGCTCGATGTGTCACGCATCCGCACCGGCAAGCTGTCGATCCGTCCCAGCCGCTTCGATCTTTCCCAACTGGTCGCCAAGTTGCTCGAAGGCTTCGCACCCCAGGTGGAGGCCGCCGAGTCGACCCTCAACTTCCAGGCTGCGGAGCCGATAGTAGGCTGCTGGGACGAGTTCCGTATCGAGCAGGTGATCTCCAACCTGTTGACCAATGCCTTGCGCTACGGTGCGAAAAGCCCGATCGATGTACGGGTCTACGCGCAGGATGGCGAGGCGCGGGTTGAAGTGCGCGACCGTGGCATCGGTATCAGCGAGGACAACCAGAAACGCATCTTCCAGCAGTTCGAGCGGGTTTCGGCCAGCCATGTGGCCGCCGGTCTCGGGCTGGGCCTGTTCATTTCCGAACAGATCGTCAGCGCCCATGGCGGTACCATCAAGCTGCAGAGCGCTCTTGGCGAAGGCGCCACCTTCTGTGTTTGTCTGCCGTTGCAGGAAAACCCGTAGAACGACGCAACCTCTCGGCGGGGGGATGGTCGTATTGGCAGCAATCTTGAGAATGAAGGCTTTCCATGAGTGAAGATGCACAAGACGTCGTCCTGATCGTCGAGGACGAGCCCTCGATCCTGCTGGTGTTGTCGCACTATCTGGCCGGCGAGGGCTATCGGGTCCTGCAGGCGGCGAACGGCGAGGAAGCGTTCAAGATCCTCGCGACCAAGCCCAACCTGGACCTGATGGTGACGGACTTCCGCCTGCCCGGCGGGGTTTCCGGGGTCGATATCGCGGAGCCGGCGGTCAAGCTGCGCCCGGACCTGAAGGTGATTTTCATCAGCGGCTATCCGGCGGAGATTCTCGAGACGGACAGCCCGATCACCCGGACCGCGCCGATCCTGGCCAAGCCCTTCGACCTCGACAAGCTACAGGAGCAGATCCAGCGCCTGCTGGCCTGAAATCCGCTCCCGCAGAGGCCGTCAGGCATTGATCATCTCCCGCACCCGGGCGGTCAGCAGATCGAAGGTGAAGGGCTTGGTGATCATCTGCATGCCGGGGTCGAGAAAACCGCCCCGCACCGCTGCATGTTCGGCATAACCGGTGATGAACAGCACCTTGAGCCCGGGCCGCAATTGCCGGCCGATCTCCGCCAGTTGCCGGCCGTTCATGCCTGGCAGGCCGACGTCGCTGATCAGCAGGTCGATGCGCTGGCCGGAGTCGAGAATCGGCATGGCGCTGTCGGCACTCGCGGCTTCGACGAAGGCATAGCCCAGTTCGCTCAGCACCTCGCAGACCAATACCCGTACCGCCGGGTCGTCCTCGACGATCAGCACGGTTTCGCCGTCTTCGGCGTGCGCTGCCTGCAACAGGTGCACCGCGTCGTCCTGGGCCGCCGCGCTGCCCTGGTAGCGGGGCAGGTAGAGGTTGACCGAAGTGCCCTGGCCCGGCGTGCTGTCGATGGACACATGGCCGTGGGATTGCTTGCTGAACCCGTAGATCATCGACAGGCCGAGACCGGTCCCCTGGCCGATGGGCTTGGTCGTGAAGAACGGGTCGAATGCCCGGCTGATCACGCTCTCCGGCATGCCGCAGCCGCTGTCGCGGACCTGCAGCACGACATAGTCCCCCGGCGCCAGGTGGCCCTCGGTTTCAGTGAAGACCGGGTCCAGTGTCTGGTTGAAGGTGACCACCTGCAGGTGCCCGCCATCGGGCATGGCGTCGCGGGCATTGAGCACCAGGTTGAGCAGGGCGCTTTCCAGTTGATTGGGGTCCGCCTCGGCGGTCCACAGCGGTTCGCCGAGGACCATCTGCAGGTCGATGCTTTCATTGAGGCTGCGATGCAGCAGCTCGCCCATGGACCTGACCAGTTCGTTCATGTTCACCGGCTTGGAATCCAGTGACTGGCGTCGGGAGAACGCCAGCAAGCGGTGGGTCAGGCCGGCGGCGCGGTTGGCCGAGGTCACGCCGAGGTCGATCAGGCTGTCGAGATCTTCCAGGCGCCCGCGGGCCAGGCGCCGCTTGAGCAGTTCGAGGCTGCCGATGATGCCGGTCAGCATATTGTTGAAGTCGTGGGCGATGCCGCCGGTCAACTGGCCGACCGCCTCCATCTTCTGCGACTGGCGCAACGCTTCTTCGTTATGGCGCAGTTGGGCGGTGCGCTCCTCGACCTGCTGTTCCAGGGTCTCCAGGGTGTCCTTGAGGCGCCGTTCGCTCTGGCTCAGGTCGATCAGCCGGTCACGGGCCTCGTACTGTCGGCGGCGCCCACGAATGGCCGAGGTCACCAGGCTGATCAGCGTCACCGGGTGAAAGGGGCGTTCCAGGAAGCTGACATTGCCCAGTTGCGCGCCGAGACGGGAAGAGGGCGACCGATCAGGGCCGCCGTGATGGGTCATCAGCACAATGGGCAGGTCCGACCACGCCGGTTGTTCCTGCAGGTGCTGCAACAGTGGCTCCAGGTCCGTCTCGTGCAGGGCCTCGGCCGCCACGATCAACAGGCCGGCGCCACGCTCCAGCTCGCCACACAAGGTCGCCAGGCTCGTGGCGATCACGCCGGGGAAGCCGGCCTCGGCGAGAATCATCCGCGCGATCTGGCCGTCGCGACCCCAGGGTGCCAGGATGATCGCTCGCTCGGAAACTGCGTCCGGCAGGGTCACAAGCCTCCGTCCTTGAGCAACGGCAGGCCCTCACCCAGATAGGTGGGCACGCCGCGCAACACGCCCTGGAAGGCTTCCAGGGGCTCGCCGATGGTCATGCCACGGCCACTGATGCGGTACTCGCGGATGGTCGATTCATGGGCCCCGGTACGCTTCTTGATGATCGAGATGGCTCGGCGAACCTTGCCCAGGGCCTCGAAGTAACGCAGCAGGATCACGGTATCGGCCAGGTAGGTGATGTCCACTGGTGCCTGCATGTCGCCGACCAGTCCGTGCTGGGCGACGGTCATGAAGGTCGCTGCGCCCTGGCGGTTGAGGTACAGCAGCAGTTCATGCATGTGCAGGATCAGCGCGTTCTCTTCCGGCATGGCGGCCTGGTAGCCGTTGATACTGTCGATCACCACGGTCTTGATGCCGCGCTCATCCACGCAGCGCCGCACCCGGTGGGAGAACTCGCCGGGAGACAGCTCGGCGGCATCGACCTGGTCGATCCACAGGTTGCCGGTCTCGCGCAGGGCCTGGAGGTCGATGCCGATATTCTTCATGCGCTCGAACAGCAGGCCCAGTTCCTCGTCGAAAATGAACAGCGCGGCCTTTTCCCCGCGGGCCACCGCCGCGGCGGCGAAGAGCATGGCGATCAGCGACTTGCCGGTACCGGCGGGGCCGAGGATCAGGGTGCTGGAACCGGTTTCGATGCCGCCGCCGAGCAATGCATCCATCTCGGCGATACCGCTGGTGAGTTGCCGGCGCACGTACTGGCCGCGATGTTCGGCCGCCACCAGGCGGGGAAACACATGCACGCCATCGCCGCTGATGGTGAAGTCGTGATAGCCGCCGCGGTACTTCTGGCCCCGGTACTTGACCACCCGGACCCGGCGCCGCTCGGCACCGTAGTTGGGGGTCAGTTCCTCCAGACGGATAACGCCGTGGGCGACGCTGTGCACGGTCTTGTCGAGGGACTCGGTGGTCAGGTCGTCGAGCAGCAGGACCGTGGCGTCATACCGCACGAAGTAATGCTTGATCGCCAGGATCTGCCGGCGGTAACGCAGCGAACTCTGCGCCAGCAGGCGGATTTCGGAGAGGCTGTCGAGGACCACGCGGGTCGGCTTGACCCGTTCGACCACTTCGAATATCTGCCGGGTGGCCTCGCCCAGTTCCAGGTCAGAGGAATACAGCAGGCTTTGCTGATGGTCGGCGTTGAGCAGGCTTTCCGGCGGTGTCAGCTCGAAAATCTCGATGTTTTCGTCCAGTGTCCAGCCATGGGAGTGCGCGCCCTGGCGCAGTTCGCGCTCGGTTTCCGACAGGGTGATATACAACGAGCGCTCGTCGGCCTTGGCACCGGCCAGGAGAAAGTGCAGGGCCACGGTGGTCTTGCCGGTGCCGGGTTCGCCTTCGAGCAGGAAGACATGCCCGCGGGACAGGCCGCCGGACAGGATATCGTCCAGCCCTTCGATGCCAGTGGCGGCTTTGGTCGTGATCGACGCTACTGATGTAGTCAAGGAATCGCCTCATGTGACTGGGAGGTGGCGGTGTCCGGGCGCGTGACCTTTTGACGCCGCCTGTTCACTTGACCTCCGGATTCACGAGGTGTTCAGTCTTTTTGCGGGCGCTTCACAAGCCCTGTTGCAGGGCGGGATCGTCGGGATTCTGCTGTTCCAGCTGCGCCAGCAGGATCTGCACGTTCTGCAACTGGCCGCTTTCCTTCCAGTAGCTGATCAGCAGCACGCGGGCCTTGCGGTTCGCCGGATGGCGCTGGACCAGCTCTTCGAGCTGGCGCTGGGCCGCTTCGAGCTGGTGCAGGTCGTGCAGGGTGGTGGCGAGCTTGTAGCGGAATTCGGTGTTGTCCGGTTCCAGCTCCACGGCCTTGGCCAGGCCCAGCAGGGCATACTCGGTCTGGCCATGGTGCAGCAGCCAGATACCCAGGGCATGTTGCAGATAGGCCGACTGTGGTTGCACCTCCAGTTGCCGGGCCAGCAGTTGCCGGGCCTGGTCCGGCTGGCCGCGCTTGTCCAGCAGTTCGACACGGGCGACCACTGCCCTGAGGTTGTTCGGCTCCAGCTGCGACATGCGTTCGAGCGATTGCTGGGCCTCGTCCAGTTGCCCTTCGTGCAGGTACAGGCGGGCCAGTTGGAACTGGGCATCGGCACTCTCCGGCTGGGCCTTGAGGGTGCGTTCATATTCGTCGACCACCTGTTGCAGCGGGCCGAAATACAGGCCCTGGTCGTCCGGTGACAAACCGAGCATGGCATTGGCCGCGGCAAAGCGTACCTCCTGCTCGCTGTCCTCCAGCACCGGCCCGAGTAACAGGCTGCGCTGTGCCCCCGGCACCAGGCCGACAATGCTCTGGATCGCCGCCTCGCGGACCAGCGCCGAAGGGCTCTGCAAATCCGCGTCGGCCAGTTTCAATGCCTGGGGACTGGGATAGTTGGGCAGTTCGGCATGCAGCGCGGCCCGGCGGATATCCGACAGGTCGGTGCGCGCCAGTTGCTGGTAGAGCACCCGCGCGGCGCCCGGCTGGCCGTTGTGCGCCTGTTCCAGGGCGCGGCCGTAATTGACATGCGGGGTTTTCGCGGGCACCGCGGTCGGGCTGCGCATCCAGTGCCAGGCAAGGCCCAGGATCAGGAAGGCAAGCAGGCTGATGATCAGGTAACGGCGGGGCTTGGTCATGCAGTGTCCGTGAGCTGGCAGGCTTTTCCCAGAGCCGCCAGCTTCGGTCAGGAGCGCTTCGGAGTCAAACCCGCGATCAGTTGAGCACGTACTCGATGGGTTCCAGGGGCGGCGGCAGCTCGGTTTCGCCGAGGCTGGCGAGAATCTCCCGCTCGACCGTGCGCAGCAGCGCATTGCACGGCAAGTCGTTCTCGTCGAAACCGAACGGGTCCTCGAGGTCGTCGCCGATCTCGTCGAGGCCGAAAAAGGTGTAGCTGACAATCGCGGTAAACACCGGCGTCAACCAGCCCAGGGGTTCGGCCATGGCGAACGGCAGCAGGATGCAGAACAGATAGATGGTGCGGTGCAGCAGCAGGGTATAGGGGAAGGGCAGCGGGGTGTGCTTGATCCGCTCGCAACTGGCCTGGACCTGGCTCAGGCTGGCCAGCCGGGCGGCAAACACCGTATAGCGCCATTCGCCGAGCTGGCCCTGTTGCGCCAGGCGCGAGCAGCGCGCCCCGATTTGCTGCAAGAGGTGGTCGGTGACATTCGGATGGTTCTGCGGCGGCGGCTGCGTGGCCCACTCGCGCACGGCGGCGTGCTCGTCTTCCAGGCGCAGGCGGGCGATCAGGCCATGGGCAAAGCCGCAGAGGTCGCGCAGCAGGCCCTGGCGCTCGGCGGTGTCGGTGAACACCTGGCTTTCGCGGATCAGCGAGCGCACCTCGATGATCATCTGCCCCAGTTGCTTGCGGCCTTCCCACCAGCGGTCGTAGCAGGCATTGTTGCGAAAGCTCATGAAGATCGACAGCGACAGTCCGAGCAGGGTGAAGGGCGTGGCGTTGACCTTGGAAAAGTAGGCCGGGTGCCAGGTTTCCACCAGCACGATGACCGAGGCCAGCAATGTCACCAGCAGGCTGCGCAGGGCAATCCGCTTGGCAATCGAGCCTTTCAGGGAAAACAGGATGCCGATCAGGTTCGGCTTGGGACGCACGATCATGGGAAGGGACTGGCAGCAGCGCGGGGGTTACGCCGAGCCAGACTAGAAGCCGCCGGCCTGCTTGTCCAATCGCTCTGCCCGACAGCTTGATCGAGGCTGTCTATCATCGAGGCGCTCATGCGTTGTTCGGCAATATCAACAGCCGTTCGCCGGCAGCCAGTTCCTGGCGCTGCAGAACAAATTCCGGCATCTGTGTCGCGTTGATCGCCTTGCTGAAATACCAGCCCTGGATCACCAGTTCGCGGGAGGACTGCAAGGCGTCGTACTGCTCCCGGGTTTCCACGCCTTCGACGATGATGTCGAGGTCGAGGGTTTCGCACAGCCGCAGCATGCCGCTCAGGACCCGTGCGCCATTGGCATGACGGTGGGCGACGACAAAGCTGCGGTCGATCTTGATGCCATCGATCCTGAACTGGTGCAGGTAGCTCAGGGCCGAATAGCCGGTGCCGAAATCGTCGATATACAGTTTGGCGCCGAAGCCGTGCAGGCCTTCGATCAGGCGGTGGATCAACTGCACGTCGCCGACCAGCGCATCCTCGGTCAACTCGACGGAAATCCGCCCGTGGGCCTGGGCGAGAATCTCCAGCAGGCGTTCGCCGTGCTCGGGCGTGCTCAGGGTCGCGGCCGTGACGTTGATGGTCATCGGCAGTTCGAAGCCGATCTTCTGCCAGCGCCGATATTGCTCCAGCGCCTGGGAGGCGACCCACAGGTCGACATCGGCCATCAGGTTGGCCTGGGCCAGCCATCTGAGAAACTCCCAGGGCTGCTGGGCGCGGCCGTCCTTGTCACGGGCACGCATCAAGGCCTCGCAACCGATGCACAGGCCGCTCACCTTGGAGATCTGCGGCTGGAATTCCAGGTGGAATTCGTATTCGCTGATGAGCCGGATACGTTCCAATTCCTCGGTGCGCCGGGCCTCGTTGCGGTGCGCGGCGACCACCGGGTCGAGCTCGAACAGCCGACCCTTTTCCTCGAGGCTGCGAAAGGTAGTGTCGAAGGACCTGATGTAGATCTTCTGCTCTTCGTCCTGCTGGCGATGCAGGGCAATCACATACGGCGCGTACACCAGGCAGCTGACGGCGACGAGTACCAGTTGCAGGACCACGGCCGCCCAGTCGCCGTTGGTGCTCAGGTAGGCATTGAGCAGCACCGGCGAAGTCAGCGGCATGCCAGTCACCACCGGCGCGACCCAGCCGGCCTGCACGGCCGCCACCGCCAGCACGGTATTGAGCATGGGCGCGATGAGAAAGGGCAGGAACAGCCTTGGGTTGAGGATGATCGGCAGCCCGAACAGCAGGATCTCGTTGACATTGAACAGCGACAACGGCGTCGCCGCCAGGGCCAGCAGGCGCAGGGAGCGGTCGCGGGAAAACAGCAGGATGGCAACGATCAGCGACAGCGAGGCGCCGGAGCCGCCGGTGAAGGCGAAGCAACCCAGCAGGCCGCTGTTGAGCGCATAGCGGGCCGGCTCGGCGGCGGCGACGTTGAGCTGGTTGACCGTCACCGCCAGGTCAAGGACGTCGAACAGCGGCTGCATGGCATGGGCGCCGTGGATGCCGAAGAACCACAGCATCGAGTTGGTCGCGCTGATCAGCAGCCCATAGGCATAGGGATGGTCGAGTGCCGTCAGGTCGAAAGGCACCTGCATCTGGGCGACGCTGGGGATCTCCAGCAGCAGCGACAGCACCATCACCAGCATCGCCGCGGTCAACAGGCCCGGAATCACCACATTGATGCTGTCGCGCACGTTGTAGCCGACCACGTTTTCCCGTACCAGCCGCAGCCAGGGCTGGCGGTAGAGCCGGGCAATGATCGGCACGTTGACCAGCGGCGAGGCGATGGCGATAAACAGCACCAGCGTCGCGGCGGCGCGGGGATAATCCTGCAGCAGGTAGATCGCGATCACCACATGGGTCAGGCACAGGAACGCCACCGGCACCTGCGGCAAGCGGTAGCGGATCGCGAGCATGTAGCCGATCGAGGCGGCGACCAGCAAGGGCAGGGTGCCGCTGATCTTCTCGTGCAGCCCGGCGAGGAAGTCCACCAGCTCATCCGGCGCGCCCAGCAGCCGGGCACACACCGACAGCACGAGGAAGGCGGCCGAAACCAGCAGGCACGGCAACAGCCAGAGCAGCCCTTCGCGAATGGCCCGCAACGAGTCGGCGCCGGCCAGCGCCGCCAGGCGATTGGTCAGGAACAACTTGAAGACTGACTGTGACATTGCCCAACCCCTTTAGACCTTCAGTCTTGATGGGGCATATGGCCATCAGGCTGGTCCCCTGGACGCGAGCATATCCCGAGATGCCCCGAAAAGGCCAAGCCGCCGATGGAAAAAGCCCCGAGGCCAAAGGCGCTCGGGGCTGCTCGGTGGGAGTCCGGCAAGGATGTCGCGACCACCTGATCGGTTTCAGTAACGCATCTGGCCGTAAGGTGGCGTGTTGGCGTTCTGGCCGCGGTTGTAACCGACGGCGAAGCCGTAGTTGTAGCCCGCCGCGTAGCCGGCGGCATAGGTATTGCGCCCGGCTGCATAGCCGTCCACCTGTCCCGCGGTGTAGCCGGCATGGAAGCCCGCGGAATAACCGGTGGGCCTGACGGCAACGTTGGTGCTACAGGTGTACCGGCAAAGGGGCGCGGCGTGGCTGGAGGTGGCGATCAACGGGCAGGCTACACCCATCGCGATCAGCATGGCCACGGCAAATCCCCTTTTGCGGGGCCGGGTACGCAACGCCCTGGTGTGACGGGAACAGTCCGATGGGCAAAGAGCGATAGCAGTCATTTCAGTATTCCTCCGGATCAAGCCGATGCGCTTCAATGGAAGCCAGAACGGCCTTTGTGCTAGTTGTTGAAAATAACCCCATCGTCCTGCTCGCTGACGCTGGCGTCTTCACTGACGCCGGCGGTATAGGCGCCATTGGGAGAAATGGCGTCGGCACAGTCGTTGCCACCGGCTCCCAGGGGGCTGATTGCCAGGAGGGTGCCGCCGGAGCTGTGGTAAGTGAAGGCTTCGCTGACGCCCGCCACTTCACCGCAACCGACGATGATGCCGTTGTCGGAGATGGCCTTGGCGGTGGCTCTGGCGCTACCGGCCAGGAGTGGGACCGGAACCCCGTTGGTACCGGTGGCGGGATCCCAGAAGAACCCGGTGGTAAAGCCGCCGGATTTCAGCCGATTGCCGGCGATCTGCCCTGACGCATTCATGGCGACCCCGGAGTTACGCAGCGAGGTGTTGCCGTTGATGGTCAGCATCACCGTCGGCGCGCTGGCACCGCCGGCCGGCCACTGCACGGTTTTATAGGTATCGGGTACGTAATAACAGGTACCGAGGATTTTTCCGCTCAGATTGATTTCACTGGCGACGCAGTAGCTGGCCCCACTGGGCACAGGCAGCACGGTATAACCGGAGCTGGCATTGGCCCAGAGCACGGCGCGGTTTTTCCCCGAACCACCAGTACCGGCCGGACAATTGCCAATAATCGCTGGCGTTGCCGCATCACTGATGTCCGCCGGACTGCAGTTGCTGACCGAGCCGAGCAGCGGTGGCAGCAGGCTGTTCGCGGCCCCGGTGGAACTCCACACCACCGGCGTGGCTTCACCGGTGGGGCTGATGCTGATGCCCGTCACGACACCCGCGAGGTTGACGGCAGCCGCCTCGGTCTGCACGTCGGGTACCAGGCGCAGGCCGGCGAGCAGGGGCAGCGGTTGCAGTTGCTGAGGGGGCGCGGTGAGATTGTTGACCGGCCATTTGACCGCCTGGTTCACTTCGAGACTGTCTTCACAGGTACCGACGATCACGGCCGTGCTTGCTGGGGCATTGCTGATTGCACCGGCGGCACAGGCTCCCGGGTCTCCACTGGCGGAGGTGAACAAGGGCGGGAGAGCCGTTGCCCCGCCAGACAGAGTGTCCACCAGCGCTGACTCGAAAAAACCCACCGACATGGATTTGCCCACAAAATAATGATAATCGTTGCCCGCGGTGAAGCGGCTGCTGAGAACAGTGGAATTGCTGGCGTTATCGTTCCAGGTGGCAGCCTGGACCACTGTCGCGAGGTTGACACTCGCGACCACCAAGCCGAGTGAGGTAACAAGACGAGAGGGGAGTTTCATAACGCTTCTCCTTGCGATGATGAGTGTGCGCGCACGATCTATGCGCGCCCTTACCGTACCCCTCGGTTCATTGCGCCGGTAACTGTCAGAAATGACAGTTCGTTAGAGCATTTCGAAGCTGATGAAATATCTTGTAACACTATCGCCGGGTGTTATTCGTGGACGAAAAAAAGCCCCGCGACCGAAGGGGCGCGGGGCCGAAGCGGTTGGAGGGGCATCCAACCAGGAGAGTTTGAATCAGTTGCTGGCGACGGTCTGCGGCGCGTAGCCGCCACCCAGGGCCTTGTAGATCGCGACGATGCCGCGATACAGGTCGGTCTCGGCCTGGGCCTGGCTGTCTTCGGCGGCCAGGCGTTCGCGCTGGGCATCGAGCAGTACCAGGAAGTCCACGGTGCCTTCGCGGTAGCGGATCGCGGCCAGGTCGGCGGCGGTGCGGCTCGACTCGCTCTGGCGGATCAGCGAGATCAGGCGTTGCTGACGCTTGCCGTAGTCACTGAAGGCGTTCTGCGATTCTTCCAGGGCCAGCAGCACTTGCTGCTCGTAGGTAGCCAGGGCGCCTTCGGCTTCGGCATTGGCGCCGCGCAGGCGGGCCCGCACGCTGCCCAGGTTGAACGCCGGCCAGGTGATGCTCGGGCCAAGGGCCCAGGCATTGGCGGCCGACGAGCCGATCTGCGAACCCCGTCCGGCGGTAAAACCGAGGAAGCCGCTGAGGCTGACCCGTGGGAACAGGTCGGCCTTGGCCACGCCGATCCGCGCGGTGGCGGCGGCCAGCTTGCGCTCGGCACTGAGGATATCCGGACGGCGTTGCAGCAGCTCACCCGGATTGCCGATGGCCAGGGCCTTTGAGATCGCCGGCAGGTCCTTCGGACTCAAGTCCACCGACAGCGTATCCGGGCGCTCGCCGAGCAGGGTAGCGATGCGATTGCGCTCGCGGACCTGTTCGGCCTGCAGTTGCGGCACGCTGGCTTCGACCGCCGCGAGGCGGGCATCGGCACGGACCACATCGAGCTGGTCGCCGACCCCGGCGTCACGCAGGCTTTCGGTGATGCCCTTGGATTCCTGCTGGTTCCTCAGGTTGGCCAGGGCGATCTTTTCCCGCAATTGCGCACCGCGCAGTTGCCCGTAGGCATCCACCAGCTCGGCAATCATGGTCACCTGCAACTGGTACAGATCGGCTTCGGCCGACTGCTGGTCGGCGTCGGCGGCTTCCAGGCTGCGCTGGATACGGCCGAACAGGTCGACCTCCCAGGCCATGTCCAGGCCCAGGTCATAGCGTTCGCTATTGACCCGGCTCTCGGTCTGGCCCGGTACCTGGCCCTTGCCCAGATCGGCACTGGCACGGCTGGTGATGGTCGGCATGGCGTCATCGCTGACGTCATCGCGGATCGCCCGTGCCGCTTTCAGGCGGGCGAAGGCGACGCGCAACTCACGGTTGCCGGCCAGGGACTGGGTCACCAGCTTGTTGAGGGTCGGATCGTCGAACTGCTGCCACCAGATACCTTCGAAGCGGGCGCGGTCGAAATTCTTCTGGCCGGCGCTGCCATCGGTGGCGGCGGTGATGTTCGCCGCCGCCGTGTCAGGAGTCTTGTAGTCCGGGCCGACGGCACAGGCGCTCAGCGCCAGTACCAGCAGGCTCGGGAGAAAGGCCTTCATACTGCTCATTGTTGCGCCTCCAGCTTGAGGGCCCGGGCTGCCTTGCGAGCTTCACTACGCTCGACAGAGCGGCGGATCAATACATAGAACACAGGGGTCAGCAGCAGACCGAAGAAGGTCACGCCGAGCATCCCGGAGAACACCGCCACACCCATGGCATGACGCATCTCGGCACCGGCACCGCTGGAGAACACCAGGGGGACCACACCCATGATGAACGCGACGGAGGTCATCAGGATCGGCCGCAGACGCAGGCGGCAGGCTTCCAGTACCGCGCTCAGCGGATCGAGGCCTTCTTCCTGCTTGTCCTTGGCGAACTCGACGATCAGGATCGCGTTCTTGCACGCCAGGCCCACCAGTACGATCAAGCCGATCTGGGTGAAGATGTTGTTGTCGCCACCGGAGGCAATCACCCCGGCAATCGCCGACAGCAGGGTCATCGGTACGATCAGGATGACCGCCAGCGGCAGGCTCCAGCTTTCATACAGTGCCGCCAGTACCAGGAACGCCAGCAGGACGCAGAGCGGGAACACCAGCAGTGCGGTATTGCCCGAGAGGATCTGCTGGTAGGTCAGGTCGGTCCACTCGTAGGTCATGCCGTTGGGCAGTTCGTCCTTCAGCAGTTTCTCGATGGCCGCCTGGGCCTGGCCGGAGCTGTAGCCCGGTGCCGCGGCGCCGTTGATTTCGGCGGTGATGAAGCCGTTGTAGTGCATCACGCGGTCCGGCCCGGAGGTGTCGCTGACCTTGATGAAGGTCGCCAGCGGGATCATCTCGCCCTTGTTGTTGCGCACTTTCAGCTGGCCGATCTGGTCGGACTCGAGGCGGAACTGCTGTTCGGCCTGGACGTTGACCTGATAGGTGCGACCGAAGCGGTTGAAGTCGTTGGCATACAGCGAACCCAGGTAGACCTGCAGGGTGTCGAAGATGTCACTGACGGCCACGCCGTGGGTCTTGGCCTTCTCGCGGTCGATGGCGGCATCCACCTGCGGCACGTTGACGGTGTAGCTGGTGAACAACCCGGCCAGCTCCGGCACGCTGCGGCTCTTGGTGATGATGTTCATCGTTTCCTTGTACAGCTCTTCATAGCCCAGGTTGCCCCGGTCTTCGATCTGCAGTCGGAACCCGCCGATGGTGCCCAGGCCTTGTACCGGCGGTGGCGGGAAGATCGCCATGTAGGCTTCCTGGATCCCGGCGAACTTGCCGTTCAAGGCACCGGCGATGGCGCCGGCCGATTCACTCGGGTCCTTGCGCTCGTCGAACGGCTTGAGGGTGACGAACACGATGCCGGCGTTCGGGCTGTTGGTGAACCCGTTGATCGACAGGCCGGGGAAGGCCACCGCGCTTTCCACGCCAGGCTGTTTCAGGGCCAGGTCGGACATGCGCTTGATCACGTCTTCGGTACGATCCAGGCTGGCCGCGTCCGGCAGTTGGGCGAAGGCCACCAGGTACTGCTTGTCCTGGCCTGGCACGAAGCCGGTCGGGGTGCTGGAGAAGCCGAGCCAGGTCAGGACCATCAGGCCCGCATACAGCACCAGGGCGACGCCGCTGACCCGGATGACACGGGTCACGGTGCCGACATAACCATGGCTGGCCTTGTCGAAGAAGCGGTTGAACGGACGGAACAACCAGCCACCCAGCAGCGCGTCGAGAACCTTCGAGAAGCGGTCTTTCGGGGCGTGGTGGTCCTTGAGCAATACCGCGGCCAGGGCCGGCGACAGGGTCAGGGAGTTGAACGCCGAGATCACGGTCGAGATGGCGATGGTCAGGGCGAACTGCTTGTAGAACTGGCCGGTCAGGCCGGAGATGAAGGCCGCCGGGATAAACACTGCGCAGAGCACCAGCGCCGTGGCGATGATGGGACCGGTCACTTCGCGCATGGCACGCTTGGTGGCTTCGATCGGGCTGAGGCCCAGGCCGATGTTCCGCTCGACGTTTTCCACCACCACGATGGCGTCGTCCACCACGATACCGATCGCCAGTACCAGGCCGAACAGCGACAGCGCGTTAAGCGAGAAGCCGAACATGTGCATGATGGCGAAGGTACCGATCAACGATACCGGTACGGCGACCAGCGGAATGATCGAGGCACGCCAGGTCTGCAGGAACAGGATCACCACCAGGACCACGAGGATCAGGGCTTCGAACAGGGTGTGCACCACCGCTTCGATGGAGCCGCGCACGAAGATGGTCGGGTCGTAGACGATGCTAAAGTCCATGCCTTCGGGGAAGTCCTTCTTCAGCTCGGCCATCTTGGCGCGCACTTCGTTGGAAATCTCGATGGCGTTGGAGCCTGGACGCTGGAAGATCGGGATCGCCACCGCCGGCTGGTTGTTCAGCAGCGAGCGCAGGGCGTACTGGCTGGAGCCGAGCTCGACCCGGGCGATGTCCTTGAGACGGGTGATTTCGCCGTCGTCGCCGACACGGATCACGATGTTCTCGAACTCTTCCTCGGAGACCAGGCGGCCCTGGGCGTTGATCGACATCTGGAAGCTGGTGGCGGTAGGCGCCGGAGGCGCGCCCAGTTGACCGGCCGCGACCTGGCGGTTCTGCTCGCGAATGGCGTTGACCACATCGGTGGCGGTCAGGTTGCGCGAGGCGGTCTTGTTCGGATCGAGCCATACCCGCAGGGAGTAGTCGCCCATGCCGAACAGCTGCACGTCACCGACACCGCCCAGGCGGGCCAGCTCATCCTTGATATTGAGCAAGGCGTAGTTGGACAGGTAGAGCATGTCGTAGCGCTTGTCCGGCGAGGTCAAGTGCACAACCATGGTCAGGTCGGGCGAGGCCTTGTCGACGGTGATACCGATACGGGTCACTTCGACCGGCAGTTTCGGCTCGGTCCGGGTCACGCGGTTCTGCACCTGCACCTGCGCGTTGTCCAGGTCGGTGCCCAGGGCG
This sequence comes from Pseudomonas sp. Mn2068, assembly GCF_049319725.1. Taxonomy (NCBI): domain Bacteria; kingdom Pseudomonadati; phylum Pseudomonadota; class Gammaproteobacteria; order Pseudomonadales; family Pseudomonadaceae; genus Pseudomonas; species Pseudomonas sp. Mn2068. The sequence goes on along the minus strand of NZ_JBMOUG010000001.1, from coordinate 664,342 downwards.
AAGGTGATGGTCAGGGTCAGCTTGCCGTCGGCGGTGGACTGCGAGGACATGTAGAGCATGTTCTCGACACCGGTGATGGCCTGTTCCAGGGGCGCGGCCACGGTTTCACCGATGACCTTGGGGTTGGCGCCGGGGAAGTTGGCGCGTACCACCACGGTCGGCGGAACCACTTCCGGGTATTCGCTGATCGGCAACTGGAACAGCGAGATCGCACCGGCGATCAGGATCAGCAGCGAGAGTACCGCCGCGAAGATCGGTCTTGATATGAAGAACTGGGAAAAATTCATCGTGTGTATCCCTTAACCGCGTGGAGTCGCTGCGGCCAGCTTGTTAGCCTGGGCCGGAGCGCCTTTGGCCGGCGCAACCTGCTGCAGGTTGCTGGCTTCCAGGGCTTGTCGTTGTTCTGCCAGAGCGGCGAGGGTTTCCTTGCTGGCCATCGGGATCACTTCAGGATCCACCGGCGAGCCCGGACGCACGCGTTGCAGGCCTTTGACGATGACGGTGTCATCCTTGTTCAGGCCGCTGCGCACGATCCGCAGACCTTCGATTTTCGGGCCCAGCTCGACCGAGCGGTAGGCGGTCTTCTTGTCGGCGTCCATCACCAGCACGAACTTCTTGCCCAGGTCGGTACCGACCGCTTCGTCGTTGATCAGCACGGCGGCGTAGGTGCCGCTGCCGACCAGCTTCAGGCGGGCGTACAGGCCGGGGGTGAAGCTGCCGTCGGTGTTGTCGAACACGGCGCGACCGCGGATGGTGCCGGTGCGCGGGTTGACCTGGTTGTCGACGAAGTTCATCTGGCCCAGGTGCGGGTTGCCGGTTTCGTTGGACAGACCGAGGTAGACCGGGGTGGTGGCGCCGCGCTTGCCCTGGCGAGCGAGCTGGGTGTACTTGAGGTAGACCCGCTCGTCGGCGTCGAAGTAGGCGTAGACCTTGTCGGTGGAAACCACGCTGGTCAACGGCGTGACATCGGCGGTGACGATGTTGCCGGCGGTGATTTCGGCACGGCTGACACGGCCGCTGATGGGCGCGGTGACGCGGGTGAAGCTCAGGTTCAGGCGAGCCAGGTCCAGTTGCGCCTGGGTCGCATCGACCGCGGCCTTGGATTCCTGGGCGGTGCTGGTGCGGGTGTCGGCCAGTTCGGCGGAAATCGCGTTGCTGGTCAGCAGGCGCTTGCCACGCTCGGCCTCGTTGGCGGTACGGCTGGCAGTGGCGCGGGTCTGCTGCAGTTGGGCTTCCAGGCGATGGACTTCAGCCTGGTAGGGGCGGGGGTCGATCTGGAACAGCAGGTCGCCTTTCTTGACCAGCGCACCTTCGGTGAAGGCCACCTGATCGATCTGGCCGGAAACCCGCGGGCGGATTTCCACGGTTTCCGGGGCTTCGAGGCGCCCGGTGAACTCGTCCCATTCATTGACGGGCTGTTCGATGACCTTGGCCACGCTGACCTTGGTTGCCGGCATCGCACCACCTGCCGCCACGGGCGCTTTGCCGCAGGCACTCATCACGACGACTGCCAGGGCAGCCAGGGGGAAGCGCAAAAGTTTAAGTGACTGTTCCATGGGGGGAGTCCGCCAATCTATTGAGATGGGCGGATCATGCTGTGGGCGTTGATCGCACACGAATCGAATGAAGCGAAGGTAACTATCATCCGGAATGATATCAAACCGAATCCAGCCCACTAGCATGCGCCTTCCGTTAGCAGCCTATCCATTACAGAAAGCGCAAATCACTGTTGCCGGGAATGCAACAGCGCGTCACGGCGCTGATCCTACGCCGGCCGATCCGAATATTCAGAATTATCCGATGATGGATGGGAACACGGCCTACATCGCTGGCAATACGGCTCAGTACAATTCAGCCACACGGAAATGCTGATTCAGACCCCGACACGCGATTTGTCGGGAGGGCCCGACTTTGCCCGCGGCAGGGGCAGACAAAAATAATTACCGAGGATTCTCCATAATGGTTCAACTCGACTTCTACGGCACGCTGGTGGCCGCTTCCCTGGTGTTGCTGCTGGGCCGTGGACTCTGTAGCCGCGTCGGTTTTCTGCGCACCTACAACATTCCCGAACCCGTTGCCGGCGGCCTGGTGGTGGCGCTGTTGCTGTTGCTCCTGCGGGTAGCGTTCGACTTCAAGGTAGGCTTCGAGACCTCGATGCAGGCTCCGTTGATGCTGGCTTTCTTCGCTACTATCGGGTTGAACGCCGACTTCACCAGCCTGAAGAAAGGCGGGCGGGTGCTCGGGACTTTCCTGTTGGTGGTCGTCGGCTTGCTGGTGGTGCAGAACGCCCTGGGCGTGTCACTGGCCGCCGCGCTCGGCCTGGATCCGCTGATGGGCTTGCTGGCCGGTTCCATCACCTTGTCGGGTGGTCACGGCACCGGCGCGGCCTGGAGCTCGGTGTTCGCCGAGCAATACCGCGTGATGTCCGCCGCGGAGCTGGCCATGGCCTCGGCGACCTTCGGCCTGGTCTTGGGTGGCCTGATCGGGGGACCGGTGGCCAGGTTGCTGCTCAAGCGCGTAAAGACCCAGGGGGTGGCCCAGGAAAACGTGGTCCTGGGCGTGCCGAAGGGCTTCGAGCAGCCCGAGCGCGAGCGCATGATCACGCCGGGCTCCTTTATAGAGACACTGGCGTTGATTGCCATCAGCCTGTTGGCCGGCACCTTCCTCAGCGATCTGATCAAGGGCACGGCCCTGGAATTGCCGACGTTCGTCTGTGTGCTGTTTGTCGGCGTGGTCTTGCGCAACGGTCTGTCGGCGCTGGGCTGGCATGAGGTCTTCGAGCGCGAGGTATCGGTGCTGGGCAATGTCAGCCTGTCGCTGTTCCTGGCCATTGCGCTGATGTCGCTGAAACTCTGGGACCTGGCGGCGCTGGCCTTGCCGATCTTTATCCTGCTGACGGCCCAGGCGGTACTGATGGCGCTGTTCGCCATCTTCGTCACTTTCCGCGTGATGGGCCGCAACTACGATGCCGTGGCCCTGGCCGCCGGGCACTGCGGCTTCGGCCTGGGAGCAACGCCCACGGCGATCGCCAACATGCAAGCGGTGACCCAGCGCTACGGCCCGTCGCGGATCGCCTTCCTGGTGGTGCCCATGGTCGGGGCGTTTTTTATCGATATCGCCAATGCCATCGTGATCAAGCTGTATCTGGCATTGCCGTTTATCGGCAGTGTCGCCTGACGGATCGCTTCAGAACTGCACGCCCAGTTCACGCAGGCGCTGTTGCGTGGCGTCTGCGGACACGTGGTGAATACCTTGCCAGCCGAGGGCGATGGCGGCCTCGACGTTGGTCGCGACATCGTCGATAAACACCAGCTCTCGCGGCTGGATATCCGGCAGGTGCGCGCGAACCTGGCCCAGGCTCAACTGGTAGATCTGCGCGTCGGGCTTGATCTGCTTCACTTCGCCCGACACCACGATGTCACGGAAGCACTGCAGGAAGGGATAGTTGGCGCGGGCATAGGGAAAGGTTTCCGCCGACCAGTTGGTCAGGCCGAACAACGGCATGCGCGCTTCATGCAAGGCTTCCAGGATAGCCACGCCGCCGGGCAGCGGCCCGCGCAACATCTCGTGCCAGCGGTCGTAATAGGCCCGGATCAGGGGTTCGTGTCGCGGGTGTCGGGCAATCAGGGTGCGGGTGGCTTCGGCCAGCGTGCGGCCGGCGTCCTGCTCGGTATTCCATTCCTGGGTGCAGATATTGTCCAGGAACCACTGCCTTTCCTGTTCATCGGCGATCAGCTGGCGGTACAGGTGCTGCGGACTCCAGTCGAACAAGACACCGCCGAAATCGAAAACCACTGCGCGAATCGTCATGCGTATCCTCCATGGGTGGGCGAGCACCTTAGCGTCAGAGACTGTCCGGATCCCCGCAGAACATCTGGATCCGCGAGCGCAACCAGCGTTCGCCCGGGTCGTTGTCCTGGGAACCGCGCCAGGCCATGTGCAGTTCGAAACTCTGCACCGGCAACGGCGGGTCCTCGGCGCGCACCCCGCCAGCGGCAGTCAGGGCGTCGGCGGTGTAGTCCGGCACGGTGGCGACGATATCGGTGCCGCTGATCAGGGTGCTCAGGCCGTTGAATTGCGGGACCGCGAGCACCACATGCCGCTTGCGACCGAGTTTTTCCAGTTCGGTATCGATAAAGCCGCTCAGGTCGCCGGCAAAGGATACCAGCGCATGGGGCCGCGCACAGAAGTCGTCCAGCGACAGCGGGCCGGGCATGCTGTCGGCGCGCAGCAGTTTCGGCGAGCTGCGCCGCAGCACCTTGCGCTTGGCGTTGGCCGGCAGGTCGGTGGTGTAGCAGACCCCGATGGAGATCTCGCCGGAACCCAGCTTGGCCGGGATCAGCAGGTAGTTGACGCGACGGATCACCAGCACGATGCCCGGGGCCTCGGCCCGCAGGCGCTTGAGCAACTGCGGCAGCAGGGCGAACTCGACGTCGTCGGACAGGCCGATGCGAAACACCGAGGTACTGGTCGCCGGGTCGAACTCGGAGGCGCGGCTTACCGCGGTGGAAATCGAATCCAGTGCCGGCGAGAGCAGGGCGAAGATCTCCACGGCACGGGCCGAAGGCTCCATGCTGCGGCCGGTGCGCACGAACAGCGGGTCATCGAACAGGCTGCGCAGGCGCGACAAGGCCGCACTGATGGCCGGCTGACCGAGAAACAGCTTTTCCGCCGCCCGGGTTACGCTCCGTTCGTGCATCAGGGTTTCGAAGACAATCAGCAGGTTCAGATCGACGCGGCGCAGGTCGTTACGGTTCATCGGGCTCGCTTCACAGGTCGGTCAATAACGAATGAGGTGAATCTTACGGGCAAAGGCGCCTGATTCGCACTGGAAAAATGAACTTTCCTTTTATGAGTCAGGGCCATGGCAGCCGCTGAAACCCGGGGTCCGGTTTTTTTCCTGCGGGAAAAAACCGCCTTTCCTGCCGTCTTCAGCCCCGCTTGCCGACATTGTGTACAATGCCCCCCCAATCAATGACAGGCATGTCGACTATTAATGGGCACGGATAGTCTTCAGGGGAAAGCCCGGATAGAGTTCGTGTCATTAGAGGTTCATTTGGCGAGGTTTGCGATGTCACGCACGATCCGTTTTCACAAGTTTGGTCCGGCCGAGGTGCTCAAATGCGAAGAGCATACGGCCACTCTGCCTGCACCGGGCGAAGTGCAGGTGCGTGTCGAAGCGATTGGCATCAGCTGGTATGACGTCCTCTGGCGGCAGAACCTGGCGTCGTCCCATGCCCGCCTGCCGGCCGGTATCGGTCATGAAATGGCCGGTGTGGTCACGGCCGTCGGTGATGGCGTGGACGATCTGTCGATCGGTGACAAGGTCGCCAGCTTCCCGGCACAGAGCCCCAACGACTACCCGGTATACGGTGAACTGATCGTCCTGCCGCGTTCGGCTCTGACCCGCTACCCGGATGTCCTGACGCCGGTCCAGGCCAGTGTCCACTACACGCCGTTGCTGATCGCCTATTTTGCCTATGTCGACCTGGCGCGGGTCAAGCCGGGGCAGTTTGCCCTGATCACCGACGCCAGCCATTGCGCCGGGCCGTCCTTCGTGCAACTGGGCAAGGCCCTGGGCGTGAAAGTGATCGCCGCGACCAAGACTGCCGAAGAGCGTGATTTCCTGATTGCCCTGGGTGCCGAGAAAGTCATCGTCACCGAAGAGCAGGACCTGCTCATGCAGATCAACAAGTACACCGACGGTCGTGGCGTCGACATGGTCTTCGACGGCCTCGGCGGGCCGCAGATGTCGATGCTCGGCGATGTCCTGGCGCCGCGTGGCAGCCTGGTGCTCTATGGCCTGCAGGGTGGCAACCAGACGCCATTCCCGGCTTGTGCGGCGTTCCAGAAGAACATCCAGTTCTTCGTGCACTGCATCGGCAACTTCACCGGCAAGCCGGAACTGGGCATTGTCCAGGACGAGGCAGCGGTGCAACGGGCACTGCGGGACATCAACCAATTGACGGCGGACCGTGTCCTGCCGCCGCTGGAAATCCGCGCATTTCCTTTCGACGAGTTTGTCGAGGCGCATCGTTACATGGACGCTTGTCCATGCCGTGGACGGGTGGCATTGCAGGTCGATCCCGCCTGATTCAACCCGCGCAATCATCAAGCCCCGTATCAGTCGACTGATACGGGGCTTTTTATTTTGTCCAACAAATTATTGAACTTTTTGTACGAAAGTTGCCGGTGGAAATTGAGTCTTTCACCAACTGAACCGGTTTTTTTCCAAATTCTGTATCTGTTAATCGCCCTGTAAGCACTGATAATTAACGGGTAACTTTCAGCTCAAGGAATGAGTCATGGTCGAGTTTCAGTTGTTGTACCGGTGCGATGCAGTTGCACAAGCTTCAGTCAGGGCGTTCGCGGGGAGTTGGCGCAAACAAGGGGGCTCACGGTGAGGGGCTCTTTCTCATTGAATTTGTTTGTGTGATCAATAGTTGTAGGTAAGTGTAAGAACATTCCTAGGAAGTTCTTATCGCCGCAAGGATCTCCCAAAGTTGACCGGCAATCAGTGACTCAGGTCACACTCACCTATCCTTGCTGTGGATGTTACAGGTCTGGGGTAATACTCTTGTTGTGGTTCGACCTGTTCGATAGCGGACGGCGAATACGCTCCTGAACATAGCACGCGTTGATAATGACGAGCGCCGGTTGCCCGACACTGAACCCAATCCAGGTGTAAAGGCTATGAGCTCTATTCACGAGCAGGCAATGAACTATGTATATCAACAGGTTCTACAGCGGTTGATGAGTTACTTCAGCCGTGCCGAACGTATCGCACTGCAGTTGTTGATCCAGCGCTTGATCGTGGCCGCGGGCGGCATCGAGCGTATCGGTGAGTTCAAGGTCATGGTGCCCCATGGTGGCGGCAAGGACAGCAGTTATACGCTGGCTTTCCTGCGTGCCGCCCAGTTGAGCATCGCCGGGCGTTCGCCGGCCACGTTCAACCTGCGTATCGCCACCCTGCGTCACGCCGGCGTGACCGCCACCGTCATGAACAATATCCATCGCGGCTACTGCGCGCTGTTCGTCTATGACGACCCGCGCGTGGAACTGCTGATGGTGGACAATAAACATGTCCGCCCGTTTCACCATCGCACGCCGATGTCCGACCTCAACCGCGACCTCAACCGGCGCAACCTGCTGATGAACGGCCACCTGACGGCAGGGGATGGCCGGGCGACGTTCTGCAACAGCTGCTACCTGTCGATGGCGGATTTCCATGAGCGTGCCAGTGCCTGGGACAAGGGCATCAGTGCGCTGGTCATCGGCGACCCGCCCCGGGAGCAGAAGCAGTACCTGACCTGGCTGCTGCGCTCGACCGAACGTCCCGACCGCAACCGCCAGGGCGCAGGTCCACTGGAGTTCGATGAAGCCGTGCGGACCTGCAACGAGCTGAGCCTGGACTATTATCGCGAGCTTTATGGCGATACCCCGGCGCAACCGCCGGGACCGGCCATCGGCCACGCCAGCACGCCGATGCTGTTGAGCGTCTATGACCTGGTGGGCAGCAACATCGAGCAGCGCTGGCCGTTGCTGACCGAATTCCTCGGTTTCCGCTTCGACGACCTGGCCTTCCACTTCAGCGAGTCGGATTGCGCCAACCCCTTGCTCATGGCGCATATGCGCGGCTTGCAGGCGCAATACGTCCGGGGCCTGAGCTACCAGGCGGGCATCACCGAGTACCTGCAACTGGCCGTGGTGATGATGCGCAAGAAACTCATGTCGACGCGCCTGATCGAGCAGGCCGTGGCCGCCTACGACACCCCGGAAAAACTCCTCAACCGCAGGGCCCTGGCCGGGGTTTACGCCCAGGAAGCCTATGGCCTGCGCGAAGAACAACTGATCTGCCTGCTGTTCGCGCCGTTCGTCAACCAGGGGCGTGGCCTGGAGCTTTTCCTGCGCCAGTGTCATCCGGGCATGCTGGTGGCCTTGCCGGACCTGCACCGGGTCTTGTCGGCGCAACCGGGCAACGAACAGATCGAGCAGTGGCTGACGGACGTCAGCGGCCTGACACTCGAACTGTTGCAGGACCTCTATCAGAAGACCCGGGTCGATTTCAGCACCGCTGTCTCGCTGATTGCCCGGGTGCGGGCCAGCGATCCGGATAAACACCGGGTTGACATCATCAATCCCGACAACGGTGAAGTCTGCAAAGAAGTCCTGTCGGGACGTTAAAAGGATTGGTATTGATAGCTTCAGAAACTTCCGAACCCGGTTCGACCCCCACCGAGCCCGGCGCGGTTCCACGAACGGTCAGAGGACGCAAGCACTCGGACTTCGCCTATCAGTCGGTCTACCGCTACCTGGTCAGCCTGATCAACGAGGTGGAAACCGATGCGCGGGTCAAGCTGCCCTCGTTGCGGCACCTGGCCGAACGGCTGAACGTGTCGATTTCGACCATCCAGTACGCCTACTCCCTGCTGGAGAAGGAGGGCCGGGTCTATTCCCAGGCCAAGTCGGGCTATTACGCGCTGCCGGTTTCCAGCAACGCGTTCGTCAGCGGCGGTGCCGACCTGCTGGAGCAGATGTATGTGCATTCGCGCCGCCCCGGCACGCTGGTGCTGGGCAGCGATGAACCGGCCTTGCTGCTGTCGCTGGACAATCCGCTGTTGCTGCTGGAACGGGAACTGGTGCGCCAGTATCCCCGACAGCAGCAGCCGCAGTTCCAGCCGTTTGGCGAACTGGAGCTGCGCACGGCACTGGCGGTGCGCTACACCACCTCGGCGCAGCGCTACTGGCATGCCGACGACGTCTATATCGGCGCCGACCTGCGCAGTGTGCTGGAAACCCTGATGGCGGCGCTGTCCCTGAAGCAGGCGACGGTCCTGGTGGAATCGCCTTGCGACTGGGTGATCCTGCGGTTGTTGCAGGCCGGCGGGGTGAATGTGATCGAATTGCCCCTGGATGGGCAGGGCGCCTTTGACCTGGCGGGACTTGAACACCTGCTGCGCACGCAGTCGGTCAAGCTGCTGCTGATGTCTTCGCGGATCAATATGCCCCACGGCAGCCTGATGCCCCTGGAGCAGCGCCAGCAGATCGCCCGGTTGCTGGAGCATTTCGGTGTCTGGCTGCTGGAGAACGACAGCCATGGCGAACTGGCCTTCCAGGCCGGGGGCGTGTGCATGCGTGATCTGGTCGACCCGGATCGCCTGCTGGTGTTCGCTAGTTTCGAGCGCTTCATGGGGTGCGAAGCGCCATTCGGCTACCTGTTGTCCCGGCATCTCGGCGTGGAGTTGCAGCGGCATTTCCTGCTGCGCTCGTTCCGTATGTCGCCGACGCGGCAGAAGGCGATTGCCCGCCTGTACAGCAGCGGGCGTATCGACCAGCACCTGGCCACGCTGCGGCGGTTGCTCAACGAACGCGTGCTGCAGGTCAGCCAGCTGTTGCGCGAGCGCCTGGCCGACAGCCTGGATTTCATCCCGCCCCAGGGCGGTGCGACCGTCTGGGCCCGGGCCACGCGCTCGACGGACATGCGCAAGGTATTCGAGCGCTTGCTGGAGCAGAAGATCGTCATGGCCCCCGGCGAATTGTTCAGCCTGCACGGGCTGCACCGCGATTGCCTGCGCCTGAGCACCACCTCCAACGGTCATCGCCATCTGGAGCAGGCCCTGGGGACGTTGGCCGATGCCTTGCGCCTGGAGTCGAGCCCCTGACCTCGGCGCCCGACAGGCCTTTTGTCCAATTGTGTTTGCCAGGCGCGGGGAGGGCTGTTATCTGTATGCATAACCAGCATTCGATAACCGTGGTCCTTCCCGCCCGTGACAACTCAGCCCCTCGACGATCCGTTTTATTACCTGAACAACTTCCAGCGCGTGCTCGACTGGCTGGCCCAGCGTTATGCCGACCTGCTGAGCGAGCAGGAGCAGGCGTTCATCGACGAGTTCTCACGCTTGCCCAAGGTTTCCCGGGCGCTGTTGGTGCGCATGGTGATGCGCAAGGGCGAGCACTTTCGCGCCAGCAAGTTGAATTATGGGGAAATCGGCGGCAGCGACGCGGCGGTGTTGCCCCTGCTGGCCCTGGGTTGGGTCCGCGACGATAGCCCGTTGACGTTGGACGCCTTGTTCGCGGTATTGCAGAAGGCCGAGGTCGTGCAGGCCTTCGCGACCGTCATCACGCAACCCAGGGCCAGGAAGGGTGACCTGCGGGATGCCCTTGCCGCGCGGTTCGCCGACGAGCAACGGTCGTTTGCCCAGTGGTGCCCGCAACTCCCCGACCGGCTCTACAGCCTGCAGGTCATGGCGCTGTGCGACCGCCTGCGGCTGATGTTCTTCGGCAATCTCTATCAGGACTGGTCGGAGTTCGTGCTGGCCGACCTGGGCATCTTCAGCTATGAAAAGGTCGAGTTCTGCGCCGAGTCCCGTGGCTTGCGCAGCCGTGCCGACGTGGACGGCTACCTGCACCTGCATACGGCCCGCGAAGCCCTGGAGGCGGGAGTGGAGATTACCCGGGTGCTGGCGCATATCCGGCAGTTGCAGACCGACAACCCCTGGCTGGAGCGGCGGCGGGGCAAGCTGCTGTTTCAGCTGGGACAATACAGCGAGCGCCTGGAGGACCTGTCCGGCGCCCTGGCGATCTACGGCGGGTGCCAGTACCCCGGCGCGCGCCTGCGCAGCATCCGGGTCCTGGAACGCCTCGGCGAGCATGAGCAGGCCATGGCGCTGGCCGGCGCGGCCGAGGCGGCGCCGGAAAGTGCCGAGGAACAACAGCACCTGCAACGGATCCTGCCACGGCTGCGACGCCGGCTCGGGTTGCCGGCGCTGGCGCGCCAGGCGCCGACGCCGGTGACACGGCTGGATTTCAGCCTGGTCCATGAACCGGATGAGTCGGTCGAGCAACGGGTGGCCCGGCACCTGCACGAAGCGCAGGCACCGGTATACTTCGTGGAAAATACCCTGATCAACTCATTGTTCGGCCTGCTGTGCTGGCCGGCGATCTTCGCGCCGCTGCCGGGCGCGTTTTTCCATCCGTTCCAGAGCGGGCCGGCCGACCTGCACAGCGAAGATTTCCACCAGCGCCGGGCCGAGCTGTTTGCCCAATGCCTGGAGCAACTGACGGACCAGCGCTACAAACAGACCATTCGCAGCACCTTTGTCGCTAAATGGGGGCTGCAATCGCCCTTTGTCTTCTGGAACGTGCTGACCGGGGAGTTGCTGGAGCAGGCCCTGGAATGCCTGCCGGCGATTCACCTGAAACACTGGTTCGAACGCCTGCTGCTGGATATCAGGGCCAACCGTGCCGGCATGCCCGACCTGATCCAGTTCTGGCCGGCGCAGAAGACCTATCGGATGATCGAGGTGAAAGGGCCGGGCGATCGCCTGCAGGACAACCAGCTGCGCTGGCTGGAATTCTGTCACCAGCACCAGATGCCGGTCGCCGTGTGCCATGTGCAATGGTCGGAGCCGGTCACTTGAGCTACAGCGTTGCCGTGCGCGCCCTGTGCGAATTCACCGCCAAGACCGGCGACCTGGACCTGCGCTTCACCCCGTCGCCCACCGCCCTGGAGGGCATCGTCGGGCATCGCACCGTGGCTGCGCGCCGTAGCGAGGGCTATCGGGCCGAACTGGCGCTGGAAGGGCATTACCTGGGTCTGCGGGTCAGGGGCCGGGCCGATGGCTATGACCCGGCGCAAAACCAGCTGGAGGAAATCAAGACCTATCGCGGCGATCTCGCCAGCCAGCCGGCCAACCATCGCCAGTTGCACTGGGCGCAGGCGCGGATCTACGGCTGGCTGGCCTGCGAGCACCTGCAGTTGGCCGAAATCAACCTGGCGCTGGTGTATTTCGACATTCTCAGCGAAAAGGAGACCCTGCTGCGCGAAACCTGGACGGCGGCCGACCTCAAGGTCTTTTTCGAGCGACAGTGCTCGCTGTTCCTGCACTGGGCCGACCAGGAAACGGCCCATCGCAGTGCCCGTGACCAGGCGGCGCAGGCGCTGGCGTTCCCCCATGGCGATTTCCGCCCCGGCCAGCGCAGCCTGGCGGAAACGGTCTACAAGGCGGTGAGCACCGGTCGCTGCCTGATGGCCCAGGCCCCGACCGGTATCGGCAAGACCATCGGCACGCTGTTTCCCATGCTCAAGGCCCTGGCGCCACAGCAACTGGACAAGGTGTTTTTCCTGACGGCCAAGACCCCGGGGCGCCAGCTTGCCCTCGATGCGGCGCGGGTCCTGCACGACAGCAGTCCCGGCCTGCCGCTGCGGGTGCTGGAACTGGTGGCCCGGGACAAGGCCTGCGAACATCCGGACAAGGCCTGTCATGGTGATGCCTGCCCACTGGCGCGGGGTTTCTACGATCGTTTGCCGGCCGCGCGCCAGGCCGCGGCCGCCGTGGCGCTGCTCGATCGCCAGGCCCTGCGGGAGATCGCCCTGGCCCACGGCATCTGCCCGTATTACCTGAGCCAGGAAATGGCGCGCTGGGCCGACTGGGTGGTCGCCGACTACAACTACTACTTCGACTTCAGCGCACTGCTGTTCGGCCTGGCCCAGGCCAACCAGTGGCGGGTGGCGACGCTGGTGGACGAGGCGCACAACCTGGTGGAGCGCGGGCGTCAGATGTACAGCGCCAGCCTGGACCAGTACCACCTCGGCCAGTTGCGTCAGAACGCGCCGGAGCCCCTGAAGAAATCGCTGCAACGGCTCAACCGCGAGTGGAATGCCCTGCACAAGGAGCAGGTCGCGACCTACCAGGCCAGTGCCCAGGCTCCGACCCGGCTGCTGCAGGCGATGTCCCTGTGTATCTCGGCCATGGGCGACTACCTCAACGAACACCCGCAAGGGGTGGATGCCGAACTCCAGGCGTTCTACTTCGACCTCCTGCAATTCACCCGGGTCGGGGAGCTGTTCGACGAGCATTTCATTTTCGATATCAGCCTGCGTGAGCACGGCCGGCGACGCCTGTCGCAGCTGTGCCTGCGCAATGTCGTGCCGGCCGCCTTCATCCGCCCACGGCTGACTGCCGCCCGCAGCAGCGTGCTGTTTTCCGCGACCCTGAGCCCCAGGCATTATTACGCCGACCTGCTGGGGCTGCCGGCCGATACCGCATGGATCGATGTCGAGTCACCGTTCCGGCGCGACCAGCTTGAACTGCGGGTCGTCAGCGAGATATCCACGCGCTTCGTCCATCGCCAGGCCTCCCTGGCGCCCATCGTCGAGTTGCTGGCCGGGCAGTTCGCGCAGCGCCCCGGTAACTACCTGGCGTTCTTCAGCAGCTTCGACTACCTGCAGCAGGTGGTGCAGTTGCTGGCCGAGCGGCACCCGCGAATTCCGCTCTGGCAACAGGAACGGCGCATGGAGGAGGGCCAGCGCCAGGCCTTTCTCGAACAATTCACCGAGCACAGCCAGGGCATCGGCTTCGCGGTACTGGGCGGGGCCTTCGGCGAGGGCATCGACTTGCCCGGACAGCGCCTGATCGGCGCCTTTATCGCGACCCTGGGCCTGCCGCAACTGAATCCGGTCAATGAACAGATCAAGCAACGCATGGCGGCGCTGTTCGGCTCCGGGTATGACTACACCTACCTGTACCCCGGGCTGCAGAAAGTCGTGCAGGCGGCGGGGCGGGTGATCCGCAGCCAGCAGGATCGCGGCGTGGTGATGCTGATCGACGACCGTTTCGCCGAGGCCGGGGTCCGCCAGTTGTTACCGCGCTGGTGGCAGGCCTGACAGCTGCGTCGCGCGGGCACGTGCCTGACGGTCGGTGTCCTCGATGGCCTCGAGGCTGTCGCAGGCCACCGAGGCGGTCTGTTCCAGGGTTTGCGAGACCACGCGGGTGATATCGTTGAAGGTCAGCGCACCCGCGAGAAAAGCCGCCACCGCCACTTCATTGGCGGCATTGAGCACCACGCTGAGTGCACAACCGTCCCGCGCCACCTCCAGGGCCAGGCGCAGGCAGGGGAATCGCACCAGGTCCGGGCCGGCAAAGACCAGCGGCTCGCAACGCGTCAGGTCCAGCGGGTCGACGCCGGAGTCGATACGCCGTGGATAGGCCAGGGCCTGGGCGATAGGCGTGCGCATATCGGGATTGCCCAGTTGCGCCAGTACCGACTGGTCGGCATACACCACCATCGAGTGCACGATGCTTTGCGGATGAATCAGCACCTCGATCCGCTCGGCGGGCATGGCGAACAGCCAGCGCGCCTCGATCACCTCCAGGCCCTTGTTCATCATGGTCGCGCAGTCCACCGAGATCTTGCGCCCCATGCGCCACTTCGGATGGGCGCAGGCCTGGTCGGGGGTGACGCTGCCCAGGGTTTCCAGCGGCCGGGTCAGGAAAGGCCCGCCGGAAGCGGTGAGGATCAGGCGTTCGGGACGGACTTCGGGGTGGCTCGACAGGCATTGGAAGATGGCATTGTGTTCGCTGTCGACCGGCAGCAGTTGCGCTGTCGACGCGGCAACACTCGCCATCAACAGCGCGCCGGACATCACCAGCGCTTCCTTGTTGGCCAGGAGGATGCGCTTGCCGGCCTTGGCGGCGGCCAGCGTCGGGGCCAACCCGGCGCCACCGACAATGGCCGCGACCACGGTGTCGCATTGGCTGGCCCGGGCCACGTCGACCAGCGCCTGCGGCCCATGCAGCACCTCGGTGTCCTGTCCCAGCGCCAGCAGCCACGCCGACAGGCGCGCGGCCGCGGCTTCATCGGCAACGACGGCGACTTCGGGCCTGAAGGCCAGGCACAGCCGGCACAGCTTGTCGATATTGTGGTGCGCGGTCAGGGCGAACACGGAAAAGTGCTCGGGATGCCGCGCCACCAGATCCAGGGTGCTGTCGCCGATGGAGCCGGTGGCCCCCAGGAGTGCAAGACGTTGCGGCATGATCAGGACTCCTGATGGCCTTGGGGATAGTAACGGCCGGATAGGCGGGTCCAGGCGGTATTGCCATGAACCCAGTCGATGGTGCCTTGGACCAGGGCCTTTTCCTGCGGGGTGCAATGAGGCGAAGCCTGGATGCTCCAAGCCAGGTCGGACATGGTCGCCAGGCCTTGTCGATACAGATCGACCGCGGCGAGTAACGCATCCTCCAGGAGCAGTTGCCGTTCCTGCTGGAGCACCGCCACCAGATTCAGCGGGTCGTGACTGGCGGTCTCCTTGGTGTACGAGTGCAGATCGTTGACCCAAGCGGTCAGTTGTGCGCAGTGTTCGCGGAACGCGATCAGCGGCGCGCGAAGCGGCAAGGGCAGAGGGTTCATTTCCAGCAGGATCAGATCAAACACCGGCAGTGCGCCGATGGACCAGGTGCGTAGTCGGATATAAGCGTCCAGGGTCGGGCAGAGCCCCGATTGGCGGTAGGGCAGTTCGAACAGACAACCGCTGAAATAGGCCCCCATGCTCTGCGCGAACAGCCTTTGCCAAAGAGGTTGGCCCAGTGTTGAAAAACGTGCGTTCAGGTCAGCCAATGCGCCGTGGAATGGCAAAGGCTCAAGGAGAGGCGGTTGCCCGGTCCTGAGGGTTTCCATGCAACTGTCGAAAACCCGTGCCATCGTGATGGCCTCCTGGCCCTCGCCATATTGGTCGTCGAAGAGAAATAACCAGCCGATCAATTCCGCCCCCAGGATTACCTTTTCTGGCGGAGCGTGGGGATAGGTATGCCCGGCGAATGCGCCGCACTTGATCCGTTTGAAGCGCTCGAGTGCTTCATCCCCCCTGGCCAGGCGGAAACGCTGCACCCAGCGCATGGCCTCGACCTCAGCCAAAGGCGCATGGGGATTGACCCGCACTTCGTCGTGGGGAAGGGTTTCGATCACCTGCTGCAGGTGCCGCGGTAATGTCGAGCGTGAGCCTGGCATGGTGAGGGTCCCGGTCGTGCGGTGATTCACAGCACACGTACTCTGCCCAGATGCGCCAGGAGTTCGTCCAGCTGTCGCCGTGCAGACTCCTGCCGGCCATAGCGAGCAGCGACATAGGCCTCAAGCAGTTGGATGAAGTCCTGGGCGATACCTGGCCCCTTGAGTGTCAACACGCGTTCGCCGTCAATGTAGACGGGAGCCGAAGGGTGTTCTCCGGCACCGGGCAGCGAGACGCCGATATCCGCCAGGCGGCTTTCGCCCGGACCGTTCACTACGCAGCCCATGACGGTGACATGCATCTGCTCGACCCCGTGGAATCGGGATTTCCAGAGGGGCATCTGCGTTACCAGATGATGTTCGATCTGTTGAGCCAGCCGCTGGAAGAAATCACTGGTGGTACGCCCACAGCCGGGACAGGCGACTACGGTCGGGGTGAACGCCCGCAAGCCCATGGTCTGCAGGATCTGCTGGGCGACCTGCACCTCGCGGGTGCGGTCCCCGCCGGGTTCGGGGGTGAGGGAAATCCGCAGCGTGTCGCCGATGCCTTCCTGGAGCAGCACTGCCAGGGCGGTGGAGGAGGCGACGATCCCCTTCGAGCCCATGCCGGCTTCGGTCAGGCCCAGGTGCAGGGGGAAGTCGCAACGGGCGGCGAGGTCGCGGTACACGGCAATCAGGTCCTGGACATGGCTGACCTTGGCCGATAGCACGATCCGCTCCGCCGGCAGGCCGACGGCAATGGCCCGTTGCGCATTCTCCAGCGCCGACACCACCAGCGCTTCGCGCATCACCGCGTCGGCGGCCAGCGGTTGGGCCAGTGCCGCATTGCTGTCCATCATGCGCGCCAGCAGGTCCGGATCGAGACTGCCCCAGTTGACCCCGATGCGCACCGGTTTGTCGTAGCGGCAGGCGATTTCGATCATCTCGCAGAACTGCTCGTCGCGACGGGCGCCCTTGCCGACATTGCCGGGGTTGATCCGGTACTTGTCCAGGGCTTGCGCGCATTCGGGATAGGTCGCCAGAAGGCGGTGGCCGTTGAAGTGAAAGTCACCCACCAGCGGCACCCCGATCTGCCGGGCATCGAGCAAATCGCGGATCTTCGCCACCTGGGACGCCGCTTCATGGCCGTTGACCGTGATCCGCACCAGTTCGGCGCCGGCCAGGGCCAACTGTTCGACCTGGGCGGCGGTGGCCCGGGCATCGGCGGTATCGGTATTGGTCATGGCCTGGACCACGATCGGGCTGGCGCTGCCCAGGCTGACCGGCCCGATGGCGACCTGGCGGGTCTGGCGGCGGGTGATCAGGGGATTCATCAACGAGCCTCCTCAGTGAGACACGGGGCGTTGTAGCGGGGAACCTCCAGTGACCAGTCGAGATTGCCGCTCATCCAGCTTTCCAGTGCGTCGGCATAACGCTCGATCGCCTGGCGTTCGAGATCGGTATAGCGCTGCTGATCGAGAAACGCCGGCAGCCGTTCCCGCGCCTGCTCGAACGTCCGGACACGGGAATTCACCAGGCCATTGACGAACGCCATGGCCTCGCGGACCGACAGGCCCAGGTGATGCCGGCAGACCACCACATAATTGTTGATTTCATCGGAACGGCTTTCCTTGGCGTAGGAAAAAATATCATTGACCAGGACCAGCACGTCGCTGGTGCTCTGTTGCAAGGCCTGGAAAGGCCGGGTACGGCAGAAGGCCTCGGGCAATTCGGCATGGTTGGCATATTCGCCGGCGCTGAACATCAACTGGCTGGCGCCGGTATAGCGCCGGACCAGGGCGAAGTCCAGCAGGTCTGGCACCTCGCCAGCGGCGCGGATCTCGACTTCTTTCAGGACCGCATCGAAGTAGGCCCGGATCTCGCCGAGGAAACGTCGCTGTCCGGCGGTACTCAGGCCGCGCCGGATCGAGCCGATCAGGGCGCACCCGGCCAGCTCCGGGCCCGGTTTGGCGGCGGGCGCCAGCGGGTCTTGCGCCAGCTGCGAAAACAGGCGTTCCAGCAGGGCCTCGGTCGCGATCACATGATGGTTCAGTTCCCCCTGGTCGAGGGCATCGTCCAGCAGGAAAAGCCAGCTCATCAGACTGATCATGTGTTCCAGCCCGGTGGCATCCACATCAGGGAAAACCCTGGCGTTCAGTTCGCCGAAGCGCCCGCTGTCCAGTACCTGGCGTGTCGCGGGGTCGATCAGGCCCATCGACTCCAGCCAGGCATCGGAGGTTCGGCTGGCACGCTCCAGATGCGGGTTGATCCGCGAGGCAAAGGGCAGGTGAATCGGTGGTCGATCGAATGCAGGGATCATGTCGGCTCCTATGCCCCGATGGTTTAGCGGCTGCGGGCGATCAGCCCGTCCGGCAGAGTGAATTGCACCCGTTCCTCGCGACCGGGCAGGGTAGCGATCGTCAGCGGTGCCAGCTTGCCAAGGGCGGCGATCACATCCTCGACCAGCGCCTCGGGCGTCGAGGCCCCTGCGGTGATTCCGACGGTCTCGATATCGCGAAACCACTGCCGGTCCAGTTCGCTGCCATCGGCCACCCGGTAGGCCGGCACGCCGGTTTCATCGGCAAGCGTGTGCAAGGTCACGGTATTGGCGCTGTTCGCCGCGCCCACCACCAGCACCAGGTCGACACACTGACTGAGGCTGCGCAAGGCGTTCTGGCGGTTCTGCACGGCGTAGCAGATATCGCGGGTATCCGGGCCGACGATTCCCGGGTAGCGCCGCTGTAGGGCCTGGACCACGGCGCGGGTGTCATCGACGCTGAGGGTGGTCTGGGTGATATAGGCCATCGGCGTCTGTGCCGGAAAGTCCAGGTCCCGCACCTGCGCCACATCACGCACGACCACCACCGGCGCGGGAATCTGCCCGAGAATGCCGACCACCTCGGGATGCCCGGCTTCACCGACCAGGATCACCTGATAGCCTCTGGCGGCATACTGGCGGCCCTGGTGATGCACCTTGCTGACCAGCGGGCAGGTGGCGTCGAGGACCCGCAACTGACGCTGGCGCGCGGTATCTTCGACGACCCTGGCCACGCCATGGGCGCTGAACACGGTGATGGCGTCGACCGGTATTTCATCCAGCTCGTCGACGAAGATCGCTCCCCTGGCCTTGAGGTTGTCGACCACATGACGGTTGTGGACGATCTCATGTCGCACGTAGACCGGGGCGCCGTACTGTTCCAGCGCCAGCTCGACGATCTCGATCGCCCGTACCACGCCGGCGCAAAAGCCCCGGGGTTGGGCCAGGATGACTTTCACCGGCGACCTCCTGTCATCAGCTGTCGACGGGACTCGCCGCGCACCAGGGCCACCTGCCCGGAGAAAACCCGGATAGCCGCGACAATTCCTCCGGCGTCCAGGCCGCAGGCACTCAGCAGTTGCTCCGGTGCGCCATGCTCGATGAACTGATCGTCGAACCCCAGTTGCAGGACCTGGTTGGAAAACATCGAAACGGCCAGATGTTCCAGGCACGCGGCACCGGCGCCGCCCTTCACGCAGCCTTCTTCAACCGTCACCAGCACATCGTGGTTGCAGGCCAGGGCTTCTATCAGGTCGACATCCAGGGGTTTGACGTAACGCATGTTCGCCACCGTCGCATCCAGGACCTCGGCGGCCTCGAGACTGGGCAGCAGCATGGAGCCGAAGGCGAGGATGGCGATTCGCAGGCCCTGGGTTTGCGCAGACTGGCGACGGATTTCCCCACGACCCAGGGGCAGCGTGAGCAACTCGACCTGCGGCGGGGTGCCGCTGCCGGCGCCGCGAGGATAACGCACCGCCACCGGGCCGTTCTGCAGCAGGGCGGTGTGCAGCATCTGCCGGCATTCGTTTTCGTCCGCCGGCGCCATGATGACCAGGTTGGGCACGCAGCGCAGGTAGGCGATATCGAACGCCCCGGTGTGGGTGGCACCGTCCGCCCCGACAATGCCGGCACGGTCGATGGCGAGCAGCACCGGCAGGTTCTGGATGGCGATATCGTGGATCAACTGGTCATAGGCGCGCTGGAGGAAGGTCGAGTAGATGGCGACCACCGGCTTCAGGCCCTCGGTGGCAAGGCCCGCGGCAAAGGTCAGGGCGTGCTGCTCGGCGATCCCGACATCGAAGTAGCGGTCGGGGAAACGCCGTTCGAACTCCACCAGGCCCGAACCTTCACGCATGGCCGGGGTAATCGCGACGACGCGCGGGTCGAGCGCGGCCTCATCGCACAGCCAGTTGCCAAAGACCTGGGTGTAGCTCTGCCGGCCGGCTGCCACGGGCTGGATACCCTGTTCCGGATTGAATTTCCCGGGCCCGTGATACAGCACCGGATCGAGGGCCGCCGGGCTGTAGCCATGGCCCTTCTCGGTGACGATATGCAGCAACTGCGGGCCGCGCCGGCTTTTCAGGGCCTGCAACGCCGGAATTAGCTCGCCCAGATCATGCCCGTCGACGGGACCGGTGTAATGGAAGCCCAGGGCTTCGAACAGCGTCGCCGACAATTTCTGCCCGGTGAGCTGTGCTGCGCATGCGGGGACGGAGCCTTCGCCTGCCGCCGTTTCCTCGCGCAGGATGCGCTTGATGGCGGCCCTGGCCGAAGGCGTGCAGCGATGGGCGGTGAGTCTTCCCAGGTAGTGGCGCAACGCGCCGACGGCGGGGGAGATCGACATATCGTTGTCGTTGAGGATCACCAGGAACGGCAGGTCCTGATGCAGGCCGGCGTTGTTCATGGCCTCGTAGGCCATGCCGCCGCTCAGGGCGCCGTCGCCGATGACCGCGATGCCATGCCGGTGCTCGCCTTTGTTGCGCGCCCCCAGGGCCATGCCCAGGGCCGCGGAAATCGAAGTGCTGGAGTGAGCGGTGCCGAAGGTGTCGTACTCGGACTCCTGGCGTCGGGGAAAACCGGATATCCCGCCCAGTTGGCGAATGCCGGCCATGGCCTCGCGGCGCCCGGTGAGGATCTTGTGCGGGTAGGACTGGTGCCCGACATCCCAGACGACCCGGTCATGGGGGGTGTCGAACACATAGTGCAGGGCAATGGCCAGTTCCACGGTGCCCAGGTTGGCCGACAGATGCCCGCCGGTTCGTGAAACGCTGTGCAGGATAAAGGCTCGCAGCTCATCGGCGACTGTCGACAGCGCCCTGGGATGCAGTGCCCGCAAATCGTCCGGGCTGTCGATGGTGTTCAGTAGCTCGAACATGTCGTGTTCCTCCGTCCCTGGGGCGCCCCGGCAATACCCGGGGTGGGCGCGATCGGCAACAAGGTCGCCCACGCGTCGTGCGCGTAACGTTTCATGAACGGGATCTCTAGAGTGCCAGATGACTGGTCGAGGGGAGCGTGACCGCCAGCTTTTGCCAGGTGCGCAGACTCGCGAGGGTGTAGGTGTCGAAGATCCTGCGGAACCAGACCGTGTACCGCTCCGGGGCGGCGGCAATGCAATGCGGAATCTCGGAGAGGGTCATCCACTCCCAGGACAGGGCTTCATCGGGATTGGCTACGGGCAGGGCATCGCTGATGCCGACGAACAGATGGTCGAATTCATGTTCGATCAGATCGTTAGAGACCTGTTCCCGATAGAGCAGGGACGCCACTTTCTTCAGCGGGCAGGCCAGGCCCATTTCCTCGAACAGGCGTCGCTGCGCGGCGGCATGGGTCTGTTCGCCGAGGCGCGGATGGCCGCAGCAGGTGTTGGTCCACAGGCCTTGCGAATGGTATTTGCCGAGGGCCCGTTGCTGCAGCAGCAAGCGGTCGTAGCCGTCGAAGATGAAGATCGAGAAGGCCCGATGTCGCAAGCCTTGTTGGTGGATGAACAGCTTGTGCGCACTGCCGGTTTCGCAATCATCCTCATCGACCAGAATGAGGGTTTCTTCCATGACGCGGACTCCATGATGTCTTTGTCACTGGACGGAACTGCAGACCAGAATACGTGGGGGGAATTTGGGTTGTCTTGTAACCGTACCCTTAGACAGTAGATCGCGCCTGCCCAAGCGCAAGGGGAGACGGACATTCGGCCTGGCCGTTCGTCACTTCCTTGACTGACAAGAGTTTCACGATCCCCATCGCCGGCAGAAAGCTGCCGTTCAGGTTCATGGGTGCAACCTCGATAGCAGACTAACCTTCAGTGCATCGGGGCGGTGTCCGCTGCGCACGCGCCAGCGAGGCCCCCGGGGAGACAAGAGTGAAGAGCAGCAAGGGAACCTGGATTTTGCTGGTCGTCGTGGCGCTCGCGCTCCTGGCTGGCGGTTGGGCGCTTTATCACGGTTTGCACACGCCCAGGGGCAAACCTCCGTCGCTGGGCGATCCGGTGACGGCCGTCGCCGTCAAGCTGATGGACGTCCCGGTGTATATCGACGCCCTGGGCACGGTGACGCCGACGCGCAGTGTGACGGTGGTCAGCCAGGTATCCGGCATCCTCGCCTCGGCGGACTTCAAGGAGGGCCAGCGAGTGACCAGGGGCCAGGTCGTGGCCCGCATCGACGATCGCGCGTTCAAGGCCCAGTTGGCGCAGGCCAGGGGTGTCCTGGACCACGATCAGGCGGTACTGGTCAACGCCCAGCGTGACCTGGCGCGTTTTCGCGAGCTGATCAAGGTCGGCTCGGTCAGCCAGCAGACCCTCGATACCCAGGTCGCCACGGTCCGGGAGCAGCAGGGCACGGTGGCCGCGGATGACGGCGCGGTGCAGAACCTGCAAGTGCAACTGGGCTACTGCACCATCACCTCGCCGGTCGACGGCATCGTCGGCCTGCGCCTGGTGGACCCCGGCAACTTCGTCACCGCCGGCAGCACCACGGGTATTGCCGTGATCACCCAGATGAACCCGGCGACGGTGGTCTTCGCGGTGCCCGAGGACGATCTTGGCGCCATCGACCAGGCCATGGCCAAGGGCACGGTCCAGGTACTGGCCTACGACCGCAACAAGCACGACCTGCTGGCCAGCGGCACCTTGCTGGCCCTGGACAACCAGGTCGATACCAGCACCGGTACCGTCAGGGTCAAGGCGCAGTTCGACGATGCGGGGCACGCGCTGTTTCCCAACCAGTTCGTCAATGCCCGGCTCAAGGCCGACACCCTGCGACAGGTGGCGGTGGTGCCGACCCTGGCGATCCAGCACGGCAGCAAGGGCGATTTCGTCTTTGTGGTGCAGGGCAACAAGGCCAGCCTGCGCACGATCAAGAGCGGGCCGATCAGTGGCGACCTCACGGCGGTCCTGGAAAACGGCGTGAAAGCCGGCGAGCAGGTGATTACCGAAGGCGCGGACAAACTGGACAACGGCTCCATGGTGAAGGTGGTCGGCCAGTGAGGGGTTGCCCATGAACATCTCACGTCCCTTTATCGAACGCCCCATCGCGACCACGCTGCTGATGGTCGCCGTTTTCCTCATCGGACTGCTCGGCTACCACTTCCTGTCGGTCTCGGCGCTGCCGGAAGTCGACTACCCGACCATCCAGGTATTCACCCAGTACCCGGGCGCCAGCCCGGACGTGATCAGTTCCTCGATCACCGCACCGCTGGAGCGCCAGTTCGGCGAAATGCCCGGCCTCAAGTCGATGAGCTCCACCAGCTCCGACGGCGCTTCGGTGATTACCCTGCAATTCGACCTGGCGCTGTCGCTGGATATCGCCGAGCAGGAAGTGCAGGCCTCGATCAACGCTGCCGGCACCTTCCTGCCGGCCAACCTGCCGTATCCACCGGTGTACAGCAAGGTCAATCCGGCCGATGCCCCGGTCCTGACACTGTCGCTGACCTCCGACGTGCTGCCGCTGACCAGGATCGAGGACCTGGCCGATACCCGCCTGGCCCAGAAGATTTCGCAGATCTCCGGCGTCGGCCTGGTCACCATCAGCGGCGGCCAGCGCCCGGCGGTGCGGATCGAGGCCAATACCTCGGCGCTCAATAGCCTCGGCCTGTCGCTGGAGGACCTGCGCAGTTCCCTCGGCACGGCCAACGTCAACCAGGCCAAGGGCAATATCGACGGCAAGTTCCAGGCGTACTCCATCGGTGCCAACGACCAGCTACAGTCAGCCGACGAGTACCGCGACCTGGTGATCGGCTACAAGAACGGTGCGCCGATCCGCCTGGCACAGATCGCTCGTTCGGTCCAGGGCGCGGAAAATCCCCGGCAGGCGGCCTGGACCGACGCCACACCGTCGATCGTGCTGAACATCCAGCGCCAGCCGGGGGCCAACGTGATCCAGGTGGTCGACCGGGTCCAGCAACTGCTGCCCAAGCTGCGTGCCAGCCTGCCGGGCACGTTGAAAGTCAGCGTGCTGACCGACCGTACCCAGACCATTCGCGCCTCGGTCACCGATGTCCAGTACGAGCTGGCGGTCGCGGTGGTCCTGGTGGTGCTGGTGATCTTCCTGTTCCTGCGCAATGTCCCGGCCACGGTGATTCCCGCCGTCACCGTGCCCCTGACCCTGGTCGGCACCCTGGCGGTGGCCTACGCGCTGGGCTTTTCCCTGAACAACCTGACGCTGATGGCGCTGACCATCGCCATCGGCTTCGTGGTCGACGACGCCATCGTCATGATCGAGAACATCACCCGTTACCTGGAGGCGGGCGACACGCCGTTGCAGGCGGCGCTCAAGGGCTCGGCGCAGATCGGCTTCACCATCGTCTCGCTGTCGGTGGCGCTGATCGCGGTGATGATCCCGCTGCTGTTCATGGGCGATGTGGTCGGCCGGCTGTTTCGCGAATTCGCCATGACGGTGGCGGTGACCATCGTGATCTCCGCGGTGATTTCCCTGACCCTGACGCCGATGATGTGTTCGCGCATGCTGCGCAACCACCCGGGGGAACGCCGCCCGGACTTTTTCGACCGGATCAACGGCTATTACGTCCGCGGCCTGGACTGGGTATTGCTGCACCGCACCCTGGCCCTGCTGTCCATCGTGTTTACCGCGTTGCTGACCCTGCTGATCATCGTGATCATGCCCAAGGGCTTTTTCCCCGAGCAGGACACCGGGCTGATCCAGGGGATTTCCCAGGGTTCGCCGACCGTGTCGTTCCAGCAGATGCAGGCGCAGCAGCAGAAGCTGGCCGCGCGCATCCTCAAGGACCCGGCGGTGGCGAGCCTGTCGTCCTTTGTCGGCATCGACCAGACCAACCCGACCATCAACCAGGGCAACCTGCTGATCAATCTCAAGGACCGCGACCAGCGCGACAGCGCGGCGGCGGTGATCCGCCGACTGTCCGACGCCAATGCCGACGATTCCGGGGTACGCCTGTACCTGCACAGCGTGCAGGACCTGACCCTCGATGCGACGGTATCGACCACCAGCTATCGCCTTGGCCTGCAGGCCACCGACCCGCAGGTGCTGGAGGAGTGGACCGCCAGGCTGCTGGCGGCCATCGGCAAGGATCCGCTGTTCAGCGATGTGCAAAGCCAGGCGCTGCAGTTCGGCAACCAGATCCAGATCACCATCGACCGCGCCACGGCCTCGCGGCTGGGGGTGACACCGCAGGCCATCGACGATGTGCTGTATGACGCCTTCGGCCAACGCCAGGTCTCGACCATCTACACCCAGCTCAACCAGTACCATGTGGTGATGGCCAGCGACCGGCCGCCGCGCAATCTCGCCGACCTGCTGACCGGGCTGTACGTCACCACCAGCAGCGGTGCGGTCGCTCCCCTGGCGAGCATGGCCACCCAGCAGGTGATCCGCACGCCGATCACCATCAACCGGCTGGGCCAGTTCCCCTATGCCGACATTTCGTTCAACCTGGCTCCCGGACAGACCCTGGGCGCGGCGGTGACGCGCCTGGCGCGGATCGAACAGGATGTCGGCCTGCCCGTGACGGTCCAGGCCAATCTCGAAGGCGCGGCGGCGACCTTCCAGTCCTCGCTGTCGAACCAGGTGTTCCTGGTGCTGGCGGCGATTGTCGTGGTCTACCTGATGCTGGGCATACTCTACGAAAGCTTCGTGCACCCGGTGACCATCCTCTCGACCCTGCTTTCGGCGGCCCTGGGTGCCTTGCTGGCCCTGCTGGTGACGGGCACCCAGTTCGACATCATCGGCCTGATCGGCATCGTCCTGCTGATCGGTATCGTCATGAAGAACGGCATCATGATGGTCGACTTCGCCCTGGAGTTGCAGCGCAAGGACGGACTGGACCCGGTGGCGGCGATTCGCCAGGCGGCGGAACTGCGCTTCCGGCCGATCCTGATGACCTCCATGGCATCGCTGTTCGGCGCGGTGCCGCTGGCCCTGGGTAGCGGCATCGGTTCGGAACTGCGCCATCCGCTGGGCATCGCGATCATCGGCGGGCTGCTGCTCAGCCAGTTGCTGACGCTGTTTTCGACGCCGGTGATTTTCCTGGCGATGAACCAGCTGGAACGGCGTTTCGGCAAGCGCCGGCCTGTAGTCGAGGGCTGACCGCCATGAATATCAGCGCGCCCTTTATCCAGCGACCGATTGCCACCACCTTGCTGGCGGTCGGCCTGGCGTTGTTCGGCGGGTTGGCCTTCCTGTTGCTGCCGGTGGCGCCGTTGCCGGAAGTCGACTTCCCGACCATCAGCGTCCGTGCCTCGCTGCCCGGGGCCGATCCGAACACCGTGGCCACTTCGGTGGCGACCCCGCTGGAACGGCAGTTCGGGCAGATCGCCGGGGTGACCCAGATGACCTCGTCGAGCAACCTCGGCTCGACCCGCATCAACCTGCAATTCGACCTGAGCCGCGATATCGACGGGGCCGCCCGCGACGTCCAGGCCGCCATCAATGCCGCGCGCAGCAGCCTGCCCAGCGATCTGTCGGGGAATCCGACCTATCGCAAGGTCAATCCGGCCGACTCGCCGATCATGATCATCAGCCTGACCTCCGACAGTGCGACGCCGGGCCAGATGTATGACGTGGCCTCGACCCTGCTGGAGCAGAAACTGCTGCAGACCAGCGGCGTCGGCGACGTCACCGTCGGTGGCGGTGCGCTGCCGGCGGTGCGCATCGAACTCAACCCGGACCGCCTCAACCATTACGGCGTCAGCCTGGAGCAGGTGCGCGGGGCGATCACGGCGTCAAACTCGAACCTGCCCAAGGGCGCGCTGGCCATCGGCAACCAGTCCTATGGCATCGGCGCCAACGACATGCTGTTCATGCCCGAGGACTACGCGCCGCTGGTGGTCAGGCAGAACAACGGCGACGTGGTGCATATCGCCGACCTCGGTTATGTCCACGAGGACGTCGAGGACCTGCGCAACTTCGGCCTGTCCAACGGCCGGCCGGCGGTATTGCTGGTGGTGTTCAAGCAGCCGGGGGCCAACGTCATCGAGACGGTGGATGCGGTCAAGGCCGCGCTGCCGTTCCTGCAGGACTCGATCCCGGCCTCAATCCGGCTGAACATCCTGCTGGATCGAACCACCACCATCCGCGCTTCATTGCACGATGTGGAAATCAGCCTGCTGGCCTCGATCTTCCTGGTGACTTTGGTGACCTTCGGTTTCTTTCGCGACTGGCGCAGCACCCTGGTGCCGGCCATTGTCGTGCCGCTGTCGTTGCTCGGCACCTTCGGCGCCATGTATTTCCTCGGCTACAGCCTGAACAACCTGTCGCTGATGGCGCTGACCATTTCCACCGGTTTCGTGGTCGACGACGCGATCGTCATCGTGGAAAACATCATGCGTCACCTGGAACGCGGTGAAAGCCGCCTGCAGGCGGCGCTGACCGGCGCCCGGGAGGTCAGTTTCACGGTACTGAGCATCAGCGTCTCGCTGATCGCGGTGTTCATCCCGTTGCTGATGATGGGCGGGATTGTCGGTCGCCTGTTCCGCGAGTTTTCCATCACGCTGTCGGTGGCGATCCTGATTTCCATGCTGATCTCCCTGACCGTGACGCCGATGCTGTCCAGCGTGCTGCTGCGACCGAAACAGGCCTCGGACGCCGGACATGACTACCCGGATTCGGGTTTCCATCGCTTCTACAGCCGGACCCTGGGCTGGGTGGTCGGGCATTCGGCCCTGATGGGCGCGCTGACGGTGCTGGTGATCGTCCTCGCGGGCGTGCTCTACGTGCTGGTGCCCAAGGGCTTCTTTCCCCAGGAAGACACCGGACGCCTGCAGGGCAGCATCATTGCTCCCCAGAGCATTTCCTACGATGCGATGCAGGCTGCCTTCAGCAAGATCAACCAGACTGCCTCGCACAACCCGAATGTGCAGACCGTCGGCGGTTTTATCGGTGGTGGCGGCGGGGCGATCAACAGCGGCCAGCTGTTTATCGCGCTCAAGCCGGTCGGCGAGCGCCAGGACCGCGCCGACCAGGTCATCGCGCAGATTCGCAAGGCCCTCGGCGACCTGCCGGGCACCCGCCTGTACCTGCAATCGGCCCAGGACATCACCGTCGGCGGACGGCAGAGCGGGGCGCAGTACCAGTACACCCTGACCGCCGATGACCAGGACAGCCTCGACGAGTGGGTGCCCAAGGTCGTCGCGGTGCTGCACACCTTGCCGCAACTGACCGATATCAACACCGACCAGCAGGACAACAGCCTGCTGGCGAATATCCATATCAACCGCGATACCGCGGCGCGGCTGGGGGTCAATATCGGCAATATCGACCAGACCCTTTACGACGCCTTCGGCCAGCGCCAGGTCTCGACCATCTACAAGGCAGCCAACCAGTATCATGTGGTGATGGAAGTGGCGCCGCCGTACTGGACCGATCCACAGGCACTCAAGTCGATCTATGTACCGACCGGGCCGGCGAGCAGCGGCAAGAACGTCACGGCGACACCGCTGGCCAGCGTCAGCCCGACCTTGGTGCCGCTGTCGGCGCTGGCGGATACCGCTATCCAGCGCACGGCGATTTCCATTGCCCACCAGGGCACTTTCCCAGCGGTGACGGCCTCGTTCAACCTGGCTCCCGGCGTTTCCATCGGCGAGGCCACCGCCCTGGTGGAGAACGCCGTGGCGCAACTGCGCATGCCCGCCAGCGTGGTCGGCCAGTTCGCCGGCACGGCCCAGGTGTTCCAGTCGTCGGTGGCCAGCGAGCCGTTGCTGATCGTCGCGGCGTTGCTGTCGGTGTACATCGTGCTGGGCATCCTCTACGAGAACCTGATGCATCCGCTGACCATTCTCTCGACCCTGCCTTCGGCCGGCGTCGGTGCGCTGATCGCCTTGCTGCTGACCGGCACCGAGCTGTCGATCATCGCCCTGGTGGGGGTGATCCTGCTGATCGGCATCGTCAAGAAGAACGCGATCATGATGATCGACTTCGCCATTACCGAGCGGGTCCGGCACGGCCTCAGTGCCCGCGAGGCGATTCACCGGGCATGCCTGATCCGTTTCCGGCCGATCATGATGACCACCCTGGCGGCCATCCTCGGCGCCTTGCCGCTGGTGCTGGGCAGCGGCTACGGCTCGGAACTGCGCCGGCCCCTGGGGATTTCCATTATCGGCGGGTTGCTGCTCAGCCAGTTGCTGACGCTGTACACCACGCCGGTCATCTACCTGTGGCTGGACAACGCTTCCGAGCGGCTGCGCCGGCGCGGCAAGGAGTCTTGAATCATGATGACGGGTCAACGCGCGCCCTGGCTGGTCCTGTTGCTCACCCTGGGCCTGGGTGGTTGCATGGTCGGGCCGGATTACCGGCAACCGCCGATCGAACTGCCGCAGGCTTTCAAGGAAGGCACGCAATGGCAACGGGCGGCTGCCAATCCCCAGGGCGCGCTGGACAGCCAGTGGTGGCTGGACTATCACGACCCGATGCTCAATGACCTGATGAGTCGCGCGGCCAAGGCCAACCAGTCGATTGTCGCCGCCGAGGCGGCCTATCGCCTGGCCCAGGCCCAGGTCGCTTCCAGCCGGGCGGGATTGTGGCCGACCCTCAGTGCCGGGTTGTCCGGTTCCCGTGGGGTGGGCGGCAGTTCAGGCAACGGCGGCGGTACGTCGAGCGTTTCCAGTGGTGCCGTCGAGCAGAGTGTCAGCGCCACCCTCGGTGCCAGCTGGGAGCCGGACCTGTGGGGCCAGGTACGACGCGGCATCGAATCGAGCCAGGCTTCGGCCCAGGCGTCCGATGCGCAACTGGCCGGGGTGCGCCTGTCCATCGGTGGCAATGTCGCCAGCAACTACTTCGGTATCCGCCAACTGGATATCGATATCGGCTTGCTGGAGCAGCAGCAACGGATCAACCAGCAGTTGCTGGCGATGATCCAGACCGAATACACCCAGGGCACCGCCTCCAACGACCAGTTGCTGGTGGCCCAGGACCAACTGACCAGCGTGGTGGCCGCCTTGCAGACCGCGCAGCGCTCCCGCGAACAGTTCGAACACGCCCTGGCGGTTCTGGTGGGCGTGGCGCCGGCGCAGTTCAGCCTGGCGCCGCTCGACCGCTTTGCCTTTGCACTGCCGGCAACGCCCCTGAGCCTGCCCTCCGGGCTATTGCAGCGGCGTCCGGATGTGGTGGCCGCCGAGCGCGCGGCGGCCGCGGCCAACGCGAAGATCGGTGTCGCCGAGGCGGCGTTCTATCCCAATCTCGACCTGACGGCCCAGGTCGGCTTCCGCGGCAGCGCCCTGGGCGGTCTGTTTTCCGTGCCGAACCGGATCTGGAGCGTCGGCCCGGCCCTGGCCGAAACCCTGTTCGACGGCGGTGCGCGCCAGGCCGCCGTGAGCGAGGCCGAGGCCGGCTACGACCAGGAAGTCGCCAACTATCGCGGCACGGTGCTGGGTGCCCTGCAGAATGTCGAGGACAACCTCTCGACGCTCAACCACCTGCAGACCCAGGCCGAGGCCTACCAGCAGATCTACCAGCGCAACCGGCAACTGTTCGGCAGCCAGCAGGCGCAACAGAAGGCCGGCACCGTCAGCCTGCAAGGCGTGCTGACCCAGCAGTTGATCCTGTTGCAGACCGAACAGACCTGGCGCGATACCCAGGGCCAGTTGACCCAGGGCAGCGTCGCGCTGATCCAGAGCCTGGGCGGTGGCTGGCAGGAGAAATGAGCGGCCGGGGTGGGCGGCGTTGAGGTAATATCGCGCCTCGAAACGGCGCCCGAATGCGCCCGACAAAGGACTGTATGCCTGTCACGTCGTATTTTCGCTGGCTGATTGTCTGCCTGGTGCCGGGACTGCTGGTCGGCTGCCAGCCCGAGCCGCCAGCGCCCCTCGACCAGCAACTGTATGTCTGGCAACGCCAGTGGCGGCCTGCCCACGAGCAAGCCCTGGCCCAGAGCCGGGCGGACTTCTCGACCCTGCGGGTGCTGGCGTTGCAGGCCCAGCCCCAGGCCGGGTGGAGCAGGGCACGGGTCAACCTCGCGCAGCTCAAGGCCGATGGCCGTCCGGTGATCGCGGTGGTGCGCCTTGACGGCCAGTTACCGAGCCTCGATGCGGACATGGCGCGCACGCAGATCGCGCAACTGCTGGCTGACTGGCAGGCCGCCGGCGTGCTGCCGGCGGGTCTGGAAATCGACCACGACAGCGGCAGTGCGCGCCTGCCGGGATATACCGACTTCCTGCTGAAGCTGCGCGGCCAGCTGCCGCCTTCGTTGAAACTGAGCATCACCGCCTTGCCGGCCTGGCTCGACAGTCCGCAACTGCCGGCCTTGTTGCAGGCGGTCGACAGCAGTGTGTTGCAGGTTCACGCCGTCAGTAACCCACGCCTGGGCCTGTTCAATGCCGGGCAGGCCAGGGACTGGGCCGAGCGTTGGGGGCGGATCAGCGACAAGCCCTTCTACCTGGCGCTGCCGGCCTATGGCGTGGCCCTGTTGCCGGATACCGGAGGCGCGCCCGTGGTGGAAAGCGAAGCGCCGCTGAACCGTGGCGGCGAGCGCCGCGAGCTATTGGCCGATCCACGGCAACTGGCGACCCTGGCCGGGCAATTGCGGGAAAAGCCACCCGTGCACCTGGCCGGGTTGATCTGGTTTCGCCTGCCGTTGCCCGGCGATCGTCGCGCCTGGAGCCTCGGCACCTTGCGGGCGGTGGCGCGCGGTGAGGCCCTGGAAAGTCAGTGGCGGGTTGAACTGTCGGCCCGTGACGGCCTCTACGACATACGCCTGGACAACGTCGGCAATCTCGACCGGGCGCTACCCGAGCGCGTCGAACTGACGGCCGAGCAATGTGATGGCGCCGACGGGCTCAACGGCTATACCTTGCAGCAAACGCCACGACATCTGGTTTTTACCCGCCGGTCCAGCGCGCGCATTGCCGCTGGCGGCCAACGCGTGCTCGGTTGGGCGCGCTGTACCCGAATCGATCAAGGAGCTTGGAATGTCTACCCGTAACTGGCCCCGGCACCTGCTGTGCCTGTCCCTCAGCCTGCCGCTCGGATCGGCGCTGGCCTGCGGTCCGGACTTCCCGTTGCGTCTGCTCGACGACCGCGCGCAATCCCTGGCGGAACTGCCGGAAACCAACTTCGCCTTTGAAGTGAACCGCCTCGGCCAGGCCATTGCCGGTCTCAAGACCGTCACCGATGCCACGCTGAGCCCCTACTGGGACAGTGACGACAATACCCGGCCCTACCGCGAGCAGCGCGACAAGGTCGAGGCCGGCGAGCTGCCGGAGAACCTGCGGGCCAAGGTGGCGCAACTGCGCACCTTGCAGGATCCGCAGCAGGTGGAGGCTCAGGGGGCGGACCTGCCTGACGAGTTGCGCCTGTACATCGCCGGCGCGGTGGCCTTCGACGCCGGCAACCAGGCCCTGGCGGCGGAGTATTTCCGCAAGGTCCTCGCGCTGCCGGCCGAGCAGCGCAAACTGCGCAGCACCTGGGCGGCCTATTCCCTGGGCCGCGCCCTGGTGGCCCTCGGTACCGAGGCCAGTGCCGACCCCGAGGCGAGCGCTTCCGTGCTGCAGGCCCAGGCGCGACTGGCTTTCCAGCAGGCGCGGCAATTGAGTGCCGGGGATTTCAGCGATCCCCTGGAACTGGGTGTCGCCAGCCTCGGCGAGGAAGCCCGGCTGGCCAAGCTCAACGGTGACTGGGACAGCGCCGTGCAGCTGTACGCCAGCCAGAGCCGCCTGGGTTCCGGCTCGGGCTACACCTCGCTCAAGCAGGTGGCCGCGGAACTGGTCGCGCTGCCGGACGAGCAGTTGCAGGCGCAATTGAAGCACCCGACGGTGCAGAAGCTGTTCACTGCCTACTTGTTGAGTCGCGTCGGCTGGTTCTTCGACGAACAGCCGGCGCAGGAGCAACGCCTGACCCAGTTGCTGCTGGCGAGTGTCGGCGACAGTTTCGACAACGCCGATCGCCTGGCGGCCCTGAGTTACCAGAAGGGCGACTTCGTCGCCGCCAAGGCCTACCTGGAGCATGCCGGTGATGGCGGCCTGGCCTGGTGGGTAAGGGCCAAGCTGGCCTTGCGCGAGGGTGACAAGGTCCAGGCAGCGGCCGCCTATGCCAAGGCCGCGGCGGCCTTTCCCAAGGACGAGGTCTGGGGGCCACGGCGCAACGCCGACTGGTCCTTCGAAAGCGTCCAGCCCGGCTGCCGGGTCGAGGGTGAAAGCGCGATCCTGGCCCTGGATCGCGGTGACTACCTGCAGGCCTTCGACCAGCTCTACCGTAGCCAGGACATCTACTGGCCCGATGCGGCCACCGTGGCCGAGCGGGTCTTGACCCTCGATGAGCTCAAGGGCTATGTCGATGCCCATGTACCGGCACCGCCGCCGGCCAAGGCCGAAGACAAGGACAATTATGTCCGTCGTCCGGTGGCGGCGCAGTTGCGTGAACTGCTGGGACGGCGGCTGTTGCGTGAAGGTCGCTACGCCGAGGCGCCGGCCTATTTCGACAGTCCGGAACTGCAGGCCGCTGCCCAGGCCTATGGCAAGGACCGCCAGGACGCCGCATCGCGCTGGACCGCCACCGGGAGGGCCGAGTCGCTGTTCGCCGCGGCAACCCTGGCGCGCAAGTCGGGGATGGAAATCCTCGGTTACGAGATGTCGCCGGACTATCGCTGGCTGGGCGGTGGCTACAGCCTGGGCACCGTGGAGGTGAAGCCGGGACCGTTCCTGGAAGCGGCCGAGGTGCAGCGCCAGCAGGGCAGTGAGGCCAGGCCCAACCAGCGTTATCACTATCGCTGGATCGCCGCCGACCTGGCGAACCAGGCCGCCGACCAGTTGCCCCGCAGCAGCCAGGCCTTTGCCGCGGTGCTCTGCAAGGCCGCCGGCTGGGTCGCCGGTAGCGACGAGGAAATCCGCTACTACCAGCGTTATGTCGAGCAGGGACCGTATGTCAGCTGGGCGGCGAATTTCGGCCAGCAGTGCCAGGAACCGAAGTTCGACAAGGCCAACAAGCGCTACCTGACCCAGCCATTGAACAGCGTGCGTTCGGCCCTGCGCCCCTACAAGGCGGCGTTGCTGGTGGCCGCCCTGGTGGCGCTGGGCGGTGTGGCGTGGCTGTGGATTCGTCGCCGCAAGGCCGCGCGGTGAGGCAATCGGCTCCGGGGCGTGCTATTGCTTAAAGGTAACGCCCCGAACAGCCATCAGCCGCAGAGGTGACGATATGCCGGTTAAGCACGATTTGTTCGCAGACCTGAAATTGACCCGGGAGCAGGTCAAGGAGCGCAGGGCGCAGGACAACAAGCTCAATCAGCTGCTCAACGACTATGAAGACATCGACAAACGGGTACTGGCAGCCGAATCGGCCCTGGCGGCGGATGATGAACTGAAGAAACTCAAGGAGAAGCGCCTGCTGGTGAAGGACAAGATCGTGCGGCAACTAGCCCCTCAATAACCCTCGAATGATCGTTCCCACGCTCCCGCGTGGGAACGCCTCAATGGACGCTCCGCGTCCGCTCTACAGGTGACGCGGAGCGTCACGGGCTGCATTCCCACGCCGAACGTGGGAACGATCAAAACCTTCGACATCGGTTATCGGCGCCGACGGTGTGGCAGGTATCATGTTGCGCATGAAACTCGTAATCCTTTCAACGGAGGCTCAATGCGCTCGATGATGTCGTCCACTGCCGAGGCGCCGATCAAGCCCAAGGTCATGCTGATCACCATGTTCGCGCCCGAGGCCCAGACCTGGATCGAGCGCCTGGCGCTGGATCGTGAAATCCCGGTACCGGGGCTCAGCGCGCAATACCCGAACATCCTCTGCAACGACCGGGATACCTGCCTGCTGGTGACCGGCATGGGCCAGACGAATGCCGCGGCGTCGGTGCTGGCCCTGGCGCTGTCGACCCGGTTCGACCTGCGCCAGACCTATTTCCTGGTCGCCGGCATCGCCGGGATCAATCCGCACGGCGGCACCCTCGGCACAGCAGCCTGGGCGCGCTACCTGGTGGAGTTCGGCACCCAGTGGGGGCTCGATTCGCGGGATGCGCCGGAGCATTGGCCGACCGGCTATATCGGCATCAACACCCAGGGGCCGGACGAGAAACCGCCGCTGGACTACCAGACCGAAATCTTCGAACTCAATCCGGCGTTGCAGGCCAGGGCGTTCGCCTTGTCCCGGCATGTGGTCCTGAGCGAGAGCCAGGAATCGGCGGCATGGCGGGCGAAGTACCCATGGGCGCCGGCCAACCAGCCACCGGTGGTGACCCGTGGCGATACCGCGTCGAGCAGCACCTGGTTCTCCGGGACACGCCTGGGCGAGCGGGCGGAAACCTGGACCCGGTTGCTGACCGACAACCAGGGCAGCTACTTCACCACCCAGCAGGAAGACAACTCCACCTACGAAGCCCTGCTGCGGGCGTCCCGAGCCGGACGGGTGGATATCAACCGCCTGGCGGTGGTGCGGGCGGGGTCGAACTTCGACCGGGGCTACCCGGGTTACAGCGACGTCGACAACCTGCTCAAGTACGCCGAGCAGGGCGGTTTTGCCCCGGCCCTGGAAAACCTCTACCGCGCGGGCAACCCGCTGGTGCAGGCGATCCTCGGCAACTGGCCGGAGTGGGAGAAGGGTGTTCCCGAATCCTGAATCACCTTTTGTTGCGTTTGGAAGTCCCTCTTCGCGGGCAAGCCTGCTCCCACCCTGTAGGAGTGAGCTTGCCCGCGAAGGCGTCGTCAATATCGATGCAGGTTTCCTGTATAACCATACAGTGCGTTATAGTGATGACTTCCTGTTCCGCCTGAGCGAAGGTCTTGTCTTCTCCACCACCGATTGCGCCCGCCGGCCCGCTGGCCGAGGTCAGCCCTCCGGTCACGCTGTACCTGGCACGGCTGGCGCCTTCCAGTCGGCAGACCATGCGTTATGTGCTGCAGGATGCGGCGGATCGCCTGGGCCTGGACGATACGCCGATCGACGAGATTCCCTGGCATCAACTGCAACCGGCGCATATCACCGCGCTGGTGGCGGCCTTGCGCGAAGACGGCTTTGCTCCCAATACCTCGTCGCTGTACGTCAACGCCATCCGCGGGGTGATGAACCAGGCCTGGCAGCAGGACCTGATCACCCCCGAGCAACTGATGAAAATCCGTGCGGTCAAGGCGGCTGGTGGTTCGCGCCTGAGCCCGGGGCGTAATCTGCGACGCACACTGATCCGCGACCTGATGGAGGTCTGCGCCGCCGATCCACGACCCCAGGGCCTGCGCGACGCGGCGATCATCGCGATCCTCTATGGCACCGGCATGCGCAAATCCGAATCGGTGAATATCGAACTGCACCAGGTCGATATGGCCGAGCGCAGCCTGCGGGTCATGGGCAAGGGCAACCGGGAACTGATCAAGTTCGCCCCGGCCTGGGCTTTCGACAAGCTCGACACCTGGCTGAAGTTTCGCCGCGAGCAATTGCCTGACGGGGTCGCCGACGATGGCTTCCTGTTCAACCGCATCCGCCGCGGCCATCACATCACCCGTGAACGCCTGAGCAAACATGCAATCTATTTCATTGCCAAACAGCGCGGGCGGCAGGTGGGCGTCGAGATCATGCCCCATGACTTCCGGCGTTCCTTCATCACCCGGGTGATCGAGGAGCATGACGTGTCGATTGCCCAGAAACTGGCGCATCACGCCAATATCGCCACCACGGCGGGCTACGACATGCGTGACGACAACGAACGGCGCAATGTCACCGACCGCTTCCTGCTGTGAAGAACCTCCGGCAGCAGTGTTAAGCTCCGGCGCTCCCGCAGACCGATTAGCCGAAAGGACGGAACATGTTCAGACCCCTGGCCCTTGCATTGCTGCTGACCTGCTCCCTGGCACAGGCGCAACCCGCGCTGCTCGCGGATATGCCGCTGACCTACCTCGAACAGGCCAGCCCTGATACCCACGACCAGCCGCTGGTGATTTTCCTCCATGGCTACGGCAGCAACGAAGAAGACCTGTTCAGTATCAAGGACGACCTGCCGGCCAACTACACCGTGCTGTCGGTGCGCGGCCGCCTGGAGCTGGACCTGGGCAGCTACCAGTGGTTTCACAAGCGTACCGACGTGGCGCAGTACGACGGCAACAGCGAAGATCTGAAACTCAGTGCCGAGGCCGTGACCGACTTTATCCGGCGGGTCACCGAGAAGTATCACACGCAGCCGGACAAGGTATTCCTGGTGGGCTTCAGCCAGGGCGCGATGATGACCTACGAGGTCGCACTGCGGCATCCCGAAGTGCTGCGCGGTATCGCCGCGTTGAGCGGGCGGGTGTTGCCGGTGGTCAGGACCCAGGTCGGGTCGGCGTCGAGCTACCGGCCCCTGAGCGTGTTTATCGGCCACGGCACCGCCGATCCTCAGGTTCCCTACGCCGGCGCGACCGACGCCCTGGCCTTCCTCAAGGGCCTGTCCACCGAGCCGCAGTTTCATTCCTATCCGGGCGTCGGGCATACCATCAGCGGCCCCGAGGTCAAGGACCTGGCGAACTGGATCAGTGCCTCGCTGAAACCCTGAGCTGGAGAGGACCGCCGATCGTTCCCACGCCCTGCGTGGGCATGCAGCCCGTGACGCTCTGCGTCACAAAGCGGACGCGGAGCGTCCCGTGAGGCATTCCCACGCCGGAGCGTGGGAACGATCAACTCAGCGCGGGAACGATCGGCCTTCGACTGCACTTGCGCAAACGCCCGGGGTCAGATGTCGCATTGGCCGGATAAACCTCCGGCCGCCACGCCGTCAAAGACCTCGGGAGAAACGATGAGCCAGGCTGTCCTCGCCACCGAAACCAACCGCCGCCAACTGCAGCAGATCATCGCCGGGCTGTCCGACGGGGTGATCCTGATCGAGGTCGACCAGAGCATTCTCTGGGCCAATGAGGCCGCCCTGGCCATGCACGGCGTCAATGAAGTCGGCGAGCTGGGGGCGAATGCCGCGCAGTACCGCGAACGCTTCGCCCTGCGTTACCGCAACCACCATTCCCTGGACGCCGACAGCTATCCCATTGCCCGGGTTGCCAACGGCGAGACCTTCAGCGATGTGCTGGTCGAAGTGACGCCCAAGGCCGATCCGGAGCGCACCTGGGTCCATGACATCCGCAGCATGATCCTCACCGATCGCAATGGCGAACCGGAATCCCTGGTGCTGATCATCAGTGACGCGACCGAACTGGCCAGCGCCGAGCAGCGCTTCGAAAAGGCTTTCGGCGCCAACCCGGCGCCGGCGGTGATCTGCCGTCTCAGCGACCTGCGCTATATCAAGGTCAACCAGGGTTTCCTCGAGATGACCGGCTATACCCGCGAACAGGTGATCGGGCGTTCGGTCTACGAGCTGGATGTTCTCGAGAATGCCGAGCGCCGCGAACTGGCGATCCAGCGGCTGGGGGAGGGCGCGACCATCCCGCAGATGCAGGCCGAATTGAAGCTGGCGGAGGGCGGCAGCAAGCTGGTGATCGTCGCCGGCCAGCCGCTGGATATCAACGAGCAGGACTGCATGCTGTTCTCCTTCATGGACCTGGAGCCGCGGCGCAAGATCGAAATCGCCCTGCGCCAGAGCGAAGAGCGCTTTGCCAAGGCGTTTCGCCTGACACCGGTGCCGACCCTGGTCTGTGTCGCCGCCAGCCGGCAACTGCTGGACGTCAACGAGGCCTTCCTCAACACCTGTGGCTACCTGGCCCCGGAGCTGTTGGGGCAGACAGTCGAAGAGGCCGGGTTTTTCGAGGACGACAAGGTCTGTGAGCGGGTATTTGCCGCCCTGGCGTCAGCCGGCACCCTGGAGAACCTCGACCTGAAGATCCGCCGCAAGGACCATGAACTGATCGATTGCGCCCTGTCTGCCGACAGCGTGCTGATCCAGGACGTGCCGTGCTATCTGCTGGTGCTGATG
This sequence comes from Pseudomonas sp. Mn2068, assembly GCF_049319725.1. Classification (NCBI taxonomy): domain Bacteria; kingdom Pseudomonadati; phylum Pseudomonadota; class Gammaproteobacteria; order Pseudomonadales; family Pseudomonadaceae; genus Pseudomonas; species Pseudomonas sp. Mn2068. The sequence continues at coordinate 625,491 of NZ_JBMOUG010000001.1, read as the reverse complement.
AATATCACCGAGCGCAAGCGCTCCGAACTGGAGCTGGTGGCGGCCATCGAGGCGGCGATGCAGGATGCGTCCTGGTTCAGCCAGAAACTGATCGAGAAGCTGGCGACGGTCAAGAACGTCAGCCTGCCGAACCTGCCGGGTGTTGCCTTTACCGACCTCACGCCCCGCGAGCGCGATGTGCTGGAACTGATCTGCGAAGGCCTGGCCGACAAGGAAATCGCCGCGCGCCTGAAACTGGCGCCCAATACCGTGCGCAATCATGTGGCGACGGTGTATTCCAAGCTTGCCGTGCACAGCCGCAGCGAGGCGATTGTCTGGGCTCGCGAGCGTGGACTGTTCGTCAACCGGTCGAAGGGCTGAGGGGTGCAAATGCACCAGTGCCACCAGTGCATATTCGGGTTTATTCCGGCGCCCCGGTGTTCCTAGCATGGTGTCCTGACGAAGTGCGCGGGTCGCCCGCTTCGCAGCCAACCCTGGTACAGGACATCGCCGGTGTTTTCTCTGATGGATCTACGCGCTCTGATCGAAAGGGGCTTTGCGCCCCTGGCCTGTGAGTGCGTGCTGGATGACGCCTCGCTGAGCGTCCGGGTCTATGACCGCGAAACCGGTCGGGTCGACCTGATGGTGGCGGGCATTGCCCTCAGCGATCTGCAACAGCGCGAAGACGTATTGCGCCTGATTGACGAGCTGCGCGATGAACTGGCGTGCAACGCCTTGTCCCGCTCTGCGGCAAATCCCGGCTAGGACCGCTGGCCCGTGGCAACAGGTGGCTGATCCCAATAGGGCGTTGGTCCGAATCGCTCGACAAAGAAATCGATCACCGTCCGTACCTTCAATGACAGGCGCCGGCTGCCCGGCCAGAGCGCCGCGATCTGTTGCTGTTCAAGGCTGGTGGCCACCTGGAAGTCGCCCATGACCTGCAGCAGCGTGCCCTTGTGCAGGGCTTCGCCGATCAGCCAGGAAGGGAACATCACCAGGCCCATGCCCAGTTCGGCGGCTTCGGTCAGGGTCTCGGCGTGGTTGCCGGTGAGGCGGCCCTTGACCGAATAGGGCGTCCAGTTGTCCGTCCCCTGGCGGAAGAACCAGCGCTGCAGGCCATGGTCGCCCTTGTAGACCAGGCAATGATGACCGGCGAGCTCATCGGGATGCCGGGGCGTGCCGTGCCGCGCCAGGTACGCCGGGCTCGCGGCCAGGCGGTAGTGTTGGGGGGCCAGGATCCGCGCCTGCATGCTCGAATCGTTCATCACACCGACGCGAAACAACAGGTCGGCACCGGCCTGCAAGGGATCGACATAGCTGTCGGTCTGCTGCAGGTCGAGTTCCAGTTTCGGATAACGCTCGCACAACTGCCCGAGCCAGGGCGACAGATGACGTTGGCCGAACACCACCGGGGCATTGATCCGTACCAGTCCGCTGGGCTCGCTGTCCTGCTCCTGCAGGGCTTGCTCGGCTTCCTCCAGCTGGTCTAGTACCCGCCGGGCGTGATGGGCCAGCAGCCGCCCGGCGTCGGTGGCCGTCACGGCGCGGGTATGGCGGTAGAGCAGTTGCTGGTGCAGCGCCTGCTCCATCAGCTGGATCTGCCGGGAGACGGAGGAGGGGGCGATGCCCTCGCGCCGGGCGACCTCGGAAAAACTGCCCTGGTCGAGTACCGCCACGAACAGGCGCAGGGCCTTGAAACCCAATTCGTTGAAGCCTTGCATAGTCACTCCGTGCTGTGCGGTTTTCGCAAAAGTACTTTGTTCATGCTCCCATTTTACGCAACGAATGATCAACCCATACTGCACCGCATCGGACCGGCATGTCGCCTGGCGCCGTGTTTATGAACGAAAGGTGTAGATCCACATGAGACTGTTACTTCTTCCGCTGGTGATCCTCGCCGGCATGGGCTTGTCGGTGGAGGCCGGGTTGCTTGGTCCCCTCGGGCAGCAGGTCGGCCATCTCTGGGCGACCCTGAGCATTTTCGGTGTCGGCAGCGCGATCCTGTTCCTGCTGTTGCTGTTCAGCGGCCCGCAACAGGGCCCGGCGCTGGCGCATCTGCCGCGCTGGCAACTGCTCGGCGGCTTTCTCGGCCCGCTGTACGTGGTGGTGCTGACCCTGGCCACTCCCTATATCGGCATTGCCATGACGATGATCGCGATTCTTTCCGGCCAGGTCGGCAAAAGCGTGCTGATCGACCATTTCGGCTGGTTCGGCACCCCGCGCAAGCGGGTCAATATCGAACGCTGGATGGCCCTGCTGCTGATCGTGGCGGCTCTTGTACTGATTGCGCGAGGTTGATGATGAGTCAGGTATTTCTGTTGGTGCTGGTCGTGGTGGCCGGCGCGGTGTTGAGTATCCAGGCGGCGATCAACGGGCGCCTGGGGCAGGCGGTCGGAGTCTTGCGCAGCAGCTTGCTGACCTTTGTGGTCGGGGCGGTCGTCACCGGGCTGTTGATTCTGTTCTTCGAGCCGGAACAACCCATGAGCCTGTTGCAAGTGCCCAAGTGGCAACTGGCCGGCGCGCTGTTCGGAGTGGTGTACATGATGGTGATGGTCGGTGCGGTGCCCCGGGTCGGTACGGCGGTGGCCACCGTGGCGGTGATTGTCGGGCAGTTGGGCATGGGCATGCTGATCGACAACTTCGGCTGGCTGGGCAACCCGGCCATCGAGTTGTCCAGCGGACGGATCCTGGCGATGTTGTGCCTGGCACTGGCATTGTTCTTCATGTATCGAAGTAATCGGGCGGCCTAGATAATCAGCAACTTTCCGAGTGCCTGATAATACCCCTGGAGATATATAACACCTGTCGCCTGACTTTTATTCGACGGAAAATAACTATGAGTTTCATGGCTATTTTCAATCACTCCGATAGTTTCGCCGTATTAGTATGCCAGCGCAGTAACCCTTGGTGTCGGGCGCAATTGGCGCACGACAGGCAAGTTACCGCCCCAGTATATAGATACTGTCCCCTGGATAATTCGGAGCATGTATGAAGTCATATCGTTGGTTGGCCCTTGCAGGTGCACTTGCGTTCAACTATGCCCAGGCCGCTACCCTTGAAGTACCGATGAACCTGGTGAGTGCCGACAAGGCCCCGGTGGCCATTGGCAGTGTCACCATCAGCGAGACCGAATACGGCCTGCTGTTCACCCCCAACCTCAAGGGCCTGCCGGCCGGTATCCATGGCTTCCACGTGCATGAAAACGGCAGTTGCGAGGCCGGAGTGAAGGACGGCGTCAAGGTCGCCGGGCTGGCTGCCGGCGGTCATTTCGATCCGGAAAAGACCGGCAAGCACCTGGGGCCGTACGGCAAGGGGCACCTGGGCGATCTGCCGGCGTTGTACGTGACTGCCGAGGGGGTCGCGAACTATCCGGTCCTGGCGCCGCGCCTGCAGAAGATCTCGCAGATCAAGGGCCACGCCCTGATGTTCCATGAAGGCGGCGACAACCACATGGATATGCCGATGCCCCTGGGCGGTGGCGGTGCGCGCATGGCTTGCGGTGTCATCTGACGGCTGATCGTTCCCATGCTCTGCGTGGGAACGATCGATCTTTTGCGGAAACAATCTCGACAGAGCCCTCCATTGTCCGTTTGCAGTGACGTTTTTCCTCTTTCCTGAACCGCGCCTGACGCAAAAGGTGCGCGGGATTTGCAGACCAGCGCCCAGGTTACATACTCACGGGCGAGCGTCTTGCGGCCATCCGGCTCTTGCGCGCCTGACTACGCGGAGTTTCGAATGGCCTTGCCGGACCACACCCTGGCGCTGCAACCGCTCTCAAGAACACGCCAGCTCATGACCCTCGGTTGCGTGGTGGTCCTCACGGGGATCGGCGCCGGCCTGGGCGGCATGCTGCTGGCGATGTTGCTGCACGGGATCCAGCACATGGCGTATGGCTATGGCCAGGACAGCCTGACCAGCCATGAAACCTTCCTGATCGGCGTGAGCAGCGCCTCCCCCGAGCGACGGGTGCTGGTACTGGCGCTTTGCGGGCTGGTCGCCGGCCTGGGCTGGTGGGCGGTCTATCGTTTCGGTCGCCCCCTGGTGAGCATCAAGCGGGCGGTTGCACCGGCCGCACCGGACATGCCGGTAAAAACCACGCTGGCCCACGCGCTTCTGCAAATCATCACCGTGGCCCTGGGCTCGCCCCTGGGGCGGGAGGTCGCGCCCCGGGAAGTTGGTGCGCTGGTGGGGGCCTGGCTATCGCGCAAGGCCCGGCTGCCGGCCGATAGCCACCGGCTGATGATCGCCTGTGGTGCCGGAGCCGGGCTGGCAGCGGTGTACAACGTGCCGCTGGGTGGGGCGGTCTTCGTTCTTGAAGTGCTGCTCGCAAGCTTCAGCTGGCCGGCGGCGATCATGGCCCTGGCGACCTCGGCGATCGGCGCCGGTGTCGCCTGGATCGGCCTCGGCGCACAGGCGCAGTACGTGGTACCGGCGTTGCCGCTGACCCCGGGATTGCTGGCCTGGTCGCTGATCGCCGGGCCGTTGCTCGGCCTCGCCGCCCACGGTTTCGTGCGCCTGACCGGGCGGGCACGGGCGACGGCGGCCCGTGGTTGGCGCTTGCCGGTACTGTCGTTGATCAACTTCACCCTGATCGGCTGTATCGCGATCTATCTGCCCCAGGTGCTCGGTAACGGCAAGGGTCCGGCACAGCTGGGCTTCGACAGTGAGTTGACGATAGGGCTGGCTGCGCTGTTGCTGGTGGTCAAGGTGCTGATCACCAGCAGCAGCCTGCGGGCCGGTGCCGAAGGCGGCCTGCTCACCCCCGGACTGGCTATCGGCGCACTGCTGGCGATCATTCTCGGCGGCTTGTGGAGCCTGGCCTGGCCCGGAATTCCGCTGGGGGCCTTCGCCATCGTCGGGGCAGCGGCGTTCCTTGCCGCGTCCATGAGCATGCCGCTCACCGCCATTGTGCTGGTGGCCGAATTCACCCGCATCGACCATGACTTCCTGGTGCCGATCATTCTCGCGGTGGTCGGCTCGGTGTGCATGAGCCGCCTGTGCGAGCTCCTCGGCCAGCCGAAACGCTGACAGGCCTTCATCCCGCCCCTTTATTCCCGGCCACGACCTGACGGACGTGCACACCTCGTGCTGCACGGGTGTTGTTTGCAATCGGTATTATTTATATGTTCAGCGTATTGACTATTCGTTCAGCCTGTAAATAGTATTGCATCTTATTCGTAAAAATCACGATCAACGATTCAGGGAGGAAGCGGTGCAATGTGGCAGTCGTTAAAGGGTAGAACCGCTCTGGGCCTGGTCTATGGCGCCATCTTGAGCCCGGGCCTGGGCGGGTCGTCGGCGATGGCCGAGGAGACCCCGCAAGCCACCCTGGAATTGCAAAGCATCACCGTGACCGCCCGCAAGCGCGAGGAAACCGAGCAGCAGGTCCCGGTCAGCATGAGCGTGATCACGCCGGAACAGGCCAGGAGCATCGCCCCGGCGTCGAGCAATGCCGATCTGGCGCGGCAGGTGCCCAACTTCAACTACATGGAGTCCGGCGGCCAGTACAGCAACTCCGGCAATATCCGTGGGGTCGGCTCGTTTTCGCCGTTGTCGGCCGATGACACCTCCATCGTGTTCAACGTCGACGAAGTGCCAGTATCCGCCTATGGCGTGCCGCCGGCCCTGCTCGATATCGAACGGGTCGAGGTATTGCGCGGTCCGCAAGGCACCCTGTACGGGCGCAATACCCAGGGTGGCGCGATCAACGTGGTACCCAATCGCCCGTCCTTCGAGCACGAGGGGTCGGTTCGGGTCGAAGGTGGCAGTCGCGGGTACACCCTGGGCGAACTGATCAGTAACGAGGCCTTGAGCGATAACGTTGCCGGCCGCCTGGCGATGCGCTACAGCGAGCAGGGCGGCGACATCGCCAATCGCGCGTCCGGCGGCAAGGATGGGGCGAGCCAGATCAGTGCCCTGCGTGGTTCGCTGCTGTTCGTGCCCAACGACGACACGCGCGCATTGCTGACCTTTTCCTACAATCAGAACGACGATGACGCCCCGCGTTTCATCCTGCGCAGCGGACGTACGCCGGACAGCGGCCTGAATCCGCGCAATGACTTCAGCCGGGAAAGCTCGGCGGTCAATCTGCGGGTGACCCACGATCTGGACTGGGCACAGTTGACGTCATTGTCGAGCATCCAGTATTCGACTTTCCGCCAGCGCATGGACATGGTCGACAGCGTGCTGTATTCGGCGCTGACCGGTCTCCCGCAAGCGGCCTTCAACGGCGACACCGATCGTTACCGCGGCACCTTGCGCGATATCGCCTACCTGCAGGAATTCCGCCTCGCTTCGCTGGAAGACAGCTATGTGCAGTGGGTGACCGGGGTCAACCTCTGGCATTCGCAATTCACCGCCCATACCGACGGCGAAGCCTTTACCCAGCCGCGTTTCGCCGTGTTCAGCGGCCAGCAGAAAAACGACTTCAGCACCGACAGCTATTCGCTGTTCGGCGAGGCGACGGTGCCGCTGACCGAGCGTCTCAAGGCGACCCTCGGCCTGCGCGGCACCCACGAGGGCAAAGAGGCCTCCTATCGCTACAGCGGCGGCGACCTGGGTACCGTCAGCCAGTACCGCCAGAATGCCTCGATGTCGGATAACTTCCTGACCGGCCGTGGCAGCCTCAGTTACGACTGGTCCGACAGTTTCATGACCTATGTCAGCGTCGGTCGCGGCGTGGTGGGCGCGGATTATTCCTGGAATTCCTCGAACATCCCCTTTGGCCGCGACGAGCAGTCCTTCGAGGCATCGAAAAGCTGGACCTACGAGCTGGGGTTCAAGAGCCTGTGGTGGGAGGATCGGCTGTCGGTCAACGGCGCGTTGTTCTACAACGACGTCAAGGACGGCCATCTGTACGTCTACAACGGCGTCAACTACCAACCGGTGACCGTGGACTATGACTCGGCGGGTGCCGAACTGGAGGCCAGGCTCAAGCTGACCGAGCGTCTGAGCGTGAATGCCGGCGCCGGTTATACCCACGCCGAACTGAAGGACGTCCAGGCCTCGGTCACGGCATTGACCCGTGGCGCCACGAGCGGCAACCAGGTGCCCAATGTGCCGGAATATTCGGCCAACCTGGGTCTCGACTACCGGGTGCCGGCCGAACAATGGGGTGTACCGCTGAGCGGCGAACTCTATGGCAGCGTGGACTATCACTACCTCGACAAGCGCGCGGCGGACGTCGCCAACTCCTTCTACCTCGGCTCCTACGACCTGACCAATGCCCGCGTCGGCTGGCAGAACAAGGACTACGGCGTCTATCTGTTCGGCAACAACCTGTTCGACCGCCGCTACGAAGCCATGGGGGCCTACTACAGCCCGACCGTCCAGGCGGTGAAGATCGGCACCGGACGAACCGTCGGCGTCGGCCTGACGGCGAATTTCTGAGGGCAATGACGATGTCTGAAGAACTCACCCCCGTGGTGGTCGGCAAGCTGGCTGGTCATCGCGAGTACTGGCGCCTGCTGCCGCGAATCGGCTTGTTGTACCTGGCCTTCGGCATTCTCTTCGGCCTCGTCCAGGGCGGCCTGCCTCCCTTGCTGCGGGCCCAGGGGCTGGACCTGGGACGGATGGGCTGGCTGTTCCTGCTGCTGTTGCCCTTTGGCATGACCTTTCTCTGGGCCCCCTGGGTGGATCGCTGGCGCTGGCCCTGGCATGAGCACCGTACCGGCTGGATCCTGACCATGCAGGGGCTGGCGATCATCGCCGTGGTGGTGATCGGCGTCGGCGAACATCTGCCGCCGGTGGCGTTGCTCGCCGTTGGCCTGGTGGTGGCCTTTGCCGCCGCGACCATGGACCTGGCCCTCGACGCCCTGGTGACCGAAACCACGCCGGCCCATAGCCGGGCCCTGGCCGGGGCGATGAAGGTCGGTGCGTTGAGCATCGGTGCGATGACCGGCGGCGGGGTATTCGTGATGCTCTTCGAGCGTCTGGGCTGGCAGAGCATTTTTCTCGCCGTGGCCGGACTGCTGGTGCTGACCACCTTGCCGATACTGCGCTGGCGTCCCACCGCCAGCCAGGGGCATCAGTCCGAACCTTCCGCCAGCCTGCTGCGCGCCCTTGCGCAGCCGATGATGCGCCGACGCCTGTTGCTGCTGTCGCTGGTGTCGAGCGTATTGATCAGCCTGTTCAGCCTCAACCGCGTGATGCTGATCGACCTGGGCGTGCCCCTGGAAACCGTAGGCTCGGTGGTCGGGTTGCTGGCGCCGCTGTGCGGCCTGCTCGCCGCCGTGCTGGCGCCGTGGATGCTGCGGCAATTGGGCACCCGTACCAGCCTCGCGACGTTCTGCGTCCTCGGCATGCTGGCCGTGGTCCTGCTGTTGCTGGGGTCCTGGCAAGGCTGGCATGAAGTCGCCTTGCTGGGAGCCATCAGCATCAACCTCGGGGTCAGCGGCCTGTACGTGGTGATCTGCGCGGTGATCCTCGGCTGGGCCAACAGCCGCCAGGCCGCCACCGACTATGCCGCGCTCTACGGCATCAGCCGCCTGATCGCGCTGATCGTCCTGATGACACTGATGCAAGGCCTGACCCGCCTGGGCTGGCCGGTGTTCTATGGCCTCGGCCTGCTGGCATTGCCGCTGGCCGTGAGCGTGCTGGGTCGCACCTTGCGGGAGCCCCCCGACGGCAGCTGAACGCTATTCAACGGCACTTGACTGACTTGATAACAGGAGGTTTCAAAGTGACATATGCCAAGCGAGAGTTCCCATCCGTCGATGCCGATGGCGCGACGTCATTATTCGAGCAACTGAGCCAGGAAGTGGCCGGGCTGCTCGACCTCGGTGTCGAGGACCTGGACCCGCAACGCTCGCTGATCGAATACGGTCTCGAGTCGATCAAGCTGATGCGCCTGCAGACCCGGATGGCCTCCAGGGGCATCAAGTTGCCGGGATTGGGCCGCCTGCTCGAACAACCGACCCTTGAGGCCTGGGCCGCGCAAGCAAAACCGGGCAAGCCACGCGCACCCTTGGCTTCGGTGGCAAAGGCAGAGCCTGGCGCGGCCTTTGGCCTGACGCCGGTACAACAGGCGTACTGGATCGGTCGCCAGGATGACCAGAGCCTCGGCGGCGTGGGTTGCCACCTGTATGCGGAGTTCGACGGTTGCGGAGTCGATGCCCAGCGCCTGGAACAAGCGATGTTCCAGCTGTTGCAGCGCCACCCGATGCTGCGGGCCCGCTTCCTGGCCAGCGGCGAACAGCAGGTCTTGCCTCGCAGTCCCTGGGCCGGGTTGGTCCGGCATGATTGGCGTGACGCTGATCAGGCAACCACCGCGCAAGGCCTGCACGCCCTGCGTGAGCGCCTGTCGCACCGTCGGTTGCGAGTCGAGGAGGGCGAGGTCTGTGACCTGCAACTGAGCCTGTGGGGCGAAGGGCGCAGTCGTATTCACCTGAACCTCGACCTGCTGGTCGCCGATGTCCTGAGTTTCGAGATTTTCCTCCACGACCTGGCGATGTTCTACGTCGGTCGCGGCGAGGCACTGCCGACGCTGCATACCGGTTTTGCCGACTACCTGAAGGTCGATGAGCAACAGCGTGCCGCGGCCCTGGCTTCGTCACGGGACTACTGGCGCCAGCGCATCGCCGATCTGCCGGGCGGTCCCGCGCTGCCCCTGGCCCGCCAGCCGGAACAGTTGACGCGGACGCGCTTCGTGCGTCGCGCCTTTACCCTGGATAACGCCTCCCTGGCCAAGCTGCAACGGCAAAGCCGCGAGGCCGGCCTCACCGTTGCCAGCGTCCTGGCCAGTGCTTTCGCCCAGGTCCTGGGTCGCTGGAGCGGCGACGGCCATTTTGTCCTGAACCTGCCGTTGTTCGATCGCCAGGAGCAGGCGCCGGATGTGGCGCACATGATCGCCGACTTCACCAACCTGACCCTGCTGGAAGTGGATGTCAGCCAGCCACTGGGTTTTGTCGAACAGGCTCGCCGCCTGCAACGGCAACTGCACAGCGACTTGCAGCACAACGCCTGGTCCGGGCTGGAAGTCCTGCGGGAAATGGCCCATGAAACCCGGCGCAGTGCTCCCGTGGTCTTCGCCTGCAACCTGGACAAACCGATGCCGGCGCCGCTGTTTCGCGAGGAACTGGGCGACCTCGGCTGGTCGGTCTCGCAGACGCCGCAAGTGTGGCTCGATCACCAGACCTACCCGCTGGCGGACGGCCTGATGCTGAACTGGGACGCGGTCGACGAACTGTTTCCCGAAGGGCTGCTGGACGAGATGTTCGCCTGTTATCGCCAGGCCATCGAATGGCTGTGCGCGCAGGACTGGGAGCAACCGTTGCCCTTGCCGTTGCCGCCGCGCCAGTTGCTCGAGCGCGAGCAGGTCAACGCCACCACCGCCGAAGTACCGCGGGGCGTGCTGTACCAGCCCTGGCTGCACTGGGTGAGGGATACGCCAGAAGCGCCGGCGCTGCTCGGCGATTCGGTGTGCCTGAGCCACGCTGAACTGTTCGAAGTGGCCTCGCACATCGCCAGTCATCTGGTGGCGGCCGGGGTGGTGGCCGGGGACCGGGTCATGGTCTGCCTGGACAAGGGGCCGGCACAGATCGCCGCGACCCTGGCGGTCCTGCTGGCCGGTGGCGTGTATGTGCCAGTGGCGGCCGATGGCCCGCTGGAGCGGCTACGCCTGATCTACCAGGACTGTTCCGCCCGTGCCGTGCTGATCGAGCGCAATGGCCCTGAGCGCGACTGGCCGTTCCCGACCCTCGCGGTGGACCTGTCGACCCGCGCAGCCGCCGGGTTGTCGCCCGAGGTGGGCCTGGGCCGCGACGAAGAACTGGCCTATATCATCTATACCTCGGGTTCCACCGGCCAGCCCAAGGGGGTGATGATCGATCATCGCGGGGCCTTGAATACCGTGCTGGACATCAACCGCCGCTGGCAGGTCGAGTCCCGTGATCGGATCTTCTGCCTGTCCTCCCTGAGCTTCGACCTGTCGGTCTACGACATTTTCGGGGCCCTGGCGGCGGGGGCCGCCCTGGTGCTGCCCGCGGCCGACAGCCTGCGCGAACCCCGCCACTGGATCGCCAGCCTGCAACGCCATGGCGTGACCCTGTGGAACTCGGTGCCGGCCTTGTTCGACATGCTGCTGACCGAATTGCAGGGGCAGGGCGAGCGCTTGCCGGCCGCTCTGCGCCTGGCCTTGCTGTCCGGCGACTGGGTGCCCCTGGATCTGCCGGCCCGGGCCAGTGCCTGCGGCCCGCAACTGACCCTGGTGGCGCTGGGCGGTGCCACCGAGGCGTCGATCTGGTCCAACTGGTTTGAAGTTCGACAGGTGGACCCGTGCTGGGCCTCGATCCCCTACGGCTATCCCCTGACCAATCAGTATTACCGGGTGCTCGACAGCCAGGGGCGTGACTGCCCGGAGGGCGTCAAGGGCGACCTGTATATCGGCGGTGTCGGCGTGGCCCAGGGCTACTGGAACAACCCCGAGCGCACGGCACTGCAATTCAGTCGCGACCCGCAGGGCGGTGCGCGTTTCTATCGCACCGGTGACCTGGCGCGTTACACCGCGGGTGCCCGCCTGGAGTTTCTCGGGCGCAAGGACTTCCAGGTCAAGATCAAGGGTCACCGTATCGAGTTGGGCGAGATCGAGTCGGTACTCGCCCGCCAGCCCGGTATTCGTGGCAGCGCGGTGGATGTCCAGGAAGACAGCGCCGGCAGTCGTCAGCTGGTGGCTTACGTGACCCTGGACCAGGCGTTGCTGCGGGAGGGCCAGGATTCTGTCGGCTGCCTGCGGGAAGTGCCCGCGGATATCGACAGCCGTTGGCACGCCACTGTCGAGGCCGGTCAGGGCGAAGTCGTCGAGGCGTTGGCCGAGCTTGACCTGCAACGCTTCAATGCCTTCTGGCATGACATCGAACAACTGGCCGCGCTTGGCATGGCCAGGACCCTGGCCGAAGCCGGACTGTTCACCGAAGAAGGCATGACCCACAGTCGTGCGGTCATCCAGGAACGCCTGCAGGCCTTGCCGCGTTATGCCAAGCTGCTGGGGCAATGGTTGGAAACCCTGGCCGCCGACGGTTTTCTGCAACCGGCTGGAGAGGGGGCCTACACCGCGCGGCGGGCGTTGGGCGCGCAAGCGTTCGAGTCAGCCTGGGCCGACCTCGCCGATATCGCCATGCTCGGCGACCATGCGGAGCAGGTACTGGCCTACATCCGCCGCAGCATCGACGGCCACCTGGCGCTGTTTCGCGGGACCCTCGATCCGCTGGAAATCTACTTCCCGGACGGCTCCACCCAGGTCGCTGAAGGTATCTACCGATTCAATCCGGTCAATGCCTTCCTCAACCGGATTGCCGCGCAACTGGTGGCGCACCTGGCGGCCAACAGCACTTGCACCCTGAATATCCTCGAAGTCGGCGCCGGTACCGGCGGCACCAGCGAGTCGTTGTTCGCGGCCCTGGAAGGTCACGATGTGCGTTACCGCTTTACCGATCTGTCGGACTTCTTCCTCGAACGTGCCCGGCAACGCTTCGCACGGTGGGATTTCATCGATTACGCCCACTTCGATATCAACGACGAGCCCGAGCCCCAGGGCGTGCGCCTGGGCTCCCAGGACCTGATCGTCGCGGTCAATGTCTTGCACGATGCGCGCAACCTGGCCAACACCCTGGCGTCGTTGCGCCAGATCCTGCGGCCCGGCGGGCAGTTGCTGGTGATCGAAGCGACGCGTAACTGTCGCCTGCAGATGGTCAGCATCGGTTTTATCGAAGGCATGAGTGACTACGACGACTGGCGTGTCGAAAACAATCTGCCGTTCCTGTCATTGCCGCAATGGGACGCCGAGTTGCAGGGCAGCGGGTTCGCCCGCCGGCAGGTGTTCCCCGAGGCGGGCAGCGCGGCGGCCGTGATTGCCCAGCATGTGTTGCTGGCCCAGAACCTCGAGCCGAGCGGCCAGCTCGATAGCGAGCGGCTGCGCCGGCAACTGGCGCGACACTTGCCCGACTACATGTTGCCGGGGCACTGGGTCACCCTGCGGCGCCTGCCGTTGAGCGGCAATGGCAAGGTCGACCGTGGACGCTTGCCCGGCCTGATGCTCGGAGAGAAGAGCGATGCCCGCGACTACGAGCCGCCCCGGCCCGGACTGGAAACCCAGGTGGCCGATCTTTGGGCGCAGTTGCTCAAGCGCGAGCGGGTGGGGCGTCGCTGCGATTTCTTTGCCCTGGGCGGCGACAGCCTGCTGGCCACGCGCCTGATGGCGTCCTTGCGTCAGCAACTGGGCTGTGCGGTTCATCTGCGGGATCTGTTCCAGCACCCGCAACTGCAGGATTTTGTCGCCGTGCTGGGGCAGCCCCGGGGTGAACAGCCGCTGGTGATGCTCAATCGCCCGGTGGGTGGCGTCAATGTGGTCTGCCTGCCCACCGCCGATGGCGAGTGCGAGGCCTACCGCCAACTGGCCGGGCGCCTGGACGGGCAACTGACCCTGGTCGGCCTGCGGGACCCTGGCGGCCGTTGCGGCAGTGACTTGCCCATGGCGCTGCGCGATTTCATCGAGACGCTCAAGGCACTGCCCGGGCCGTTCCTGCTGCTGGGTTGGTCGGTGGCGGCGAAGCTGGCCACGGCGCTGGCGGCGGAGATGGAGCGCGGCGGTCAACCGGTGGCCGGGCTGATGTTGCTCGATCCACTGTCCGGAAGCTGTTTCGAGGAGGATGGCGAGGTGCAGCCGGCGCGTTTCTTCGGCCTGGCACCGATGCCCGAGCAGGCGTTGTACCAGCAGGCGCGCCAGGCCGGGCGGATTCCCCCGGGCCTCGAGCCGCCAGCATTCGACAGCCTGGTGCAGCGCTGTCGCACGCTGCACGCCGGCCTGGGGCGTTATCAGGCTCCGCGTCTGGCCGCCCCCGTGCACATCCTGCAAAGCGCGGCCAGTCCGCAGTGCTGGGCGGAACCGCTGCGGGACTGGCAGGTGCTGCTGGACCAGGCGCCGAGGCCACAGGTGCTGTGGACATTGCACTGGGAGTTGTTGAGCGACCCGGAGTCACTGGCCGTCATCGGTGAGACGTTGCTCGCACTGTCACGCGACTGATCCGGAGAAACCTCATGAGTCTGACTTTCGAAGCGCTGGGCGGCCAGTCGCTCAGCCCCGTGCATCTGCTGATTTTTCCCCACGCCGGTGGACAGCCGGCGGCCTACCGGCCATTGGCCGAGCATCTGGGGCCGCGTGTGCAGGTCTGCGCGATGCTTTATCCCGGGCGTGGGCGACGGATGTCCGAGCCTCTGCCGACGGCGATCGCCGACCTGGCCGAAGAGGCGCTGACGGCCATTCCCCGTGACCAGGCACTGGTATTGCTGGGGCACAGCATGGGTGGCTTCGTCGCCCATGCGCTGGCTGGACTGCTCTGTGCGCAGGGCCGTCCGCCGGCACGCTTGCTGCTGTCGTCGGTGCGCGCACCGCACCGGGCCGCCCATCGACCGCTGGCCGGTTGTTCGGACGAGGATTTTGTCTCGGCACTGCTGGAGCTGGGCGGCATTGACCCGCGACTGCTGCGTGATGTCGAGGCACGGGAGCTGTTCCTGCCGATCCTGCGCGCCGACTTCGCCCTGGCCGAGACCTACCACGCCCGCCCGGCGACCCCCCTGACGTGTGCCGTCAGCCTGTGGCACGGACAGGACGACCAGCACGTGCCGCTGGCCGACCTGCAGCGATGGCAGGACTGGACGAGCATCGACGAACTCCGGCAACAGCCCGGCGGGCATTTCCACCTGCTGCAACAGCCTGGCGCATTTGCCGCCAGCCTGGCGCCGCTCCTGGCCGGGCCGGTCGGCCCGATCAGCGCCTGAACCCCACTTCATGCAACGCTCATCTTCAACAGAGATCAACATCATGCCGACTGTTAAAGCACCTGAAGCCTGCCAGAACCTGAATGACATCCGCGGCGGTATCGACTCGCTCGACCGCCAGCTCCTCGAAATCCTCCAGCAACGGCTGCGCTACGTGAAGGCGGCAGCGCGTTTCAAGCCGGATGAACAGAGTATCCCGGCCCCGGAGCGGGTCACGGCGATGCTCGCCGAGCGTCGTGAATGGGCGGCGGCGGCGGGCCTGGAAGTGGCCTTTATCGAAAAACTCTACGAGCAGGTGATTCACTGGAATATCCAGCAGCAGATCCAGCACTGGCGCGCCACTTACCCTGAACGGGTGCAAGCATGAACCCGCTCATCGATCGTGGCGCGTTGCTCGATTGCCTGGAACTGGCCCGGCAACGCGCGATTCATGGCGAGCCAGCGGTGCTGGCCTGTTTCAGTTGCGCCTGGCTGCCGTGCGACGGCCTGCGCGCGTTCGCCGCGGCCCAGGGCTTCGATCAGGTCGTGCTCTGGCAGTTTGCCGAGTCGGGGCCGGCGACCGTTGGCGTCGGCAGCGCCCTGGAACTGGAGCTGCACTCCGGCCAGTCGCTGGTGGAACTGCAAGAGACCTGGCAACACTGGATCGCCGGGGCGGTGATGGTTGGAACGCAACGACCACGGCTGTTCGGCGGGCGTACCTTCGACCGGGAAAACCCGTGTTCCCAGCAATGGCAGGCATTTGCCGAAGGTGCCTTTGTCCTGCCGCGCCTGAGCCGGCAGGGAGAGCACCTGACGCTCTGCACCCTGGTCACCGCGCAGACCGATTGCCCGGCGCTGTGCCAGCAACTGCTGGACGACGTGAGTCATTGGCGCGAGTCCGAGGAGGGCGGCACGGTCACGCCGTTGCAGCCGGGGCGACGTCCGCGCGTCGAGGAAAGCCTGCCCGCCGAACACTGGAAAGCCCGGGTTGCCGACGCGGTGGCGGCCATCGAAGCCGGTGAACTGCGCAAAGTGGTCCTGGCGCGGGAGGTGAAGGTTGAGGCCGATACGCCATTCAGCTTGCCGGCGGTGTTGCAGGCACTGGCCCAGGGCAATCCGACGGCCTATCTGTTCGCGTTGCGCCGGGGCGACAGCTGTTTCCTCGGCGCCACGCCGGAGCGCCTGGTTCTCCAGCAGGCCGGGCAATTGCGCACCACGGCCCTGGCGGGAAGCATTCCCCGGGGAACCTGCGCGCAAAGCGACCGGGCCAATCACGATCGCCTGCTGGCCAGTGCCAAGGATCGTCACGAACATGCCCTGGTGGTGGAAACCCTGCGCAGCGATCTGGGCCGGTTCACCGCCAGCCTGGACGTCCCGGCGGTACCTGCTGTCCATCGGCTGGCGCACATCCAGCACCTGATGACACCGATCCGTGGCCGCTTGCTGCCCGGCGTGCCGCTGCTCGCGCTGGTCGAGGCCCTGCATCCGACGCCGGCAGTGGGCGGGTTGGACCGCCAGGCGGCGATCCGCTGGATACGTCGGCACGAGAGTCTGCATCGCGGCTGGTACGCCGCGCCGGTGGGGTGGCTGGACAGCGAGGGCGATGGCGAGTTTGCCGTGGCCCTGCGTTCGGCGCTGGTCTGCGGTGAGCAAGCCTGGGCCTTTGCCGGCTGTGGCCTGGTGGCCGGTTCCGAGCCGGAGCTGGAGTACCGCGAAACCTGCGTCAAATTGAAGACCATGCTCGACGCCCTGGCGCCGGGCCTGAGCGAGAACCTGGTCGAGGCATCGTTGCTGCAGGCCTGACAGGACATCAATCCATCGAAAGGGATTTCAAGCATGCACCACAACCTGAGTGACCTGAGCGCGCATTGCGTCGCGCCTCCTGCTGGCCTGGCCAGTGAATACCGGCGCCTGCCGTACTGGCAGGAATTGAGCCTGGGGCAGATGCTGCAACTCCAGGCCGACCGCCATGGCTCGCGCCTGGCCCTGATCGATGGCGAACGCCGCCTCAGCTACCGGCAACTGCACGAGGGCGTGGAGCGCCTGGCGACAGCGCTCTGGGGCCGTGGCCTGCGCCCGGGACAGGTGGCGATTGTCCAGTTGAACAACCAGGCCGCCTTTGTCGAGCTGGTCTTTGCCCTGTTCCGGCTGGGGGTGGTCCCGGTGATGGCTTTGCCGGCCCACGGCGAGCGGGAAATCAGCCAGTTCGTCGGCCTGACCGATGCCGTGGCCTGGTTTCATCCGCAGTATCCCCTCGACAGCGACAACCTCGCGATCGTCGAGCGCATCCGGACCGGCTCGCCCTCTCTGCGACTGGTGGTCGCGGTAGCCCCCGAGGAATCCTGGCAGGACATCCAGGCCGGGCAGGGCGCGGCGAACATTCCCCAGCCGAGTCCGGATGATATTGCCTGCTTCCAGCTGTCCGGCGGCACCACGGGTATCCCCAAGCTGATTCCACGGCGGCATAACGACTACCTGTACAACGCCCGGGCCAGTGCCCAGGTCAGCGGCCTGGACGCGGATTCGCGCCATCTCGCGGTATTGCCCATGGCCCACAACTTCCCCATGGCGTCACCGGGATTTATCGGCACCCTGAGTGTCGGTGGCTGTGTGGTGATTGCCCGGGATCCGGGCCCGCTCGACTGTTTCGACCTGATCGAAGAACACGCCGTGACCCACGTTTCCCTGGTGCCGACCCTGGTGCTGCTGTGGCTCGAAGCGGCCCAGGCTCTGGCCCCCGCGCTCGACTCCCTGCGCGTGCTGCAAGTCGGCGGGGCATCCTTTGCCGAGGACGTCGCCCGACGCGTCGAACCAATATTCGGCTGTCGCCTGCAGCAGGTCTTTGGCATGGCCGAGGGACTGCTGAGCTTTACCGGTCTCGATGATTCCCCGCATCGCATCTGCACTACCCAGGGGCGGCCTTTATCGCCGGCCGATGAAGTGCTGATCGTCGATGACGAGGATCGACCGCTGCCGGCCGGTGAAAAGGGCCATCTGCTGGTGCGCGGGCCCTATACGTTGCGTGGTTACTATGGGGCGCCCGAACATAATCGCCATGCGTTCCGGGCCGACGGTTTCTATCGCACCGGCGATCTGGCCCGCTATGACGCCGAGGGTTACCTGAGCCTGTGCGGGCGGGAAAAGGAGCAGATCAATCGGGGCGGGGAGAAGATTGCGGTGGACGAGGTCGAGGGGCTGTTGCTCAGCCACCCGATGATCTACGACGCGGCGGTGGTCGGCCTGCCGGACGAATTCCTCGGGGAAAAGAGCTGCGCGTTTGTCATCCTGCGCCAGCCGCTGGAGCCTCGGGGCATCAGCGACTTCCTGCGGCAACAGGGACTGGCGAGCTTCAAATGGCCGGATCAATACTGCTTTATCGATGTGTTTCCGGCCACCGCGGTGGGCAAGATCAGCAAGCGCGGGCTCAGGGAGCGCTTGCGTGAGCAGTACCTGACGGGTTGAAGAGACTCACGCAGGACGGATGATCAGGCTCAGGACATAGGCCAGGAAGGCTTGGTCATCCGGCACGCTGTGTCCACCCACGGCAATGGCGTCCTGGGCTTCGATCTGGCTGTGCAGCCAGTACTGGATCAGTCCGCCCACGGTGATCATCGCCTGGCCGGGCGGGATGTCGTCGCGGATATGGCCGGCCTCGCGAGCCCTGGCGAAAATCGGCACGAACAGGCTGTTGAGTTGCTCGGAGCGTCTTTTACGCTCCTGGTCCTGCGTGCCCATGACCCGCCACAACTGGAAGCGCAGGGCGCTGGGGTGGGATTTCCAGTAGGCCATGTAGGCACCGACCAGGGTCGGGATCGTCTGTTTATCGACCACGCAGTCCGTCAGCGACAAATCCTTGAACCAGGCCTGGAAGTCCGCGGTGACGCGTTCGCCGACCTGCTCCCAGAGGGTTTCCTTGTCCTTGAAGTGATGATGGATCAGCGGCGGGGAAACCTTGGCGGCCAGGGCTACCTGGCGAATCGAGGCGCCTTCGAAACCCGAGACCGAAAAGATCTTCAAGGCCGCATCGAGGATCAGGTCGCGGGCATCGGGGCTCGAGTAGTGGGGGCGTAGCTCGGATACAGGCAGTTCGGACATATGAGTCTCCAGGCAAGCCCCCGAGTGTAGTCACCACTGATCGTTTGTTCAACTTGCTGAACATCATGAAAAAACCGTCGACCGAATACTGCGCAGGGGCCGATGGCGGCAGGGCATCGACACTATCGGTTCCGGTGATAGTCACCATCGAACATCGCAAGTTCTGTTTTTCCTGGAAATCCGGACAATCGCCTTCATCAAAACGAAACATTGTCTTTTTTCAGGATCCGCCCATGCGCTTTCTATCTCTCCCTGTCCTGGCCCTGGCCTCGTTGCTGCTCTCGGCGTGTGCTTCGGCACCCAACGACCCGACCCTGACCCTGCAGACCAGCAAGACGCCGGAGCAGTACACGGAGTGCGTCGTGCCGAAGCTGCAGAAAAACGCCTTCAATACCACCGTGTCGCAGACCCAGCGGCACTACAAGATCGTTGTCGCCAGCAAGTTCGCGGCAGACAACGTACTCGAAGCCTACAAGGCCCCGAGCGGCGGCAAGGTATTCATCTATGAGCGCCAGCTGCTGGCGTCGACCTTCGAGCCTTCAAGGTTCGAACGCGCCGCGCAGGAGTGCCTGTAACGGTTGCGCCGGGGCCGCGGGACTTCAGATGATCCCGTGATCGATGGCGTACTTGACCAGGGCCGCGGGCTTGTCGATGTTGAGCTTGCGGCGGATGCTCAGGCGGTGGGTTTCCACCGTCCGCACGCTGATATCCAGTTGCCGGGCCATTTCCTTGTTGTTCAGGCCCTGGGCCATTTTCTGCAGGACCTGGCTCTCCCGTGGCGTCAGTTCGTTGTCCGTGCCTTTGTCGGCAATCAGCCGCTGGGCGATTTGCGCGCTGTAGAAGGTGCCGCCACTGGTGATCGCTTCGATGGCGGCAATGATTTCCCGCGACGGCGAGTTCTTCAGGACATAGCCGCTGGCGCCCGCGCGCACGGACTCGCTCACATACTCGTAATTGTCGTACATGCTCAGGATCAGCACCTTGAGCAGCGGATAGCGGCTGCGCAGGACGCGGGTCAGTTCCAGCCCGTTCATATCCCTCAGGCCGATGTCCACCAGCAACAGGTCCGGCTGGCAACGCCCGACCATCTCCAGGGCATCGGCGCCACTCTCGGCTTCGCCCACCACTTCCAGCGGCTCCATGACCGACAGTAGCGCCTTGATGCCGTCGCGCACCAGTGAGTGATCGTCGACCAGGGCGACGCGGATCGGGCAGGGCAGGTTCATCGCAGCTATTCACTCTCGTTGTTATGGGGGCTCAGCGTTCCGTGCCCGGCATCTTCATCGGCAGCAGCACATCCAGCTCGCTGCGTCCGGGCACCGAGACCAGATCGAAGCGGCCGCCGAAATGTTCGACGCGTTCACGCATATTACGCAAGCCGATACCGGCCTGGCTGCGCTCGACCTGGGCGACGTTGAAACCGACGCCGTCATCGACCATGGTCAGGCGTATGGACTCCTCGGACCCGTGCAGGGTAATCGAAACGTTCCTCGCCTGGGCATGTCGTTCGATATTGGTCAGGCCTTCCTGCACGATGCGAAACAGCGAAACGGCCGCGCCATCGACCAGGTGGCAGTCGAATTCATTGTCGTTGTAGTTCACCCGCAGCCCGCTGCGCTGCTCGAATTCCGCCGCGAGCTGGCCGATGGCCGCCGACAGGCCGAGGGTGTCGAGCAGCGACGAACGCAGGTCATGGGACAGGCTGCGCACCTCGCCAATGGCTTCACCCAGGCGCTCGGTGGCTTCTTTCAGGATACCCAGGCCCTTGGCGTGCTCCTGCCGGTCGAGCACATGGCTGGCCAGCTCGAACTTGAACTTGATCGACACCAGCAACTGACTGATACCGTCGTGGAGTTCGCGGGACACCCGCGAGCGCTCTTCCTCCTGCAGGCTGACGATACGCTGGGTCAGGCGCTGCAGTTTCTTATCGGCCAGGCGATGTTCGCTGACATTCAGGGTCATGCCACCGGCGAAGACAATCAGCACCGCCACCAGGGCCACGGCGGCGATCGCCAGCATGGTGGTGCGAATGCCCTGCGCCACCTCGTCGCGGGCCTGCTGGGTCGCGCGCTCGACATCTTCCAGATAGATACCGGTGCCGAGCATCCAGCCCCAGCGATCGAGCATGACCACATAGGCCAGTTTGTCGGTGACCTGGCCGGAGGAGGGCTTGTTCCAGGCATAGCGCTGGAAACCTTCTCCGGATTCCGCGCTCTTGAGCAGGGCCTGGATCACCGGCAGGCCGTGGGGGTCCTTCATGTCCCAGAGGTACTGGCCCACCAGTTCCGATTGCCGCGCATGCATCAGGCTGCGGCCCTCGTGGTCGTAGACGAAGAAGTAGCCATTGATGCCGAAGCTGAGCTTGCGCAGCTCTTCGAGTACCTGCTGCTGCGCCTTGGCGTCGCCCTTGCCGTTGTCGTACATCGGCGCGATCAGGCTCTGCGCCATGGCCACGTAGTTCTTCAACTCGGCGCGCTTGCTGGCCAGGATGCTGTCTTCGATCAGTTGCGCCTGCTGGTCGCCCAGTTGCCGGTTCAGGGAAATCACCAGCCCGCAGATAACGGCGATCGCCAGCACCAGCGGCAGGATCCCGAGGGCGACGATTTTGTGCTTGAGCTGCATTTCTGCTCCTGGAGTCAACCTAAGTAGTACTACGTAGAGCGTGCGTACGTAGTCCTGCGGATTTATTTGTGGACGGCACACGCGGATATTGGGCCAGCTCCGCACCGCGGACACAATTATAAAAAATTACCGCCGCAGTCACCGACTGTCGGCAGGAGACACGCAATGACCCGTCTGGCTAAACACCTCGCCTGGTTTGCCGTGGCTGTCCTGGGAGCGTTTGCGCTGAGTGTCGTGGCCCTGCGCCGCGGCGAAGCCATCAACGCCCTCTGGATCGTAGTCGCCGCAGTCGCTATCTACCTCGTCGCATACCGTTACTACAGCCTGTTCATCGCCGACAAGGTGATGCAGCTCGATGTTCATCGGGCCACGCCTGCCGTGCTCAACAATGATGGTCTGGACTTCGTGCCGACCAACAAGCACGTACTCTTCGGTCACCACTTCGCCGCGATTGCTGGTGCAGGCCCGCTGGTCGGCCCGGTACTGGCGGCGCAGATGGGCTACCTGCCCGGTACGCTCTGGCTGATTGCCGGGGTGGTGCTGGCCGGCGCGGTCCAGGACTTCATGGTGCTGTTCATGTCCACGCGGCGCAACGGCCGCTCCCTGGGCGATATGGTCCGTGAGGAAATGGGCCGCATTCCCGGGACCATCGCCCTGTTCGGCTGCTTCCTGATCATGATCATCATCCTCGCGGTGCTGGCGCTGATCGTGGTCAAGGCCCTGGCCGAGAGTCCGTGGGGCACCTTCACGGTGATGGCGACCATCCCGATCGCGATGTTCATGGGCGTCTACATGCGCTATATCCGTCCGGGGCGCATCGGCGAAATTTCCCTGGTGGGCGTGGCCCTGTTGCTGGGTTCGATCTGGGTCGGCGGGCTGATCGCGGCCGATCCGGCCTGGGCCAAGGTGTTTACCTTCACCGGTATCCAGATCACCTGGATGCTCATCGGCTACGGTTTCGTCGCCGCGGTGCTGCCGGTGTGGCTGATCCTGGCGCCACGGGACTACCTGTCGACGTTCCTCAAGATCGGCACCATCGTGGCCCTGGCGATCGGCATCCTGATCACCATGCCCGAGCTGAAAATGCCCGCGCTGACCCAGTTCACCGACGGCACCGGCCCGGTCTGGAAAGGCGGCCTGTTCCCGTTCCTGTTCATCACCATCGCCTGTGGCGCGGTGTCCGGTTTCCACGCCCTGATTGCCTCCGGCACCACCCCCAAGCTGCTGGCCAGTGAAGGCCATGCCCGTTATATCGGCTACGGCGGCATGCTGACCGAGTCCTTCGTGGCGATCATGGCGATCGTTGCCGCCTCGGTGATCGAACCGGGTGTCTATTTCGCCATGAACAGCCCGGCCGCCCTGGTCGGCAGCGACGCGGTCTCGGTGGCCCAGACCGTCAGCAGCTGGGGCTTTGCCATTACCCCGGACGCGCTCCAGGCGGTGGCCAAGGACATCGGTGAAACCACCATCCTCGCCCGTGCCGGCGGCGCGCCAACCCTGGCTGTGGGTATCGCGCAGATCCTCCACCATGTCCTGCCGGGTGAAAACACCATGGCGTTCTGGTACCACTTCGCGATCCTGTTCGAAGCCCTGTTCATCCTGACGGCCGTCGATGCGGGCACCCGTGCCGGTCGCTTCATGCTGCAGGACCTGCTGGGTTCCTTCGTGCCATCGCTCAAGCGCACCGAATCCTGGACCGCCAACCTGATCGCCACCGCCGGTTGCGTGGCCATGTGGGGCTACCTGCTGTACCAGGGCGTAATCGATCCGCTGGGCGGCATCAACACCCTGTGGCCGCTGTTCGGCATCTCCAACCAGATGCTGGCCGGGATTGCGCTGATGCTGGCGACCGTCGTACTGATCAAGATGAAGCGCCAGCGCTACATCTGGGTGACCTTGCTGCCGGCGGTATGGCTGCTGATCTGCACCACCACCGCGGGCTTTATCAAGCTGTTCGACCCGAGCCCGGCCATCGGTTTCCTCGCCCTGGCGAAGAAATACAGTGTCGCGCTGGACGCCGGACAAGTGATTGCCCCGGCCAAGGACATCACACAGATGCAGCACGTGATCTACAACGCCTACACCAACGCCACGCTGACCGCGCTGTTCCTGCTGGTGGTGTTCAGCATCCTGTTCTTTGCCCTCAAGGTCGGCATCGCCGCCTGGGGCACCAAGGAACGTACGGACAAGGAAGCTCCGTTCCAGGCGCTGCCTGATGCTCTGTAATGGCAGGCTTGATAGAGGAGTACGGCCATGTTCAATGACCTGAGCCGTCTCGGCAAATACCTCGGCCAGGCCGCGCGGCTGATGGTCGGCATGCCGGACTACGACACCTACGTCGAGCACATGCAGAGCAGGCACCCGGACAAGCCGCTGATGAGCTACGAGGCGTTTTTCCGCGAGCGCCAGGAGGCGCGGTACGGGGGAGGGAAGGGACAGACCCGCTGTTGTTGACGCTCGTCGACGATATTCACCGGGCAACCAACCCGTAAAAAACCGGCGGATGAAGCCGGTTTTTTATTGCCTGGGAAAACGTCAGGGGCCACCGATCAAGGGCGTGTCCCGCGACCCTGGTTGAAGTTCACGGGGTTCATTGCCCGGGTGTTCACGTTCACTTCAAAGATGTCCGGGCGCGAATAGTGTCCGCAGGCATCGAAGTCCAGGTTGGACCTGTTGAGCGCCGCCAGGTCGAGGTCGGCATAGATTTCCGTTTCGCAATCATGCACGGGGCCGGCCAGTACCTCACCCATGGGACTGATGATCATGCTGCCGCCATGCATGATGTAGTCGCCGGGATGGACGTCCAGGTCGAAAGCCTGTTGGTAGCTTTGCGGGTAGTCTTCCAGCTTGATGGCCTGGCAGGCGGACAGGACAAAGGTCCTGCCTTCGAGCGCGATATGGATCATCGAACTGGCCCAGCTCTTGCGATCGTCGGCGGTCGGCGCGCAGTAGAGTTGCACGCCCTGGGCGTACATGGCCTGGCGGAAGGCGGGCATGTAGTTTTCCCAGCAGATCACACTGCCGATGACGCCGATGTCGGTGGGGACCGCCTCGATTGTCGAACCGTCGCCAAAGCCCCAGATGATTCTTTCCTGGCCCGTGGGCATCAGCTTGCGGTGATAACCGGCGATGCCTTTGCCGGGGACGAACGTGACCGCGGTGCAATAGAGCGTTCGTCCATGACGCTCGATGATTCCCATGACCACGATGATGTTCAATTCATCGGCACAGTTCGACAGTACCGCCAGTTCCGGCCCGTCCAGCGCCACCGCGCCTTCGAAGTACTCGTTATACAGATCCCGCCCTTCGGAACTGCGGTTGCCTACGACGCTGCCAAAGCTCTGCCCCTTGGGGTAGCCACCGATAAACGCCTCGGGAAACACCGCCAGTTGCGCGCCCTCTCGGGCCACGCGATGCAATATGTCACAGGCCTTCTCAACGCTGGCCACCGGGGCGAAAGGAATGGAAGAGGCCTGAATTACCGCTACACGAGTCATATGCTCTCCTTAGTATTGGGAAATGTTGTTGTCTTTGGTTTCCGGAAGAATGCTCAGCAGCACCACGAAGCAGATTGCAGACACCCCTGCCAGGTACAGTGCCGGGATATTGGTGTCGCCGGTGGCCTTGATCAGTGCGGCGGCAATAAACGGCCCGGGGCCTGCCAGCGTGGCCAGGGCGAGGTTATGGCCCAGTGCTGCGCCGGTGGAGCGAATCGACGCCGGGAATACTTCCACCAGCAGCACAACGTCCATGACCGCGGTAATGGCGACCAGCACGCCGAAGATGAGCAGGGCGGCGATAATCAGGGTGGTGTTGCCGCTGTTGAGCATCCAGAAGATCGGATAGGCCATGACGGTCAGCGCGGCTGCCGCGAACAGCAACAATGGGCGGCGACCAATCGCATCGCTCAGGCGTCCGATCAGCGGATTGACGATGCAGTAGACCACCAGTGCAATGCTGCACAGCCACAGGGCCTTGCTCTTGGGCAAGCCCACCGCGGTGACCAGGTGATTGTTTGCGTAGGTGATGAAGTAGTAGAGCGACACGCCAAACAGCGCCGAGAACGCGAAGGTGGTGATGAATGCCCGGCGTTTGGCGGCGGGAAGTGGCTCGGCCAGGGTCATGGACTCCCGCTGCTTCACCAGTTCTTCGTAAACGGGAGTATCCCCGAGCTTGCGCCGAATGAAGACGGCCACGCCCGTCATGACGATGGAGGCGACAAAGGGAATTCGCCAGCCCCAGGCGGTCAATTGATCGTCGCTCAGGCCCGATGACAACAGGGCGGCGGTGAAGGTGCCGAACAGAAAGGCGAGTCCGGCGGTTCCGGTGATGACGCTGGCCGCAGTGGCCCGGCGATTGGGCGCGGCGCTCTCGACGATGTAGATCCCCGCGCTTGACCATTCGCCGCCAACCATCATCCCCTGGATGAAGCGCAGGACGATCAGCAAGATAGGGGCGGCTATGCCGATGGCGTCATAGGTCGGCAGCAAGCCGATCAGCGTGGTGCAGACACCCATTCCGAAAACGGTCACGATCAGCACCGCCCGGCGACCGAGCCTGTCGCCCAGGGGCCCCAGGACCAGGGCGCCGAGGGGACGAGAGAGAAAACCGACGGCAAATACTGCCAGCGATGACAGCAGGGAGACCCCGGCAACGGCGGACGGAAAAAACAGCGCGCCGATCACCGCGGCGAAATAACCGTAGATCGCGAAGTCGAACCATTCCATGAAGTTGCCGATGCCCACCGCGACGGCTCGTTTACGCATGTCGACATGCGCTGTCCGGGAAGGGGTAAATCCCCTTTTTGGTGAATCCTGTGCCACGCTCATAAGGCTGCCCCTTGGGTTGGTTTTGTGTTCTTGTGGCGGCATCCTAGAAATGGCTCGGTACCTGGGGCAAACGATTAGAAAATATGAGCAGGATTAACGTACGTAATATCTCGCGCACCGATCTGAATCTGCTGCTGACATTCCATTGTCTGATGACGGAGCGCAGCGCGACGCGGGCCTCGGCGGTGCTTCACGTGACGCAGGGCGCGGTCAGCTCGGCCTTGCGCCGACTTCGCGAGCAGTTCGGGGACGAATTGTTCGTAAGGACAAGCTCCGGCATGCAGCCGACCCGCAGGGCGTTGGAAATCGCACCGATGATTGCGGAGGCCCTGTCAACGGTGTCGGCGCTGCTGGGGGCGGACGCAGCGTTCTCGCCCCAGGAGTCGCACTACGTTTTCAACCTGGCCATGTCCGACGACCTGGAGGCATTTCTGGCGCCCAGGCTGGTGGAGGCGGTGTCCCGTGAGCGCCTGGGCATCCGCTTTGCGTTTCACCAGACCAACAGCTCGCTCTGGAAAAACGCCCTGCATGATCCGGCGATGGACCTGGTCATTTGCAGCGAGCCGAAGGATTTCAGTACGAACTACTCCTCACAGGTATTGTTCTCGTCGTCCTATTCCTGCCTGTACCGGCCGGGAGCCGGAGAAGCGGAGCCGTTGAGCCTGGAGGACTACTTTGCCGCCGAGCATGTGCGGATCTGCTTCGATGGGCGGCGTGGTTTTATCGATGATCTTTTCGAGAAAGCGGGGCATACGCGCAAAGTGACCGCGTCCTTTACCCATTTCGCGGGGGCACTCACCACCCTGTTGAGCAGCGACGTGGTGGCGACGATCCCGACCTTCGCGGCCCGGACCTTTTCCCAGCACATGGCGTTGACCCTGTGCCCG
This sequence comes from Pseudomonas sp. Mn2068, assembly GCF_049319725.1. NCBI lineage: Bacteria > Pseudomonadati > Pseudomonadota > Gammaproteobacteria > Pseudomonadales > Pseudomonadaceae > Pseudomonas > Pseudomonas sp. Mn2068. Next base: position 598,328 of record NZ_JBMOUG010000001.1, on the reverse strand, counting down.
GTTCCCCTGGCGGTGCCCTCGTTCAGATGCTTCATGGTCTGGGATATCGCCAAGCAGGAAAAACCGCAACATGAGTGGATTCGCCGCTTTATTTCCCAGATCACCCAGGGCTTGGAGTGACGGCGACGCCTGGCGTCGGGTTGCCACCGGCAGGCGCCAGGGTCTCGGGCATGGCCACCAGTAGCAGGACCAAAGCCGCGGCGGCAATGCCTGCAAGGGTCAGAAACGCCGCGCTGTAGCCGGCCTGCTGAACCACCAGCCCCGCCAGGCCATTGCTCAATGCCGCCCCCAGGCCGAACACGGTGGAGAGGGCGCCGAGACTGATATTGAAGTGTCCGGTGCCGTGGGTGAGGTCCTTGACCACCACGGGGAACAGCGCGCCGAAAATGCCCGCGCCGACACCGTCGAGCATCTGCACGGCGACCAGCCAATAGGGATCGCTGGACAGGGTATAGAGTACCCCCCGCAGCGGCAGGATCAGGAAACCCGCCAGGAGCAAGGGTTTGCGCCCCCACAGGTCGGCCTTGGCCCCGACCAGCAGCGCGGCGGGAATCATCACCACCTGTGCCGCGACAATGCAGGCGGAGGTCAGTGGCGTCGCCATCTGCAGGTTGACCTGGGCCAGTTGCTGGCTCACCAGCGTCAGCATCGCGGCATTCGCCAGATGGAACAACGCGCAGCATACGGCGAATACCAGCAGCGGCTGGTTGGTGAGCAACACCGACCAGCCCGAGGGGACCTTGCCCTGCACGGCGTCGCCCGGGTCGAAGCCCCGTGCGAGATCGTGGTCAATCGCCTTTTCCGGGACGCAAGCGATGGCGATCACACTGCCGAGGGCCATGGTCGCCATCAGGTAGAACACCGCGACCGGGCCGAACAGATAGGCAAATCCGCCGGCCAGCAGCGCAGCGCAGGCATTGCCGGCGTGGTTGAAGGTTTCATTGCGCCCGGTTCGACGGGTGAAGGCCCGGGGACCGGTGATACCCAGCGAGATGGCGGCTATGGCGGGGGCGAAGACCGACGCGGCGACGGCGCTGATGATCTGGGTCAGGGCCACGAGCGCGAATGAAGTCACGAACGGCAGCAGCAGGCAACTGCCCGTCACCAGTAACGCCGCCATCGCGATAATCGCCCGTTTGCGGCGTGTCCTGTCGATCAGCGCCCCGGCGGGTGTCTGGGTGACGAGTGCGGCGATCCCTGCGAGGGTCATGACCAGGCCGATGCTGGCGGGCTCCCAATGGTGAACCGCTAGCAGGTAGATCGCCAGGTAGGGGCCGAGCCCGTCGCGGACATCGGCGAGAAAGAAGTTCAGGCCGTCCAGGGAAAAATCATGACGTCGAGTGACCACGGGCAGCTATCTCACTACTGGAGGTCACCGGAATGGCATCAACCTCGGCAGTGCTAATGACTTGTCGCCCGTGGTTTTAGTTTCATGAGTGCTCACTGTTCCCGCCGGGGGAAAAACAGCTCGAAGCAGGTCACGCCGTTTTCGCTGGTGACGCTGTAGCGACCGCTGTGCAACTGCATGATGGTCGCCACGATCGAAAGCCCCAGGCCGTTGGACTGGGCCGAGCGTTCGCGTGACTGATCCACCCGGTAGAAGCGTTCGAACAGTCTCGGCAGGTGTTCCGCCGGGATGGTCGGCCCCTGGTTGCGCACACGCAGCTTGATGCCGTCCGCGGACGGTACGGCCTGGATCAACAGCTCGGAATCGGCAGCGCCGTACTTGATCGCATTGGCGCACAGGTTGGCCAGGGCCCGGCGCAACAGCATCGGCTCGGCCCAGATCAGGCCTTCGCCCTCGGCGCGGATGCTGATATCGGCATCCGCCGCCAGCCCTTCAAAGTAATCGGCCACGCGCTCCAGCTCGTCGGCGGCATTCAGTTCCTGGCGCTGGTCACGGGCGCTGCCCGGGTCGGTACGCGCGAGGAACAGCATGTTGTCGAGCATGCGTGCCAGGCGTTCGAGCTCTTCGACATTGGAGGCGAGCAACTGCTGGTAGTGTTCGACGCTGCGGTTCTGCTGCATGGCGACCTGGGTTTCCCCCAGCAGGTTGTTGATCGGCGTGCGCAGTTCGTGGGCCATGTCGGTGGAAACCTGGCTCAGTTGTGCAAAGCCCGTGGCCAGGCGCTCGAGCATGGTGTTGAAAGAGTCGATCATCGGCAGCAACTCCTTGGGCGCACCCTGGCCGTCCAGGCGTTCGGTCAGGTTGCCGATGCCGATACCATGGGCATGATGCGCCAGGCGCCTGAGGGGCAAGAGGCCACGGTGCACCACCACATAGCCGATCAGTGCCAGGACGATCGCCGCGAGGCTGGCCAGCACGTAGACGCTCAGGCGATAGCTGGCGAGCACGGCCGTGCGTTCGGTCATCAGCCGGCCAATGGTCACCTTCAGCTTGCCCGAATCAATGTTCGCGGAGATGGCGGAGAAGGGTGCGCCGTTCACGCCGGGCAGATGCTGGACATCGGTCAACGCCAGGGAATGGTTGATGGTCACTGGCGCGAGATCGGGAATCTCGATATCCGCGGGGTTGACCTCCAGCAGGGGTTCTTGCCCCGATTCGCCGATCATCAGCACGGACTCGCGGTTGCCCAGCATGTTCTGGAACAGCACGGGCTTGGTCCTGATCAGCTCCAGCGTGTTGCTGTCGTTGAGAAAGTTGCGCAACTGGTCGATGCGATAGACCAGGGTCGAGTCGTCGCGGCGTATCAGTTCGCGCTCGAGTTCGCGGTACAGGGCTACGCCGGTGGTTGCCAGCACGGCAAAGGCCAGCAGGACAAACACCAGGGCCAGGCGCAGCGTCAGGGAGTAATGGCGTCGGCTCATGGTTGCGTATCAAAGCGGTAGCCGATGCCACGCACACTGTGGATCAGCTTGACCTGGAAAGGGTCGTCGATTTTCAGGCGCAGGCGGCGCACGGCCACGTCCACCACGTTGGTGTCGCTGTCGAAGTTCATGTCCCAGACCCTGGAGGCGATCAACGAACGCGACAGCACCTGACCTTCATGCGTGGCGAAGAGATGCAGCAGGGCAAATTCCTTGTTGGTCAGTGTCACCCGCACGCCGGCGCGGGTGACGCGGCGCTTGATCACATCGATCTGCAGGTCGTCGATCTGCAGTTGCTCTTCTTCGCGAGTCGGCCCCCGACGGGTCAGGGTACGCAGGCGTGCGACCAGTTCGGCGAAGGAAAACGGCTTGATCAGATAGTCATCGGCCCCCAGTTCCAGGCCCTTGATACGGTCGGCGATATCATCCCGCGCGGTCAGGAACAGCACCGGCGTGTCGGCTTCCTTGCGCAGGCGGCGCAGGACTTCCCAGCCGTCCATCTTCGGCATCATCACATCCAGCACGATGACATCGAAGGACGTTTCCAGGGCCTGGTGCAGCCCATCGACGCCATCGCGGGCCAGGCTGACGGAATACCCTTGCTCTTGCAGGCCATTGAGCAAGTAGTTGCCCGCCTTGGGCTCGTCTTCCACTACAAGGATGTTCATGGGGATTACCTAGGTTCTTTGCGGGTGCCCGATCCGTGAAAGGCGGACCGGATGGCCTTGAGCAGGTGGCGCAAGTGTAGCCCGATCATCGGCTCGATTGCGTCTCAACTGCTCTCTGATGTTCATCAGGCGGCCAATCAGTTTTCGTTCGAGCAGTGACCTTGCACCTGATAGTCCAGCACATGTTCCCGACCTTGATGATCGAGGTAATCGAGACGCGCCGGAATCACGCCGCACTGGTCCGAGAGGTCCGTGGTGGAGATGACTTTCGCCACGTCCAGGTCGACATAGAAGCCGGTCTTGTCATGAATGACCGGGGCAGCGTCGGTGGTACCGGCGAAGGCCGAACCGGTGGCGAGGAGGGCGGCGAATCCGAGCAGGAACAGTTTCATGGCGATATCTCTCTGTCTGAAGTGGGCTGCCTGTTGTCTGGCAGTGGGTTCAAGGTAACAAGGCAACTCAAACAGACGACGAACAGAACAATGACAAAGTTGTAATCCATGCGGACTCGCGTATTGATCCCCTGGCGATGTCCTGGAGTTTCTTGTAAATCCTTTGAAATCAGCTGGTTGTGATTTGTTTGTGAGGGGGGGGAAGAGGGCTGGGACAGAGCATTTCTACAGGTTTGGATCAGCGGAAAACTGCCTGGCGGGAGGGTTTATGTCATCGAAGAAAGTCTTTTGCGGGCCTTGTTCCGTTTATCATCACGTGTCGAACCACGACGCTTTCCCAAGGAGAACCTGATGATCACCGCACATGTTTTCATCGCCACCAGCCTGGATGGTTTCATTGCTCGGCCCGACGGAGATATCGACTGGCTTTTGTCGCGCGATGATCAGACCGAGGACCATGGCTACTCGGACTTCATCGCCGACAAGGACGTGATCGTGATGGGGCGGGGAAGCTACGAGAAGGTAATGACCTTAGACACATGGTTCTACGACCGGCCAGTGGTGGTGCTGTCTGGACAGCTGGCCGGTTCGCCAGTGCCTGAATCGCTCAGGGGCAAGCTGCGTTTTTCCAACCTGTCCCCCAGGGCCGCGATGAAGGAACTGGCGAGTCAAGGCGTGCGCCGGGTCTATGTCGATGGCGGACAAGTGGTGCAATCGTTCCTGCGCGAGGGGTTGGTTACGGATATGGTGATCACCACCGTTCCTGTCCTGATCGGCGCGGGGAGGCCATTGTTCGGTAGCCTTCGGCAGGATATCGACCTGCAGTTGGTCTCCAGTCGCTATTTTGCCTCGGGCCTGGTGCAGTCGACCTATCGACTGGCAACCTGACCCACAATGCGAAAGCGGGCGCCAGCTCATGGAGTAGCACGTGATAGTGAGGGCTCTTGGCCTGAGCTTTATCTAATATATTAACTCAACTAAATAGACATTTAGTTGAGTTATTTTGCGAGTGAGTTTTAAGTGGCATTGCTTCGATACTAACCTCATATCCCACAAGCGATATTTTCAACTTGCTGGCGGCTATAGGGACGTATCCATGACTATATCGATTATGCGTGACTCTCAGGTAATTGATATCGGTGAAGTTCAGCATGCAAAGATCGGTGCTCGCGAACGCCTGACGTTTTCTTCGACGGCAGGAACCGTATCCAGGGTACAGGTTGTCTTTTCGCCCCAGGACCGAGCGGGTTCGGCGGTATGCGTAAAGGACTATAGACAGACAAGGGACGACGCCACCATCGTCCAGGCCGACCATGAAAGCGCGCCACAAGAAGGCGAGCAGGTATTGTCGTTCTTCTGGAGTAACAGCGGGCGCGTGGCCGTTACCTTGTATGTTCGCATCGCCGGCCAAAACGAGACGGTGTCTCTGGTCTACTGGGTTCATGAACCTGATGTGAGAATGCGTGCCGTCATCGGCTCAACCACGCTGAGCGTGAGTTCAGTGGGAGGAAGAGCTGACGACAGAGACGAGGATACGCTTCAGTTCGAACTTGGAAACGGCATCGGGAAACCCGGCATAGCGTTCAAAGCCAGGATTAACTTTGGTGGCGCCCCGGTTGCTTTCGATGGGGAAATCAAAATGTTGCAGACATTCGAAGCCAACCGGCGGAAGAACAATGCAGCGACCGGTGAAAGCGAAATCTACGAATACGACAAGCCCGCGTTGGACCAGGCGCTTTGTTACAGGCACACATGCGGTGGTACGGATTATGGCGAACAGCCGGCAGTCGCCGGCCAGATCAATCTGCAGACCGAAGACTCCCCAGGGTCGAAGCTGGGGCGTCGTGGGCAGTTTCATGCTGGCGGGATAACGAGGGAGCCATATTTCACCACAGCCAGCGCGGACGAACTTTACTCGATGTTCCTGATGTATCGCCCCAAAGGTGGAATCTGGGTCGCCATCGGTCAGATCAACTGGAGATGGGCTGGCAAGGTTGAGATCACGGTAGTTCCTGTGGATCAGGCCGTGAATGACACGCTCAGCGTCATGACCGGGAACCAGGGAAAGAACGGACGGTTGCGCTGGACGCTGACCGACCTGGGTTCGTCTTGTACCAACCGTAGCACCGTGCAGTGCCGACTCCCGGTGTGGGAAAAACCAGACAATGCGATCGAGCAGGATTTCGATGACGATGACTCGGGGTCGGATGAAGATGCATCCAGTTCAAGCTCGGGCGAATGAACAGCACATTGAGGCTGGGCGCAGCATGGTTGTCCATAAGGGGTGACCAGGCTTGAAATCCTGCCTGGGGTGGCTGGTGTGTGGGTATCTGTGACTACGCATAATGTATATTATGTTAAATTACAGATCATGTCATAGATGTTCATGAGCTGTCTAAGCCACTGATTCGACAAAGCCGCTGCGCCAGTCGCGATTTGAGTGGAAAACCCCCTCTTTTCATACTAACCCTTGATTCTGCTGGGCTTCAGCTCGTTCGACATGCTGGTTAGACGCGACTTTTTGACGAAACGAGTGGGAATCTCTGTGACGCAAAATTACGCAAGTATTTGATTTATATGGTTTTTATAAAGTTCCGTTTAAATGGAATAGCTCTCGCACCCAAGGAGAAATCAGTGGAATGATTTTTCAGTGGGTGCGTCATTGGCCACCTCGAAACCCTTGCAGTACAAGGGCTCCAGGGCTTTTGAGGAGTTAAGTGGACATTCCGCACTGCCGTTGCCCAAGACGAAACCAGTGGAAAATCCACGAAAACAGAGGCCTCCTGCGCACTGCTCGACGCCTAAGCCAATATCGATAGAGACACGTAAACCGAAGCTGCTGAGATCCTCCGATATCCCCGCCCCCCCCCGTAACCCCAAGGATCTGCAGATGGACTTACGTCATAGCAGCCTCAGTACTACGCAGACCGTCTACTATCACTCACATGATCAGGAACGTAGTCTGTCTGTTCGTGGCGTAGGGATGCGCGACAGAGGATAAGGCAGACGTCGCGTGAAGACCGGAACGCCAGCCAAAACAAAATCTGAACAGCCCAGAGCCCCATACGCAGATCACCAAACCGCCTTGCGTTGTTACAGCGGCCTGTTTTTATTGATTTGGGCAATCCTATACAATCGAGCAACGGGACTAGTACGTCTTGCCACGCGTCGTAGATCGCCCCACGCCTGGTCGTGCATGACCCGCGTCCCTGACGGCATGGTAAGGGTATCGGCGGATGCTATTGCCCAGATCGGCGCAGTGATTTTTCCGACCCTGTGATTTTCCCGCTGTTTTTTTGGACATCCCGTCGAATTTGCTCCTGGCTTATCGCGTCCATTGAGGCTTTTGATTTTAGAAATTCCTCATGCCCACGTTTGATGTAGAGCTTTAATACATCTGGAATGTCTTTAATCTTGTCGACCTGCATCTCACCGACCTCAAGTTTTGTCGCTTTGCTAGTTTCTTTATGCGCCCATCCAGGGCTCAAGATATAAAAGTACATGAAAGGGAGTTTAAAAACTGCGAAATACCGATGAGGATTGTCGCCAAATCGGATGTCCTGAGATCCAATTGAGCGTTCAAGCTCGTAAGAGTATTCTATTGGGAGGCCGTAATATGGAGGCTCTCCGTAGAAGGGGGAAAAGTAAATCGTCGCACCGCACTGACTATTCAAAATTTCCTTTTTAGCTGTTTTCAGGAATTCACTCACTACAACTTTGTCTTCATAAGTCCGATCATTGTCATCGCCATTAGTAGTGAGCAGTGCCCGCCAGAAAATAGACAGTACCGCTAGCTTTATTTCATCACTAATCACCACGACTTGGCTTTGTTTCTGGTAATTTGCAATTTTTTTAAATACACCCTCAGCAAGTTTTTTCTCCCAGGCTGAAAGTTTTCCTTCGCACTCTCCGCACAAAAGATGTGTTTTTGGCCCGTCTTGATGTCGGATATTAACGTCTCTAGTGTCCCTTATGAACTGAGTGGCTGAAGTCTTTTTAAGCCAGTCATATGCAAATTTAGGGATGCTGTGTGACTCCTTAAGTGAGACATTTTTTTCATCGCAAAGCGCACAGGTTCCGTGAACTCCCTCAACTGTTTTCACATCTTTTCTCGGCTCATCATCGCTATTTTTTATCGTCAAAATCTTTCCTTCTGGCCTATCTCTTAGGCCCGTTAAAACTTGGTGTCTGCGGTGCGACGGCTATTTGAAAACGATCATTAGCCCATGTTTTTCCCACAATGCCTGGCCGACGGCATAATCTCCGATAAGCTTTATTCGCCATGAGCGCCGACTGCCAGTTACCGAGACTCACTCGACAATTTCCTGAAGCGCGACCGCGACCTGTTTGGCGTCATCCGCAAACGCAACAACATGCCTACGGCACTTGACGATCTAGATTTCGCCGCTGATGAATCCATTTCGCTGGGCTTCGGTGAGCTCCAATCTGTTAATGACCGCTCAAAGACGGCCATTTCCCTAGTGTGTTTTAAGCTACAAAGCCAACAAGACTATCTGAGAATTACCGGTTTAAAGCTATCCCCGGGGACGAATTCCTATATAGGACGAATCGGGTCTGCAGCTAAGAGGCCTCATATTGCGGCCTATACCTGCTTTGGAAACATCCCCTTGCGATAGGCAACGATACGTTTGTCCTCAGGCTTGATTTTGCCAACAAACCCTCGGCGAGCGAGCGAATCAATAAGGCGCCGGTCTCCGTCCGATACGGGCAGATCGGCACGAGTCTTCTGGGTCAGCTTCACATACTCATCGCCCAACAACCATAGGCCACCTGCTATATCGTCACGCGTGCAATTGAGCGTCAGCGCCTGGATGCACATCTCAATTCGGTGCTCCCTTGTTAGCGCTCCATCTTGAACAGCCTTTTGGATGACCGGTAGATAGGCGTCAGGGAAACTCGCGCCCGCTGCGTTGGCGCGGCGGCATACCCTTGCGAGCTCGACCACTGCCCCCTTCGCGCCCGTCAGCACCTCGACTGATATGGCCTGCCACATCCTCAGGTCGTCTTGGACAGAGCCCTTCCCTAAACGTGTGAGGCCGCAAACCAGGTTAATTGGCAAGGCACTGAGGTCGAGGTCTTTGCGCGCAACATCCCATCGCCTACTGACATACGAAGGCTCCATGCCTGGAGCTTGAGCTCTGAATGCTTCTCGAATTTCAGGCGTATAGGGCACGAAGTCTTCGAGGGCAAACATCGATGAACGTTTTTGCATGACGTCGGTGCCCAGCACCACGGCGGGATTGAGAACAATCCCCGCAAAAAGCGCACAGATCGTCTCCTTGCTTATATCCGAACGAAGAAGATAAACCTGCAGGTCTTGGTGATGCTTAGACTCGACAGCCCATAGTTCTTGAGAAAGGACGCCCGCATGCGTCGTTACGAACGAACAGAAGGCTTCACCGAAAAGCTCCTTTACTTCGTCCGAATCAGCATCAGTGGAAGGAGCATTGAGGATTATGGAGAAGACAGTCCACACTGCACGCCCAACAGGCCTTACCCGATCATCCGCCAAAATCCGCTGCCAAAGGGATCGGGGAAAGTCATTGATGTCTGCGATGTAGCACTCGGTTCGATCCAACAGTTTCTCGGTCAACTCTGGATCCGAACCAACCAACCCTACCAGTTTAGTCAGCGATTCACTGCTCTCGGGGATAGCACCATCTTGACTAAGAAGCTCAGTAACCAGGGCTTTTGGATCAGCCAGGTTATCTTCAAACCACGGGATATCTAGAGCGGTGAGGCGCTCATAACTAAGCAAGTCATCCGGCTGGGCGTCGGGTTGAGACGCTTCCCAGAGCAAGCGTAGCATTGGCAGCGACAGCTTCAGGCACCCCCATGCCACGAGGGCCTTTAGATCCTGCGCTGAAGTCGCCTTATCAAGGCTATCAAATTGAGCTGGCTTCTTGCGAAGCCACTCCCAACCACCGTGATTGGCAGCCAATGCCGGCATAACCGTCGAAACGTCAGTCAGCCCATTGATAGCCTTCAGAAGGATGCCTTTACGATCCCTCATTCCGTCTAACTGCTCAAACGTCAAGTGTTCCAGGATGGCGCAGATATACCGGTGCTTGGCGTCGTGGAGCTTGAACCGATCAGCATTGAGCAGTTTAAGGAGAAGGTTATGGTCGGTGGAGTAAATGGCCTGAATGACTTGAGAGACAAAGCGCCCATGGAGCAACAACAGAATCGCTTCTGCCATACGATCTATGTGTTGGTGGCCACTTTTCAGAACAAGCTCCAGCTTGCTCGCGGCCAGCTCAGCGGTTTCATTATCACTATGGTTAACCAAGGCTGAGATCAGCTCCGCGACAATGCCCCTTCCCTCATCGAGAGAGTCACGGTCAAGCTTGCTCACAACTCGGTCTGGGTTGTTCAAGGATGTGGCGACATCTAGCGTTTCGCCACGACCGAGAGCAAGGATAAAATTCTTATCGGCTTGTGTTAGGGAGCCTTCGTAGAAATACCCGAGGTAATCCACATAATCTGTGTCGAGGTATCCCCGACGCATGAGGTAGGTGACAACCTCCAAGCCCACCAACGCTTTCGCGATTTCTGCTCCGTAGGAATTACGGGCAGCGTCTCTAAATGTCATTTTCTCAAGACGAGTAATCTGCTTGTACAAGCCAACGTGTTCGGTTTCAACAGCTTCGACCCAAGTGTCCAAACGTTCAGAACGCACCTCATATCCAACCGCCTTCAACACTTTCGCTGTATCCACTGCCTTCCCCGACGCATGCTCGTATTGAGACCTGAGCTGAGGTGTCACTCGAACAGACTGTGAGTACTGCTCAAAGACGCTATCTGTGACGAACTGGAGAAGCGTGAATCTTTTCGAGCCTCCAATATCGATCACGTTGGCGTTCGGGATCTCCCCATGCCGCAAAGTCTCGTACCAGACACAGGCACGCAAGTGCTCCATGCTCGTAGCGACCTCACTCTCGCACTGTTCCACTTGCTTACGTAACACATTTGCTTGCTCCTGCAGGACATGCACCTCCCGCCTGACCCAGTCTGGGAATCCAGTGAGCACACCGTAGATAGCGCCCCTGCGCTTGATCAGATGAATGTATGCGTCAGGGTGCAGGTTTCTCAGCACGACGATAGCGAAAAGCTTGTTCGGATTGAGCAGCAGGCCATCTCTGGCCAAGAGATTGGAATAGATGTCGAACTCATTGACGATGTTCTTGATCAACCTCATTTCGTCAATGTAGTAGCAGACGGTTTCCACAAGAGCAGGCTCTAAACGTGCGCCCAAAGATGCGCCACCCAGCTTCCTCTCACCCATCAGTTGCGTGAGCTTTTCTCGGGAGTTTTCCGAGTTCACTACCGGGATCACAGGGATGATCAGATCGAAGAATTTGGTCTTATCTGTGACGGTGAAGAGCTCGTCGCGGATGGCATAGATGAAATGCACAGGGCGTTTGATTTGAGGGGATTGCTGGATGATGAAATTGATTTCCCGCAGCCGGAAGAAAATGTCCTGGATGTCGAATCGATCCAAGTCCTCAATGACAACCACTCTGACGTTGCTGCGTTCGAAGCAGTAAATAATTTCGTCGACGTTCTTGTGGAGCACCGACCCGTGGTGGGTAGCCTCAAGCTTTCCTCCTTTGAGCGTGAGCCCATCGATGCTGAACATGGAAAGAAACCTGAGCCCCCGGTACGCTAGGTACACGGCGCTACCAACCGCAAACAGTGCTGCAACCCAATCGGGCACAATTTGAAGTTTCTGGATCAACCAGACGAGATCTAAATTTTTCTGTTTTTCTAGTCTCGGTATGTTCAGGCGCAAAAGGCTGGTGAGCAACAGAGCGAACAGCACCGTGTTGGCATAAACACTTCCACTAGATGCCTGAATAATCCGTTTGAGCCGTGTTTTCGGTACACGATCAGCAGGGACTGCGTACAGCAGCTGCTGAACAATGGTTTCTTCGATCCGATTGATCAGTTCGGAGGTTGGTGTTGTCTTAGGCTGCCCTGCATCAGCGGCGATGGCAGCGGGACTAGCTCCCGATTCATTCCTCGACTCAGTCTCGGAGGCTAAGGCCGGAGGGTCTTGGCTGAATGTTGCCAGCGAAACGAGCGCGTGTGGGAATTTCGGGTTGCGTTCGAAGAAGGTCTTCACCACGCTACTTTTCCCTGCTCCGTAGCTGCCGGTCAACGCGATGTTCAGTACCTCCGGGTTGTGGAGCGCACCCAGCAGTTCCTGTTCATAACGAGTGAAACGGGCATCTTCCAATAACACAGGAGTCAACGGCTCGAAGGAAGATCCTGGCAAATCGGTTGACCGCGACGCGTTGAAAACCTTGCGCCCTGCCATGAACCCAAAATACAACGCCAATCCATTACGTTTGATACTACTGATCAATTGAAACATCTACCCTGATCCTGATTACAAGCCTTCCAAACCGCACAATGACGATGTCATCCGTCACGCATGTGTAAGTGGGCTCAGCGCCCCCATACTAGAAATATCTGTAGCGGCTATATGCCACAATTTCAGATGCATGGGCAGGAATATAAAGCAGATCGCATGAGGTGGCAGCTGTATGATCACTTGGCGTATCGATTAAGGGACGTCTGGCAGCGGCTCAGGTAAGGTTCAACGATGCGGGCAGGCGTACTCTCGCGCCCTGCCATTTTTCAAGGATGAATCTATGCGTATCCAGCACCTGGAAATCGCGAATTTTCGCAAGCTGAAGTCCGTCAGAATTGACCTGGCCGCCGAGACAACACTCCTGGTGGGCGCCAACAACAGCGGCAAGTCCTCAGCGATACTGGCTCTACGCAAATTCTTGGTGAAACCCACCACATTCAGACTGCAGGATTTGACGCTATGCCACATAGCCACGCTTGACGCTATTGGGCGCGAGTGGGAGCAGGCAGCCGATGGCTTTGCAATTCCAGAGACTAATACTTGGGCTGACTGGCTGCCAACGCTCGACGTGTGGATACAGGCAGCTCAGGGTGAGCTCCATCACATTCGCGATCTGATTCCCAATTTTTCCTGGTCTGGTGGAATGGTCGGGATGCGGTTTCGATTGGAACCGGACGATCTATCCACGCTCTACGCCGATTATCGAAAAGAGCGTGCTCGTGTGGCCACTCTCCTTCAGGAGATCCAGAATCAGGCTGAGCAAGGACAGCAGCGCCCTACCCTACAGCTATGGCCGCAGAGTCTTCATGACTATTTAAACCGGCGCTTGTGTAGTGGTCTAATGAAACCGGACACCCATTTAGGCGAGAATGCTCGAACGTCGTTCCTTTTCCCCTGAGTTCAAACGCGAGGCCGCAGGCCTCGTGCTCGATCAAGGCTATAGCCATATCGAAGCCAGCCGCTCGCTTGGGGTGGTCGAGTCCGTGTTGCGTCGCTGGGTTAGCCAACTCCAGCAGGAGCGCAACGGCTTGACTCCGCAGAGCAAAGCGCTGACGCCTGAGCAGCAGAAAATCCAAGAACTGGAAGCGCGCATTGCTCGCCTTGAGCGGGAGAAATCCATTTTAAAAAAACTACCGCGCTCTTGATGTCGGAAGAGCACGAGCGCACACGCTGATTGATCAGTTAAGCGCCCAGGAGCCAGTCGATTGGCTTTGCGCAGTCTTTGACATCACTCGCTCGTGTTACTACGCCCACAGCCTCAGACGCCGAACTCCGGACGTTGAGCGGTTTCGCTTGCGGAGTCGGGTCAATGAACTGTTTACGCAAAGCCGAAGAGCCGCCGGTAGCCGCAGCATCGTGTCGATGATGCAGGAAGACGGCGAGCAAATTTTGTGGTTCAAGGTGCGTGGTCTGATACGGGAACTGAAGTTAGTCAGCAAACAACCTGGATCACATGTGTATAAACAATCGACGGTCGAGCGGCCTGATATTCCGAACATTTTGAATCGAGAGTTTGAAGTGCCGCTACCCAATCAGGTCTGGTGTGGTGATATCACCTACGTCTGGGCGCAAGGGAAATGGCATTACTTGGCTGTTGTTCTGGATCTCTACGCGCGCCGAGTTGTGGGCTGGGCGCTGTCGAATAAACCAAACGCTGACGTGGTGATCAAGGCGTTGGACATGGCTTATGAACAGCGTAGCAGGCCTCAAGGACTGCTGTTTCACTCAGATCAGGGGTCGCAAGGCGGATTCAATCGGTCGGCGCAACAAGCGGTTGAGCCCGGCATTTTCGTCGGTCAGCGATTGCTCACGCTTGCTGCTGCCCTGGGTCTGATGCTTTTTGCTTCGCCAGCCGTAAAGCTTCGATGCATGAGGGCGAGCTGTTTAGCGGACGGGTTAGCGCTTGAAAATGTCAAGCGCTCGTTTCTTCAGGCTATACCAACCGGCAAGTCCCCCTCCCGATCCGCCTCCAACGCCCTAACCTCAATCACCTTCCAAATATCGTACCCATCACGCAGCAACAGCGCCGCGCCCTGGATAAAGTGGGTCAGGTCTTCGTCATCAATCTTGCTCAGGTTCATGCAGGACAAGCTGTCGATCATGTCCTTGCCTGCCCGCAGTCGCTCACTGCCGTAGGCATGCAGATCCAGCACGGACGCACGGGAGTTGATCAGCAGGATATGGTGATTGGTGCAGGTCGGGGTAAGAGGCTGGTAGGTCATGTGAAACTCCATTGAGGTCTGGAGCTGCCACGTTCTGCGACCAAGCAAAGGGGGTGGCAGCTGTACGCAGGTTGGTCGACCGGGCCTCAATGACTCCCAGCACACCCGAAGGTGTCCCGCGCACAGCCGCCATAACACGAAATTCGAGGCGAAAAAAAACGCCCGCATTCGGATGGTGGCGCTTGTGCGCATTGAGGTGATCGGGCGACCAAGCCCGGTCGTTGAATTTGCAACGACAGTGAATGATAGGCATGGGAATGCAGTCGGTGCAACCGAACTGTGACCCTAAGCGCGAGTGATATCAAAAAGCCATTTAACTCGGCAGCCGTGCTCGAATATGATTGCTCCACTGCCAAGGAACCCCCATGAACACATGGACCGTAGCGAAAGGACTCCAATGAGCGCTGAAGAAAAGATCGACGCAACTGCACCTGCCTTTGCCGCCAAAACCGCTGCGCGATTTCCCTGGGTACTCGCTTTGCCTTTTCTTGGCTTCATCGGCTATGCAGCGCCCTACGTCACCGGACTGATCTACTGGCAGGATTACCTGCGTGGCCTGAACGTGCCTCCTGGACTGTTCGAGGCTGAAGCCCGGGACTATTTCGTTTATGCCTATGTGGCTCTGATCGAGACGCTCAGGAGTTGGGGCGGGTTCGTGCGCAATCCGTGGGTCTGGCTCACTATCATTGGCATTATCCTGGGGTTCAGTCTTGAGCTGGTAATCATCAAAAAACTCCAGTCCAGTACTCGGGTACAGCTGGCGGTCGAGCGATATACTCGGAACCGTTATGTGGCCCTTACCAGTGGCCTTGTTGTGCTTTCCACGGCAGTCACGACGGTATTGATGCTGATACCGCTCATCATCCTTCCTATCATTATCTTGCCCGCGATCATCGGCAATTACGGTGCCGATCAAACCCTGAAGCGTGAGCGGGAGATATTTGCCAAGGGATGCGACCTTTCAGAACAGGCGAAAACGCATTGTTATGTGGTCAAGGAGGGTGAAAAAGTGATCGCGTCAGGTTTTCTGATCACGGCTTCAGGCACCAGGCTGGCCATTTATGAAAATGGTCGGCCCAAGGTCATTCCATTGAAGGATTACAGCATCGAGGTATTGGTTGCGGAGGAAAACAAGTCTGCTTCAGACCCGGCGCAGTGAGCGCCGAACATGGGCGCCCTCACCTTGTCGCTCTCCTTGCAAGAGTGACTGCGCGGCACCACCAAGGTTTAGTCAATTACAACCTGCGGCAACACCCTGCTGACCCGCCGCAAACCGATACTGCCCCTTCCCTCCATGCTTGGCCTCATACATCGCCCCATCAGCCGCACGCATCAGCTCTTCCACCGTCGTCCCACTGGTGGGCAAGCAGGCGATACCGATACTGGCTCCCAGGAGGAAGTTCTCATGGTCGGCGCCCACCTGCGCTATCAACTTGTCGGCCACCGCGGCCGCGTCATCCGGGCTGTCGATGCCTTCGATAATGATGGTGAACTCATCGCCACCAATCCTGGCCAGTCGGTCGTAAGGCCTCAGACACCCTTTCAACTGGCCGCTGACCCAGCGCAGCGCCTCATCGCCGCGGTCATGGCCGAACTTGTCATTGATCTGCTTGAAGCCGTCCAGGTCCAGGTACAGCAACGCGCTCATCCTGCCGGTGCGCTGGTTGCGGGCGATGGCGGCCTGCAGCGCCTGCAGGAATCCCCTACGGTTGAGCTGCCCGGTCAGGGCATCGGTGATCGTCATGATTTCGAGCTGGCGATGCAGCTCGCGCACCGATGACATGTCCAGGGCCAGCAGCGTCATGGCGTCCTGCTCTTCAAGCAGTGGCGAGCAGGACAAGGCCACCGGGATCGTCTGGCCTTCGCGGTTGCGCAGGTTGGCGTCATGCAGGCGAAGGGTTTCGCCACTGTGAAAGTACTCCAGCCATACCGAGTCTTGCCAGGTGTCCTCATGGGGCGACTCAACCCAGGCGATCAACTCGCTGCCCTGCAATTCACTCTCGGAACAACCGAGCATGCGGGTGATCGCCGGATTGGCAAAGCGGATGCGGCCATCGCTGCCCACCACCAGGATGCCTTCGGCGGTATTGTTCAGGATCGACGCGTTGAAAGAACGCTCCTGTTCCAGTTGTTGCGTGGTCTGCAACAGCCCGCGTCGGTAGTGATCGTGTTCGAGCAGCACCCGAGCCTTGTGTAGCAGCATCGTCGGGTGCACCGGCTTGGTCATGAAGTCCACGGCGCCGGCAGCGTAACCCTGGTTGAGCACATCATCGGTCTGGCGCAGGCCCGAGATGAAGATGATCGGCGTGAATCGGGTAGTGGGATCGTCACGCATTCTGCGTGCAACCGCGAAACCATCCATGCCGGGCATCTGCACATCCATCAGCACCAGGCCGATTTTGCCGGTGGTCATGCACGCCAGCGCCTTGGCCCCGGAGTCGGCGCAGTGCACTGTCCGGTCGAGCTCTTCCAGCAGCTCCTGCATCTCCGCCAGGTTTTCCTCCTGGTCATCCACGACGAGGATTTCCAGCCGCTCAGCTTGCACTTGCAATACGCACCTCCATGTCTGTAATACCCGCTTCCATCAGGCAGGGCATACCACGCTAGCCAGGAAATGCCACTGTAGCTCGCTGCCGCCACGTATGCCAATTGCAGGCGTGACCGGTTCAGGCCCCGCCCACCTTTGCAGCAGGCGGGCAGCGCTTTTTCATCGCGGGTCCGACTGCTGCCCGAGGGATGAGGCGGTCACCTACAAGTCGGTGATTTCCTTGTGTCGCGGCACCAGTGTCTTCATCACGCTCCAGGCCACCAGGTAGGCCAGTGCACAGGCGGCAAACATGATCATGTAGCCGGTGCGGATATCGCCAACCAGTTTGTAGTGGTCGAACACCCAGCCGCCGATCTTGGTCAGCACGACCCCGCCAAAGCCACCCGCCATGCCGCCGATGCCAACCACGGAGCCAACGGCTTTTTTCGGAAACATGTCCGAGACAGTGGTGAAGATATTCGCCGACCAGGCCTGATGCGCCGAGGCGCCGATGCCGATCAGCACCACCGGCACCCAGAAACTGATGTGGCCGAACGGCTGCGCCAGCAGCACCACCAACGGAAAGAGCGCGATCACCAGCATGGCTTTCATGCGCCCGTCATAAGGCGCATCGCCCCGCGCCATGAAATAGCTGGGGAACCAGCCACCGCCAATACTGCCCACCATGGTCATGCTGTACAGCACCGTCAACGGCATCACAATCGCCGCGCCCTTCATGCCGTATTGCTCCGACAGGTAGGTCGGCAGCCAGAATAGGAAAAACCACCACACGCCATCGGTCATGAATTTGCCAAAGGCGAACGCCCAGGTCTGGCGGTACTTCAGCAACTGGAACCACGAGACCTTGCCGACGGGCGCCAATGGTTGTGCGCTGGCAACCAGCGGCACCTCCTGATCCATGCGGATGTAGCTCAGCTCCTGTGCGGACAGGCGTTTTTGCAGCTCCGGTTTCTTGTACAGCGCGATCCAGAAGGCCATCCAGATGAAGCCCAGCATGCCGATCACGATAAAGGCGGCTTCCCAACCCCACAGGCCGGCGATCAAGGGCACGCAGATTGGCGCCAGGATCGCGCCGATATTGGCGCCGGAGTTGAAAATCCCGGTGGCCAGGGAACGCTCTTTCTTCGGGAAGTATTCGGCGGTGACCTTGATCGCGGTCGGGAAATTGCCCGACTCGCCGATCGCCAGTACAGCGCGCGCCAGCATGAAGCCGGCGATCGAGACCGGGATGGCGGCCACACCGAACGCGGTACAGACAGCGGCGATCCCCTCACCCACCGGTACGGAAACGGCATGCATCACCGCCCCGCTCGACCAGATGCAAATCGCCACGATGAAACCTGCCTTGGAGCCGATCTTGTCGACCACACGACCGGCGAACAGCATGGAAATCGCGTACACGAACTGGAAGACAGCGGCGATATTGGCGTAGTCGGTATTGCTCCAGCCGAATTGCCTGGACAGGTCCGGTGCCAGCAGGCTCAGCACCTGGCGGTCGAGGTAATTGATGGTAGTGGCAAAGAACAACAGGGCGCAGATGGTCCAGCGGTATCTGCCGACGGTCTGGCTGACGCGTTGCGCGTTGATGGGTTCGTTCAGATTCATGGCGTCACTTTATTATTTTTGGGTTTGGAATCATTACTTATACGTCATCGTACAACAAATCAAAAGAGGCTGCATTTGTGATGACCTACAAAAAATGCCGTCCTCGTTCGGCCCTCGGCTCAAGCTTCTTAAGACTCCGAATCGCCTTTACAGGCCTTTGCGTTTCCGAGTGTTGACAAGGGTCGGAGGATGTTTTGATAATCGCCAAATTGTTGTACGACAACCTATAACGCTTCGGTGTCCAGCCCTTCCTCCTATCCGAACACCCACAACAACAAGGAAACATGATGAAGAACGTCAAGCTGGTTATTGGTTTTTTGTGTCTCTTGAGCGGTTACGCAGCGGCCGCATCGGCGCCAGGCGAAAAAGATGTGGCGGCAGCCGTGGACCAGTTGACCCAGGCCATGTGGCACAAGGACATTCCCAAGCTGCAAGCGCTGGCGGATGACAAACTGACCTATGGACACTCCAGCGGAAAGATCCAGGATAAGCAGGAATTTATCGCCGACATCGAGACCGGCAGAAGCGGTTTCAAGGAACTGAAGATGCTCAACCAGACCATCACCATGAATGGTGACGTGGCCCTGGTGCGCAACCATTTCTCGGCTCAGGCCATCAACAGCGGTGTGCTGGTGCCCACCGAAATCGAAAACTTCCAGATCTGGAAAAAACAGCACGGTGAGTGGAAGCTGATTGGTCGACAGGCTTTCCGTTTCTGAATCCAGGGCTCACAATAATTGTACATAAATTTATTTATGTACAATTATCCGACTGACTTCGCCGCCCTGTCGCCTGCGATGCCCTGAAACCGCTGTACATGCCTATTCGGCCTGGATCCTCATTGATGAGCACCACGCACCGGCTCTGCCTCGTTCTGGGCGACCAGTTGTCTTTTGACCTCGCCTCCCTGCAGGGCCTGGACACGGGGCACGATGCCGTGCTGATGGTCGAAGTGATGGAGGAAGCCAGCCATGTGCCTCATCACCCGCAAAAAATCGCGCTGATCTTCAGTGCCATGCGCCATTTCGCCAAGGCATTGCGGGAGCGCGGCGTGCGTGTGCACTACGTCGAGCTCGATGACCCGCTCAATACAGGGTCGGTGCCCGGCGAGTTGAGTCGCTGGCATTCGTTGCTCAAGCCACGTGAAGTGCACCTGACCGAGTGTGGCGACTGGCGTCTGGAGCAATCGCTCAAGGCCTGTGGCCTGACCATCGATTGGCATGTCGACTCGCGCTTTCTCTGTTCCCGCGCCGATTTCTCCCGCTGGGCGCAAGGCAAGAAGCAGTTGCGCATGGAGTTCTTCTACCGCGAGATGCGCCGCAGCAATGGTGTATTGCTCAATGGTGACGGCAGCCCGGTCGGTGGCGCCTGGAACTTCGATGCGCAAAACCGCAAGCCCTTGCCCAGGGGGTTGAGGCCTCCCGCGCCCGCGCGCTTCACGCCGGATGCAATCACTCGGGAGGTGCTGGCGCTGGTGGCCAAACACTTCTCCAGTCACTATGGAACCCTCGACACGTTCGACTATCCGGTCACCCACGATGACGCCCAGTCCTTGTGGCGTTACTTCCTCGACTGGGGACTGGCGGCGTTTGGCGACTATCAGGACGCCATGGCCAGCGATGAACCATTTCTGTTTCATGCCCGCATAAGCGCCGCGCTCAATATCGGACTGCTGGACCTTCGTCAGCTGTGCAGCGATGTGGAGTCAGCCTACTGGTCGGGTAGCATCGCGCTGAATGCCGCCGAAGGCTTTATCCGGCAACTGATCGGCTGGCGCGAGTATGTGCGGGGTGTCTACTGGCTGAAGATGCCGGATTACGCCGATGGAAACGTGTTCGGGAATACCCGGTCGCTGCCGGAGTTCTACTGGACCGGCGAAACGCAAATGAACTGCATGCGCCAGGCGATCGGCCAAAGCCTGGAGCATGCCTATGCCCACCATATCCAACGGCTGATGGTGACCGGCAACTTCGCCCTGCTGGCGGGTATTGCGCCCACTGAAATATGCGCCTGGTACCTGGCGATCTACATGGACGCCTTCGATTGGGTGGAACTGCCCAATACCCTGGGCATGGTCATGCACGCCGATGGCGGCTACCTGGGTTCCAAGCCCTATTGCGCCAGCGGCCAGTACATCAAGCGCATGTCCGATTACTGTCGTGGCTGTGCCTATAAGGTAAGTGAAAGCACCACCGAAGATGCCTGCCCCTTCAACTCGCTGTATTGGCACTTCCTGATGCGCCATAGTGATCGGTTGCGCGCTAATCAGCGCCTGGGCATGGTCTATAAAAACCTCGATCGGATGCCGGAATCCAAACAGCGGGCTCTTTTGCAACGTGGTCAGGCGTTGCTGGCCAGGCTGGATGAAGGCCAGTCAATTTGAAAATGCGCTGTCAGGCCTGCAAGCTGAGAGGCCCAGCTGTCCTAAGCGTTTTTATTATCTACGGTATTTCAATTTAATATAAAAAACTGTCATTTCTAACAGTCGACCCAGCACTGATCCAACGGTAATAGTGATCCGTCAGGCATGATTTTCGAGTGTAACAACCATCGCTTGTTTCGAGCGCCCTATTAACAACTCCATAGAACTTTACCCGACGATAAAATGCAGATCACGCTTAATGATGATCCGAGTACGACGGCTTCGGTTTATTTCAGGTCGGTTTTTGCCGGAAGACTCAACTACAAGGACATGAATTCCAGGGAGTGCTCGGTCGAGCTTTCAACGGTTACATACGTCACGGGGACGTTCGTCAAGGCGACGGGTGTTCGATGAGCCTTAGCTCAATCGCCCCATCAGGCGCGTGAAACGGCGGCGGTGTGACGAACACCGCCGCCCTCGCCCACCTCAGGCCGTCTGCATCTTCCCGCGCTGGGAACGAATCCACCAGAACTGCAGCGCGGCACCCACGACAAAAATGCCCAGCCACGCCGCCAATGCGCCCTGCACCAGGGGGGATTGAGGGCCATCCGCCAGCGGGTGAGCGGCAGGCAAGCGGGTCAGCGTCTCATTGATCCCCGGGACCAACAGCAGAAAGAAGCTGAACGTGAACCCAAACTGCGACAGATAGGGCCGCGCACGTCCCAGCAGGCGTATCCGTGGAATCACCAGGGCACCGGATATCGCCAGCAACGCCAGGATGCCCAGGGCATGGCCGGCATTGAAGCCGCCGGTGCTGGATAGGCCGAACGATGTCACTACCGACACGGCCAGGCCAATGAGGTACACCTTGGCGGAGCGGGTGGAGGGTTCGATTTTCTGGTAGCGGACATAGCTGTAGAGCCCTGCGACCAATGGCACCAGACTGATGGCGGTATGGCAGGCGCCCAGGACAGAAATGGGATGAGGCATGGGACATTGACTCCTTCTGAATACTCGGACCGCGCTGATGGCGAAATCCGTCGCTTAAGTTGACTACCAACTAGTTGGTAGGTTCTTCGGTGAAAAATTTTTGCCGCGTACGGCTCTCCTCCTGGAGCGGTCGGTTCGGAGACGCCGGCCTGTTGGTCGCTGTGCCTCTTCACCTAAAACAACCTACTAGTTGGTAGGTTGTTTTGCAAGCCGCCAGTGGACGAACGGACGGTGCCCGGCGCCCTCCTCTTTACTGCGTGATGACAAGCCTTTCGATAAGTGGCCGGGTGATTGCCCCGAACATCTTGGGATCGCCATAGGCGCGAGCGGACAGCATGGCGCCATGCACCGTGGCCATGAAGGTCTCGGCTTCGGCGCGGGCGTCGCAGGACAGCGCCAGGGTGCCCTGCTTTGCTCCGCGCTCCATGACGGACGTCAGCCAGGCAGAAAGCGAGCGAAAATGAGCCCTCACCGCCAGCGCCACTTCCTGGGGCAGGACAGGCATCTGGCTTGCCAGCAAGGCGCACACACAAAAGCCCTTCGCCGCATCGTCGATGCAGCCCAGCCAGTAATCGTTATAGGCACGCAACTGGTCCACGGGATTGGGGAAATGCCGTTCCAGCGCGGCGATGCCGGCTTCGGCCTCTTCGCGATACTGCGCCACCAGCGCGAGGACCAGGTCCACTTTCGTGGCGAAATGATGGTGGATGCTGGCCTTGCGGATCCCCACGGATTCGGAGATGTCCGCGTAGCTGAAACCACTGTAGCCGCCGGTAATGATCAGCGTACGGGCGCAGTGGAGGATTTCATGATAGGTGCTGGATCGATTGTTCATTCAGCAAACCTACCTTCTAGTAGGCTGGCAGTCAACCCTGTGCAGTTGGTCCTGACTCAGGACTGTTCGCATCGAGGGATTGACATCAAACATGATGGTCATCATGCTTTGTCTCGAAGCATGATGATCGTCATGCTTCATCGCTACATAACATGATGGCCATCATGGATGCGTTGACAGATTTTCGCTCTCCCCTTTTTTGTCTGATGCTTCAGGAGAAACTCATGAACACCTATCTGGTAACAGGTGCCACCGGCGCCACCGGTGCTCCCACGGTCAAATATCTGCTTGAAAACGGCCATCGCGTGAATGCCTTTGTTCATCGTGAAGATGAGCGCTCGCAGAAACTGAGGGATCTGGGGGCAACCATCTTTGTTGGCGATGCGCTGAAACTGAAGGACCTGCGCCCGGCCATGAAAGGTGTCGACGGTGCCTACTTCGTCTACCCCCTGGGCAATGGCCTGGTGGAAGCGGCTGCGATCTTCGCCCAAGCCGCGAAGGAAGAAGGCGTGAAGATCATCGCCAACATGTCCCACAAGCAATCGCGCCCTGATGCCCGCAGCCAGACGACCCTCAATCACTGGCTGTCGGAGCAGGTCTTCAGTTGGTCCGGCGTGCCGACCACCCACTTGCGTGTCACCTTTTTTGCCCAGTGGATGCTCTACATTGCGCCACTGATCCGCGCCGGCGTGTACCTGACCCCGTTCGACGCGGACAGCCGCTTTGCGCCTATCGCCACTCGCGATATCGCAAAAATCATTGCCGGCGTCCTGACCAATCCCGAGCCTCATGCGAACAAGGCCTACGTGCTGAACGGGCCCATCGAGTACAGCCATAAGGAACTGGTCGGCGTCCTGGCGGACACCCTGGGTAAAGAGGTACGTTTCCAGCAGGTTTCACCGCAAGAGTTTGTCAAAACCCTGGGCCTGGACGCCGATCCGGCCTACGTGACCCACTTTACCGCGGTGAAAGTCGACCAGCAGGAAAAGCGTCTGGAAGGCCTGGATGACATCGGCACGCAGATCATCGGTGGTCCGCTGCAGACCCCTGCTGAATTCATCGCGGAACATCGTGATGTGTTGAGCTGACACCGACACCGGAAATCGGGCTGGGACGGCCATCCGGCTGTTCCAGCCCGACACGCTCATGGACTCTGGCATGATGGTCGTCATGCTTCCGCTGACTCATCCCGATGGGTACACTCTTCCCTTCAGTCTTTATTGGATCTACGGGACCACCATGCGCTACCCCGCTGAAGAAACAGCAGAAAAGCACCGGAGGATTTTGCAGCAGGCATCGATCCTGTTTCGCGAACGGGGGTTTTCTGGTGTCAGCCTCAGTGAAATCATGAAGGCCACGGGGCTGACCCATGGCGCGTTCTATAACCACTTCGAGTCAAAGGACGACCTGATCGCGAAGAGTTTGTGTGACGCCTCAGCCAGAACCCTTGCCCCGCTGCAAGCCGCGCAAGAGTCGACTGAGCTGATGCAGCATTACATCCAGGAGTATCTGAGCGAGGCGCATCGCGACGACATGGGCAATGGTTGCCTGATGGCCGCTCTGGGATCGGAAATTGCCAAAGAGCCGTTGGTTCGTCCTACCTTCACTCGCCATATCAAGCGTGTTCTCGAGAGTATGACGCTGCCCTTCGCCAAGGCGAAAAAGCGCCATGCCCGTCGCCAGGCCATTCACCAGGTTTCCAGCATGGTGGGGGCCATCATCCTGGCCCGCGCGGTAGACGATCCGGAGCTGGCCGAAGAAATCCTGCGTGAGGTCCGCACGGCGCTCAGTTGATTGGGCGCTGTTTTCAACGGATTGGAGCATAAGCTCTAAAGCTCGTCGGAAAACAGTCGATAGCCTGGATTCAACCCTCACTCATGGAAGCAGTGACATGCAAATCACCAACAGCCCCCTGCCCATCCTGAACACTGACGGCAATCGGTCGCCGATTACGCTCCCCCCTTCCAGCACCCCGCCGCCACCTTTGACCGATGCCCAGAAAGAAGCACTGCAAAAGCTGCGGGACCAATTGAAGAATCCGGTGACTCCACCGGTAGTGGAAACCCCGAAAAAAACCTCGCTGATCGACGAAGTCGTCTAAAGCATTGCACCCGGCGGACACGGCTGCGCTATCGCCGGTCCGCTTCCTGTTCGTCAGCCGGGCATCCCTGCCGCCAGTTTGGCGCCCTTCAGGAATCGATCGATCAGCGGATTGACCTCGGTCGGATTCTCCAGCGCCGCCAGGTGCGCGGTTCGTTCAATCACGACAAATTCAGCGCCCGGAATGGCTTGTGCCATGGCTCGGGTTTCGCTGACGGCGAATGTACGATCTTCTCTCCCCGCCACCACCAGAACCGGCGATGTGACGGCTGCCATGAGTGTGCGCTGATCCGGTCGATCGGGAACCACGCTGGCGACTGCCCAGGCGATCGAGTCGACATCGCATTGACTCAATGCCTGGTGGATCTGGCTGATGACCTGCGGCCGTTGCTTCTCACTGGTAGGGCCGACAAACGCCCGCGTTGCAACGCCGACCATGACGCCGCGAAATCCGCCCAGCAGCCGGATCACCCGAGCCAGCAACGGAAACTCCAGGCGATGCCGCCAGCCCGCCGCTGATGCGGTGCAGTTCATCAATATAACGGCACCGACTCTGCCGGGGTGCATTGCCGCAAGCGTGCCCCCGATCATGCCGCCCCACGAGTTGCCGACGAAATGGGCTTTCGCGATGCCCAGGCCGTCGAGCACCTGGACAACGCTCTGCGCGCATTCGGCGAAGGTGAAGGCCCGCGTCAGCTTTTCACTGTCACCGTGGCCCGGCGGGTCGATCAGGATGACCTGATGGCTCTGGCTGAAGTGGTGCACCTGGGCCATCCACATACGGCCGCTCATCAGCAGGCTGGACCAGAACACGATCGCCTCGCCCTGCCCGACACTGCGTACCCGCAAGCGACCGAGGCAGGTGGGGATGTCTTGAGCCTGAAGATCTTCATACGCAATCAGTGGCATAGAGTGCTCATCAATGGACGGTCATTGGAGGCTCAGCCTATACCCGTCTGGCCGAGGGCGGCGTTATCGGGCGCTATCACCAGGAGTGATGCTTTCCAGGACCCTGCTGGCACGTTCGCGGGAGCCTGTCTAACCTCTCTCCAGGGAAGCCGGCGCGCAGGCGTGGCTCAGCGTAATACAACCGGGAAGAGGCTTGACCGTGAGCAAACAAGACACCGCTTTCTGCAGTCTCCTGAATGAAATCGCCCAGGGCAAAAACGAGATCAGGGAACCCGCCGAAGTCGATACGCTGGAACAGTTGATCAGCTTCGACTACGCACAAGCCGTAGCCCATGTGGGAACTCAGCAGTTGGCCTACAGCGATGTGCGAATGACGGCGATGGGCAGTGCCTTTCTGAGCGTATGCAATGCCGCGCAGCATCCCGTCAGATGACGGGCTGATGGCGTCGAACCCACCGTTTCGCCTACCTCACTCCAAACGGCTTCCCCGCAGATACCCAAGCGCCTGCTCCGTGCTCCACAGGGCATTGGCGATATACCGGTAGTTGATCAATGCCGCCAGGTAGCCATCGCCTTCCGGTGTGGTCGGTCCGGCGGTGGCGTCACGGACCACGGCCACTTCGAAACCGAGTTCGAGCAGTTCCCGCAGGTGCGATTCAACGCACAGGTTCGCCGCCATGCCGGCCAGGATGACCTGCGAGACGCCATGCTTGCGCAGTTGCAGTGCCAGGTCGTTGGTTTCCGGGCCGTAGACTTTATGCGGTGAAGCGATAAGGGTCTTGCCGTCGAGAATGTAGGACTTGTACTCGGGCATGAAGTCGGCACCGGAGTTCTCGAAGCCGTCGAGTGTCAGCGGTCCCTTGCGGTCGAACATGCCGATGCTGTGCATGACCTTTTCCAGCGGCCCGCCGAAATGCCAGTCGTGGTCGCACGGATAGTAATAGTGCGGGGATACGGCAACGGTGATGCCGGCAGCCTTGGCCGCGCCGAACAACTGGCCGATATGCTTGACGGTGTCGTGCTCGACAATGCTCTTGCCGAACACCGGCCAGCTGACGCCTTCGGGGCTGAGGAAATCGATCTGCGGATCGATGACCACCAGGGCCGCGCGGCGAAGGTCGAGCCGCATGCCGGGATCGGGCAAGGCCGGGTCGGTCGGGTCGGCATACGGTGAGGTGCTCTGGGGTGAAGGGTTGTTCATGGCGCTGGACTCCGTTCGACTATAGGGATTTACTCGTCGCGCCGTGGCATCCGTTAGGGTGGCTGTCTGCCAGCGGCGAGAACTTCATCCTATGGCCGCGCATGCCCGGGCTTTTGCCAGGACGTGCAGAGTCTTTACCCGGTCGTCTCCATCATGGATATCCTCTCCGAGTTCTTCGAGCGCACGCACCTCCAGGGCCGGCTGTTCTTTTCCGGACAGGTGGATGGCACCCTGGTGCTCGACAAGCCGCCGGGCATGGCGTTTATCCATGTCATCAGCAAGGGCCATATCGACCTGGTGCAGCCCGGGCTGCCGAAGCTATCGATTACCGAGCCCAGCGTGCTGTTCTGTCCGAGCAGTTGCCGTTACCAGTTGCGCTCAAGCTCGGCGCAGGGGGCGGAGTTGATCTGCGCCTCGTTCCGGTTCGGGCGCAATTCGTTGCAGCCCTTCCCGCTCGGGCTCAAGGAAACGCTGGTATTTCCCATCAGCGGCCTGGAAAACCTGGCTCCGGTGATCGCTACGCTGCTCGGCGAATTCGAGGAACAGGCCCCTGGCAGGACCAAGGCCCTCAATCTGTTGCTCGAATTCATTTTCGTGTTGTTGGTGCGGCGAGCGGTCAAGGAGCAGAAGATTTCCAGCGGCTTGCTCTATGCCCTGCAGGATGGGCGTCTTGGCGCGGTGTTCAATCGGATTCACCAGGAACCCGAAGCGCCCTGGACCGTCGGGCAACTGGCGGCGCTGGCGAATATGTCGCGGTCGAAATTCTCGGCGTGCTTCACCCGGATCATGGGCGTCTCGCCAATGGGTTATGTCACCGCCTGGCGGATGAAGGTCGCCCAGGAACTGCTGCGCGAAGGGGTGCAGATCAAGGTGATCGCCGCGTCGGTCGGCTACAGCTCGCAAGCCTCGTTCTCCAGGACCTTTGTCAGCGTGGTCGGCGCGCCACCCGCCGAATGGCTCAAGCGCGACAACAGCGGGGAGGACCCGCTGCTGTCAGTGCAGGTGCAACCGCATGAGTAGCCGATGATTACCGGCGCTTGGCAATCTCTTCCAGGAAGGCCTGGGTCGTGCCTTGCGCAGAGGCCGGGTTCTGGCCGGTGACCAGGTTGCCATCGACGACAACGTAGGAAGTCCAGGGCGCGCCGGCCTGGTACTGCGCGCCGGCGGCTACCAGGCGATCTTCCAGCAGCCAGGGAGCATTGGCGGCCAGGCCGGTCTGGGTTTCCTCGGTATTGCTGAAGCCGGTGAGCTTGCGCCCCTTGAATGGCCAGGACCGGGCGTCGCCGGCGGCCAGGAATGCCGCGCAGCCATGGCACAGCGCCCCGACAACCTTGCGCGGATCGGCAAGTGCCGCGGTCAGCAGGCGACCTGCCGCCTCATTCACTGCCAGGTCCTGCATGGGACCGTGGCCGCCAGGCACGAGAATGGCGTCGTAGTCGGCAAGGTCGATGTCTTCCAGGCGTTTCGGCGCACGCAGAAGCTGGGCGTGCCTGTGCAGATAGTCCGTCAGTTCGGCGACCTTGGCCGCATCACCGCCGTTCACGTCGAGGGAGAGACTCAGCTCGTCCGCCACGGCTGGGGCACCGCCCGGCGTGGCGAGGCTGATGTTGGCCCCGGCCGCGCTGAGCAGGCGATGAGGCGTGATGAATTCCTCGCCCCAGAAACCGGTGGGACGCTGGAGGCCATTCAACTGGCTCCAGGTGGTTGCGCTGGAAAGAATCATGAGTACGGAAGGCATGGATATTCCTTGGGTTGAACGTCAGTTATCGACGTCAACGAGTATGGAATCGCCGCCCAGGGGTAACAATGAACGCCTCCCGAGTTGAGAATTCCACTTTCAGGAATGCCGTCGCGGCCCCTACATCAGATCAGCTTCGCTCCCCAGAGCCTCAAGGAGCCTGTTGTAGACCAGCCTGACCCTGGCCGGAACCGGAGATTGCTGCGAGCGGTAGACATACAGGCTGATCGGCTTCGGTGCGTCGGACTCCAGGGCCGTGACCAGCCGCCCGGCGCGGATATGAGGCAATGCCAGGTGGCCGGCGATCTGGCCGAAGCCCAGTCCCGAGAGCACGGCCTGGCATTCGCTTTCCGGATCGTTGGTGATAAACGCCGGCGCCGGGGCAATGAACTGGCGGTTTTCGCTGAACTTCCAGGGCCACGGGCGCCCGGTATTGCCGTCGATCATCAGGGTGAGCGGTTTGTGCTGGAGGTCGTCGACCGCCTTCGGCAAACCGACGCGAGACACCAGTTCGGGGGAGCCGACCACATACAGAAAGGCCTTGGCCACTTCGCGCGCGACAAAGCGGCTATCGCGCATCGGGCCTATGCGAATACCTACATCGATCTGTTCCTCGACCACGTCGGCGATCACGTCGGACAGCCGCAAATCAAGGACCAGGCCGGGATGTTCGCGCAGCAGCGGGGCCAGTGCATCGACCACGAACTGGCGGCCCAGGGAGCCGGGGGCCGCCAGGCGCACCACTCCGTGGTGATCGGAAGCGGCCCGCAGATCCGAACGGTGATACAGGGCATCCACCCCGCTCACCGCCATTCGCGCACGCTCGACCAACTGCACGCCAAAGGTACTGAGTTGAACACCGCGCGTGCTGCGATGAAACAGCAGTTCGCCCAATTCGTCCTCGAATTCGCGAATGACCCGGGTGACCACCTGGGGCGATACCCCCAGTTTTGTCGCGGCCTCGCGAAAGTTGGCCGAATCCGCCGCGACCACAAAAATACGCAAGCCTTCCAATCTGTTTTTCAAACGCCGCTCCAGAAAATTCGACGCCAGCGTTTTCGACAAGGCCACATCCAGGGCTTGGCGGATGTGGCCATACGCTTGGGTCAGCTGCCACTGCCGGCGATAGTAATGTAATCGGTATAGACCTGCGGCGCTCCGGAGAAAGACGCCAACTGCCGCCACTCCTCGTACATGCGCTCGCTCTCCGGGTGCTCGCGGACAAATGTCAGGGCCTTGTCCGTCGACACATCCAGTTCGGGGTGGAAGGAGTTCAGCGACTCCAGGCTTTCGATTTCCAGCATCACCGCATACTGGTCGAGACGGTTGCCGCCCTGCCCCTTGAGCATATGAAACTTCCAGCCCGGATAATCTTCCACGCGATGGATATTGCGGGTGATGAAGTCCTCGAAGGTTTGCGCGCTCACGCCGGAACGCAGGGCCAGGTTGTGGATGCCCACCACGCGCGCCACGGGCTTGCGGCCCGCGCCGGCCTGGTAGTTCGGACCCTCCGCCAGCGAGCTGTTGGTATTCTCGGCCAGCAGTGAATAGGTGGAGAAAATGGTCGGCAGCTCGGCGAAGGTGGAAAAGGTCTTCCACTCGGCAATCAGGGCCTGCACCTGCGGATGTTCCTGCCAGAAGTCCCGTGCATGGGCGGTCTGGTCGCCGTTGCGGTCGATGTAGTGGGCGTACTGCTGCGCGCTGGGAGCTTCGAACAGCATCAGGTACTGGTTTTCCCTCTCGCCGCGCAAGCCTTTGAGCAAGGTCCAGCGCCAACCCGGATAGGCCGGGATGCCCACGCCGCGTTCGCGTACGAAGTTTTCGAAGTGTGCGGCCGTGACGCCTTTCTTCAGGTTCAGGCCGATGTAGTGCAGGCTGAAAACCGGACCGGATAATTGACTCATAAGCACTCCATTGAATGATAACGTCGGGACGGAACAAAGGGGGCTGGCCCGGGGGCCGACCCCGTCAGGGCCTTAGCGGGTAAGGCGCCGGGCGCTGCAACAGACCAGCAGCATGATCACCACCGCCGCGCTGAACGCCGTGCTCAGGCTCGAGTGGTGGGCGACAAAGCCGATCAGCGCCGGGCCGCTCAACAGGCCCGTGTAGCCGACCAGGGTGACTGCCGACAGCGCGAAGCTCGATGGCACCTCGGGCCGGTTACCGGCCGCGGTGAACAGGATCGGGACGATATTGGACAGGCCGATACCGGTCAGGATGAATCCGGCAAGGGCGATGCCCGGCAGGTCGACCAGGACGATCAGCAGCAACCCGGCCGCCGCGCACGCGCTGCCGAGCATCAGCATGCGCTGGCGACCGCAGGCGTTGACCAGGCGGTCGCCGTACAAGCGGCCCAGTGCGACGGCGATGGAGTAAAGGGTGTAGCCAAAACCGGCATGACTCTTTTCCATGCTGCGTTCGGTGTGCAGGAACACGGCCGACCAGTCCAGCATCGCGCCCTCGACCATGAAGATGAAAAAGCACAGCAGCGCAATCAACAGGATTGCGGGATGCGCGAGCGCCTGCAGCGGGCCGCCGGACTCGGCGCTTTCCTGGGGGCGCCTGGCCAGCAGATGAGCCGAAGCCTGCGTCACCACCAGCGCGATCAGCACCGCGACCAGCGAAATCGCCTGCAACGGCCCAAGCCCCGCCCATAACAACAGGCTGACGCCCCCTGCCCCAGCGACACTGCCGATGCTGTAGAAACCGTGAAACCCCGACATTCGCGCCTGCCCGCTGTCGCGCTCGACAATCACCGCCTGGGCGTTCATCGACACGTCCAGCAGGCCATTCACCGCGCCAAAGACCAGCAAGGCGCCGCCAATCGCCACGGCGGACGTGGCGTACATCATGAACGGCAGGATCAGGCAGAACACGGCCGCGCAGGCCAGGATCAGCGTGCGACAACCGAGCCTGGCGATGGCCCGGCCGGCAAACGGCATCACCAGCATCGAGCCCGCGGCAATGCAGAACAGCAGCAGACCCAGGGTGCCGTCATCGATGTCCAGGCGGGATTTGACGAATGGAATCAGCGGCGCCCAGGACGCCATGCCCAGCCCGGCCACGAAAAAGATGCCGCGCGTGGCCTGTTGCTGACGCAGGTTCGCAACGCGCTGCGGGTGCAGTACATGGGTATTCACAGGCCGGTCACCTCTGGCTTTGCGCCACCGACAGATAGTCGGTGTAGATCTGCGGCGAACCGGAGAACGAGGCCAGTTGCTTCCATTCCTCGTACATCTGCTTGGTGTCGCGGTGGGCCAGGGCGAATTTCGCCGCTTCATCGGTGGCGATATCCGGTTCCGGGTAGAACACATCGAGCGCCGCCAGGCTGGCGATCTCCATCATCACCACGTACTGGTCCAGGCGATTGCCGCGCTCGCCCTTGAGCAGGTGGAATTTCCAGTCGGGGTAATCCTCGATGCGATGGTGGTTGCGGGCAATGAATGTCTCGAAGGTTTCGGCGCGGACATCCGGGCGTAGCGCGAGATTGTGGATGCCGATCACCCGCGCCACCAGCTCCCCGCCCTCTCGCTCCTGGTAACGCGGGCCATGGGGCACGGTGCTCTTGCTGTTCTGCGCCAGGAGCCGGTAGTCGGTGTACAGGGTCGGCAGTTCACTGAAGGTGCCGTAGCGCTTCCATTCGCCAAGGATGTCCGCCGCCTCGGGATGTTCGCGCCAGAATTGCCGGGCCAGTTCGGTCTTGTTGCCGTCCGCGGCCTGGTAGCGATCGCGCTGCTCGGCGCTGGCGATCTCGAAGAGCATCAGGTACTGCCCTGCCCGCTCGCCCCGCAAGCCGCGCAGCAGGGTCCAGCTCCAGCCTGGATAGCTGGGAATGTGCACGCCTTTGTGACGCACGAAGGTTTCGAACTGCTGCGCCGTTACCCCGGCTTCGGTATCGATCGCGATGTAGTACAGGCTGAAGACCGGCGCGGATGAAGTGGCTTGCTGTTCCATCGGTGGCCCTCCTCAGGCTTGCGGCGTGACGAACTGGGTATTGATCACGGCTTCGACCAGCGTCACGCCGTTGGGCGTCAGGCTGACCCGCTCGCCGTCGACGGTGACCAGCCCTTTTTCCACCAGGGTGTCGAGCGTGCGGCTGATGATCGGGTTCTCGAACAGGCTGCGGCCCTCGAAACGCTGGCGGAACACCTGGTCATCCACCGGGACCAGCGTCGACAGCGCCATCTTGAACGCGTTGACTTCCCGCTGCAGCGGCGAGACGCCACGGCTGGCGTCGATGGGCAGGCGGTCCTCGTCGAGGGCCTGCTTGTACTTGTTGTAACCGGTGATATTGATGGCTTCGGCGCGGGTGCATTTCGAGCTGCCGCCGAGGCCGATCGCGACTTCCGGGTACTGCTTGTCGAGGTCGGTGATCAGCCCCTTCCATTTCTCCGGCTGGCGATGGTTCTGGTGGAAATACATGGTCGGATGTTCGCCGTAGCCGGCCGACAGGTACTGCTCGACCAGTTCGCGCATCTGGTACTGCTTGCCCAGCCCGGGGAAGGTCATGTCGTTGATACTGATCAGGCCCTTGCGCTGCCAATGGCTCTGTTTCTCCCCGGAAACCCCGGTGCGGCTTTTCATGAACTCTTCCATGTGCAGCTTGGCGATGACCACATGGGAAAGCTCCAGCTCCAGGGTCTTTTCCATGTCGTATTTCACATCGTCGACAGTCTGGCCGAGCATGCCGTAGATCAGGTCGACGCTGACCCAGTCGAGGCCGATTTCCCGGGCGTGATGGATGGTTTCCTCGCACTCGTCGGCCGAATGCATGCGCCCGCAGGCCGAGATGATGCGGTCGTTGAAGGACTGGGTGCCGAAGCTGATCTTGGTGAAACCCAGCTCCTTCAACAGGTGCAGGTAGGGTTTGTTGAGGGTGCCCGGCTCCCCTTCGAAGCGCATGGTGGCCGCCGAGAAGTTGAAGTGGCTGTGATAGAACGCCATCAGGCGGCGCAGTTCCGGCTCCGGCAGCAGCGACGGCGTGCCGCCGAAGATATTGAATTCACCGACCTCGGCCTGGGCCAGGCTGGGGACTTTCTGCAGCCACATCGTGGCTTCCTTGATGTTGTAGTCCACCAGTTCGCGGAACACCACCTGGGACGAGGCGGCCTTGGGATTAAGGATCACCGTCGGGTACTGGCAGAAGTGGCAGCGGTAGCGACAGGTGGGAATATAGGCCCACAGGTGGATCTGCCTGGCCTCGGCGATTTCACGGTCCATGTCGGCGAAAAAGGACGGCAGCGGATAATCGGCGATATCGCCGGGAAACACATGGCAGCCGAACGGGTCGTTGAACACATAGTCCAGGAAGGCGCTGTTGTCCGGGCGCGCGAGGAAGTCGTAGACCCGTGGTACCGGATAGTTCGGGTCGATATCGTTGAGTGAACCCAAGGCTTCGTTGTTCATCAGAATACCCCTCCATTGGCAAAGTAGTTGTGGGCGGCACCGGACTCTCGGTCCTCGGCGAAGTAGTAGACAAAGCGCTCGAAATCCTCGGGCTTGACCGTGTCGAAGCACTTCGGCAAGGGCGGCGGGAAGCCGATGTCCTCGCCAACGGCGCGCCGCAGGGCACTGAAGATTTCCTCGCGGAATTCGAAATACAGGCGATAGGACGGGGTCTTGTAGGCGTGGATCGGCTTGAAGTCGATCACCCGCGACTGATGCTTGATCTCATGGATGCGCTGGTACATGCGATCCGCCACCGGACCGCCGAAGAACTCGCGGACCGCCGGGTTTTCCATGAGGATCTGCGGATTGAGCAGCGCCGGCAGCACGATGTTCTTGGGCACGTAGTCCTTGATCGAATACTCCCAGGCCTGCCGTGACTGCTCGGGCGTGGTGTCGCGCAGCGTCGGGATCTGTTCCTCCACGTCCGGACGCACATCCTTCATGATGATGATCCCGTCCTGGCCGTAGGCGTTGCCGGTGATCACTTCGTCGAGGATGGTATCCACCCGCCGGCTGTTGATCTCGATCCGCGATTCGTGGGCGTAGACCGGCTTGCCACCCCAGGCGATCACCCGGATGCCGAAATCCCAGTCGTCGGAGAGGTGCTCGACAAAGCGGTCATTGTCCAGCTGGTAGAAGATCTCGATGCCGCCGACCCTGTCGTAGAGCGTGCGCTCGACGGCAAAGCCCTTGCCGTCCGGGAAACCGCCAAACAGTGAAAACGACACCTCGCGACAGCGCAGGGTCTTCTGGATTTCGTTGAGCAGGTTCGGGCGTTTGTCGAAGGAGGCTTCGTTGTAATAGTAATTGCAGGTGCCCAGATCGCCGTTTTCCTCCAGCATCCGGGTAATCAGGGCGTGCAGCCAATACGGGTCCACGGTGCAGTCGGCATCGGCGGAAGCGATGTAGTGCCTGCTGTCGACACCCAGGCGGATGTCGCGTTGTTTCGAGCGCACGGAGGCGTAATCCATGCCGCGCTTCCTGGCGGACGAAACGCCCTGGATGCGTTCCTGGATAACGTGGATATCCAGGGACGGATTGTCGGCCTTGAAACGATTGATCTTTTCCACGGAGTCATCTGTCGAGTTGTTATCGACAATAATCAGCTCGTAAGTGGAATGGGTAATCAGCTCACCCTGTGTTTTCTGATTGAACAGGGAGTCCAGCACACTGTCGATACGGTCACTTTCGTTATACAGCGGCAGTACCACCGAAACAAAAACGGCATCACGCATAATTCCTCCGGAAGAACTCAAGTCAAGCATGCCCATTACATTGTTGGAGAGCACCCGCTGGCCAATGGAGAAGTTTTTGCGAGCCACTTGCTCCATCAGCGCCTTGTTGTTTAACAGTCGGTAGACTTCATTGATGAATTCGTCATCGGGCAACCCATCGCGATCTTCCGAGATCGCCATGATCGGCGCTTCAAATCCATGCTGGCCGTACACCTCCTGATAATATTCATAGTTGCTGGCGATATAGCAGCGCTGGCTGCTGATCGCTTCCCCTACCGGATTTCCGTAACTGTCGTAACCCCAGGAAGTGAGAAAGGAAACCAGGTCGCAGGAGTAATACAGGTCTTCAATGGTCGTGGTGTTGTCATTCGACGGCATATAGTCATGGGACAACGAACCGACAAACTTGATAAACGGCTCGATTTGCAATTCCTGAACCATTGCATTCAAGGCTGAAAAGTAGTCGGGGTGCTCGTCGGGATCGCCCGCCACCGCGAGATAGACTTTTCGGCGGCTGCCGTTTTGCGCAAACAACTGGTTCAGCCGGTAAACCAGGTAGATGTCCCGGTCCTGGCGCTTTTGCGGAATGATGCGGGTGGTGCGGGCAATCAGGATATCGCTGTCGCGGATATCCAGGCTCTCCTTGATGTTGGTGTAGCGGCCTTGGCCGCTGAAGTCGTAGGTGTTCTTGCGCACCTGGACTTCGACCTCATGGTCACACCATGCCTCGAGCTTGCGCTTGAGATGGTTGTTGAGGGTGACGTAGCTGATATAGCGCGACTGCACCGGCTTGATGGCGTGGGGATAAGGCTCCGGACCGTATTTCATCACGGTCTTTTCGCTGCTCCACATCAGGTCATGATCGCGCCAGATGACAAAACTGCCCATGTCGTGCTTGTCGCCATAGGCCTCGATGGCCAGGTACAGGGCCTGGGTGTAGATGATGTTTTCCGGGAGGGTGGCGTTTTCAACGATCACATAACGGATATCCAGCTTCTCCCAGAGCTCGACAATCCGTCGGGCCAGCACCTGTGACGACTCGCGAATGGCGCTCAGCAGGCGTTGTTTTTCCTCCGGGGAAGCCGCGGTCTTTTGTCCGATCAGCACGGCGTGGGAGTGTTCTATGAAATCGACCGTGTAATGGGGAACGCTATCGATGGCGTCGACACGAACCAGGGTGAAGATATCCTGGTAGATGCCTTTTTCATAATCGTATGGCTTGTTGAAGTTGCCTTTGTCGATCTTGATGTCATAACCAAGATCAAGATAGGAAGTCACTTCGTTACGCAGCAGGGTTTTGGCGAGTTTCAAGGCTTCGACTGTAATACCGGATACCGCAACAGCATCAAATGATATAAATATGGCTCCAGCAGGCATGGCAGATCCCTCAACCAATATTGATTTGTTGATTCTCACGCACTCAGAACGGCTAGCTTCAAATCAGGTACGGACGTGGAGACGCATCAAGTTGTTCACTCAATGACATCTAAATGCCATCGGCTTTCTCCAGACGTTTATCGCAGGCAGATACCTGCCCGCCTCGGGCATTGGCATTAATACAGGGAGAAACTCAACTCAGCAGATGTGACAACATCGCTCGACAGTCGGGTCTTTTCGGCTCAGGCGCAAACGTACGGATAGTTCGTCAGGGCTCATGCTCTTTATCCTTTGCGGGATCTTGTTTTGAAGAGCTTTGTAGGCAACATTTCGTAATAAAACTACTCGTCTGTACGAGTTAAATCAACCGTCCAGTCGACATATTTTGAAATTTTTTAATCATGGCAAAATGCCCTTTGTTTAACCCCGATATTGAGCCTGGTGACCTATGGGGTGAGTGGGCTTGGCAAACCCTGCCCCCTACAGGTTACGTGGCGTTTTCAAGATTCCGGTTCCCTGGCTGATCGACATCAGAGCCGGCCCGCTCAGCGCAAGATGATTGACGCTCGCAAACTCACGTAATAGTTTAAGTTACGTCAAATGCCAGGTTGCCGAACCGCCATGACCGAATTCTGGGAAAACGCCTTTACCGAAAACCAGCTGATGTGGGGCTTCGAGCCGACCGCCTCGGCCCTCCTCGCCAGGGACAGCTTCGTGCGCGCCGGCGTCAGGGATGTGTTGATCCCCGGCATCGGCTACGGCCGGAACGCCGGGGTGTTTCTTGACCGGGGCATGTCCGTCACCGGCATCGAGATCTCCGATACGGCCATCGCCCTCGCCCGTTCGCAACTGGGCCTGCGGATTCCCATTCACCAGGGCTCGGTCACCGACATGCCGTACGACAGTCGGCAGTACGACGGCATCTTCTGTTACGGATTGATCTATCTGCTCGATGTCGCCGGGCGCGCCAAGCTGCTGCGGGACTGCTACCGACAACTGGCAGCGGGCGGACAGATGATTTTCACCGTGATCTCGAAGAAGGCGCCGATGTACGGCCAGGGCCGGCTGTTGGCAGAGGACTGCTACGAAAGAGCGCCCGGACTGCCGATGTTTTTCTACGACGCCGCGTCGGTCGAGCGCGAGTTCGGTGCCTACGGGCTGGCAGGGTTCGGCGAAATCGACGAGCCGGCAGGCGCTGGCAGCCTGCCGTTTATCCATGTGACCTGCCGCAAGGGCGACTGAGCCGGCCCGTCGCCCTCCTCCAGGCTCAATGGGCGTCCGCCGATGGCTGTTTCGGTGGCTGGACCTTGCGCATCAGCGGCACCAGCGCCGTCGCGAAGACAAAGCAGACCATGATCACCAGGAAGGCATCGGCGTAGGTCAGCGTCTGCGCTTCGCGCCAGGTCAGCGCCCACAGTTGGCGCAAGGCGATCTGGCTGGCATCGAGGCTGTTCTGGCCCAGCACCTGGGCGTTGTCGCTCAACTGTTCGAGCCAGAGGTTCATGCTTTCATTGCGAATGTTCAGGTGTTCCGCCAGGCGCAGGAAATGCAGGTTGGTGCGGTCGTTGAGTACCGTGGCACAGGCCGCGATACCAATGGCCCCGCCCAGGTTGCGCATCAGGTTGAACAGCCCCGAGGCGAGTTTCAGCCGGGCCGGCGCCAGGGCGCCCAGGGTCAGGGTCACGGTCGGGGCCACCGTCAGCTGTTGGGCAAACCCGCGTATCGCCTGCGGCAGCAACAGCTCCTTGGCGCCCCAGTCATGGGTGATCGGCGCAAAGTTCCACATCGACAGGCCGAACAGGGCCAAGCCGATCATCAGGATCCAGCGCAGGTCGATGCGGTTGGCCAGGAAGGCGTACACCGGAATTGCCAGCAGTTGGAAGAT
This sequence comes from Pseudomonas sp. Mn2068, assembly GCF_049319725.1. Classification (NCBI taxonomy): domain Bacteria; kingdom Pseudomonadati; phylum Pseudomonadota; class Gammaproteobacteria; order Pseudomonadales; family Pseudomonadaceae; genus Pseudomonas; species Pseudomonas sp. Mn2068. The sequence goes on along the minus strand of NZ_JBMOUG010000001.1, from coordinate 559,586 downwards.
GCCCGTGGAAAACACCGCCAGGCCGATGTCGAACGCGCCGTAGCCGCGCACCCGGCCGAGAAACAGCGGCGTCAGGTAGATGGTGGCGAAGATGCCGATGCCGGTAATGAACGAGAACAGGCAACCCAGGGCGAAGTTGCGATCGCCCAGGGCACGCAGGTCGACAATCGGTTCCTCGATCTCCAGGCAGCGCCAGATGAACAGCGCCCCGCTCACCGCGGCCACCCAGGCGGTGGTGGTGATGGTGCTGTCACTGAACCAGTTCCAGCGCGGTCCCTCCTCCAGGGTGTATTCCAGGCAGCCGAGGAACACCGCCATCAGCACGATGCCGATGTAGTCGGCGCCCTTGAGCAGCGCCGGATTCGGCTTGTCGACCTTGACCAGCATCGGCACGGCCAGGGTGACGAACAGGCCGGGCACCAGGTTGATGTAGAACAGCCAGTGCCAGGAGGATATATCGGTGATCAGGCCGCCCACCGCCGGGCCGAGGGTCGGGGCCAGCGAGGCGATCGCGCCGATGGTCGAGGCGGCGATGATCCGCTGCTTGCCGCTGAAGTAGATAAAGGCCGTGGTGAACACCAGCGGAATCATCGAACCGCCCAGGAAACCCTGCAATGCCCGAAAGGCGATCATGCTCTGGATATTCCAGGCCATGGCACACAACAGGCTGGTCAGGGTGAAGCCCGCGGCGGACGCGGCGAACAGCCAGCGGGTGCTCATGACCCGCGACAGCCAGCCCGACAGCGGGATGACGATGATCTCCGCGATCAGGTAGGCTGTCTGCACCCAGGCGGTGTCGTCCGCGCCGGCCGAAAGGCCGCCGCCGATGTCCTTCAACGAGGCGGAAACGATCTGGATGTCGATCAGCGCGATGAACATGCCGACACACATGCAGGCGAAGGCCGCGACCTTCTGCCGGGTGGTCAGCGTCGGCAGCTCGCTGCTCATGGCCGGCCGGCCTGGGCAACGGCGGCCATCGGCTCGGGCTTGTCGCGGGTATTCACTTCGGTCATGACCGACAGGCCGGGGCGCAAGGCGCCGAAGTCGGCATCCTCGCCATCCAGACGAATCCGCACCGGCACGCGCTGGACGATCTTGGTGAAGTTGCCGGTGGCGTTCTCCGGCGGCAGCACGCTGAATTGTGCGCCGGTGGCCGGCGCCAGGCTGTCGATATGGCCGTGGAATTCCCGGCCCGGCAGGATATCGGCCTTGACGCTGACCGCCTGGCCGACCTGCATGCGGGCCAACTGGTCTTCCTTGAAGTTGGCGTCGACCCACAGGCCATGGGCCGGGACCACCGAGATCAACTGGCTGCCGGCGGCGGCATAGGCCCCGACCTTGGCCCGGCGGTTGCCGACATAACCGTCCACCGGGGCGCGCAACTCGGTGTAGCCCAGGTTCAATCGCGCCTGGTCGCGTTCGGCCTGGGCCTGTTCGAGCATGGCCTGGGCCTGTTGCCGCTGGGTATCGATCACCGCCAGTTGCCGACGGGCCGCCAGCAACCCCGCCTGGGCGTGGGACCGTTCGGCCTGGGCGGTCTTCCAGGTGGCGTCGGCGCGCTGGGCGCTTTCGACGGAAACCGCCTGGCTGCGCACCAGGGTCTGGTAGCGCGCATGATCGTCATGGGCCCGCTGGGCTTCGGCCTCGCTGGCATCGATCTGCGAGCCGGCCTGGCTGATCAGCGCCTGCTGCAATTGCTCGGTGGCCGCCAGGTTGGCCAGGCTCGCCCGTTGTGCGGCCACGGCACCCTCGGCCTTGGCCAGCGCGGTGCGATAGTCACGGACATCGATCCGCGCCAGCAGGTCGCCGGCCTTGACGAACTGGTTGTCGACCACCGCCACCTCGGTGATATAGCCCGGCACCTTGGCGCTGATCACCGTGACCTCGGCACCGATATAGGCATCGTCGGTGTCTTCGATAAACCGCCCGGCCAACCACCAGTGACTGCCGTAGGCCGCCGCGCCGGCGACGGCCAGGGCGAGCACGGCCAGGCGCACGAGCTTTTTCCTGCTGGCCGGGGCGGCTGGAGCGACGGCGGCCGCTTCTTGAGCGGGTGTAACTTGGCCGGGTGCAACGCGGACTTGAGCGTCCATGGTGAGTGACCTCTGCAAACAGATTAATTGGGGAACGGACTGACCAGGGTGTCGTCCAGCGGTTGGGCCTGGCCGGTTCGCACGCGCCACTGGCTCAGCTCGTCGGCGTCCGCGGTGACATGGACCCGGTGACCTTCGCGGGTGATGCGCTTGCCGGTATTGGCATCCATCAGTGCCAGGTCCACCGGTTGGCCGGTGGCCTCATCGGCCAGGTAGACCCTGCGCGAACCTTTGGCATGCTTCGCCCCCCAGGCCATGAGGGTCAGGATCACCGGCCGCAGATCGCGACCGGCCTCGGTGAGGTGGTATTCGTAGCGTGGCGGCTTGTCCTGGTAAGGGCGCCGTTCCAGCAGGCCGCCGAGTACCAGGTCGTTCAGGCGCCGGGTCAGGGTGTTGGTGGCAATGCCCAGGCTGTTGAGGAAATCATCGAAACGGCGCAGCCCATAAAAGGCGTCGCGCAGGATCAACAGGCTCCAGCCATCCCCCAACTGCTCCAGGGCTCGGGCAACAGGACAAGGCATCGGGTGAAAGCTGGCTCTTTTCATGATCGCCTCCGCTGCGGGCGATAAAAATTACACTCATAATATTTCATAGCGACTTGCATTATGCAAGTCGCTATTTTCCAGTGTGCAAAGCCGCTCGTCGGGGATGCGATATTTCGCCGTGGGCTTATACTGCCGGCCTTGCTGAATACTCCGTCGAACAAGAGATCCCCATGGCAAACCAAGACATCACCTTCATTCCCGATCCCGACGCGGACTCCATCTCATCCGACGTCGCCGGTTTCGGCGGCCTGCTGGTCTCCACCCAGATCCCCACCCGCGCCGATGGCAGCCTGGAGCTGGGCGATATCAGCCGGCAGAGCGAATGCACCCTGCAGGCGCTCAAGGTCGCGCTGGAAAAGGCCGGCAGTTCGCTGGATCGGGTCTTGCACCTGACCATCTACCTCACCGATATCGCTGACCGGCCGGCTTTCAACGAGGTCTACAAGCGCTTTTTCGCCAAGCCCTGGCCGGTGCGCGCCGCCGTTGGCGTGGCGGCGCTCGGCGTCGAAGGCATGAAAGTGGAAGTCACCGCGATGGCCGCAAAGGCCTAGAAACAACCTGGACCCAAATATGTGGGAGCAGGCCTGCACGAAAATGGGCCCGTGTGTGAAGTGGCTTGTGTGGGACCCGGCCTGTGTGTGAGCAGGCCTGTGTGTGAAAGAGGCTTCTGTGGGAGCGGGCTTGCCCGCGAAGAGGCCCTTGAGAGCGCCAAAAAGCCTCGCGGCTTCGCGGCGCCCCGACACCCCCGCTCCCACAAGTCCGCTCGCTCCCAGCCGCCACCCGGCAGCAATAAGTGCCGCCAGGCCGTTTCGCCGCTACAATGCCCGCCTTGACCGTGAAGCCTGACTAAAAAAACATGTCCCTACCCAAGCATCACCTGGAATTGCTCAGCCCTGCCCGCGATGTGGCGATTGCCCGCGAGGCCATCCTGCACGGCGCCGATGCCGTGTACATCGGCGGCCCGAGCTTCGGCGCCCGCCACAACGCCTGCAACGAAGTGAGCGATATCGCCCAGTTGGTGGAGTTCGCCCGGCGTTACCACGCCCGGGTCTTCACCACCATCAACACCATCCTGCACGACAACGAGCTGGAGCCGGCCCGCAAGCTGATCCACCAGCTCCACGATGCCGGCGTCGATGCGCTGATCGTCCAGGACCTGGGGGTGATGGAGCTGGATATCCCGCCTATCGAGCTGCATGCCAGCACCCAGACCGATATCCGCACCCTGGCCCGGGCCAAATTTCTCGACCAGGCCGGCTTTTCCCAACTGGTGCTGGCCCGCGAGCTGAACCTGCAGGAGATCCGCGCGATTGCCGACGAGACCGACGCGGCCATCGAGTTCTTCATCCACGGCGCGTTGTGCGTGGCGTTTTCCGGCCAGTGCAATATCTCCCATGCGCAGAATGGCCGCAGCGCCAACCGTGGCGACTGCTCCCAGGCCTGCCGCCTGCCCTATACCCTCAAGGACGACCAGGGTCGCGTGGTCGCCTTTGAAAAACACCTGCTGTCGATGAAGGACAACAACCAGAGCGCCAACCTGCGCGCCCTGGTCGATGCCGGTGTGCGCTCGTTCAAGATCGAGGGCCGCTACAAGGACATGGGCTATGTGAAGAACATCACCGCCTACTACCGCCAGCGCCTCGACGAAATCCTCGAGGACCGCCCGGACCTGGCCCGTGCTTCCAGCGGACGTACCGCGCATTTCTTCCTGCCGGATCCGGAAAAGACCTTCCACCGCGGCAGCACCGACTACTTCGTCAGCGACCGCAAGATCGATATCGGCGCCTTCGACACCCCGACTTTCACCGGCCTGCCGGTCGGCGTGGTGGAGAAAGCCGGCAAGCGTGACCTGCAGGTGGTGACCTTCGAGCCGCTGTCCAACGGTGACGGCCTCAACGTGCTGGTCAAGCGCGAAGTGGTGGGTTTCCGCGCCAATATCGCCGAACCCAGGGGCGAATTCGAAGAGGATGGCGAGAAACGCTATCGCTACCGCGTCGAACCCAACGAAATGCCGGCCGGCCTGCACAGCCTGCGGCCGAACCATCCGTTGAACCGCAACCTCGACCACAACTGGCAGCAGGCCCTGCTGAAGAACTCCGCCGAGCGTCGCGTCGGTCTTTCCTGGCTGGCCCGCCTGCGCGAGGACCGCCTGGAGCTGACCGCCACCAGCGAGGAAGGCATCAGCGCCAGCGTCGCCCTGGACGGTCCGTTCGGCGTGGCCAACAAGCCGGAACAGGCCCTGGAGCAACTGCACGACCTGCTCGGCCAACTGGGCACCACCCAGTACCACGCCACGGCCATCGAACTGGATGCACCCCAGGCGTTCTTCATTCCCAACTCGCAGCTCAAGACCTTGCGCCGCGAAGTGATCGAAGCCCTGACCACCGCGCGTATCGCCGCTCACCCCCGTGGCGGGCGCAAGGCCGAGACCAGTCCGCCGCCGGTGTACCCGGAATCGCACCTGTCGTTCCTGGCCAACGTCTACAACCAGAAGGCCCGCGACTTCTACCACCGTCACGGCGTCAAGCTGATCGACGCGGCCTTCGAGGCCCACGAGGAAACCGGCGAAGTACCGGTGATGATCACCAAGCACTGCCTGCGTTTCTCCTTCAACCTGTGTCCGAAACAGGCCAAGGGCGTCACCGGCGTGCGCACCAAGGTCGCGCCGATGCAGTTGATCCACGGGGACGAAGTGCTGACGTTGAAGTTCGACTGCAAGCCTTGCGAAATGCATGTGGTCGGCAAGATCAAGGGGCATATCCTCGACCTGCCGCAACCGGGCAGCGCGGTGGTCGGCCATATCAGCCCCGCCGATCTGCTCAAGACCATCCCTCGCGCGCCACACTGAGCGAACGGCCAGGACGGCCGTTCTCGTCCCGGGCATAAATAAAGTCGTCGGCAACGCCCGCAAGGCTTGCATATCGACTCGTAGCCCTCTTCAATGAGCAGGCCCCACCCGACCCGATTCCCCGGTGTCGGGTACCTGTTCATGGATGAGCAAGCTTCGATATGAGCCAGATGGATCTGCGCCAGCGACCCGCCCCATGGAAGGCCTTGTGGGCTCTCCCCGTTCCGACCCGCTGGCTGCTGCTCGGCATCGGCGTATCGCGCATCGCTTCGTTCATGATCTGGCCCTTTATCGTCGTGGCGATGAACAAGCGCTTCGGTACGCCGATCACCGATATCGGCGCACAACTGGCCCTGGGTGCCCTGGTCTCCATCGCCCTGTCGCCCCTGGCCGGTTTTCTCGGCGATACCTTCAACGCCCGCAACCTGATGGTCTTCGGCTGCGTTCTCGGCGCCACCTGCTTCCTGCTGATGGGACTGCTGCCCGGACAGACCAGCTACTTTGCCGCGATCATCGGCATGGCGGTGGCCCACAGCATTCTCGAACCGCTGCTGCGAGTGCTGCTGAGCGACACCGTGGCCACCGACGACGAGCGCACCTTTCTCTTCCATATCCGTTATTACGTGGTCAATTGCGCGGCCGCCAGCGGGCCGCTGATCGGCATGTGGTTCGCCAATCGCGAGAGCGACGCAGTGTTTCCCATCGCCGCCTGTGCCTACGGCCTGCTGGCGCTGACCATCGCCGGCGCGGCGCGCTATCGGCTGCAGTCGCCGCACCTGGCCGCTGCCGAATCGGTGTCGCCGCCCTTGCGGCAAGTCCTGCGGGCGATCCTCGGCAGCCGGCTGTTCCTGACGATCATCGTCGCCAACTTCTTCCTGGTGCTGGTCTATGCCCAGATCGATGAATCGCTGACCTTCTACCTGCTGGAACTCAAGGTCGAGGACATCAACGGCCTGATCGCCATGATGAACGTGACCAACGCCTCGGTGGTGCTGGTGTTCCACCTGTTCCTGATGGGCTGGCTGATCGACCTGGCGGACAAGCGCGCCTATGTCCTCGCCCTTGCCTGCCTGATGGTCGGCCACGCCATCATCGCCCTCAACAGCGCCGCCCTGTGGTACGGCTGGGTGTTGGCCATCGGTTTCGCGACCCTGGCCGAGATCATCGTGATGCCGCTGTTCGCCACCCTGATCGACCGCCTCGCGCCACCGGGCATGCGCGGCAGCTTTATCGGCATCTCCATGCTGGCCGGCCTCGGTTCGGCGCTGGCCCCACTGCTCGGCGCGCTGGTGATCAACCACTTTGGCGGCGTCGTGCTGTTTTCCGCGCTGGCCCTGGCCTGCCTGCCCATCGGCCTGCTGGGTTATCGGGCGCTGGCGGTGGGCCAGCCGGTCGCGGTGCCGGAGCCCGCGGTATGAGCCTGGTGTGCATCGATGTCGCCGCGCCGCCGCTACCGGTGATCGCGGGCGCGCAACTGCACGCCTGCCGCTTCGAATACGGCCAGGGCGCCGTGTCGGCCTACGACGCCGGCCGGTTCGGTCGCCTCGAACTGCCGCAGGCCCTGGTCAGTGCGGTGCCCGTCCGCCAGGCGGAATATCTGGCCGGGCGTTACTGCGCACGCCGCGCGGAGCACGCCCTGCACGGCCGCTACAGCGATATTCCCAGCGGCGCCGACCGTGCGCCGATCTGGCCGTCAGGGCTGGTCGGCAGTCTGTCCCATGCCGGCGGTTATGCCCTGGCGATCGTCGGCGACAGCCAGTCGGGCTACCTGCCCGGCATCGATGTCGAGCACCTGGCGGGCGAGCCGGAACCCGAGGATGTCCAGCGACAGATTGCCAGTCGCGAGGAAATGGCCGTGCTCGAATCTCTCCTCGACGCGGCCGGGGCCTTTACCCTGATGTTTTCCGCCAAGGAAGCGATCTACAAGGCGCTGTATCCCAGGGTCCGGCGTTTTATCGATTTCCATGAGGTGGCCTGTGTCGCCGCGGGGCCCGGCCACCTGCTGTTCGCCAGCCGCGACACGCTGCACAGCGTGCTGCCTCGCGACCTGCCCCTGCGCGTGGCCTATGCCGTGCAGGACTCGCGGGTCTTCACCCTTTGTCAGGTCGAACTCGGAGTGATCCAGGGATGAATCCTTACCAACTGCTGGCGCCACGTTCGTTCTGGCGCAGCGCCGTCGCACAACGGACGGCCTTGTCGATGAGCGAGCTGTGGCTGCCGGAATTCGCCATCGAGCGCGACGACGCCATCGTCACCGCCGGCTCCTGCTTCGCCCAGCATATCGGCCGGGCAATGGTCGCCCGCGCCATGAACTGGATCGATAGCGAACCGGCGCCGGCGGGCCTGTCGGAGGCCGAGTGCAAGGCCCGCCACTATGGCGTGTTCTCCCTGCGCACCGGCAACCTCTATACCCCGGCGATGTTACGCCAGTGGCTGGAGTGGGCCTTGCTGGACCGGGTGATGCCCGAGCAGGTCTGGAGCCGCGACGGGCGCTTCTTCGACCCCATGCGCCCCGCCGTCGAGCCTGCCGGCTATGCGAGCCTGGAAGCCTTGCGGGACGCCCGCCGGACCACACTGGCGGCCATCAAGGCGGCGATCCGGCGGGCCAAAGTGTTTGTCTTCACCCTGGGCCTGACCGAGGCCTGGGTCGATCGGCACACTTCGCTGGTATACCCGCTCTGCCCCGGCACCTTGCACGGCACCTTCGATCCGCAAACCCATGCCTTGCGCAATTTCGGCTTTCTCGACAGCTACCGCGAAATGACCACGGCGCTTGAACTGCTGCGCTCGGTGAATCCGGGTATCCGTCTGCTGCTGACGGTCTCGCCGGTGCCGCTGACCGCCACGGCCACCGGCCAGCACGTGCTGACGGCCACCACCTATTCCAAGTCGGTGCTGCGCGCCGTCGCCGGCCAGCTCTGTGAAGAGCAGCGCGATGTCGACTATTTCCCGTCCTACGAGATCATCACCGGCACGCCGTTCAAGGCCGCCTTCTACCAGGACAACCAGCGCGAGGTCACGCCCGAGGGCGTGGCCTTCGTCATGCAGCAGTTTTTTGCCGCGCTCGAGCCGAAACCGGCGTCTGCCGCGGCGCCCGGCACGGCCATTGCCCACTTGCCCAGCGAGGACCTTGTTTGTGAAGACGCCGTACTCGACTACTACGCCCAGCCCCAGGTTCCTGCTGCTGGGTGACTCCAACAGCGGTCCGATCGGCAAGGCCGCGCAGGCCCGCGCACTGCCGTTCAGCGGCGGACCGCTGGGGGCCGGGCGGGATTTCAATGTCGACTTCTTCGTGGCCTCGGCGGATGACCTGGGGTTTCGCGATCCGGAGATGGACCAGCGCTATCGCCAGGCCCTGGCACTGGCGGGTGTTGCGCACCTGGGCCAACTGTCGGTGCCGCTGGTGAGCACGCTGGGCATGAGTGTGCATTTCCTCGCCAGTCGCCCGAACTGGCACTGCTACCAGGATGAACACGGCGAATTCGATCCGGGCTTTCTGTCCGGGGCGTTGTTCGAGTCGATCATCGACGCCATGAGTCGCCATGCCCTGGCGTTCTACGAACGGGCTCTGGCCCTGGGGCTCAGGGTGCTGGTCGTCCTGCCGCCACAGCGCGTCCCGGAGTTTTCCGATGCGCGGGTGTTCCCGGCGGCGCAGGCGGTGTTGATTCGCCGGCTCCAGGCGCTGGGCATCGAGCTGATCGACGTGCGCAGCATCGCGACCGGCGAGGACGGCTGGCAACACCCGCGCTACTGCGAAATCGACGACCCCCTGCATGGCAACCTCGCCTTTGGCGGGCTGATCGTCGACGCGCTGCTCGAACGCCTCTAGGCTCCGTACGAAAACTCGCCGAGCGGCGATCAGGCAAGGCAAAAACAGGCGAGCAAGCGGAGTGTAGGGACCTACATGAGCATTGCGAGCCTGTTTTTAACGCAGCATGATCGTCGCGCAGGTAGTTTTCGTAGAGAGCCTCACGCCTGGGGCTGCTCGCCAAGAATGGTCACCCGCTCGCCATAACGCGAGTGCGGGAAATAATCCCAGACCGCGTGGTGCTGGGTGCAGCGGTTGTCCCAGAACACCAGGGTATTGGGCTCCCAGCGTACCCGGCAGGTCAGGATCGGCTCCCGTGCCACCAGGTCGAACAGCAGCTTCAGCAGCGCCTGGCTTTCAGCCTCGGACAACTGGGTGATATGCGAGGTGAAGCCGGAATTGACGAACAGGGTCTTGCGCCCGGTCTGCGGATGCCGCACCACCACCGGATGCTCGCTTTTGGGCAGGTCGGCGGGCGCCTGGTAGCCCTTCCAGGGAATCGCCCCGTCATGGACCGCCGTCAGGCCTTGCAGAAAATCCTGCAGGGCCGGTGACAGCATTTCCAGGGCCAGGTGCATATTGGCGAACAGGGTATCGCCACCGGTGCCGATCGCCGGGGTTTCCTTGATATACAGCATCGAGCCCAGCGACGGCGCCAGGTCGGCGGTGCCGTCGGTATGCCAGGCTTCCCCGGCGACGAAGCGCGACTGCGCGGTGGCGCGGATCACCACCAGTTCCGGGTCGTCGCCATCGATATCTTCCAGCGGCAAGGCCCGCAATTCCCCGAACAACCGGCCAAAGGCCTTGTGCTGCTCGACGCTCAGGTGCTGGTCGCGAAACACCAGCACATGGTTCTCCAGAAAGGCCCGGCGAATCTCCGCCAGTTGCCCGGGCGTCAGCTCCCGGGACAGATCCACGCCACCGATATGCGCACCGATGATCGGCGTCAGGCGATCAACCGTGATGTGCTGGTACGGCGCCCGAGGTTCGCCGGCGATTTTCTCGACTGCCTTCAATGCCCAATGATCCATGTTCCCTCACCTTTTTTAAGAATTTATCAAACCTTCTGCCAGGTCCCGCAACATCCGCCGCCGGCACTCGCGGTCCTGCTCGCCACTGCCGGCACAGGCCAGGGCCCAGACACGGGTGGCGCCGACGCAGATCCCGGCATAACCGGCGGCATCGTTATCGGCGAAGATGCCCGCGGCCATGTGGGCGTAGGCCCGGCTGTTGGCATCGGCGAAAGCCGCCGCGTTGGCTTCGGTGCTGAGTTCGGCGTAGTAGTCGGCGTAGCCCCGGGCATCGCCGAAATGCTCGGCGATCATGGCGGTGTTGGCCGGCGCCGTGGCGTACTCCAGGGCCAACGCATGGGCCCGGGCATAACCCGTGGCATAGGGAAAAGCCCGCCGATACAGGGCCGGCAGCAGCGGCTTGAGCGCCGCCAGCCATTCCCCGCGACGACCGTTGACTCCGAGGGCGGCGCGCCGATGCAATTGCTGCAGGGCCGCCACGCTCGCGTGATCGCTATCCTCGATGCATTCAGGCAACCGTGGCAGTACCACCTCGGCCTGCCAGGCATGGACCCGCGCAAACGGTACCGGGCCGCCAAGGTGGGTCAGCGCCGCCTGCAAGTCGTTGCGCCAGCGTTGCACCCAGTCCGCGGGTTGTCCGGCGAGCAGCACCGGGACCAGCACCCGCAGCCAGTCGGGTTGTGCTTCAAGGTGCATGCCGTTCTCCTTGCCCGTCGCTGCCGATGACCTCGGCAATCAGCCGGGCCCAGCGTCCGCCGACGATGCCGTAGTGATCGGTGTCCAGCACCCGCCATTCCAGCAGATGAGGCAGCAACCCTTGCCAGGCCCGCTGTAACTCGTCGGCCTGCCAGCCCCGGCCGACGCCGTAGGGATTGGCCTGGCTGGCGATAAACAGCCGGGCCGGGGTGTCCGCCAAGGCCGGCGGCGTGAACGTCGCCATGCTGCTCATGTTGTGTTTGCAGCAGGTGGTCAGCCGTTGCAGGTAACCCTGCATTTCCTCGGACAACCCCCGTGCGTCCGCCTCGGGCCAGCGTTGGGCGAATTCGCGCTGGAACACCGCCTCGATCTGCCGCTCATCCATTCGCGCCAGTTCGACGCCCGCGTCCGGTGCCGGCGGGTCTATCAGATACAGCCGGGGTGGCGCCAGGCCCATCTGCCCCGCCGCCGCGCACATGGCCTGGGCGACCCACGCACCGAAGGACCAGCCGGCCAGCCGCCAGCCAAAGGACTGGCGCGGGAAACGCGCCTGCAAGGACTCCAGGTAGCAGGCGGCCCGTTGCGCGAGACTGATCGGCGGCAGCCCCAGATGCTGCAACGCCGGGTCGGCGATCACGCAGACCCCCAGGGTCTCGGGCAATGCCGCCACCAGTTCGCGATAGGCCTGCACGTCGCCCCCGACCGGATGCACCAGGCACAGCCATTCCCGGCCGGCACCGGGACTCCAGATATCCAGTTGCACCGCGCCGGCCCAGTCGCTGACGCTGGCCCCAGCCCCAGCCCCGGCGGCATCGATCAGCGCCAGGACTTCCCGCAGGCTGACCTTGTGGCTGAACTGCGACAGTTGCAGGCCGACGCCCAGTCCCGACTGCACCTCGTCGATCAGGTCGAGCAAGGTCAGCGAGTCCGCGCCCAGTTCGTACAGCGAGGCATCGTCGGGCAAGGTTTCCAGGCCGAGCCATTGGCACAGGCAAGCGCGCAGGTGCCCGGCCGGGTCGACGCCGGCGGCGGCACTCTTGGCCACGGTCGCGCCAGCGCCGTGGCGACGCGGGTAAAAGGCCCGCGACGCCACGATCGAGGTGGTCGACACCAGGCACTGCGGCAGTTGCATCGCCAGGGCCAGGTCGAACACCCGGGCGCCCTCTTCGACCGACAGGCCGAGCGCCAGGTGACGTTGATGGGCTTCGTCGCTGGAGGTGACGGCCGTGGCCATGCCGCGGTCGCGCCAGATATCCCAGTTGAGGCCCAGGCGCACGCAGCGTCCCGCCTGCGCACGGTAATGGGCAAAGCCATCCAGCACGCCACTGGCGGCGGCATAGTCCAGATGCCCCGCACCGCCGAACACCGCCGACATCGACGAGCAGTACAGGACAAAGCCCGGAGCGAGCCGCGCGATCAGCGCTTCCACCGCCAGCATGCCCAGGGTCTTGGCGGCCATGGCCGAATCCATCTGCCGCGCATCGCGATGGCGGACCAGGCCGCCGGCACCGACGCCCGCCGCATGAATGACCCCGGCCAGTTCGCCATGACGCTCGGCGAGCTGTTCGAGTACCGCCGGCCAGCGGGCCAGATCGGCGATATCGGCCTGCAGGTTGTCGATACGCTCACGGTAGGCCAGCAGGTTCGCTGGCAGTTCGCCCCGGCGCGAGATCAGCACCATCCGCCGCCCTGGCGCTTGCAGCAGGTGTTCGCAGAGGCTGCTGCCGATTCCACCGCTCCCGCCAAGGACCAGGAAGGTCCCGGTCAAGGGCAGCAAGGCCGAAGTTTCCGGGGCCGACGGTGCCGGGCTGGCGATCAGCCGCGGTTGCCACAGGTAGTCGCCGCGAATCGCCAGGCGCCGGGGCAATGCCGCCGGATCGCTGAGTAGCGCCGCCAGCCGGTCGGCCTGGCTCGCCCAGTGTGCCGAGGGCAGGTCCAGCCAGTGGCAGCGCAGCGGATATTCCTGCGGCAGCACTTCGCAGGCCCCGGCCAGGGCGCCGAGTTCCGGTCGCTGTACCTCGCCTTCGACCGCGCAGGCCTGCCAGGACAGCAGCCACAGGCGCAATCTTGTCGGGCGTGAGTCGCCCCAGGCCTGCATCAAGGCCGCCAGGGTGTCCAGACAGGCCCACTGGGCCGCCGCCAGGCTCTGTTCGTTCACCGCGCCGCCGACCGACAACGGCAAGGCGTGCAGCCAATCCAGTTCGGTCACTTGCGGCTCGACGACATCCGCCAGCAGCGGCAGCAGCGCCTGCGGATCACTCGGGTCCAGTTCAAAACGGTCCGGCCCCAGGCGCCGCGAGCCATTGCCGGCACGCACCTGGACCACTCGCCGATAAACGCTGCCCAGTGCATCGAGCAAGGTGTTGTCCAGGGCCTCGTTGGCACAGACCACCAGGGTCTCGCGGCGCCTATCGGCCGGCGTGCTGCCCAAGCGGCGCACCCGCAGCCACTGGCGCTGGTGGAACCACTCCGGCAAGGGGGTGCGGGCTGGCTCCGGCGGGGTATCAGGGATCGGGGCCGGACCCTGTGCCGACAGCGGGAATCGGCAGGTTTCCAGATCGAATGCCGATGGCCCGAGGTCCCAGGGCGGTGGCGCCGAACGTTTCGGCCAGTCGATCCGGGCGCCGTCGTACCAGGCTTGCAGGATCTCCCCGGGCGTCGCGCCATGGGCCGGCCAGCGCCGGGTCGACAGCGGCACTTCGCGGATCGACGTTTCGTCCGCCACCCACGGTTCCCCCGCTCGACACGCCACGCCGTAGCGCCAACGGTGCTGGCGGCGCCCCGATTGCAGGTAGCGCAACACCGCCTCAAGGCGATGTGGGAACTGGTCCAGGTACGCCTTGATCGTCGCCATGTTGCGCAGCAGTGCGCTGCGACTCCGGGCGCTGAGCAGCAGGCACGGGATGCCGGGCGCCGCCGCCGGCTCGGCCACGGGCGCCGCGCCGACAATCACATGGGCATTGGTGCCACCGATGCCGAAGCTGCTGACTCCCGCCAGGCGGCGTCGGCCCTCGGGCCAGGGCCGCGGCTCGGTGGGAATATGGAACGGCGTGTGTTGCAGGTCGATCTGCGGGTTGATCCGGTTGAACCCCAGGTTCGCCGGCAACACGCCGTGGTACACCGCCAGTGTCGCGCGGATCAGACCTACCACGCCGGCCGCGGCGCCCAGGTGGCCGATCTGGCTTTTCACCGAGGCCAGGGCGCAACTGTTCGCCGGTGCCTCGCCGAAGGCCTTGCCCAGCGCCGCGACCTCGATCGGATCGCCCAGCAGCGTGCCGGTGCCATGGGCCTCGACATAGCCGATATCGGCGCCGCGCAGCCCGGCCTTGTCCAGCGCTTCGCGAATCACCGCGCTCTGGCCCGCCACCGATGGCGCGGTATAGCTCATCTTGTCGTGCCCATCGTTGTTCAGCGCCGAAGCCTCGATGACCCCGTAGATCCGGTCGCCGTCCCGTTGTGCCCGGTCCAGGGGCTTGAGTACCACCACGCCGTAGCCACTGGCGCCGAGGGTGCCGCTGGCATCGTCGCTGAAGGGACGGCACAGGCCATCGCGGGAGAAGATATGTTGCGGTCGGTAGCGATAGCCTTGCGTCAGGGTCGGGTCCACCAGCACCCCGGCGGCCAGCATCACATCGGCGTCGCCCTGCCTGAGCAGCGCCGCCGCCAGGTGCACGGCGATCAGCGAACTGCCGCAGGCGGCCTGCACACTCATGGCCGGGCCGCCGAGATCCAGGTGATAGGCGGCCTTGGTCGCGAGGAAATCCTTGTCGTGATGCAGGGCCATCTGGAAGGTATCCGGCAGTTCGCTCGCATCGGCCTGGCGCAGCAGTTGCTGGAAGTAGGTGGTTTCGCCACAACTGGCGATCAGGCCGATCCGTGGGCCGTCCGCCGCCGGAACGATCGCCGCATGCTCCAGGGCCTGTACGCAGGCCATCAGCAGGTGGCGCTGTTGCGGGTCCATCAGCCGTGCTTCCTGGCGGCTGATGCCGAAGTACTCGGGATCGAAATCGAACATCCCCGCCAGTTGGCTGCGGGCGCCGACCCGTCCGGCTTCGGCGTCGAAGCGCTCGATGCCCGAGGCGCCCGTCTCGACCATCGACCAGAAGGCCCGCAGATCCACGGCCCCGGCGACATTGACCGCCATGCCGATCACCGCCATGGGCGAATGGCCGTTGTCGCGCCCGCGCAGGGGTTCGACCCTGCTGGCCGGTGCTGTCGCCAGATGGGCCGCCAGTCGACGCGGGGTGACCTGCTCGAACAGCTCGGCCATGGTCACTTGCAGCTCCGGTTCCTGGTTATAGCGGGCATGCAGGCGCATCAGCCCGAGGCTGGTGGCACCGGCCTCGAAGAATGTCTGGTCCGGGCTGATCGGCCGGCCGATCACCGCTTCGAACAGCTCGCCGAGACGCTGCTCCAGCGGGTTCGACGAGGCTTCGGCTGCGACCATGGCCTGGCGTTCCAGCCGCTCGCCGAGGCCTTGCAGGGCCTTGCGGTCGATCTTGCCGCTGGGCGTGCGCGGCCATTGGTCGAGGCGTCGATAGCTGTCGATACGCACATGGGCCGGCAGTTCACGGGCCAGCCGACGGTCCAGCGCCTCGGCAGCGGGTGCCATCCCGTCCACTTGCAGGTAGGCGACCAGGCGCGGCGGTTCGGCTTCGAGGGTGACGATGGCGCCCGTCACCTCGGGGACCTGCATCAGCGTCGCTTCGATCTGCCCGAGCTCCAGGCGATGACCGCTCAATTTGATCTGATGGTCGTCGCGCCCCAGGTAATGCAGGCACCCCGAGGCATCGACCCGGGCCAGGTCACCGGTGCGGTAGAACAGGCGCGGGGCTCCCGTGGCATCGGGCAGTTCGACGAAACGGCTGGCGTTCAACCGCGGATCGCCCAGGTAGCAGCGGGCAACCATCGGCCCCGCCACCAGCAGGTGGCCCGTCGCGCCCGCTGGCAACGGCCGGTCGTGTTCATCCACCAGCAGCAGGCAGGCATTGCTCACCGCCCGGCCAATGGGCGCGCGCAGCGGCCACTCCCGTGGTGCTCCCGCCAGGCGCAGGCCGCTCACCACATGAGTCTCGGTCGGTCCGTAGTGATTGAACAGGCTCGCCTGGGGCATGCCGGCGAACCATTGTCGCAGCGCCTCGGTGCACAGCAGTTGTTCCCCCGCCGTGACCACTTCGCGCAGGCGGCTCGGATAGAGCCCCCGGCTCACGGCGGTTTCGGCCAGGTGCTGCAGGGCCACGCAGGGCAGGAACAGGCGCTCGATGCCGGCGTCCAGCAGGTAGTCCAGCAATGCCGGTGCATCCTGGCGCCAGCCGGGGCTGATCAGGTGGTAGCAACCACCACCGCACAGGGTGCTGAAAATCTCCTGGAACGAGACGTCGAACGACAGCATGGAGAATTGCAGGGTCCGTGCCCGGGCCGCCAGCCCGCCCTCGTCGCGTTGCCACTGCAAGAGGTTGCACAGCGTACGGTCCGCGACCTGGACGCCCTTCGGCGTGCCGGTCGAACCGGAAGTGAACAGCATGTACAACGGCCGTTCGCCCCGATGTGGCGTGCGGGCAAAGGGACGTGTCGGGGCATCGAGCCGCACCCGGTGGCGAGCGATGCCGTGTTCGCCGAGGCGCTCGAGGGCCGCTTCGGTCGCACGGCTGAACAACAGGCAGTGGGCGCCACACTGCCCCAGCACCTGGCGCAACACCGCCTGGGGGTAGCCGGGGTCGAGCGGCACCGCGGTGAGGTTGAGCTTGGCCAGGGCCAGCAAGGCAACGATATGTTCCACCGAAGTATCGAGGAACAGCACCACCGGCCCGGGCGCGAGGCCCAGCGCAGGCAGTGCCGGATCCTCGCGCAGGGTGGCCGCCAGGGTGTCGGCCCGTTCGTTCAGGTGGCCATAGCTCAGCCGCTGTTCACCCGCCACCAGTGCCGTGGCGTCGGGCGTGCATTGCACCTGGTACTCGAACCAGTCCGCCAGGGTGGCGAAAGGCGGCTGCCCCGCTCCACCCTGGCTGGCCGCCGGCAAACTGCGGCGATAGGGCAACAGCAGCGAATCGAGGGGCTCGGTCGGTGCCTGCAACAGCCGATCCAGTGCGCCACGGAACAGCCCGGCGGCCGTCTGCATCTGCGCCTCGGTGAAATAATCGCACTGGTATTCCCACCAGCCCGCCAGGCCTTCTGCACTGTCCACCAGCGACAGGGTCAGCGGGCACTTGGCCTGCAACGGCCCGGTGAATTCCAGGCGGGCCTGGAAACCCTCGAGTTTCGAAAAATCGGTGTTCTCCAGCACGAACATGAAGTCGAACAGCGTCTGGCTGCCCGAGAGGCGCAGGTCTTCCACCACATCCGCCAGCGCCACATCCTGATACGCCAGCACCTGGCGCACGATATCGGTCTGTTCACGCAACAGTTCGTCCAGGGCGCGAGTGCCGTCGACGGCCGTCGGGATCAGCACGGTGTTGGCGAACATGCCCACCGCTTCTTCGAACTCGGCCAGCGGCCGGTTGGACACCGGGCTGGCGATGCGTGGACGCGACAGACCGGTCAGGGCGTGCAGGGTCCAGGCGAATACACTGAACAACACTTCGAAGCGTGTCAGTCGTTGTTGCCCGCAGAAGCGTTCGAGCGCCAGGCATTGCGCCGCTTCCAGCGCCTGGCGATATTGCCGGGCCCCGGCCCCGCCGCCGTTGCGCTGTGGCAGCAACCCAGGCGATGGTTCCGGCTGTTCGCGATGGAACTGTGCCAGGGTGCGACGTTGCTGGCGGTAGTGCGGCGCAACGCTCCATTGGCCCTGCCACTGGCCGAATTCCAGCGGTGTCAGGCGATTGCCCCGGTCGCCCGTGGTGCGCCCCTGGAGAATGTCGGTGTAGAGCATCTGCAGATCGTCGAACAGCAGGTTCAGCGACCAGCCATCGACCACGCTGTGGTGCAGGTGCAGAAGCAGTCGCGCGCTGCCATCGGCGAATGGCAACAGCCAGGACTGGAACAGCGTGGGGCTGCCCAGGTCGAACGGCGTGGCAAATACCAGCGCGGCGAACGCCTGCCAGTTGTCTTCGGTGAACTGGCCGCGGGCAAAGGTCCGGCAGTTCGCTCCCTGTGCGGCGACCACCTGGTCGAGCCCGTCCGGCCCGGACTCGAATGCCGTGCGCAATGCCGGGTGGCGTGCCACCAGTTGCTCCAGGGCCGTGCCCAGGGCCGCCAGTTCGATGCCGGCCGGCAGCCACAGTACCAGTGGCACGTTATAGGCGGTGGACGTCGGCTCGCGCTGCTGCAACAACCACAACCGGCGTTGTTCGGCGGTCGCCGGCAGGCGTCGCGAGGTGCTCGGCGCTGGTGCCGGCGGATACAGCGCGGGATGCGCCCGCGAACTGACCAGGAGCTCGGCCAGGCCGGTGAAGTTTTCCTCCAGCAACTGCGCCATGCTCAGTTCCACCTGCCACCGGCGGCGTACCGCCGAACGCAGGCGCAGGGCCTTGAGCGAGTCGCCGCCGCTGCGCAACCAATCGTCCTCGCCGCCCAATCGTGGCTGGCCCAACAGTGCCCGCGCCTGCTCCAGCAACCATGACAACGCTGGTGTTTCCTCGCCCGCCGTGGCCTGTGACGCCCGCCATGGCTGACCACCCTGCTCCAGCAAACGCGCACGGTCGACCTTGCCATTGGCGGTCAGCGGCAGGCGTTCGAGCAGAAACAGCTGCTGCGGACGCATGTAGGTCGGCAGTTGCGCCCGCAGGTGGGCGTCGAACCCGGCAGGGTCCAGCTCGTCGCGGGGCACGATAAAGGCCAGCAACTGGTGGTCCTCGGCGGCCTGGCGACGGGTGCAGACATAGGCCTGGGCCACGCCGGGATATTCGAGGATGCGTTGTTCGACCTCACCGGGTTCGATACGGAAACCACGCACCTTGACCTGACGGTCGACGCGGCCGATGTACTCGATCAGGCCCGCTTCGTTCTCGCGGACCCGGTCGCCGCTGCGGTAATGCAGCAATGGCTGGCCATCGGCGCCGGGCAAGGTGACAAAACAGCGCGCCGTCTCCTCGGGCCGCTGGCGGTAGCCGCGGGCCACGCCGCTCCCCGTCAGGTACAGCTCGCCCACCGTTCCCAGGGCGACCGGCCGTTGCTGCTCGTCGAGAATCCGTACCCCGGTGTCGGGCAAGGGGCGACCGATCGGCACCGAGGTCCCTTCGAAGTCGCGGGCGATCGGCTGGCACAAGGCGAACGTGGTGCACTCGGTCGGCCCATAGACATTGAAGATGCGGCAGGCGCTGTGCGGGTTGGCCCGGTACCAGTCGCGAACCGCCACGGCGCTGATCTGCTCGCCACCGATCAACACCTGGCGCAGGCTGGCAAAACAGCGCGGATATTCCTGGCTCAGGGTGTTGAACAACGACACCGTCATGAACAGTGTCGCCACCGCCTGCGTCTCCAGCACCTGGGCCAGGCGCCGCGCATCGAGCAGTTCGTCATCGGCGATCATCACGCAGGTGCCGCCATTGAGCAGCGGTGCCCAGAGTTCGAAGCTGATGGCATCGAAGGCCGGGTTGGACAGGCAGGCAAAGCGCTCGCCAGGTCCGATCTCGATGTAGCCGCCGGGCTGCACCAGGCGCAAGATCCCGCGCTCACCGACTTCCACCGCCTTGGGCGTCCCGGTGGAGCCCGAGGTGTAGAACAGGAAACTCACCTCGGCAGGCGTCCTGGCGAGTGGCAGTGCGCCCAGCGCCGGAGTGTCCAGCAAGGCCGCCACTTCGGCTTGCCACGGGCTGGCCGGCAGATCGGCGAAAGGCTCGTCCACCAGGAGCCCGACGCAGGCGCCGTCCTCCAGCATCCGTACCCGCCGTGGCGCTGGACTGGCACGGTCCAGCGGCACCACCACGGCCCCGGCCTTCAAGGCACCGAGCAGCGCCGCCAGCCAGCGCCAGGACCTCGGCATGCACAGCGCCAGGGTCTGTCCGGGGCGCACGCCACGCGCCAGCAAGCCCTGGGCGATCCGTTCGCTGGCGGCTGCCAGTTCGCTGTAGCTTAATTGTATCTGCCGGTCGATCACCGCCAGGGCCTGGGGCGATGCCGCCACCTGTTGGGCAAAACGCCCGAGCAGGGTCGCCGGGGCGGTGTGCTGCACCCTGCCTGGCCGAGCACTCTCTTGCTGAAGAATGTCCATTACGCCTCCTGCGTCAAAGATTCAGCCGGCAAGGTCGCCGCGGATGCCCGCCCCGGGCCATCGAACCGCTTCAGTTCCTGTTCGAGGGTCCTGGCGACACGGCGCATTTCCACGGTCTCCAGCATGTCCCAGTGACCGCCGTTGACCAGCTTCGCCAGGTAGCCATCGCCAGCCCGGCGGCGCCAGAAACCGCGCAGTCCATGGAGCTGGGCACGGCTGAAACCCTCGCGTGCCTGGATCAGCACCACCCGCCCGGCCCTGGGTTGGCAGACGTAGTCCGCCACGGCCATGCGGTTGTGGTTGTAGATATGGAAATAGCGTTCGACCTGGGCGTCTTCGATGCCGGGGTACATGCCGTTGAAGCGCACCAGCTTGTCGCGGAACTCGGCCATGTTCACCGGGGCCATGTGCTGCCGGTAGGCGGCATTGTCCGAGCCCTGGGTATCGAGCAGCACCACGGTGACCTGCCGATGTCCCGCCGCTGTCAGGCGCCGGGCCATTTCGTAGGCCACCAGCCCGCCGAACGACAGCCCGGTGAGAACCAGGGGTTGCGTGACCAGCGGTTCGATCAGGCGCAGATAGGCCGCGGCCATGGCCTCGACCGTCGGTTCGGCGGCCTCGCCGGGATTGAGCCCCGGCGACTGCACGCCATAGACCCCCACCGACTCCGCGAGGACCTTGGCCAGCGACAGGTAGCAGAACGCCGTGCCGCCGGCGGGATGGATGCACACCACATTGCGTTGGCCGTCACCCCGACGGAACTCGATCAGGTTGCTCCGGGCCGCTGCCGGGTTGGCCCCCGAGCGGATCCAGCCACCCAGCGCCTCGATGCTCGGATGGCCGATCACCACGCGGATCGGCAACTCGATGCCGAAGGCCTGGCCGACCTGGTGGGCCATCTTGATCGCCGCGATGGAGGTGCCGCCGACATTGAAGAAGTTGTCGCGGATGCCGATCTGCGGGGCCAGCAGCAGGCCCTTCCAGATCTGATAGAGCTTGAGTTCGATATGGTCGCGCGGGCTGGACAGGTTGACCTGGCGGCTGGCCAGGTCCTGGTCGGCCAGGGCCCGCAGCGCGTCGCGGTCGATCTTGGCATTGGCGGTCAACGGCAGTTCTTCCAGCCACAGGTAGGCGGCAGGCAGGACCTGGCTCGGCAAGGTGCCGGCCAGGTGCGCATGCACCGCCGCCTCTTCAGGCCGCGCGCTCATCGACACGCTGCAACAGGCCACCAGTCGCTGGTTCTGCGCGGTGTCGCCGACCATCAGCACCACCGCGCGGCGCACGCCGGGAAAGGCTTCGAGTCGTGCCTCGATCTCGCCAAGTTCCAGCCTCACGCCACGCAGTTTGACCTGGAAATCATTACGGCCGAGGAATTCCAGCTGGCCGTCCGGGCGATAACGCGCCAGGTCGCCGCTGCGGTACAGGCGCTCGCCGGGCACGAACGGGCTGGCGATAAAACGCTCCTTCGTCAACGACTCCAGTCCCAGGTAACCCCGCGCCACGCCTACCCCGCCAATGTGCAGGTGGCCGCTGACGCCCACCGGCACCGGTGTATCGTGGTCGTCGAGCACATACAGGCGGGCCTGGGCAATGGGCCGCCCGATGGGCAGTTGCCGTGCCGGCACCTCGGCACCGGGCTCCAGGGTCCAGAGGCTGTTGATCACCGTGGTTTCGGTGGGACCGTAGACATTGTGCAGCCGCGCGTGGGGCAAGACCTGCTGGAAACGCCGGGCAATCGACGGGGTCAGCTCGCCGCCGCCGCAGAACACATCGCGCAGGTCGACACAATCGCCGACCTCATCGACATCGAGGAACAGTTGCAGCATCGCCGGCACGAACACCAGCGCGCTGATCCGCTGCTCCCGCGCCAGCCGGACCAGGTAGGCCGGCTCGAGATGCCCGCCGGGGCGCGCCAGCACCAGCCGTCCGCCCGCGGCCAGCGGCCAGAGCAGTTCCCAGGCCGAGGCGTCGAAACCGAACGGGATCTTCTGCAGCATCGCCGAATCCGCCCCCTCGCCACAGACCTGCGAACACCACAGCAACAGGTTGCTCAAGCCGCGATGGGCAACCATGGCGCCCTTGGGCAGGCCGGTGGTGCCGGAGGTGTAGATCACGTAGGCCAGGTGCTCGGGGGTCAGGCCGACCGCGCCTGGATCGGGATTGTGCGCGGGCTGCCCGGCCCAGATCGGCGCGTCGCTGTCGAGGTCGAACACCGGTACTTCGCGACCCGCCTCGGCGAAGGCGGCACCCAGCAGGTCACGGGTCGAGCCGTGGACCAGCGCCACCAGCGGCGCGCTGTCCGCCAGCATGTGGCCCAGGCGCCCGACCGGATAGGTCGGATCCAGCGGTACATAGGCGCCCCCGGCCTTGAACACGGCGAGAATCGCCACCGGCAGTTCCAGCGAGCGTTCCAGGCAGACCGCGACACGCACGTCCGGCCCCACGCCGAGGCCGCGCAGATGATGGGCCAGGCGGTTGGCGCGGCGGTTGAGTTCGCCATGGTCGAGGGTGGCGGACTCGAACAGCACCGCGCCATCCCGTGGCGCACTCGCCGCCCGGGCCTCGATCAGGTGATGGACGCAACCGGGGACCTGGGCCAGGGGCGCGCTGTGGTTCCAGTCGACGACGATCTGCTCGCGCTCGGCCTCGCTCAGCAGGTCCAGGGCGCCAATCGGTTGCTTGGCATCCTCGGCGACCTGTTCGAGCAGGCGCCGGTAGTGACCCGCCAGGCGCTCCACGGTGGCGGCATCGAACAGGTCGGTGTTGTACTCCACCGTCAGTTGCAGGCCGTTGCCCTGCTCCACCAGCTCGAACGCCAGGTCGAACTTGGCCGTGGCGCTGCTGGTGCCATGGGGCGCCAGGCTCAATCCCGGCATCTCGACGGCCGCGCCCGGCGTGTTCTGCAACACCAGCATCACCTGGAACAGCGGCGAATAGGCGGTATCGCGTTGCGGGTTGACCGCCTCGACCACCCGCTCGAATGGCACGTCCTGATGGGCATGGACTTCAAGCATGCGCACACGGGTTTCGCGCAGCAGTTCGGCGAAGGTCTGCCCCGGTTCCAGGCGGTTGCGGATCACCAGGGTATTGACGAAATGGCCGATCAGCGGCTCGATTTCCGCCCGCCCGCGGTTGGCGAACGGCGTACCGATGGACACGTCCTGCTGGCCGCTGTGGCGCCACAGCAACACCGCCAGGGTCGCCATCAAGACGTTGAACAGCGAGCCCTGGGTCTGTCGCGCCAGGTCCTGCAATCCGCGCAGGGTGGCGCCGTCGAGGCGGCTGTGGCAGGTCGCGCCGGCATAGCCCTGCACCCGTGGCCGCGGCCGATCGGTGGGCAGGGTCAGCAACGGCGGCGCATCGGCCAGGGTCCGGCGCCAGTAGTCCAGTTGCTCCTGCAAGGCCTCGCCACCGAGTTGCCGTTGTTGCCAGCAGGCGTAATCGGCGTACTGCACCGGCAAGGGCGCCAGGCTCGACGACCGGCCCTTGAGGTAATCGCCGTAGAGGGTCACCACTTCGCGCAGCACGATAGCCATCGACCAGCCATCGGCGATGATGTGGTGCAGGTTGTACAGCCACAGGTATTCCTCGTCCGCCAGTTGCAGCAGCGAGGCCCGCAGCAGCGGCCCGCGGGCCAGGTCGAAGGCGCCACGGGCATCCCCGGCCAGCCGTTCCCGCACCTGCGCTTCGCGCTCCTCGGGCGACAGGCCGCGCAGGTCGCTGACCGGCAGCGCCACGGGCTGGTGCGGATGCACCACCTGGCACGGCTCGCCATCGACATGGGCGAAGGTTGTACGCAAGACCTCGTGGCGCCGTACCAGCTCGTTCAGCGCCCGTTCCAGCACGGCGACCTCGAGCCGGCCCCGGAGCATCACCGCGTTGGGGATGTTGTAGAACGGATTGCCCGGCTCCAGTTGGTCGAGAAACCACAACTGTCGCTGGGAAAATGACAGCGGCAGCGGCGTCAGGCCCTCTGCCCGCGGGGCAATGCCGTCGCCTGCGCCCAGCAACGCGATCAGCGCCTGCTTGTGCTGCTTGAGTGCCAGCAGCAGGTCCTCGCCGAGGAACCCCTTGGGCGCCTTGCAGCGCAGCTTGTCGCCATCGACCTCCAGGCTCACGCCATGACGACTGAACAGGTCCAGCAACTGATGGGCATTCATACTTCGATCTCCTCCATGTCGCTGTCGTCATCCGTGCGGGTCGTGGCGAAGGCCTCCACCCGGCTGTTGCGTTGCTCGCCGGCAGCGCGCAGGCCGCCGACCATCGAATAGACCAACTGATGACTCGGCCCCAGGTCGAACAGCGCCGGCAGCGACTGTTCGTCGATCGAGCCCATGCCGCACAGGCCCAGGCCCTGCTCTGCCGCCGTCATGGTCAGCAACTGCGCCATGGCACCGGCCTCGATATGGCAGAAATCCCGGCTGCGCTCGCCGTAGAGCGGGCGGATGGCCGCCAGGTCGGCGATCAGGAACAGTGCGAACGCGGCGTCTTCATACACCGGGCGGTTGACGAAGTAGTCGTAGGTGTCGGGGTCCAGCCGCGAAGCTTCGCCGAGCGCTTGCAACTGGTGCCGTACCGGGTCGTAGTAGAAGGCGCCGCCGGGCACACCGTGGATCCGCGTCGGCTTGATATACAGATAGGCCTGCAGCGGATAGAGCCCGCCGGCCGAGGGGAACTGGTACTTCACTTCGCCGTCCAGCTGCCCACGCGACAGTCCGGCCAGCCAGTGGGCGAATGCCGCGGTCGGGATCGGTTGCGGGTCGTAGCGGCGCACCGAACGGCAGTCGCTGAAGCGTCGGCTGAATCCGCTGTCCTCGGGCAACGCCAGGGCCACCGCCGGCAACGGCCGGGAAAAGCGCCGCCGGCCATGCTCGTCGGCCTTGAACTGCTGGCGCAGTTGCGGGTCTTCGATCACCTCGACGGTCTGCGCGAGCGGTGGCTGGATACGGCTGACCAGTGCCTGGTGCTCCAGGCTGCGCCGGTACAGTTCCAGCAGGTTGGCCAGGGTCGGCTGGGCCAGCAGTTGCGCCAGGTGCGGGCGGAACTGCAACTCGGCGGACAAGGCGTTGCTGATCCTGACGATATCGATGGAGGTGGCGCCCAGGCTCAGCAGATTGGCGTGGCCTCCAATCCCGTCGCGCTTGAGCAGTGCCTCGACGATCGCTACCAGGCGCTCTTCCCGCGGGCCTCGCGGCTCCAGCACGGGGCCGCTGTCCTCGTTTATCCGGGGTTCCGGCAGGCGGCTCTTGTCCACCTTGCCGTTGGCCGAAAGCGGCCAGTTTTCCAGGAAAGTAAAGGATGTCGGCACCATGTAGGCCGGCAGCTTGTCCGCCAGGTAGAGGGAGAAATCCCCGGCCTGCAGCTGGGTATCGCTCTTGATCAGATAGGCCGCCAGGCGCTTTTCGCCGTGCTGCTGGCCGAGGATGCGCACCACCGCGCTGTGCACGCCGGGATGGCGGTTGAGCACGGCTTCGATTTCGCCCAGTTCGATGCGATAGCCCTGGACCTTGACCTGATTGTCCTCGCGCCCGAGGAATTCGATATTGCCGTCCGGCAGCAGGCGCCCGAGGTCGCCGGTGCGATACAGGCGTTCGCCGGTCAGCGGATGGGCGAAGAAGCTGGCGGCGCTCTGTACCTCGTCGCGCCAGTAGCCTTTCGCCAGGCCGACACCACCGATATACAACTGCCCGGGCACCCAGGTCGGGCGCTGTTGCAGCGCCTCGTCGAGGACATGGAAACGCTGGTGATCCAGGGCCTTGCCATAGGGAATGCTGCGCCAGTCGGGGTCGACCTCGCCGATCGGGTAGCAGATCGACCAGATTGACGCCTCGGTGGCGCCGCCCAGGCTGATCACTTCGATGGCCGGCTGCAACGCCCGCGCCCGGTCGGCCAGGTTCAGGGCAATCCAGTCGCCGGACAGCATCGCCAGGCGCAGGCTGGCCGGCAGCGTGCCGCCCTGGTTTTCCACCGATTCCAGCAACAGCCCGAGCAAGGCCGGCACCGAGTTCCACAGGCTGACCCGGTGGCGTTCGATCAGTTCGCGCCAATGCAGCGGATCGAGGGCCTGGCGGTGATCCAGCAGCACCACCGCCGCGCCCGCCGCCAGGGTGCCGAAGAAGTCATACACCGACAGGTCGAAACTCAGTGACGAGACCGCCAGGACCCGGTCCCGCGGGCCCACGGCAAAGCGCCGGTTGATATCCAGCAGGGTGTTCACCGCCCCGGCGTGATCGATGACCACGCCCTTGGGCAGGCCGGTGGAGCCCGAGGTGTAGATGACATAGGCCAGGTCACCGGGCCCCGTCGCCACCGCTTGCAGCTCGGGGCCGATGTTCTTGTCAGTGTCGCTCTCGTCAGTGTTGCTTTCGTCGATGTCGCTCACGGTGATGATCGCCACTTGCGACGACCATTCGCCGCCCACGTCCAGGCCGGGCTGGGTCAGCACCCAGCGGGCTTCGGCCCGTTCGAGGATATGCCGCACCCGCTGTTTCGGCAGCGCCGGGTCGATGGGCAGGTAGGCGCCGCCGGCATACAGAATCGCCAGGGTCGCCACCACCTGCTCCCAGCCCCGCTCCGTCATCACCGCGACCAGTTGGTTGGGCACCACTCCGCGCGCCTGCAAACGGGCACCGAGCTGGCGCGCCTGTTGCCGCAACTGTCCGTAGCTCATCTGCCGCCCTGGCGCGATCAGCGCCGTCGCGATCGGTGTCGCCAGCGCCTGGCGCTCGAACAGCTCATGCATCAACGGCGCCGCGGCCGGGGCCGGCAGCGGTGCCGGCAGGCAGGCCCGAGGCAGCAACTGCGGGGTGCTCGCGTTCCAGGCCTGGGGGTCGAGCAGGCGATCGAGCAGTTCGTTGTAGGCGTCGAACATCTGTCCGATCAGGCCTTCGGGAAACAGTTCGTCGATGCTGTCCCAGTTGAACAGCAGGCGCCCCTCCAGCTCCAGCAAGGTATGGTCGATCCACACTTGCGGGGTCTGGGTGATGCTGTGCACGTTCTCGGCTTGCAGGGCATCCGCCAGGTTGTATTCGGCCTGTTGCGCGGCAGCTTCCGACAGGGTGCTGTTGAACACGATGGGAATCGCCGTCTGCTGGACCCCGCGGGCCTGGGACAGTTCGCGCAGGACCCGCACGCCACTGACCACCGCGTGGTCGATGTCCTGCCAGAGTTGTTGCTGGATCGCCCGGGCCTTGTCGGTGAAGCCCTGGTTGCCGTCGATGCGTACTTCCAGCAGCACCAGCGAGGTGAAGTCGCCGATGATGCCGTCGACATCCGGGTGCAGCGGCAGGCGATTGAACAACGGCAGGCTGAGGGTGAAGCGCGGCTGGCGACTCCACAGCGCCAGGACCTCGCAGAAGGCGGTCAGCAATACCACCGAAGGCGTCACGGCAAACTGCTTGGCCAGGGCCTTCAGTCCTGCCCAGTGCTCGGCCGGCAATTGCCGGTCACGCCGGGTGAAGTGCGGCGCCGCAAGGCTTTCCGGCTGGCGCACCAGCGGCAGGTCCGGGGCCGGCGCGAGGTCGCCGACGCGTTCGCGCCAGTACGCCAGCGCCCGTTCATAACGCACGCCGCCACGCAGTTGGTATTCGGCCAGCACATAGTCGCGAAAGCCCAGGCCCGGCACCGGCAGCGCCCGTTGCGGCTCGATGTAGCAGGCCATCAGTTCGCGGGCGAGGATCTGGCTGCTGGCGGCATCGACGATCAGCGCATCGAGGCTGATATGCAGGTGGCTGATGCCATCGTCGAGCAAGGTCAGGCTGAACTCGAACAGCGGCCAGCGACTGGCGTCCAGCACCTGGTGGGACAGGCGCTGGCGGTTGTCCGCCAGGGCCCGGAGCGCCACATCGGCCTCCAGGCCGCGCAGGTCGAGGCTGGGCAGGCGGTAGACCGGCACCTGCGCCAGTACCTGCTGGGTGCCGTCGCTGAGAAACACCGCACGCAACATGTCATGGCGTTCGATCATCCGGTTCAGCGCCTGCTCGAAGCGGGCGCTATCGAAATCGCGGATGCGCAGTTCCTCGTAGCCGTGGGCGCTGACGCCGCCGAGGCTGACCGTGGCCTCGCGGCCGAACCAGTAGGCCTGCTGGATATCGGTGAGGGGAAACGGCTGATGGCGGCCAGCGAGGTCCGGCTCGATCACGCTGAAGGCCGGCTCGGCCTCTATGCGCTCGTCACGGCTGGCGCGGACCGCGGCGATCAGCTCACCCGGCGTCGGTGTCTTGAACAGGCTGCTCAGGGACAGTTGCGCCGCCATCCGCTGGTTGATCGCGTAGACCAGCCGGGTGGCCAGCAGCGAATGCCCGCCGAGGTCGAAGAAGTTGTCCCGCAGGCCGACCCGCTCGCAGCGCAGGACTTCGGCCCAGATCGCCGTCAGCTGGATTTCATCCTCCGCCAGCGGTGCCATATAGTCGCTGCCGGACAGCCGTTCCGGCGCCGGCAAGGCACGGCGGTCGAGCTTGCCGTTGCCGGTCAGCGGCAGTTGCGCCAAGGTCACCCAGGCGCTCGGGATCATATACTCGGGCAAATGCCGGCGCAGTGCGTCGCGCACTGTCTCGACACTCGCCGGGCCGACGATGTAGGCTACCAGGCGTGGGTCTCCCGGTGCATCCTCGCGCAGCAGCACCGCGGCTTCCAGCACGCCCGGCTGCTGGTGCAGCAGGCTGTCGATTTCCCCGAGTTCGACGCGGAAACCGCGCAGCTTGACCTGCTGGTCGATGCGTCCCAGGTACTGCACATTGCCATCGGCCAGCAGTCGCGCCTGGTCGCCGCTGCGGTACATGCGCGCCCCCGGCTCACGGCTGAACGGATCGGGCAGGAAGCGTTCGGCAGTCAGTCCCGGCTGGTTCAGGTAGCCCCGCGCCAGGCAGGCACCGGCAATGTACAGCTCGCCCGCCACGCCGACCGGCACCGGGTTCAGCGCCTCGTCCAGGACGTACAGCCGGGCATTGTTGATCGGCCGGCCGATGGGCGGCGCCTCGGGCCAGTCGTCGGCCTCGGCGCAGGCCAGGCGGAACTGGCTGACCACATGGGTCTCGGTCGGCCCGTACTGGTTGTACAGGTGCGTGCCGCCAAGGCCCAGGACAAAGGCGCGCAACTCGTCGTTGATGCGCAGGGCTTCGCCGGCGGTGATGATATCGCAGCCGCCCGGCGGCATCGGCGCGTCGGCCGGCGTCAGGCTGGCGACCTGCTGCAACACCGCGAACGGCAGGAAGGCCCGTTGCACGCCGGCTGCCACCAGGGTCGGACGCAGGGTGGCGAGGTCCTTGCGCTGCTCTTCGCTCAGCAGCACCAGGCAACCGCCCTGGCACAGGGTGCTGAAGATTTCCTGGAACGACACATCGAAGTTCAGCGAGGCGAATTGCAGTACCCGTTGCGGGACCGGCGCTTCGCCCGTGGCCTCGGTCAGTTGCCAGTCGATCAGGTTATCCAGGGCCTGGAGGGTATGCGCCACGCCCTTGGGCCGACCGCTGGAACCGGAGGTGTAGAGCACATAGGCCAGGTGGGCCGGAGTGATCGCGACGACGGGGTTGTCGCTCGGCTGGCTCGCCCAGCGTGCCTGGTCGCTGTCCAGGCAATACAACGGCAAAGCCGCGACGCTGGCCGGTAGCTTGTCCCGCTGTTGCGCGCTGGTCAGCAGCAGGCTGGGCGCCGCGTCGCTGAACATATAGGCCAGGCGTTCGACCGGATAGGCCGGGTCGAACGGCACATAGGCGGCCCCTGCCTTGAGGATCGCCAGCAGGCCGATGATCATCTGTGGCGAGCGCTCCAGGCTCAGGCCGACCCGATCCTCGGGACCGATGCCCTGCCCGCGCAGGAAATGCGCCAGGCGGTTGGCCGCCGCGTTCAGCTCGGCGTAGCTCTGCTCCGCCGCGTTCCAATACAGCGCAGCGGCCTGCGGCGTCGCCGCCACCTTGGCCTCGAAACGGGCGAGGAAACCACTTTGAGGAACCCGCACGGAGTCGCTGCGCTGCCATTGTTCGCGCAGTTGCCGGTGTTGCTCCGGGCTCAGCAGATCGAGGCTGGCGACCGCTTGTGCGCTGTCGGCGACCATCTGCTCCAGGATCCGACGCAGGTATTCGCCAAAACCGGCGACCGTGGCCGCGTCGAACAGCCCCGAGGCGTACTCCAGGCCACCGACGATCTGTCCGTCACGTTCGCTCAGGGCCAGTTGCAGGTCGAACTTGGCGACAGTCTGTCGGCTCGCCACCGGCTCGATTTCAAGCCCCGGCAGTGCCCATTGCGCATGCTGCACCTGCTCCCAGGCGAACAGCACCTGGAACAGCGGGCTGTGGGCCAGGCTGCGCGGCGGATTGAGCAATTCGACCACCTGCTCGAACGGCAGGTCCTGATGTTCCTGGGCCTGCAACGCCACCGTGCGCGCCTGCTGCAGCCACTGGCCGACGCTGGGGTTGTCGGACACGTTCAGGCGCAGGGCCAGGGTGTTGACGAAGAAACCGATCAACGCCTCCAGCTCGCTGTTCGGGCGGTTCGCCGAAGGCACGCCGATCACCACTTCGGCCTGTCCCGACAGGCGTGCCAGCACCAGCGCCCAGCCGGCCAGCAGGGTCATGAACAGGGTCGTGCCCTGCTGCCGGCTCAGGGCCTTGAGGCCCCGGGTCAGTTCCTCGTCTAGTACCAGCGGCACCACGCCGCCACGATAATCCTGCACCGCCGGACGCGGGTGATCCGCCGGCAGCTCCAGCAGCACCGGGGCACCCGCCAGGGTTTCACGCCAGTAGCGGCTCTGCCGCTCCAGCACCTCGCCGGTCAGCCAGCGACGTTGCCAGGCCGAGTAATCGGCGTATTGCAGGGCCAGTTCCGGCAACGGGTCGTCGCGGTCCTGCAGTGCCGCCGTGTACAACTGCTCCAGCTCGCGGGTCAGCACACCCATCGACCAGCCGTCCGAGACGATATGGTGCAAGGTCAGCAGCAACAGCTGGTCGTCCTCGTCCAGGCGCACCAGGCAGGCGCGCATCAGCGGCCCGCGCTCCAGGTCGAACGCCCGGGCACCCTCCTCGTCCACCAGGCGGGCCAGGCGCTCCCCGGCAGGATCGGCGCCGTCGAGCGTCAGTCGCTCAAGCTTCAGGCCCTGTCCGGGAGGGGCAATCACCTGGCGTGGCTCGCCCTCGACGCTGATAAAAGTGGTGCGCAGCGCTTCATGGCGCGCTACCAGTTGATTGAGGCTGCGTTCCAGCGCCGGCACCTGCAGGCGGCCGCGCAGGCGCAGGTTCAGCGGCATATGGTAGGCGGCGCTGCCGCCGTCCATCTGCGCCAGGAACCACAGGCGCTGCTGGGCGAACGACAACGTTTGCGTGGCGCCGCGCTCGACCCGCTCGATCGGCGTGTGCGCAGCCTCCCGGGCATCGCCCAGGCGCAGGGCGAAGTGTTTCAGTTGCGGGGTGGCGAACAGGACCGAGGCGGCGATTTCCAGGTCGAGGTTGCGGCGGATCCGCGCAATGACCTGGATGACCAGCAGGGAATGACCGCCCAGGGCAAAGAAGCCGTCGTCACGCCCTACCCGCTCGATACCCAGGACTTCGCTCCAGATCCGCGCCAGCTCGGTTTCCAGCGCTCCTTGCGGCGCTGCATAGTGTTGCTGGTCGAAGGCCATGGCATCCGGTGCTGGCAACGCGCTGCGGTCCAGTTTGCCGTTGGCGGTCAAGGGCAAGGCTTCGAGGCGTACGAAGGCGCTCGGCACCATGTAGTCCGGCAGGCTCAGGGCCAATTGCGCGCGCAACTCGCCAGGGCCGAGGCGCCGTTCGCCGACCTCGCGGTAATAGGCCACCAGCCGCGGCTCGCCAGGGCTGTCCCTGCGCAGCAGGACCAGGCTGTCGCGCACGCCCGCGACCTGGGCCAGGCGCGCTTCGATTTCGCCCAGTTCCAGGCGCAGGCCGCGCAGCTTGGCCTGGGAGTCGTTGCGGCCGATAAATTCCAGGTTGCCATCGGCCCGATAGCGGGCCAGGTCGCCGGTACGGTACAGACGTTCGCCGGCAACGAAGGGGTTGTCGACAAAACGTTCGGCGCTCAGTTGCGCCTGGTTCAGGTAGCCACGGGCAATGCCGGTGCCACCGATATACAGTTCGCCGGCAACACCGATCGGTACCGGGGCGCCGGCGGCGTCCAGCAGGTAGACGCGGGTATTGGCCAGCGGCCGGCCGATCGGCAGGCTGCTGTCGAGCGACGGCTGGGCCGCCAGTTCGAAGCAGGTACTGTCGATGCTGGCTTCGGTCACGCCGTAGGCATGGACGATCCGCACCCGCTCGCCGCAGCACTGGCGCAGTTGGCGGGCGCTATGGGCGGTCCAGGTATCCGAGCCGCAGACCACGGTGTCGAGGAAGGACAAACCCTGGCCGCTGTCCTCGGCCCAGGCCAGCAATGGATTGAGCACCGCCGGGACGAAGTCGGCGAAATCGATCTGGCTGTCCCGCAGCAGCCGGTACAGGGCCGGCGGGTCCATCAATGCCTGGCGCGGGCACAGCACCAGTTCGCCGCCGAAACCCAGGGCGCGGATCAGGTCGGCACTGAACACGTCGAAGGAAAACCCCGCCATCTGCAGGTGTCGCAGCCCCGGCCGCAGCCGGTACAGGCCTTCCCAGGCTGCACTGACCGCCAGCAGGCCGCGGTGTTCGACCATCACGCCCTTGGGCTGGCCGGTGGAGCCCGAGGTGTAGATCACGTAGGCCAGGTGTCGCGAAGTCAGTTGCAGCGCCCGCGGCTCGGGATCGTGTTCCGGGCGACCGGCCCAGCGCGGCGCGTCCTGTTGCAGATCGAGCAGCGCCGGCTTGCTCGCCATCCCGTCGAGGGCGGCGAGCAACGCTGTGCGGGCCGGGCCATGGGTCAGGACCACGGCAGGTGCGCTGTCGCTCAACATATGCGCCAGGCGCGGCAGCGGGTAGCCCGGGTCCAGCGGCACATAGGCACCCCCGGCCTTGAGTACCGCCAGCACGGCGAGCGGCATGTCTAGGGTGCGCTCCAGGCACAGGCCGACCCGCACGTCCGGGCCGACGCCCAGGGCACGCAGTTCATGGGCCAGGCGATTGGCCCGGGCATTCAGTTCGCCATAATCGAGGCTGTCGTCGCCGCAACGCACGGCCACGGCTCGGGGGTCGCGGCGCACCTGGGCCTCGAACAGCTCATGCACGCAACGATTGCCGTCGAATGCCCGTTCGGTACGGTTCCAGTCCAGCACCAGGCTGTCGCGCTCCTGGCCATCCAGCAACTCCAGCTCCGCCACCGGCCGCTGCGGGTTCACCACCATGCCGACCAGTACCCGGCGCAGGTAACCGGCGAAACGCGTCACGGTCGCCGCATCGAACAGCGCGCTGGCATATTCCAGGCCGCCGCTGATCACGCCATCCTGCTCGGCCAGGACCAGGGTCAGGTCGAACTTGGCCGCCTGATGACCGCTGCGCAGTGGCCGGGTTTCCAGCCCGCCCAGTCGCAGCGCGCCCGGCTCGGTGTTTTCCCAGGCGAACATCACCTGGAACAACGGACTGTAGGCCTGGCTGCGGGTCGGGTTGAGCTGCTCCACCACCTGTTCGAACGGCAGTTCCTGATGTTCCTGGGCGCCGAGGGTCACCGCGCGACTGCGTTCCAGCAACTGGCTCACCGTCGGAGAATCGGCCACCGACAGGCGCAACACCAGGGTATTGACGAAGAAGCCGATCAGGTCCTCGGTCTCCCGGCGCGTGCGGTTGGCGGTCGGCGTGCCGATCAGCACCTCGTCCTGTCCGGAGAGACGTGCCAGCACCACGGCCCAGCCGGCCAGCAGAGTCATGAACAACGTGCTGCCATGGTGCAGGCTCAGGGCCTTGAGTTGTGTGGTCAGGGTGGCGTCCAGCACCAGCGGTTCGAAACCGCCCTGATACGCCTGCAATGCCGGGCGTGGCCGGTCGGCGGGCAGTTCCAGCAAGGTGGGTGCCCCGGCCAGGGTGTCGCGCCAGTAGGCGCCGTGGTCGGCCTGGGGGCTCTCGGCGAGCCAGCGGCGCTGCCATTCGGCGTAGTCGGCATATTGCAGGGCCGGGGCCGGCAGCGGATCGTCGAGGTCCTGGCGGAAGGCGTCGTACAGTGCGCCCAGTTCCCGGGTCAGGACTGCCATCGACCAGCCATCGCAAATGATGTGGTGCAAGGTCAGCAGCAATACGTGTTCCTGCTCGCCAACCACCAGCAGGCGCCCGCGAAACAACGGCCCCTGCTTCAGATCGAAAGGCGCATCCGCCTCTTCACGAGCCAATGCCGCGACCCGGGCCCCGGTCTCGGGATGGCCGGCGAGTTCGTGGACCTGCCAGTCGAAACCCCGTCCGGCCCCGGCGATCACCTGCACCACCTCGTCATCGTGGGCGGCGAAGGTGGTGCGCAGCGATTCGTGACGGGCCACCAGCCGATCCAGCGCCCGCTTCAGTGCCGTGCGGTCCAGGGGGCCCCGCAGTTGCAGGCCGAGGGGGATGTGATAGGCGTCGCCGCCACCGGCCAACTGGGCGAGAAACCACAGCCGGCGT
Organism: Pseudomonas sp. Mn2068; assembly: GCF_049319725.1. NCBI lineage: Bacteria > Pseudomonadati > Pseudomonadota > Gammaproteobacteria > Pseudomonadales > Pseudomonadaceae > Pseudomonas > Pseudomonas sp. Mn2068. Next base: position 524,919 of record NZ_JBMOUG010000001.1, on the reverse strand, counting down.
TGCGCGAAGGACGCCGCCGGCGGCACGCCCGAGCGCTCCATCGGGGTGATTTTCGGACGTTTGTGCAAGGCGGCGAACTGCGCCGGCGTCATTTCACGCAACGAGGTCTTGTCGAACATTGAGGGCTACCGTCCATGACTGCATTATTTTTGTAGGGCTGCGGGGCGTCTGCCCCGGGCATCGGTGCCCGGCCACCAGGGCCGGGCCGGTCGCCGGCTTTCAGGGTGAGGCGCGGGTTTCCTGCGCCTGGGTGAAGAGGTGGTCGAGCACCGCTTCGATCGTCGGATGGTCGAACAGCACCCGCATCGGCAAGTCGATGCCCAGCAGGTCTTCGATCCGCGCCACGATGCGGGTCGCCAGCAGCGAATGGCCGCCGAGATGGAAGAAGTTGTCGGTCAGGCCGACCCGCTCGCAGCGCAGCACCTCGCACCAGATCCGGGCCAGCGCCGCTTCGATCGGTGTGCTCGGGGCGACGAACCCCTGCCCGGCGAACGCGCCTGCGCCCGGCACCGGCAAGGCCTGGCGGTCGAGCTTGCCGTTGGCGGTCAGCGGCAGCATGTCCAGGCGGACGTAGGCGGCCGGCACCAGATGGCCGGGCAAGCGCGCCACCACATGTTCACGCAGCGTGGTGACGTCGACCGCCGTGTTTTCCGCCTCTCTGTAGTAAGCCACCAGGCGTACCTCACCCGGCTGGTCTTCGCGGGCGATGACCACGGCCTCGCGCACGCCGGCGCAATGTCGCAGGCAGGCTTCGATTTCACCCGGTTCGATGCGAAAGCCACGGATCTTCACCTGGAAGTCGTTGCGCCCGAGGAACTCCAGGCTGCCATCGGCCCGGTAGCGGGCCAGGTCGCCGGTACGGTACAGGCGCTCGCCGGCGACAAAGGGATTGTCGATAAAGCGCTCGGCGGTCAGGGCGGCGCGATTCAGGTAGCCACGGGCGACCCCGGCCCCGCCGATATGAATTTCACCGGCGACGCCGACCGGCACCAGTTGGCCCAGGGTGTCGAGCAGATAGCAGCGCAGGTCCGCCAGCGGTCGGCCGATGGGGCTGGCGCCGGAGCGTTCGGCATCTTCGGGGCGTAGCGCCAGGTAGGTGGCGTGCACGGTGATTTCGGTGATGCCGTACATGTTGACCAGTTGCGTATCGCTGTTGCGCGGGTCGGCATACCAGGGCTTGAGTGATGTCGGTTCCAGTGCTTCGCCGCCGAACACCACGCAGCGCAGGCTGTGGGTGGCCGGGCTGCGGGCCTGGGCATCGATCAGGCCACGGAAGGCGCTGGGCGTCTGGTTGAGCACGGTCACCCGCTGTTCGCAGAGCAACTGGTAGAAGTCCTGCGGATTGCGACTGGTCAGGCCCGGCACGATCACCAGGCGCCCACCGTGGAGCAACGCGCCCCAGATTTCCCAGACCGAGAAGTCGAAGGCAAAGGAATGGAACAATGTCCAGACATCGTTGCGATTGAAGGCGAATGCCCCGGCGGTGCTGGCAAACAGGCGGGCGACATGCCTGTGCTCGATCATCACCCCCTTCGGTGTGCCGGTGGAACCCGAGGTATAGATGACATAGGCCAGGTTGCTCGCACTGAGGCCCATCTGTTGGGCCTCGAGGTTGTCCGTCGGGCACCCGGCCCAGGCCTGCGCGTTGTCCAGGTCGATGCACTCGGGAACCGCCGCCAGTCCTTGCACGGCGTCCTCCAGCACGCCGAGGGTCGCCCCGTGCCGCAGCACCAGCGGCACGCCGCTGTCGGCCAGCAAGTGCTTGAGCCGTTCGCCGGGGTACGCCGGGTCCAGCGGCACATAGGCACCGCCGGCCTTGAGGATCGCCAGCAGGCCCACGAGCATTTCCAGCGAACGTTCGACACACAGGCCGACCCGCACCTCGGGCCCGACGCCGCGCCCGCGCAGATAATGGGCCAGGCGGTTGGCCCGGGCATTGAGCTCGCCATAGCCGAGGGTCGCGCCCTCGAAGCTGACCGCCGGGGCCTCGGGCTGGGCGGCGGCCTGACGCTCGAAACCCTGGTGCAGGCAGCGGTGGTCAGCGACCACGCGGCTTGGTGGATTCCACTCCTCCAGCAACAACCGGCGCTCGTTCGCCGGCAGGATATCCAGGCGCTCGACCGCGCCCTGCGGTGCCTGTTCCAGGGCGGCGACCAGGCTTTCCAGGGCACGCTGCATCATCGCGCAGGTGCGTTGTGCATCCAGGGCCGCACAGACCTGGGCGCCGATCCGGAAGCCCTCGCCGCTGTCGTCCACGGCCAGCACCAGGGGATAGTTGGTGCGCTCTTCGCCGCCCAGTACCTCGATGCCCTTCCAGGCGCCGGAGGTCGAGTCGCCGCCTTCGGTGGCCCGCTCGCTGTGCCGGTAGTTGAGCAAGGTGGTGAACAACGGTGTTGGCGAGGCGATGCCACTGCAGCGCTGGGCCAGCGCCAGCGAGGCGTGTTCGTGCTCGAACAGTCGGGTCAGCAGCCGATGGGTGCGCCGGACACAGGCCGTCACACCTTCGGCGGCGAGATCGATGCGGATCGGCAAGGTATTGATGAATGGGCCGAGAATGCGTTCGGCCCCCTCGCCGCCGTACAGGCGCCCGAACAGCACCGTGCCGAACACCACGTCGTGGCGTCCGGAGGTATGGGCCACCACCTGCCCCCAGGCGACATGGAACAGGCTGGCCGGGCTCACGCCCAAGGCCTGGGCGGCCTGGCGCAGGCGCTGGCCGAGATCGCCGGCCAACTGCAGCCGGGCTTCGCCGATGCCGCTGCCGTCACCCTGGATATCGAGCAGGCCGAAGGGGGCGGAAGGCTCGCTGACGCCGGCCAGCATGCCGCGGAAAAACTGCTCCTGGGCCTCCTGGTCGCCACCCTTCACCCGTTGCGCAATGAAGTTGCGATAAGGCAAGGCTGGCAACAGGCTGTCGGCGTTACCGCCCAGGACCGCCTCGACCTCGGCATTCAGCTGTTTCAGCGACGTGTTGTCGTCGATGATGTGATGGAACAGGCGCAGGCCCAGCCAGCGGTCGTTGGCGTCGTCCCGGGCGATCATCATGCGCATCAGCGGTGCCCGGTCCAGGGGCAGGCGATAATGCCGGGGGTCGAAGCGCTGACGCAGTTGTCCGGCGATATCGCCGCCGGCCGGATCCAGCCGCAGCTCCTCGACCAGCGTGCCGACCTGGCGCCAGACCACCTGTACTGGCTGTTCCAGGTCGTCCCAGAAGATCGAGGTGCGCAGGATGTCATGGCGCCCGATCACCGTTTCCAGGGCCTGGACATAACGCTCCAGGGTCGCCCGGTCGCTGAAGCTCATCAGGCTCCAGAGCAGATAGGGATCGCCATTGCGCGCCATCAGGTGGTGGAACAGCATGCCCTCCTGCAACGGCGACAGCGGGTAGATATCCTGCACATTGTCGGAACCACCGGGCACCGTGGCGACAATGGCATCGATCTGCGCCTGGTCCAGTGTCGCCAGCGGCAAGCGCTCGGGCGTGATCGGCAGGCCCTGGACAATGCCGTTGGCCGGGATCGGCGCCGCGACTTCGGCCACTTCGACCCCGGCGGCCAGCTCGCGCAGCACCGGCGCACTGAACATAAGCCGCGCATCCAGTTCGATGCCCTGGCGGCGCAGGCGTTCGAGCACCCGCAGGGCCGACAGCGAATGGCCGCCGAGGGCAAAGAAGTTGTCGTCGCGGCCGATCCGTTCGCGCCCGAGCACATGGGCCCAGGCTTCGGCCAGGGCGATTTCCACCGGCCCCTGCGCGGGGCTGAACGGCCGGGTGCCGAAGGCGCTGTCATCAGGTGCCGGCAACGCCCGGCGATCGAGCTTGCCGTTGGCGGTCAGCGGCAATGCCTCCAGACCGACATAGGCGGCCGGCACCATGTGCTCCGGCAGCGCCGCCGCCAGTTGCGCGCGCAGTTCGCGGACGCTGGGCACGGCCCCTTCGGCGGCCGTGTAGTAGGCCACCAGGCGCGGCTCTCCCGGCTGGTCCTCGCGGGCGATGACCACCGCTTCGCGCACGCCGGCGCAACGGCCCAGGCAGGACTCGATTTCCCCCAGTTCGATACGGAAACCGCGGATCTTCACCTGGAAGTCGTTGCGTCCGAGGAATTCCAGGCTGCCGTCGGGTCGATAGCGGGCCAGGTCGCCGGTGCGGTACAGGCGATCGCCGGCGACAAAGGGATTGTCGACAAAGCGTTCGGCCGTCAGGGCTTCGCGGTTCAGATAGCCCCGGGCGACCCCGGCCCCGCCGATATGGATCTCGCCTTCGGCACCGACCGGCAGCAACTGCCCGGCAGGATCGAGCAGGTAGCAACGCAGGTCTGCCAGCGGCCGGCCGATGGGGCTGGCACCGGGCTGCTCGGCATCTTCGGCGCGCAGGGCCAGATAGGTCGCGTGCACGGTGATTTCGGTGATGCCGTACATGTTGACCAGTTGCGTGTCGCTGTTGCGCGGGTCGGCGAACCACGGCTTGAGCGCGCTGGTTTCCAGCGCCTCGCCGCCGAACACCACACAGCGCAGGCTATGAGCCGCCGTGCTGCGGGCCTGGGCGCCGAGCAGGCTGCGGAAGGCACTCGGAGTCTGGTTGAGGACCGTCACACCTTGCTCGCAGAGCAGTTGGTAGAAGTCCGCCGGGGTCCGGCTGGTCAGGCTCGGGACAATTACCAGGCGTCCGCCATGGAGCAGCGCCCCCCAGATTTCCCAGACCGAGAAGTCGAAGGCGAAGGAATGGAACAGGGTCCAGACATCGTCGCTGTCGAAATGGAACTGCGCGGCAGTGCTGGTGAACAGGCGGGCCACCTGGGCATGCTCGATCATCACGCCCTTGGGCGTGCCGGTGGAGCCGGAAGTGTAGATGACATAGGCCAGGTGGTTCGCGGTCACGCCCGTTTCCCGCGGGTCGAGATTGTCGTCGGGACGCTCGGCCCAACGCGTGGCGTCGGCCTCCAGGTCCAGCAGCCGTGGCTTGTTCGCCAGCCCCTTGCAGGCGGCCGTCAGGCTGGGCCGGGCCGGCGCATGGGTCAGGACCACCGCCGGCGTGCTGTCGGCGAGCAACAGGTGCAGGCGCTCGCTCGGGTAGACCGGGTCCAGCGGCACATAGGCGCCGCCGGCCTTGAGGATCGCCAGCAGTCCCACCAGCATGTCCAGGGAACGTTCGACACACAGGCCCACCAGCACATCGGGACCGACGCCGAGGGTGCGCAGATGCCGCGCCAGTCGGTTGGCCCGGGCATTCAACTCGCGGTAGCCGAGGGTTTGCCCTTCGCAACTGACCGCCGGGGCCCAGGGATCGCGCGCCACCTGTTCTTCGAACAACTGCTGCAGGCAACGCGGCGGTTCACCCGGCGGGGTCACCCTGTTCCATTCTTCCAACAGGCGATGGCGTTCCTCGGCACCGATCACCGAGTCACTGTCGAGATGACGCTCGGGTGCTTCCAGGCACTGTCCGAGCAGATCGAGGTAGTTGTCGCGCAGACGGGTCATGGTGTCTTCCTTGAACAGATCGACCGAGTAGTTCCACAGCAGTGACAGCGTGTCCGGATTGTCGGAGTTGCCGGTCCGGGTACCCCGGGGAATCAGCACCACCTCCAGGTCGAACTTCGCGGTCTGGTTGCTGTAGGCCTCGAACAGCGAGAGATCGAATCCCGGTCCCTTGAGCGCTGGGGTCTGCGAGTTGTGGAAACTGAAGGCCACCTGGAACAGCGGGTTGCGCGACAGCGAGCGGCTGGGCTGGAACTCGCGCACCAGCCTTTCGAAGGGCAGGCTTTCGTGGTCGTAGACATCCAGCGCACGCTCGGCGGTGCGCCGCAGCAGTTGGCGAAAGCTCGGCGCGCCGCTGAGATCGGCGCGAATCACCACGCTGTTGACGAACATCCCCAGGCAGCGTTCATGGGCCACCGATTTGCGGTTGGCCACCGCCGAGCCGACCAGGAAGTCCTCGATGCCGCAGCGCCGTCCCAGCCAGAGTTGGAACACTGTGAACAAGGTGGTGAAGACCGTGACCCCTTCGGCCTCGCTGAACTGGCGCAGTTTCGCGGCCAGGGCGGCGGGCAGCTCGCAGCGCAGTTGCCGGCCGCGGCCGCTGCGTTGGGCCGGCCGGGGAAAGTCGGTCGGCAACGGCAAGGTAAAGGGGGCGTCGCGCAGTTGCTCCTTCCAGAACAGCAACTGCCGGTCGTACTCGGCTTCGGCCGCCGCGCTCTGTTGCCAGCGGGCATAGTCGCCGTATTGCGCGCCCGGCGGGGGCAACGGGTCCTGGCGCTCGCCGTGATGAAACTGATAGAGGTGTAGCAGTTCTTCGAGAAAAAGGTTCGCGCTCCAGCCGTCGTGGACGAAATGGTGTTCGATATGCACCAGCGCGTAGGAATCGACGCCACGCCTGACCAACAGCCAGCGCACCAGCGGCAGGCTCGCCACGTCGATGTCGCGCTGTACCTCTGCGCTGACCCGGGCGTTGAAGGCCGGCTCGTTGTCCGCGGGAATATCGATGCAGGTCAGCGCGGCACGCGCCTGCTCATGGATGCGCTGGTACGGCACGCCTTCACCATCGGCGTGAAAGGTGGTGCGGAAAATCTCGTGGCGGGCGACGATCTCGTCCAGGCAGCGCTGCAGCAGCGCCACCTCGATATGGCCCTGGATACTGATCACGCTCTGGGCGTGATAGGCACGGGCATCGGACACCTTGTTCAACCACCAGACGCCACTCTGCTGGTAGGACAACGGTGCGATCGGCGAGGCCCCGACAGTGGCCGGCGCTTGCGGCGCACTCTCCGTCATCGGCTCACTCAGCCGCTGTGCCACCTGGTGCAGCGTGCTTTCGAGAAACAGGCTCTTGAGCGGCAGGATGCGCCCGCCCTGCTCGCGAACCCGCACGCTGATCTGCAGGGCGCTGAGGGAGTCACCGCCGAGGGCGAGGAAATTGTCCTCGCGCCCGACCCGCTCGACCTTCAGCACCTCGGCCCAGATATCGGCCAGCCATTGTTCCAGCTCGCTCTGCGGTGGCACGTATGCGCTGCTGATCAACGCCGCGGCATCCGGCACCGGCAGAGCCTGGCGATCCAGCTTGCCGTTGCTGTTCAGCGGCCACCGCGGCAGGCGCACGCAGGCCGCCGGCAACATATGTGCGGGCAATGTCCGGCGGGCGTGCTCACGCAACCGGCGTGGGCTGATCTCGCTGTCCGCCAGGTAGTAGGCCACCAGCCGGCGTTCACCGGGCGTGTCCTCGCGGGCGATCACCAGGGCTTCTTCGACTCCCGGCAGACGCTCCAGGCAGGCTTCGATCTCACCGGGCTCGATGCGGAATCCGCGGACCTTGACCTGGAAATCGCAGCGCCCGAGAAACAGCAATTGGCCGTCGGCGTCGAAGCGGGCGAGATCGCCGGTGCGGTACAGGCGTTCGCCCGCCACGAAGGGGCTGTCGACAAATCGCTCGGCGCTCAATTCGGCGCGGTTCAGGTAGCCCCGCGCCACGCCGATGCCGCCGATAAACAGCTCGCCGACTTCGCCCATGCGCACCGGAACGCCCGACTCGTCCAGCAGGACAACACTGGCCCGGTCGATTGGTTCGCCGATGGGCACCGGGCAATCAGGGTCGTGCTGTTCATCGCAACGATACACCGTGGCCCAGATGGTTGTTTCGGTCGGCCCGTAGGCATTGAACAGGCGCCGCCCCGCCGCCCAGCTCGCCGCCAGTGCCGGGTTCGGCGATTCGCCGGCCAATACCAGCGTGGTCAGCGCCGGCAATGCGCCCGGTTCGCCCAGCCCGGCGAGTACCAGCGGTGGCAGGGTCGCGTGGCTGATATGGCGCTCGCGCAGCAGGCTCGCCAGGCTGTCGCCCAGCAGCAAGGTGCCGGGTTCGGCGATTTCCAGGCAGGCGCCGTGGGTCAGGGCCATGACCCATTCGAACACAGAGGCATCGAAACTGAACGAGGCGAATTGCAGCACGCGGGATCCGGGGCCGACCGCGAAGAGCGGGCCCTGGACCCGGGCCAGGTTGACCAGCCCGCGATGCTCGACCATCACGCCCTTGGGCGTGCCGGTGGAACCGGAGGTGTAGATCACATAAGCCAGGTGGCGATCATGCAGGCCGAGGGTTTCGGCAAGTGGGTTGTCCGTCGGGCAATCGGCCCAGGCGGATTCGTCCCGCAGATCCAGCACTGCCAGCTCCAGGGCCGTGGGTGCTGCCGCCAGGGACTCCAGGGCCGTCGCGTGGGTCAAGAGCAGTCGCGGCGCGCAATCGGCGAGCATGTGCGCCAGGCGTTGCGCGGGATAAGCGGGATCGAGGGGGACGTAGGCGCCGCCGGCCTTGAGCACTGCCAGCACGCCGACCAGCATCTGCGGCGAGCGCTCCAGGCACACGGCGACCCGTGTGTCGAGCCCGACGCCGAGTGAGCGCAGATGGTGCGCCAGGCGGTTGGCCCGGGTATTGAGTTGGTCGTAGCTCAGGACCTGGCCCATGAAACCCAGCGCCGGGGCCGAGGGATCACGCAGTACCTGGGATTCGAACAGTTGCTGGATAAGCGCGGTGTCCGGTTCTCTGACCAATTCAAGCCTCTCATTCCATTGGAGGATCAACGATTGGCGACGAACCTGCGCGGGGATGACAGCGCTAGGGTCGACCCGATCGGCTGCGACTGCCCGGTCTGTGGCGACCTGTGGCAGTCCTTTACGCCGGCAGGGATTGTGGCCCTCGGCGCGGGTGGATAATAACCATGATTTTCACTGCCTGGGAATATAAAGTTACATTTGCCCGTGCAGTGTTTTGGCCGCCGGGAGCAACCCCCGGAATTTTCGATAACGGCTCTGCAGGACCGATCGTTGGCCTGCGTCGGGGAAGTAGCGGGCCTTGACCGGCAGTCCCGCCTGCGACAGTTCGGCGCCCTGCCCTATGGCCAGGAAACCGAGTTTGGCGGCCCCGATGCAGGCGCTGAGTTCACTGCCCTGCAGGGTGAATATTTCCCGTTCGAGGATATTGGCCAGCAACTGGGCCCAGTACTCGCTTCGTGCCCCACCCCCGACCAGCGCGCAACGCTCCACGGTCGCACCGGCCGACAGCACGGCGTTCATCGCATCCAGCAGGCCAAAGCCGACCCCTTCGAGCACTGCATAGCCGAGCATCGCCGGCACGCAGTCATGGCCCAGGCCCATGAAGCCGCCGCGCAGCAACGGGTCGTCATGGGGCGTGCGTTCGCCGGCCAGGTAAGGCAGGAACAGCGGGTTGTCGGGCGGCACCGGCCGATCCATGGGCAGGGTTGCCTGGATCTGCTGCAACAGCGCGGCCTCATCGGCAAAGCCCAGCAGGCGCGTGACCCAGCGCAGGCAACTGGCCCCGGCGAGCATCGCGCCCATGGTGTACCAGCGTTGCGGCAAGGCATGGCAGAAACTGTGGACCGCACTGGCGGGATTGCCCGCCGCGTGGTCGGTGATCGCGACGATGGCGGCGCTGGTGCCGAGGGTGACAAAGGCATCGCCCGCGTTGACTGCGCCGATGCCGACCGCCGAGACCGGGTTGTCGCCGCCGCCTCCGGCGATCACCAACCCGGCCGGCAAGCCGATCTGCAACGCCGCCGGTGCGTTCAGTACGGTGCAGGCCGCCGGCCCCTCGACCAGTCGCGGCATCTGCCCCGGTTCAAGCCCGGTGGCGCGGAGCATCGGCGCGTACCAGTCGCGGCGGGCGACATCCAGCCACAAGGTGCCGGCGGCATCCGAGACATCGCTGATGCGTTCGCCGCTCAGGCACAGGCGCAGGTAGTCCTTGGGCGACAGGACACAATCGATCGCCTGGAATACCCGCGGCTCGTGTTGTTGCAGCCAGAGCAGTTTCGGCGCCGTCAGGCCGGCCATCGGCAGGCTGCCGGTGACTTCGGCAAACTCCGGGTAGTCGCGGCCCAGGCTTTCGGCCTGGGCCATGGCCCGCGAGTCATCCCAGAGGATCGCCGGGTACAGCACGCGGTCGTCGTCGCCCAGCAGCACCGCGCCATGCATCTGTCCCGACAGGCCGATGCAGCGGACGCGGCCATAGGCGTCGGGCTGGGCCTGGCGCAGTTGTGCCAGGGCCGCCAGGCAGGCCTGCCACCAGTCCCGCGGGTCCTGCTCGGACCAGCCGCCCTGCCGGCGCGCCACCGTCAGGCGGACACCGGCATGGCCCAGTACGCTGCCGTCGCCATCCAGCAGGATGGCCTTGAGTTCCGAGGTGCCGAGGTCGATGCCGAGGGAGACGGGACTGCTCATCTACATTCACTTCCATCCAGCGGGCCGCCTATGGGCAGCCACATGAGTTGCGAATCCGCAGGGTCGGGGCCAGGTGTACGGTCTGCCGTTGCGCCTCGGGGGCTTCAATGCGCTTGAGCAACAGGTTGACGGCCTCGGCCCCGAGGGCCTTGACCGGTTGGGCGATCAGGGTCAGGCGCGGGACGAAGAAGTCCGCCCAGTCGAAATCGTCGAAGCCGACCAGGGCCATCTGTCCGGGTACTTCGACCTGGGCATCACGCAAGGCGTGCATGGCACCCAGGGTCATCAGGTTGTTGGCGGCCATGATCGCCGTCGGTGGCGATTGCAGGGCCAGCAGTTGCGCGGTGGCCAGGCGCGCCGGTTCGCTGTCCGAACCGCCGTTGACCAGCAAGGCGCGATCAAAGGGCAGTCCGGCCTTGTCCAGCGCCGCCTGGTAGCCTTCGACCCGCTCGTCCGTGGTGCTGAAGCCCGGGCGACCGGCAATGAAGCCGATGCGTCGATGTCCATGGTCGATCAGGTGCCTCACCAGTTCCTCGGTCGAGCGCCGGTTTTCCACGCCGACCTGGTCGAAGCCCGCGGTGACCAGGCGGTCGACCAGGACCGCCGGAATCTCGTTTTCCAGCAGGTAGTTGAGAGCCAGTTCCCGTGAACCGCTCGACGGCGCCAGCAGGATGCCATCGACCCGTCGATGATGCAGCGCCTTGACCACCCGCAGTTCCTGTTCGGGATCGTCATGGGTATCGACGAACAGCATCATGATGCCGTGCTTGGCGCACTCGGTTTCAATCGCGTGCACCGTTTCGCTGAAGTAATGGTTGGACAGCGCCGAGATCGCCACGCCGATGGTATGGGTTCGCGAACGCGCCAGCGAGCGGGCCAGCGTGTTCGGGATATAGCCCAGTTGCTCGATCGCCAGTTCGACCGCCCGCACCGTCGCCGGGCTGACCTTGCGTGTGCCGTTGAGCACATGCGAGACGGTCGAGGTCGAGACCCTGGCGATCTTCGCCACGTCATCCATGGTCACCACGTTGCTGCCTCCCTCCCCTTATCGACTCAATGCTTGCTGGACCAGCCGGTGTAGGAACCTACATTCTCGCGGGTGATCAGCTTCGGCGTCAGTTGGGTCACTTCCTGGGCCGGTGGCTTGTCATTGAGCAGATCGTTGCCGATAGTCACCGCGGTCTGGGCCATGGCCCAGGGATCCTGGCTGGCGGAGGCCTGGATCGAGGTCTCGGTCTTCAGCGCGTTCTCGATATCCGGCGCGCCGTCCACCGAGGTGATGATGATGCCGCTGCGCTTCAGTTGCCTGGCGGCCAGGTCGCTGCCGATGGCCTGCGGGTCATTGATGGCGAACAGACCGTCGATTTTCGGGAAGCGCGTCAGGTAGCCCTGCATGGCGTTCAGGCCGCCTTCACGGGAGCCCTTGCCGTCCTGGTCATCGGACAGCACCTTGATCCCCGGTGCCGCGGCCAGCGCGGCCTTGCAGCCACTGACGCGGTCGGTGACCGCCGTTACCTGCGGGCCGTTCTGGATGATCACATTGCCCTTGCCGGCCAGCTTGTCGACGATGAACTGGCAGGCCAGCTTGCCGGCCTCGACGTTGTCGGTCTGCACCGTGGCATTCACACCCCGGGCGTTGACGTCCACGGCGACCACGACTATCCCGGCCTTGCGGGCTTTCTTGATGGCCGACTCGATGGCCGCCGGATCGACCGCGTTCAGCAGGATCAGGTCGACGCCGGCGGAGATGAAGTTGTCGATCTGGGTGAATTGCTTGCTCAGGTCATAGTCGGCCGAGACCGAGGTGACCTTGACATTCGGGTTCAGCTCCAGCGCCCGGGCCTTGGCACCGTCGGCCAGGGTCACGAAGTATGGATTGCCGAGCGAACCCAGGCTGATGCCCACCGATTTCAGTTCACGGGCACAGGCGCCCTGGGACAGCAACGCGGCCAGGCTCAGGGACAGGACAGCGGGAAACATGCGTTTGAAGTTCATGATTGCTCTCTTGTGATTATTGTTGAAGCGTCTGTACGTCGATATTCGTGAGGCAGGTCAGGTACGGGCCCCGGACTGGCGATAGCGATCCAGGGCCACCGCGCCGATGATGACGATGCCCTTGATGATGTACTGCCAGATATCGGAGACGCCGAGCAGCACCAGGCCATTGGTCAGCACGGCGATGATCAGCGCACCGATCAGGGTGCCGCCGATGGTGCCGACGCCGCCGGTAAAGCTGGTGCCGCCGAGGATCACCGCGGCAATCGCATCGAGTTCGTAGGATTGCCCCAGTTGCAGGCCGTTGGCGGCGAACAGGCGCGAGGCGCTCATCACCGCGCCCAGTCCCGCCAGGGCGCCGGAGAGTGCATAGACGAACAGCAGCACTTTCCACACCTTGATCCCGGATAGCCGGGCCGCTTCGGGGTTGCCGCCGACTGAATAGATCTGCACGCCGATCACGGTGCGGCGCAGGATGAACCACGACAGCCCGACCACGCAAACCGCGATCACCACCAGCCAGGGCACGCCGAGGATCGAGTCGTTGCCGATAAAGGCGAATGGCAGGTCGGGGTTGAACACGGTCTTGTCGTCGGCCAGCAGCCGGGCCAGGCCACGCATGGCGGTCAGGGCACCGAGGGTGACGATGAATGGCGGCAGGCGCATGAAGGCGATCAACCCGCCGTTGACCAGCCCCAGCAACAGGCCGCAGCCGACCCCGGCGAGGATCCCGAGCATGCCGAACTGCGGCGACAACGAGGCCTGCAGGGCCACCACCGCCGAAGCGGCGAGAATCGAGCCCACCGACAGGTCGATGCCGGCGGTCAGGATGACAAAGGTCATGCCGGCGGCCAGCACCACATTGACCGAGGCCTGCTGGGTGATGATCGACAGGTTCTGCACGGTCATGAAGTTTTCGCTGGCCAGGGCGAAACCCACCAGCAGCAGGATCAGTACCGGCAGCATGCCCACCGTGCGCATCAGTTCACGCATGCGCTCCCCCTTGCCGATCGTTTGCAGCGGATTGCCTACGGTCAGCGCCATAGTGTTCGTCTCCACGGGTTTCTGTTGAGGGATGGGCCGTTGCGGATTGCCGGAGTCAGCCATGGGCGGCCACCTGCTCGCCACCGGTGGCCAGTTCGATAATGGCTTCCTGGGATATTTCCCGACCCGACGTGCCGCCCACTTCGGCCACCAGCCGGCCTTCACGCATGATCATCACGCGGTCACAGGTGCCGATGATTTCCGGCAGTTCGCTGGAGATCACCAGGATGCCGACGCCGGCCTTGGCCAGTTCGTTGATGATCCGGTAGATCTCCGATTTCGAGCCGATATCCACGCCACGGGTGGGCTCGTCGAGGATCAGCACATGGGGCTTGACCTCCAGCAGGCGCGCCAGCAGTACCTTCTGCTGGTTGCCGCCGGACAGGGCGCCGACACTGACCTTGCCCGAGGCGACCCGGATCGACAGCGACTTGATCGCGGCCACCGCGCGCCGTGCCGCGCTGGCGCGGTCGAGCACGCCACCGGCATGGGCATCGGGGACGCAGGCACAGACATTGATGTTGTCGTTCACGCTCATGTCGAGGAACAGGCCCTGGGCCTTGCGGTCCTCGGTGAGGTAGACCACGCCGGCACGGATCGCATCCGTCGGGTGGCGCAAGGGCGTTACCGGCCGTCCCGCGACTTCGAGGGTGCCGGTAAGGCGTGGATCGGCGGCGAAGATCAGCCGGGCCAGTTCGGTGCGCCCTGCCCCCACCAGTCCGGCAATCCCCAGCACCTCGCCGGCATGCAGGTCGAAGCTGCATGGCTGCACGCGCTTGCCGTCCGCCATGTCGCGCACCCGCATGACCACGTCTCCGGGGGCGTAGGCCGCGTGCTCCTTCTTGTAGAAACCCGACAGGTCGCGACCGACCATCATCTTGACCAGGGTTTCCGCCGACAGCCCGTCGCGCTCCAGCATGCCGACGTACTCGCCGTCACGCAGCACCGAGACGCGGTCCGACAGTTCGTAGATTTCGGCCATGCGATGGCTGATATAGATGATTGCGAGGCCCTGTTCGCGCAATTGCTTGATCAGCGCGAACAGGCGGTCGGTTTCCCGGGAGGACAGCGGCGTGGTCGGTTCGTCCATCACCAGGATCCGGGCGTGGGCATGCAGGGCCCGGGCGATTTCCACCAGTTGGCGTTCGGCGATGGACAAGCTGCTGACCAGGGTCGCGGCCTTGAACTCGGCCCCGAGGCGCGCCAGCACTTCGACGCAACCGGCTTCCATTGCCTTGCGGTCGATGGTCCAGCCGTGGCGCAGCTCGCGGCCGAGATAGATGTTCTCGGCCACGCTCAGGTTCGGGCACAGGCTCAGTTCCTGGTAGATCACGGCAATGCCATGGATCTTGGCCGTGCTCGGGTCGAAGCTGGCGATGACCTGGCCGCCGATGCGGATTTCACCGCCGGCATCGGCCTGGTAGGCGCCGGAGAGGATCTTCATCAGCGTCGACTTGCCGGCACCGTTCTCCCCCATCAGCGCGTGGATTTCCCCGGCATAGACTTTCAGGCCGACGTTTTTCAGTACGCGCAGGCCGTTGAAGGTCTTGGAGATACCATGCATTTCGAGCAGCGGAACAGGGATTGCGGCGGGGCTCATGGACAGGCCCTCGCGGCAGCGGTCAGCGCGGGCGGCTGAGGAGAACGGCAAAAAAAGCGTAATACCTGACCCAGCAAGAGATCCATTTTTACACCCGGAATTTTTATTTTTATACCTGAGCCATACCGGGGAACGTGCCCTGGCTGACCTGATTGAAATAAAATGTAATCAGATAAAATTGTTTACGCAAGCGCTTGCGCAGGCGATTTCATCAAAGGTTAAACGTTTCATCATGGGATTTTTTGCTGAAGACCGTTACGTACAGGCTTGAGCTCCGTGTCAGGGAAGCGGACGCGGAGCGTCCTGGGCGGCATTCCCACGCGGAGCGTGGGAACGATCGATCAGGGATTTTTTGCTGAAGGCCGTTGCGCAGGGGCTGGGGCTTGGCGTCAGGGAGGCGGACGCGGAGCGTCCGGGGAGGCATTCACACGCGGAGCGTGGGAACGATCGGTCAGGGATTTTTTGCTGAAGGCCGTTGCGCAGGGGCTGGGGCTCCGTGTCAGGGGGCGGACGCGGAGCGTCCGGGGAGGCATTCCCATGCGGAGCGTGGGAACGATCGATCAGGTTTTTTTTGCTGAGGGGCGTTGGACGGGCTGGGGCTCCTCGTCAGGGAGGCGGACGCGGAGCGTGGGAGCGATCGATGGAGAGCAGGCGCCGATCGTTCCCACGCTCTGCGTGGGAATGCAGCCAGTGACGCTCCGCGTCACAAGATCGGAAGCGTTACCGGGCCAGTCGGGTGAAGACGTAGTCCCGGTCCTTTACCAGCGCCTGATGGCAGGCAAAGCAGGTTTCATGCTGGGTCACGTCCGCCGGCTTGCCGTTGATGAAACGGCCAAAACCCCAGCCGCCGGTGCTGGCATATTTCTTCGAGTCCTTGACCATGAATTGCACCGTGGTCGCCTCTCCCGGCACCAGGGCAGCCGCGGCTTCCGCCGATTGCATATGCTTCCAGGCCAGCTTGGCGAGCACGGTGCCGTCCGGAAACGGCAAGGTATCGTTCGCCCGGTAGGCCTTGAGCGCCGTGGGGTTGCCGAGTATCACGCGCAGTTCGTTCAGCGGCGGACCTTGCAGCGACGGTGCCACCAGCTCCCACTGGCGATAGCCGTCAGGGATGGTCACGCCATAGATGGGCGAGGCATTTTTCTGGGCGGCCTCACCGGACGAACCCGGCGTCGCCAGCACGATACCCACCGACAACGCCATGCCAGCGCCCAACAAACCTGCATAAAGCCATTTCATATCATCGTTTCCCGTTTGCCCGGCCGTTTCAGCAGCAACGTGTCGTGCACTTGCGGCTGTTGTAGCGCGCTTCCTGGCGCTCGCGGAAAAACACCTCGTAGCTCATCACCGGCTGTTCCGGGTGTCGGCTCGCCATCAGGGCGACATAGGCATCGTAATCCGGCACGCCGACCATCGAGCGCGCGATCTGGCGCAGGGTCCGCAGGCTGGCTTGGGCTTGTTTGAACATGGACTGCACTCCGCATGACGGGAAAGCCCGAGGAAACTCGGGGCCTTGAACGGGAGCAGTTAAGCGCGGGAATGTATCCGGGAAGTGTCCCGGATCGCCCGATAAGTTGCATGGTGTATCAAAGGGTTATCTGTACACACTGTGATACAACATGAACGCGACGAGGGGCGATTCAGTTGTGGGAGCCGGCTTGCCGGCGAAAGCGCCGGGATAGACGCCGCAAGACCCTAGGGCCTCTTCGCCGGCAAGCCGGCTCCCACAGGGCAGAAAGCCTCAGTGCATATCACCATGATCATGCATGGGCATTTCGTTGAGCGCACGGGCGGTGGCCTTGACCTCGACCGACTCCTTGACCCCCTTGGCGTTCTCCACCACCAGGGTCAGCGGGACACTGTCGCCCTCCTTCACCTGCCCGACCAGGTCGATCAACATCACGTGATAGCCCTCGGGGTCGATGCTGACCGCCTTGCCGGCCGGCAGCGCTACCGAGTCCACCGGCTCCATGCTCATGATGTCGTTCTGCATCTTGGATTCATGGATCTGCACGGTCTTGGCCACTGGCGACCTGGCCTCGAGCAACTTGCCGCCCTCGGTCGAGGTAATGCGCATGAACGCACCGGTGGAAGGTTGTCCCGGCACCGTGGCACGGACCCAGGCATCTTCCACCAGGGTCTGCGCGGAAGCGTGCAGGCTGAGCGTTCCAAGAATGGAAAAAGCAATATATTTCAAAGAGTTCATTTCAATATCTCGAATGATTCTAGAGTCGGTCAGCAGACTGACATGACCGTGAGCAGATCGTCCGCGCATTGCTGGGCCGACAACGACGGCGACAGCCCCAGGCGCAGTTGGCCGCGGGTGTCGTAGACAAAGCTGGTAGCGGTATGGGACATGGTGTAGGTCGAGCCCGCAGGGATCTTCTCGTAGAACACCTTGAACTCCTTGGCCGTCTGCGCGGTTTCCTCCAGGGTGCCGTACAGGGCGACGAAGCTCGGGTCGAAGGCCTTGACGTAGGCGTCGAGCACCTGGGGGGTGTCGCGCTCCGGATCGACGGTGATGAACACCACCTGCAAGCGGTCGCCATCGGGGCCCATCAGTTTCTTGGCGCGGGCGGCACGGGCCAGTGCCGTGGGACACACGGCGGGACACTGGGTGAAGCCGAAGAAGATCATCGGCATCATCCCGCCGAAGCTGCCGAGCATGGTGACGTTGCCCTGGGTGTCCTTGAGCTTGAACTTGCGCCCGAGGATTTCGTCGCTCAGGTCCTTGCCGTACTTGTACGACAGTTTGGGCGAGCTGTCGCAACCGGCCAGCAATCCGAGACTCAGGAGCCCGAGGCCGGCAACGACCTGGCGGCGAGTCAGTAACTCATTCATGTAAAGGGCCCTCTAGGTAGCCTTTTTGTAACGCAGGTATGCAACGCAAGCTGTCGTGACCCGGGAACTCCGGCGAGGAGCGTTCGAGGTCGGGCGCCGACAGCGATTGGCAATGAAGGTCAGGCGCGCAACTGCGGTGGCGCCCGGGAGCGGGAGCCTGGAAAGATCGGCGCGGCGGCCTGTTGCGCAGTGAATGTCAGGGCCGGGAAGCTGATCGGTCGGATGCCCAGGTAACCCAGGGCGGCATGGGAGTCAGCCAGCGCCGGATGCTGGAACAGCAGCGAGCAGTAGCCGCACTTTTCCCAGAGCTGGATATGGTGGGGGGCCGGATCGGTACTGCGTTGGGACGCCAGGTCGGCGCCGGCGACGTAGCCCTCTGGCAGATCGCCGCAGATATCGCTCAGGTCCGCCTGCGGGCCATGGGCCTGGCCCGCCCCCTGCCCGATCAACGGCCCGGCGAACACCAGCAGCATGGCGAGCAGGCTCAGCCAGGCTCCGGCGTGGCGCCTGAAGGTTCGATGGGGAAGAAAGGAGGTCATGGGCAGGCAATTTAACACTGTCACCCGGCCTGCGTCGGTTGGTGCGACAAAATGGCACATGAGCACGGGCAGTGCCCATGTGCCCTTCGACACCGCGACAGGCTCAGGCCAGCTTGACGTTCATGGTGATCTGCGCGGCAAACACCTTCACGCCCGCCTCGTCGAACGTCTCGACGGCCACCACCTTGTCCCCCGGCGTTTGCCAGTCCACCGCGCTGCCGTCGGCGACAGTGCGCACGTCAGTCTTGGCCTTGGCCAGGTATTCGACGCTCATGCCCTTGGGAATCCAGCGCGCGCCTTCGGGAATCGACACATCGGTCATCACCCCAGCCGCCAGTTCGGCGGCGTTGCACAGGGCAATGGCGTGGACCGTGCCCAGGTGGTTGGTGATTTCCCGGCGGAACGGCACCTGCACCACCGAATGTCCGGCACGCAACTCGCTGATCAGGGGATTGATGGTGCTGAAGTACGGTGCCATCTGACAGGCCATCTGGCTGAATTTTTCCGGACCGGCAGCGGTGAACATGCTCAGGAACTGGCTCATTTTGTGACCTTCTTGGTGGGCGAATGGCTTTACAGAATAATATTCTGTAAAAGAACAATATTCTGTTAGCGGAAAAACTGTCAAGCTAGGCCATTCTTGAACCGGGCCCAGGGGCCCCTTTGCGAACGGTCAGGTTATTGCCCATGGAAAACCCCGATCTGCTGGAACGCTGCTACCCGGGCCGCAGGGCCGAACTGAAACGGGCGATCCTGCGCCAGGCCCTGTCGTGCTTCAACGAACAGGGCATCGAAGCCAGCACCATCGAAACCATCCGTGCCGCCTGCGATACCAGCGTGGGTGCGATCTACCACCATTTCGGCAACAAGGAAGGACTGGTGGCCGCGCTGTTCTTCACCGCGCTGGAAGACCAGGCGCGGCTGCGCGAAACCTTCCTGGCCGAGGCCCGGACACTGAAGGAAGTGCTGCAGGGACTGGTCTACAGCTATGTGGACTGGGTCGACGAACAGCCGCAGTGGGCGCGTTTTCAGTTCCAGGCACGCTTTGTCGTGAGCAAGGGCCCTTTCGCCGAGGAGCTGGCTACCCGCAACAAGGCCCGCAACCGGCAATTGCGCGACTGGCTGGGCGCCACCCGCGACGCGGATGAGGTCAGCGGCGTGCCGAGGGAGCTGCTGCTGTCGCTGATTGTCGGCCCGGCGGAGAACTACTGTCGGGCCTGGCTGGCCGGGCGCGTGCAGAGCTCCCCGCGAACCTACCGCAGTGAACTGGCCGAGGCCGCCTGGAAATCCCTGCAACCCTGACGGGCCGTGTCCGATAAGCGGGCAACCCCCGCCAGTGGCCAGCAACTACGCTCTACTGAGGGAAACCTCCCTCTTTTCAGGAGTGCAGGATCATGCGTAGCGCAGTGCTGGTTCTTTCCGTTGCCCTCTTGCTCCCCGCCGGCTATGCCGTGGCCGGGGTCGATGCGGGCGATGTGGCGACCTCGGCCGGGGTGTCCGCCTCGCTCTATTCCACCTTCAAGAAGGACAAGAAGATGGTGGCGCCTTCCCACGATGACGCCTCCAGCTTCATTGCCAGCGGCGGCGCGATTCGCGGTGCCTACCTGGAAGCGGCCCTGAAGCAGATCCGCCAGGAACATCCGGGCCTGCGGGCCAGTGACCAGGACCTGGCCGAAGCGATCCTGCTGCAACCTTGACCTTGAGGTGATCTGGCCGCCCTTCCTGTGGAGCGGCGGCCAGGGCCTGGTTTCGGCGCGGTCATCCCGACGCCCCCCTGCCAGCCTGCGCCAGGCGTTGCACGGCCCGGTGGATTTCATCCTGGTCCAACGAGGCGAACCCCAGGCGCAAGGCATTCTCCGGCTGGTCCATCGGTGAAAACAGGCGACCGCTGCGCACCACCAGGTTGTGTTCCAGGGCATCCACCACCAGCCGGTCGACATCAAGGCTCTTGTCAAAACCGACCCACAGCGCCAGCCCGCCTTCCGGTTTACGGATGGCGATACGCTCGCCAAACGCTGCCACCAGGCATTCCTGCAAGGTTTCGCGGCGCTGACGATAGGTCTTCGAGACCCGTCGCAGGTGCTTCTTCAGTTCGCCGTCATTGATCAGGTCGGCGAGCATCTTCTGCATCACCGCATCGCCCTGGGACAGGATCAGGGTGGCGCTGCGGTTGAGCACCTCGATCACATTGACCGGCGCCACCACGTAGCTGCAGCGAAAGGTCGAGCCCAGGGGCTTGGACAGCGAACCGATATAGATCACATGGCGTTGCCGGGTATCGCTGGCGAGCGGCAGGTAGGGCCGGCCCTCGAAATGGTACTCATGATCGTAGTCTTCCTCGATCACACAGAAATCGTGGCGCTGGGCCAGGGCCAGCAGCTTCTGTCGACGCTCGGCGCGCAGGCTGACCGTGGTCGGGAACTGGTGATGGGGTGTCAGGTAGATCATCCGGACCCGGTGCAGTTGGCACAGGCCGTCGAGCTGCTCGACCTGGCAGCCTTCGTCGTCGATATCGACGGTGACCAGTCGTGCCCCCAGGGCCCGGAAGATCGCCCAGGCCGGCGGATAACTCAGGCGCTCCACCACTACCACGTCACCCGGCTTGATCAATGCACTGGCCGCCAGGTACAGCGACATCTGCACACCCTGGGTCAGGCAGATATTCTCCGCCGTCACCGACAGGCCGCGATTGTTGCGCAGCATATCGGCCAATGCCGCGCGCAACAGGTAACCGGTGCCCTCGCTGCCATGGCGTACGGTGTTGGAGGTAAAGGTGTCGCGTAGCGCATTGCGATAATAGCGATGCAGCACCGCCTGGGGCAGCAATCGATGATCGGAGGCGCCATTGTCGAAGAACAGGGCCTCGGGCAACCGTTGCATCGCCCTGTCCCGCGGGCCCGGGGTCAGGTACGGCACCGTCGGCTCCGAGAGCAGGCGCGGGACGAAATCCTGCGGCACGTCGCGACTCGACGGCGGGGTTTCCAGCTGCGTGTTGACGAAAGTGCCCCGGCGCGTCTCGCTGACCAGCCAGCCCTTGGTGATGGCCTCCTCATAGGCGAGGATCACTGTCTTGCGGTTGACGTCGAGCAGTTGCGCCATTTCCCGGGTGCCCGGCAACAGGCTGCCGGGGGCCAGCCGCCCCTCGCGGATCGCCGTGACCAGGCCTTCGACAATCTTGCGGTAGGACGCCTGGCCCTGGCTGGCATCGAGGTTGAGCAAGGGGCGCCATTTGCGTAGCTGGACCATCTGAATTATCCAAAACTGGAGGTTCTCATGGTCCTAGTCTATCGCAACAATGAGGACCTTATCCGCGTCGAGGTCCTTATGAACGAACATCGCCATGTCATCGAGCTGTCGCCTTCGGGCAAAACCTTCAGTGCCGGCGACGAGTTGCTGCTCGATGCCATGCTCGCCAGCGGCTTGCCGGTGCCGTTCTCCTGCCGCCGTGGTGCCTGCGGCTCCTGCAAGGTCAAGGTGCTCGACGGCCAGCACCGGGGCAAGGTGCTCGGTGCGAACGACCCGGCGCCCTCCTACCCGCTGGCCGCGGATGAAATGCTGCTGTGCCAGAGCCATGCCTGTGCCGATATGCGCCTGGCGATCCCTGGCTGGTCGCTGGACACGCCGACCCTGGAAATCAGTGCCGTGGTCGCCGGCAAGCGGGCACTGAGCGACGATATCGTCGAATTGGTGCTGCAGCCCGAAACCGACGATCTGCAGGTGCGGGCCGGCCAGTATTTCAAGTTCCGCCTGGCCGACGGCGACAGCCGCTGCTTTTCCGTGGCCAACCTGCCGCAACTGGATCAGGGCCGACTGGTCTTCCATATTCGCCGGGTGCCCGGCGGGGTGTTTTCCGAGGGTATCCTCGAGGCCTTGCAAGGCGGCCAGCGCTTGAACCTGGAAGGCCCGTTCGGCGCCTGTACCTGGCAACCCGACGGTGCACGCCCGGTGCTGCTGTTCGCCACCGGCACAGGCTACGCCGGGATCAAGCCACTGCTGCTGATGGCCCTGGCCGAAGGTGCCGACGTCAGCCTGTACTGGGGCGGTGCCCAAGTGGCGGACTTCTATGATCGGGAATTCCTCGATGCCGCCTGTGCCGCCCAGCCGCGGCTGCGCTGGTTCCCGGTACTGTCGACGCAGGCCCGCTTGCAGGAAGTGGCCCTGCAGCACCCCCATCGCTGGGCGGACGCCCAGGTCTACGCCTGCGGCAACAGCCGGATGATCGCCGACGTGCGCGGACAGTGCCTGGCCGCCGGCTTGCCGGAGCAGCGTTTTGTCGCCGAGGCCTTCGTGACCAGCGGCAGCCTGGGCAATGTCCGCCTGCTCAAGCCGCTGGACCCGGTCTGGGAAAAGGTCGGCCCGCGTTACTCGCTGGACGGTATGCTCGCCGCCCGTGCACAGTCGATGCGGGCCCTGGCGCAGATCGCCAGCAAGCTCAGGGTCGGCATGACCACCGCCGAAGCCCTGGAAATGGCCAACCAGCACCTGCAGGCCATGGGCGCCTCCCATACCTGGCACCCGACCTACGTGCGTTTTGGTCCGGACACCGTGCATGTCCCGCGCAAGGGCGTCGACCTGCAACGCCGCCTGCAAGCGAGCGATATCGCCGTGGTCGACCTCGGTCCGGTCTGGGACGGTTACGAAGGCGACTACGGCGACACCTTTGTCTTCGGTGAGCACCCGTTGCACCAGGCCTGCGTGCAAGCCTTGCACGAGGTCTTCGAGGAGAGCCGCGAGGCCTGGTGCAATGGCCTCAGCGGTCGCGGCCTGTATGACTTCGCCGAAGCCAGCGCGGCCGCCAGGGGCTGGGTGCTGGAACGCAATATCGCCGGCCATCGGTTGTCCGACTTTCCCCATGCCTTGCACGGCCCGGCCAACCTGGCGGATATCGAGATCGTCCCCAGCGAAATGGTCTGGGTCCTGGAAATCCAGCTGAGCCATCCCACCGAACCGGTTGGCGGCTTCTTCGAAGACCTGCTGATCGGCCAGCCCGGTGCGGCCAGGGACGCCGCCACAGGTCGTGCCGTGGCTTGAGCGACGGGATGCGGCCCGGAGCCGTCGAAGCCAAGGGCTGCTACCTTGCTACACAATGGCGCAGCTCCGGGCAACGCCGGCGTATTGCCGGTGCCCTGCCCGGCCTGTCGTGGCCGGCGACCTGACCGAATGCCGGAACGGCCCGGCAAGCCTTCGCCCACTCCCTGCCGCCCGCTGGCCGCCCGGGGGCTTCGCTGATTGACCGAACGCGGCACCGACATCGTTTATCCCCACAGCGCGATCCGACACTGGCGTGGAACCTGCGACCCCTGCCAGCGGCACGAAACCCATCGTTGCCATCATCCCCTTGAACGGAGAGCGTGTTATGCAACTTGCGTGGTTCGACGAAAACTCCCGCCCCCGGACACCGGCCAAGGCCGTACTGGCCGGCCTGCTCCTGAGCCTGTTGCTGCTGTGCGGTATCGCACCGGCCCGAGCGGACATGGGCACCATCGATGACACCTCATCGATCAAGAGCAAGATCCTTTCCAAGGACGTCAAATACACCGTCTACCTGCCACCGGACTACCAGCAGTCGACGCGTTCCTACCCGATCCTCTACCTGCTGCACGGCGGCGATGACGGGCGCTACAACGACTGGTTCATGCAGGACAACCTGGGCAACCTGCTGGATCGGCTGATCCGCGCGGGCAAGATCCCGGCAATGATCGTGGTCACCCCGGATGCCTTGCGCAACGAGGCCAACCAGTACGCCACCTTCTACATGAACGACGCCGACGGGCAGTTTCGCTGGGAGGACATGTTCTTCAACGAGTTCATGCCCGATATCGAGAAGAAATACCGGGTGCTCAAGGAGAAACGCTTCCGCGCCATCGGCGGCCTGTCCATGGGTGGCTTCGGCTCGCTGATCTATGCCTTCAAGCATCCCGACAGCTTTGGTGCCGTCGCCGTGATGAGTGCGGCGCTACGCACCGACGAGCAGATCATCGACATGGACACCGCCGGTTACGAACGGCGCTACGGCCATGGCTGGGGCGTCGGTCTGCAAGGCCAGGCACGCATCAACCCGCACTACCTGGCCTACAACGCGCTGAACCTGCTCAAGACCCTGCCGGTCGAGGACATCAGGAAGACCCGCTACTACCTGGACTGCGGCACCGACGACCGGTTCTTCACCGGCAACAGCGTCCTGCATGCGGAAATGAACAAGCTGGGGGTGCCCAATCGCTTCTCGACCCGTCCCGGTGAGCACAACTACGACTTCTGGACCAGTGGTTCGGAAAATATGCTGACCTTTGTCGGACGCAATTTCCAGGAATTGAAGGTGTTCCCCTGAGCTGAAAAAACCGCTCGCCTGATCGGTTGCTGCCTGCGACCCGCGAATCCGAATGAGACACGGCTCACAAACCCGACATCTTGTTCCGCGGGCCGCCGGTCGGCCTGGCAACCGTTTTCGAAGGTTGTTGTCCATCAGGCAGTCGGTTTTCCGAACACGAATCATTTGTTCGATTCGGACTCCCGAACGAAAAAATATTCAACGCTTCACACCCGTGAAACTATTACTTTAAATTTCATATTGTTACTTTTTTGATACATGTTTTTACGCAATGGCACACAACCTGCTTTCTTCCAACCCAAACAAAAAACTCCGTTGCAAGCCCTCGGCCGACTGCTTCAGCAGAACTGGAAAAGCCGATTGATTGTGCGGAACGAAGGTGTTGATCATGACTCCTAATGGTCCAACATCTCACGGCGATCCCGTTGTTGCCACCCTGGCACTGCCCCGGCAAAGGTCGAAAACCGGCCTCGACGAACTGGATCCGCCCATGGAGGGTAAGACGATGAGCACACTGATTCCAGTAATACGCCACCTGTCCGTTTCCTTGTTGCAGCCGCCCGCCTCTCGCAGGTTTGTGGCCTCTCCACCCCGCCTGCCGCGCCGATCCTGCGGCAACGATTCGCCTTCGTCGGGCCGTCCGCCCGTCTAGCCGATCGATCCGCCTCAGCGGCTCCATGCGCCTGCGTAGCATGAACACATTCATATAAATGAAGCCTGCTGAGCTGACTCTTGGGCGTGTCCTGCGCCCTGTACACCATGCCAAGTACCAACAAAGGCAAGCGCCTGATTGCCGAAAAACTCAATAAACGGTGCCCACATGAAGTTGAGCAACAGCAGCCCTGTAAACATGGACGTCATTCCCCTCAGCCACGTGCAACAGCAAGGAGCGATCTGTTTCGGTCCCTTCACCTTGCTGGCGCGACAGCATCTGCTGTTGAAAGATGGCGAGCCGGTCACCCTGGGCAGCCGGGCCCTGGCCTTGCTGATCGCCATGGTCGAGCGAGCGGGAGAGTTGCTGGAGAAGACCGAGCTGATCGCGTTCGCCTGGCCGAAGATGGTCGTCGAGGAATGCAACCTGCGAGCACAGATCGTCGCCCTGCGGCGCGCCCTCGGCGATGACGGCAACTTCGGCTATATCTCGACGGTGCCGGGTCGCGGGTATCGGTTTGTCGCGCCCATTACCCAGTATGGCGGCAGCCGGCACACCGGCGTCGACGACAGTCCCACAGTGGTCGAAGCGAAATCGGAAGTGAAATCCGAACTGCCCGGGTTGATGACGCCGGTCATCGGTCGCGACGAGATGATCCGCGAGCTCTGCGCCCAGGTGGTCAGCCGGCGTTTCGTGACCCTGACCGGCCCCGGCGGCATCGGCAAGACCACCGTCGCCCTGGCCGTAGCCAATGCCCTGGCCGACGAGTTCCCCCAGGGCAGCTGCTTCATCGACCTGGCGCCGGTGACCGCGCCGCACCTGATTCCCGGCATGCTGGCCTCGGCCCTGCACCTCAACGCGATGGCCGAGGACCCGCTGCAGGGCGTGGTCAGTGCCCTGAACAGCAGTCGCCTGTTGCTGGTCTTCGACAACTGCGAGCACGTCCTGGAAACCGTTGCCGGGCTGATCGAACTACTGTTGCGCCAGGCGCCCCACTGCTGCGTGCTGACCACCAGCCGCGAGCCCCTGCGGGCTACCGGGGAATCGGTGCAGGTTCTCGACTCGCTGCCGCTGCCGGCGCCGGACAGCGACCTGAATGCCGCGCAGGCCCTGGCCTACCCGGCGATCCAACTGTTTGTCGAGCGGGTCCAGGCCCACGATCCCGGCTTCGTCCTCAACGATGCCGACGTCGCGGCGGTGTGCGCCATCTGCCGCAAACTCGACAGCAGCCCGCTGGCGATCGAGATCGCCGCCGCGCGGGTCCGGGCCTTTGGCATCCCGGACCTGGTGAACCTGCTCGACGGCAGTTTCCGCCTGCTGATGACCGGCCGCCGCACCGCCATGCCCCGCCACCGCAGCCTCAGTGCCGCGCTGGACTGGACCTATTCGATTCTCAGCGCGGCCGAACAAGGCATGTTGCGGCAACTGGCCGTGTTTACCGGCGCCTTCACCCTCGCGGCGGTGCGGGCGGTGATCGGCCAGCAAGGACTGGAAGCGCACAACGCCCTGCCGCTGCTGGAAAGCCTGATGGACAAATCCCTGCTCAGCGCCCGCGAAGATGAAGCCGTCAAGCGTTACCGCCTGCTGGAAACCACGCGGGTCTACGCGTTGGAGAAGCTTGCCGAACATGACGAGGCCGGGCAGGTGCACAAGCGCCACGCGCTCTTTACCCGGCAACTGCTGGCCGAGGCCGGGCAGAAGCTCGATAGCCTTTCGCCCGCCGCCTGGATTGCCCTGTACGGTCCGGAAATCAACGCGTTGCGCAGTGCCCTCGACTGGGCCCACGGCGCCGCCGAGCACCTGCTGGCCGTTGAAATCACGCTGGTGGCGGTGCCCCTGTGGTTGCGCCTGGGCCTGCTCAATGAGTGTCGGGGCCAGGTTGAGCGCGGCCTGGCAGAAAACGCCGGGGCCGACGACCTGGCGATTCGTCGCCGGATGCAACTGATGACCGCGCTGGCCACTGTGCTGATGCTCACCTACGGCGCCGGCGAACCGGTGCGCGAGGCCTGGCGGCGGGTGCGCGAGGACGCCCTGGTCCTCGGCGACACCGAGCACAAGCTCAAGGCCCTGTGGGGATTGTGGTCCGATCGCTGCGCCGCCAACCAGTACCGCGAGGCGCTGGAGCTGGCGGAACGCTACAACCTGCTGGCGGAACAGGAGCGGGTCGTCGACTATCCGTTGCTGGGCAAGCGCATGCGCGCCACGGCGTTGTTCTACATGGCCGACCTGCCCGGTGCGCGGCAGAATATCGACGAGGCGATCAGTGCGCCCTGCGCCTCGCATTCGGACGTCATCGAAGCGCACTTCGACCAGCGCATCGCCGCTTATTGCCTGAAGGCCAACGTCTCGCTGCTCGAGGGCCAGGTCGACGAGGCGTTGTTCACCATCGACAGCAATGTCGAAAAGGCCTTGAAACTCAATCATCCGGCGACGCTCTGGTACACCCTCTGCATGAGCACCCTGCCGATTGCCCTGCTGACCGACAACCTGCCCAGCGCCGCCTGCTACCTGAGCCTGCTGCAGGACAGCACGACCCAGCACGACCTGCATATCTGGCGGCTGTTCGGCGACTGTTTCGAAAGCGTCCTGCTGATTCGCCAGGACCACCCGGAACGCGGTGTGCGCCAGCTCGGCGAAGCACTGCGCTTGCTGCGCCTGCAGGCGGACAGCCCGTTGTTCAGCTTTTTCCAGGGCGAATACGCCCTTGGCCTGGCAGCCATCGGCCTGGGCAACGCCGGGCTCGAAGTGCTGGAGGAAACCCTGCAATTGACCCAGGGGCGTCACGAGCGCTGGTATTTACCGGAACTGCTACGGCTCAAGGCCCGCCTGTGCGCGGCGCAGAACAGCGCCACCGCCAACGCCCTGGCCCATTCGTTGCTGTACCAGGCGCTCGCCGAGGCGACCCGGCAGGGCGCGCGGTTCTGGATCGCGCGGATCAATCTCGACCTGGCGCAACTCGACGAACCGCGTCTGCGCCTGGCCAATTACTGAGGCCTGACCTCAAGGGCCCTTTCGCGGGTAAGCCCGCTCCCACAAGTTAATCGCGGACGGCCTGTGGGAGCGGGCTTGCCCGCGAAGAAGCCACCACGGATCTCCCTTCATCCGCCCTGCGCCCAGGGTTTCTTGACAGACGTATTTCACAGCCGTGAAACGTTGTGAGAAGTTGCCAAGAAACCCGCCCGCCGGCCCCTCCAGCACCTACCATCGCCGAAGCAGCACGCCTGCGCCCAGGAGCAGCAACCCCGCGGACTACCGCCAGGCCTTGCCGTGGGCCGACTGTGCGCCCCCGACCAGAAGCCCCCTTCTGGAACGCCAACTGCCTCGGACCTCTCTAGCACGGACTTCGCCATGATCAAACTCGACAAGCCCTCGACGGTTCCCGCCGAATCCTCCTCAAGAACCCCCAGTGTCTTCGACAGCCTGGTCGACAAGGTCAAGAACCTGGCACGCAACGCCGGCGAGGCCCCGGACGAAGGTCCGCAGAAGCACTTCAAAGTCCTCGCCGCCGAGCACAAGCCGGCGCCGGGCAAACCGGCCACGGAAAAGCTCAGTGACGAACAGGCCAAACAGTACACGGACATTACCGCCCTGCCCGAGCCCCTGGATTTCAGCAAACTGAAGATCGTTTCCGAGGACGCCACGGCCGGGGTGATCTACTTCGAACATGAGGGCAACAAGTACAGGATCAGCCAGTCCGCCGCGGCAGAGGCCCAGGGCGGCTACGACATCACCGACAACCTGCGTTTCGGCCATGCCGTCACCGAACGCCCCGGCCAGGGCCCGGACCACGGCACCCAGCTCTACGACTTCCTGCACACCGTCAACGCCGCCCAGGGCACACCGGCCTACAAGGCCATCGCCGAAAGCTTCTCCGATCCCGACAAGCAACTGCTGCGCAAGGACGAGGCCGGGATCGGCTTCGACGCGATCGAAGCGGTGGAGCCCGCTGCCGAGGGCGTCCTGGAGGTCACTCTCAAGGACGGCCGGGTGCAGGTGGTGGCCGAAGGCATCACCCCCGATGCCTTCGAGACCTACACGGCCATCGGCAAGGTCAAGGACACCCTGGCCGAAGGCAAGGCCAAGGGCTACGAGGAAATCAGCAGCCTGCCGGGCGACTTCAAGGGCGACCACTTGAAGGTCGACTCCCAGGACCCCGAGACCGGCGTGATCTTCTTCGAGGATGCCGGGCACAAGTACATGATGAGCGGCGCGGCGAACCCGGCCGACTACAACCTGCTGCACGGCCTGGCCGCCACCGAAGGCACGCCGGCCGGCGACCTGATCAAGGGCGCGCTGGCCGATCCGAACCAGGGGCTGGTGCGTGAAGACGGCGACGCCGCGAAGCTCACCGATATCAAGACAGTGGAAAGTCCGGCGGACGGCGTGCTCAAGGTCACCCTCAACGATGACAAGGTCGTCACCGTCAGCAAGGACATCACCCCCAGCCGCTTTACCCAGTACAGCGAGAAGGGCCAGACCCTGGCGGGTATCGAGAAGGCCAGGGGCGACGGCTACACCCTCGCCGGCCCCGACGACTACCTGCCGTCCACCGAGGACATCATGAGCGTCGGCGGTGCCGGTGATTACGGTCCCGGGCTGATCGCCTTCACCTACCACAAGCCCGGCGCCGACGAGCAGAAGATCGTCGTATCCCAGGAAAGCAACCCGCAGATGTTTGACCAGATCTCGGGCTATCGCGACGATATCGCCGCACAGACCACCGATATCGACAAGTTGCGCACCGACCATGGCCTGCCGCCGCTCAAGGACGTCACCGTCGACGGCCTGGCAACCACCGAGAAAGGCGACGACGGCAACCCGCTGTCGGTGCAGGACCTGACCATGAAGAGCCTGGTGGACGATTACCGGGCCGGCATGAAAGACGGCAGCATCGGCAAGGACGACCCTCGCGCCAAGTTCATCCGTGCGCTGGATGCCAAGAACATGGCCGACAACGGCATGTCGATCATTCCCGAACATGGCTTCGGCAACTTCGGCAATGCCCAGGACGCCATCGGTGTCACCTCGCGCGACGTGCGCGAGAATATTTTCGACGTCAAGGCCATCGACGAACAGATCGCCACCCTGCTCACCGATCAGGGCATCCAGGCCGACCTCAAGTCCCATCACGACGCGGCCCTGGGCAAGGTCGACGGTGGCCAGGCCAAGGTCGACGAAACCCGTCAGAAGCTGATCGACAGCACCTCGTCGGAGAACTTCATCAACTACATCTCCGACCTGCAGAAGGACGGCAAGACGGAACTGGCCGGCGAGGAAATCCGTTCGGCCTACCAGGGCCTGGCGGACACCGATCCGGCCAGGGCCGATCAGTTCCTCAAGGACCTGCAGGTCGACAGTTATACCCTGGAAATCGACAAGCTGATGAAGGACCCCAGCCTGATTTCCGACGAGGCCACGGCACAGGCGACCCGCGACGTCGCGCTGACCACCATCAGCGTGCTCAAGACCACCGGCGTGGATATCCCGCGCAACGGCCTCAACACCTACGAGAAGTTCGTCCAGGAAGTCCTGCTCAAGGACAAGGACTCGGCCCGTGATTTCGGCAAGGCGGCCACCGAGCTGGGGGACATCTGGCAGAAGAACGGCAAGATCACCACCGAGGACATCAGCAAGGTGGTCGACAACTCGCCGATGGATGCGACGAAGAAGTCGGCCTTTCGCGAACACCTGGGCACCCTCAACAGTGCCGGTATCCTCGGCTCCATCGGCGGCACTATCAGCGGCGCCCGCGCAGTCTACCAACTGATCAAGGGCGATACCCTGGGCGCCACGCCGCAACAGCGGCTGGCGATAGCCGGTGACTTCATCGGCTTCCTCGGTACCGGCAGCCATTTCGCCAAGCTCGGCGGCAACATCTACGACAAGCTAACGGGCACCGAAGCCAGCCAGATGCTCGGCCTGGACAAGTCCCTGCCGGATATCTGGAAACCCAAGACCAGCGATGTTCCGGGCATCGACGGCACCACCAGTGCCCTGACCCCGGAACAGAAGGCCGCGGCGGCCGAGAAGCTCAAGGATCACCTCAAGCGCGAGGACATCCAGTCGAAGATCTTCGACACCATCGACAATTCGATGCTCGATGGCGACGCCAAGAATGCCGGCAAGGCGCTGAACAAGGGGGCTGGGCTGTTCAGCGACGACAATATCGACAAGGTCAGGGACGGCATTATCAGCGGCGTGGAGAAGCGCGGCATCAATATCAAGGAGCCGGCACGCTGGCAGCGTATCGCCGGCAGCGCGATCAAGATCATCGGGGCCACGGCGGACGTGGTCGGCAGCGTGCTCGGCATTACCAGCGGGGCCCTGACCATTCGCGACGGCGTGCGCGAGAAGGACGATATCAAGATCGCCCAGGGCGCCCTCGGCGTGGCCGGCGGTGTCAGTGGCCTGGTGGGTTCGATTGCCGGGGTGACCGGTCTGTTCGGCACGGTCGGGCGGGTGATCGGCGGGCTCGGGCCGGCCGGTTTCCTGTTCAGCGGCGCGCTGTCGCTGGTGGGGGTGATCCTCGGTTCGATCAAGGAACACAAGTTGCACAAGCTGTCGATGCAGAACTGGGACCAGATCAAGGACTTCAAGGATGACGGCCTGCTCAAGCCTGGCGGCGACGATGCCTATGTCTGGTTGCAGACCTACCTGTCGGACTGGGGCCAGCGCGATGCGCCGACCAACCAGAGCGTGTTCGATTTCCGTGGGGAAGAATGGGCCCATCACTCGACGATCAAGGACAAGCCCTATCACCCGGACTATATCGGCGATGGCAACAACCGGCGCTCGGAGGACTTCAAGTACTCGACCCGCGACTCGGAGTGGATCGATGACGATCACAAGGTGATCTGGCGGACCACCGACGGCTATGGTACCTATCACGATGTCGACAAGCCGCTGGGGAGCTGATTCAGGTCAGTGATGTGTAGCGAGGCTGATGGCCTCTTCGCTGGCAAGCCAGCTCCCACAGAGGCCGTGTCGAACAGGATTTCTGCGTACGACACACACCTTGTGGGTTTGCAGCAATCATGTGTAGGCGTGATGTGTAGCGAGGCTGATGGCCTCTTCGCTGGCGAGCCAGCTCCTACAGGAGCCGTGTCGAACAGGATTTTTGCGTACGACACACACCTTGTGGGAGCTGGCTTGCCAGCGAAGGCGGCATCAGCCACCCCATCGACCTCTCAGATCAGGCGTGCATTCACCAGCAACAGCGCCACGGCCTGGAAGGTGTTCTCCGGAATCGGCTCGCCGACCACCGAGCGCCGGGCAATCGCTGCGGCCAACTCCACATCCACGGCCTGGGGAATATTCAACAGGCTCGCCTCCTCCAGCATCTGTGCCGCCTCCTCCGGCGCGGCCCGTGCCACCACCACCGGTACCGGCGTCTCGCCGCGGACATAACGCACGCCCACCAGCCAGCCATCGCCGGTGCCGATCATCAATGACGCCTGCCCCAGCCCCAGCTTGCCGGCCATGGCCTGCATTTCCTGGCGCTGGCGCCGCCGCTCGCCCTTGATCAGCGGGTCGCCGTCGACATCCTTGCGCTCGCGCTTGCTTTCGCTCTTGGTCATCTTCATGTCGCGACCGAACAACCAGCGCTGCATCATCACGTCCACCGCGCCCATCACCAGGTAGGTGGCGACCACGGTGAACACCAGCGGCTTGAGCATCAGGTAGAACGTGGCCTCGATACAGCCGGCGCCACAGCGCGAGGAATCCATCAGCGCCTGCAAGGCATGCCGCCCGACCACGTAGAACGCCAGCCCCAGCAGGCCGACCTTGACCAGCGCCTTGAGGAACTCCACCAGGTTGCGCACCGCGAACACCCGCTTGAAACCCTCCGCCGGGTTGATGCGCTTGAAATCCGGCTTCAACGGCTCGACCGAGAAGATAAAGCCGCGCATGGTCACCACGTTGGTCAGCACCACCGCCCCCACCGTCACCGCCACCAGCGGCAGGGTCACCGACAGCCACAGCTGTTGCGCGGTATCGAGCAGGCGCGGCCAGACGGTATTGAACGGTTCGATGTAGACCTGGGTGGTCAGGTCGATCAACGCGGTGACCTGGCCCTGGACCCGGGCAATGGTCGCCGAGATATACAGCGAGGCGCAGAGAATCACCATCGCCGAGACCAGGTCCTGGCTCTTGGCGACCTGGCCTTTCTTGCGCGCGTCCTGGAGTTTCTTGTCCGAGGCCGGTTGCGACTTCTCCTCGCTGGTCTCGCTCATGGCGTCACTCCGCTCAAGGTCTTGAGTACCTCGAAAGCCCCCCGGAACTCCGCCAGTTGATCGAGCATCAGCGGAATCAGGAAGCTGATGTAGATGACCATCAGCACCGAGAACACCAGGTTCTTCACCGACAACGCCAGGTCGAAGATATGCAGGTTCGGCGCCATCCGCGAAAGGAACGCCAGCATCATGTCGGCCACCAGCAGGGAAATCACCAGCGGCGAGATCATCATCACGCCGATCCGCATCACCTGGTCGAGGATCGACAGCACCGCCAGCAGCGCCTGACTGGCGAACAGCGGCGTGAAGGCGGTCACCGGCCACAACTGATAGCTGTGGTAGTAACCGTCGACCATCAGGATAAAGCCGCCGGACATGAAGAACAGGGTGATCATCATCACCGTCAGCAAGGTCGCCATCACGCTGGCCTCGCCCACCGAGAGCGGGTCCACCAACTGGGCCATGGTCGAGCCGCGCTGCAGGTCGATCAGCTCGCCGGCGACCTCGGCGGCCCAGAACGGGATACCGAACAGCAGGCCGATGGTCAGGCCGATCAGCAATTCCTTGAGCATCAGGCCCACCAGGAACAGGCTGCCATGTTCGCCCATGGAGGTCAGGGCCTCGAACGCCGGCAGGAACATCGGGATCGAGATCGCCACGGCGACACAGCCACGGATCATGCCCGTCAGGCCCAGGCGGTTGAACGCCGGGGTGATCAGCACCAGTCCGGTGGCCCGGCATACCGCCAGGGCCGCCGAGGTGATCACCGGGTAAGCGACTTCGACAAAGGCGCTGGCAAGGTTGGCTTCCATGCCGCTCACCGGGTCCAGAGCGGGAAGTTGTCCAGCACCTGGTTGCCCAGCTCCATCACCTGCCCGGCCAGCAACGGCCCGACAAACACGATCACCAGCAACACCGCCACCAGCTTGACCACCTGGGGCAAGGTCTGGTCCTGGATCTGGGTCAGTGCCTGGAACAGCCCGACACTCAGGCCGATGATGATCGCCACCCCGAGTGCCGGTGCCGACAGCAGCAGCACGGTCATCAATGCCTGTTTCATCAGGCCGAGAAATACGTCCTGGCCCATGGGTCAGCTCCCGTAACTGAGGATCAGGCCGTGCATCAGGCGTGACCAACCGCTCAATGCGACGAACAGGAAGATTTTCAGCGGAATCGAGATCAGCGTCGGAGAAACCATCGACATGCCCATGGCCATCAGCACATTGGCCACCAGCAGGTCCACCACCAGGAACGGGATATACAACAGGAAGCCGATCTCGAAGGCGCGGGTCAGCTCGGAGCTGACAAAGGCCGGAATCAGCACCACCAGGTCGTCGTCGCGCAATTGCTCACGGGCCTCCGGCGACCAGATGGTCTCGGTGGCCTGGACGAAGAAACCGCGTTCCTGGACATTGGCGAACCGCGCCAGGTGCGCCTGTAGCGGCGGCCGCAGGGCATCGCCGAGGGCCTTGACGTCCTCGACGTGCTCCAGGTTGATGCTGTGCCCTTCGACCTGGCGGTACATGTCGCCGATCAGCGGCGTGGTGACGTACACCGAGAGAATCAGGGCGATGCCGTACAGCACCAGGTTCGGCGGCGTCTGCTGCACACCGAGGGCGTTGCGGATCAGGAACAGTACCACCGAGATCTTCATGAAGCCGGTCAGGGTCACCACCGCCAGCGGGATCAGCCCGATGGTGGCGACGACCAGGATGATCTCGATCAGATTGGGCTGGTAGCCGGTCATGGCGTGGCAAAACTCAGGACCCGCACGCCCAGGCCGTCGCCGATGCGCACCAGTTGCCCCTGGCCCAGCTTGCGGCCGTTGACCAGCAGTTCGACGCCGTCCTGCAATTGCGGGGTCAGCAACAGCAGGCTGCCGGCACCCAGTTCACGCAACTGCGCCAGCGACACCTCGACGCTGCCGGCCTGGCACACCAGTTTCAGGGGCAGGTCGTCCAGTTGACTGTCCAGGCTGGCATTGCTGTCGACATCACTCATTGCATTCTCCATGTCAGGGGGCACCGGTTGCGGCGCTTCGATCAAACAGAAATGGCTGCCGTCACTGCGGCCACGGGCTTGCAGGCGTTCGGCCAGGGTCAGGCGCAACTGGTCGGCCGGGAGGTAGTCGAGCATCACCACGTCGCCCGGACGCAGGCTGCGCAGGTCACTCAGGCTCAAGGGCGCATGGCCGGCTTCGATACGGCCGTCCAGGCGCAGTTGGGGCAGCGGGTCGGCCTGCTTCGCCAGGTGTTCCTCCAGCAGCGAGGCGACCCAGTGCGCGGAAATCGGGGTCATTTCCAGGACCACCGGAAAAGCCGGGGCAGCGCCCAGGCGAATGCTGACCGTCAGGCTCACGACAAAATTCGGGTGCTGCGGCAAACGCGAGCGCACGGCGACCTGAAGCGTCTTGCGCAGCCGTGCCTCGAGCGGCTCGATCAGCTCCAGCAGGGCCATTTCCGTCAACAGGGTCAGGGCCAGCGGATCGAGGCTGCTGGTCGGGGCCTGGCCCAGCAGATCGCCGAGCAGGCTGTCGAGGGGCTGGGCCGGCACCAGCAGGCGCAGCGGCTCCTGCCCCAGGGTCAGCAACACTTCCCTGCTGCCTTGCAGGGCGCCGCCGGGGCTGGCCCACTCCACCGCCAGCGCCTGGCCGGCCAGCTCACCGACCCAGGGCTGACGCCGCTGATGCAGGCGATTATTGAGCTTGACCAGCACCGGGTCGACCGCTTCCAGGCTGTCGACCAGGGGTTTGACCGGACGGGCCTCGGGCCAGGGTCCGGGCTCCTTGCAAGTCATGAACCGGAGCCCACGGCAGGCCGCGCCAGATCCGACTCTTCACGGGTTTCGCGGGTACCGCGCTCGACCCGTTCGCGACGTTCCACCAGGCTCTGCCAGGCCTCGGACTGACGCTGGCGCATCAGGCGCTCGCGCTGGCAGGCATCGCGCTGCAGTTCTTCGACCTGCAGTTTCTGCGACACCTCTCCGACCTGCTCTTCCAGCACCTCCTGGCCCTCGGCCAGATCCTGCAGGCGGGCCTGGGCGGCCTGCCAGCTGGCCACCGACAGGCCACCTTCGAGCGAGGCATAGATCGCTTCGGCTTCGCGGGCGATGGATTCGCGGTGCTCGCGCAAGCGTTCCCTGGCCTGGTCGCGTTCGCTGCCGGTTTCCCGGACCCGTTGCTGCTGGGCCACCAGGGCGGTGGCGGCGCGTTGTTCACGCAGGACCCGAAGGCTCTGCAGACTCTGCAAGGTTTTGGTTTTCATGACAGTACCTGGTGCAGGCGATGAAGGGTTTCGGCCTGGCTGCTGGGTTCGTGGGGGCCCTGGCGCAGGAAGTCCTCGATGTCCGCGTGCCGGGCAATCGCTTCATCCGCCAGGGGGTCGCTGCCGCTGGCGTATTCGCCGATGCGGATCAACATTTCGATTTCGGCATGACGGGCCATCAGTTCGCGGACCCGCATCGCCAGGCGACGGTGTTCTTCACTCGCCACCTGCTCCATCAGGCGGCTGCGGCTACGCAGTACATCCACCGCCGGGAAGTAGTTGCGTTGCGCCAGCTCGGCACTCAGGACAATGTGGCCGTCGAGGATCGAGCGGGCCTCTTCGGCCACCGGGTCGGTGGCCGCATCGCCTTCGGTGAGCACCGTGTACAGCGCCGTGATGCTGCCGCGCGGCGCCGGTCCGGCGCGCTCGAGCAGGCGCGGCAAGGTGGAAAAGAACGATGGCGGATAGCCCCGGCGGGTCGGCGGTTCGCCCACCGCCAGGCCGATTTCGCGCTGGGCCCGGGCAAAACGGGTCAGGCTGTCCATCAGCAGCAGGACATTGCGCCCCTGGTCACGGTGATACTCGGCCAGGGCCGTGGCGACGAACGCCGCGCGGACCCGTTCGGCCGCCGGCCGGTCGGACGTCGCCACCACCGCCACGGTCCGCGCCCGGGCCTTGGCATCGAGTTGCACGTCGAGCAACTCGCGGACCTCGCGACCGCGTTCGCCGATCAGGCCGATCACGATCACATCGGCCTCGCTGTTGCGAATGATGCTGGCCAGCAGCGAGGACTTGCCTACTCCCGGCTCGCCGAAAATGCCGATGCGCTGGCCCTGGGCCAGGGTCAGCAAACCGTCGATCGAGCGCACGCCAAGGAACATCGGCCGCACGATCAGTTGTCGGGTAAACGGCGCCGGCGGCTCGGCGTGCAACGGGTAGGTCTCGAACAGGCCGCCGGGCAACTCGCCTTCGGCATCGAGGAAGTCGCCCATGGGACTGATGACCCGGCCCAGTTGGCCATCGCCGACCACCACGCCGAGGGATTCGCCGGTGGCGGTGATTTCAGTATGGGTCGACAGGCCTTCCATCGAGCCGATCGGCGACAGGATCGCTTCGTCATCGTCGAAACCGATGACTTCCGCCGCCAGGCTGCGGCCGCTGCCGGGATCGCGCAGTCGACACAGTTCACCGATGCGCACCCCGGCGACACTGGCCCGCAGCAGCACCCCGCGAATACTGCGGATGGTGCCCTTGACCGGTCGTGGACGGGCAGCGGACAGGCGCGATTGCAGGCGCGGCAACAGGTTGTCGAGGGCCACGCCCGGGCTGCTCATGAGCGGACCTCTTCGGCCTGGGGCAACAGGCCCCGGCGCAAGCCGGCCAGTTGCGCGTCAAGGCCCAGTTCCACCGAGCCGACCGGACTGCTCAGGCGCGCCTGATGGGCCGCCAGTTGCTCATCGGCCTCCACGGTCACGCCCGGCGTCGGCAGCGGGTCGGCCGCCAGGGCCTGGCGCACTCCGTCGAGATGGGCGCGCGGCACGTACAGGGTCAGCGCCTGGTCCTGGCGAAAGGCGCCCATGGCCTTGCGGGTACAGCGCAGGATGCGTTCGCCGGCGTCCATTTCGTCCATCACTTCACGGGCAATGTTCAACGCCAGGTCGGCCAATGCGCTTTCCAACCCGTTGAGGTAGGCATCGACCTGTCGGGCGGTGTCCTGAAGCAGGAGCGCCGCCTGTTGCGCCCCTTCCCGCTCGGCGCTGGCGAAGCCTTCGGCCCGGGCTTCGGCCAGCCACTGCTGGCTGTCGTTGCGGATCGCCAGGGCTTCCTCGCGGGCGGCTTCGAGAAAAGCGAAGCCATCGCGCCAGGCATCGGCTTCGCTGGCTCGCAGGATGCGCCCGCCCGGGCGGCTCGGCAGTTCACTCATCGCGGCTCTCCTTGTCTGGGGCTTCTTCGGCGGACAGCAGTGCGGCCGCGCCGCGCACGATTTCGATATCCCGGCTCAGGCGTGCCTGGTCGAACCGCGGGCTGTCCAGGCGCAGGCTCAACCAGCCCTTGAGCGATTCGGGTTGCAGGTGCAGCCAGGCGGCGACGCACGTCTGGCCGTCACGCTCGATGGCTGCCACCAGCTCGGCGGGGTCGCGCAGCAGGTCGGCGGCACCGGCCAGGGCCGGCAGGCTCAGGGCCTGGGCGAACACTTCGGCGCCGAGGCGCTGGTGCAATTCGCCGAGCTCTTCGCCGCGAATTTCCCGGCGCAGGGTCGCGCCATGCCAGATCGCCCCGCAGAGCCTGGTCAGGCGGGAAAACGCCAGGGGACTCAGGAGCAATACCGGCAGGTCCGCAGGGTCGGGCTCCGGCACTTCGGCCCAGGGCGACAATTCGAAACGCTCGCGCAGCAGGCGCAGCAGCCGGCCCTCGAAACGCGAGAGGTTGCGCAGGGCCTCCAGTTGCCCGGCCGGAACCGCACCTGAGAAACACTCGGCCAGGCTGTCAGGACCGATGAAGGTCAGCGGGCGCGCCGTCAATCGCTGCCAGCGTTCGAGCAGATCCGAAGACGAATTCATGGGTTTTCCTTCAGCGGGTACAAGGCGACCGCGCCGCGTTGCTGACGCAGACGCCACAACAGCCCGGCGGCCAGCCCGGCAATCGCCAGCAGCAATCCGCCGAACAGCAGCCAGGCCCAGGCAAGGTTGTCGGCGACGATCCACAGGCCCATGAAACGCGCCAGTGGCGGCTGTCCCTGGCCCTTGCCGGGCACGGCGGCAGCCTTGATCGCGGTTACCGAGACACCGTCATAGCTCAGCCCGGAAATGCCGTTCGCCACCAGGGTCTTGATCTGCGGAATCAGCGGATCGATAGCCACGCCGGGGTCGTAACGCACCAGCACCGAGGCCGATGAAGGTGAAATCACCCGTTTGAGCAGGTCGTTGTCCGGCAGCACCACATGCACCCGGGCCGAAAGAATGCCGTCGATCTGCGACACCGAGTGCGACAGTTCCTCGCTCAGGGCATAGACCATCTGCGCCCGCTCCTGGACCGGCGACGACACCAGGCCGTTGCCCTTGAACACCTCGCCCATGTTGGAGAAGTTCTGCTGCGGCAGGCCGGCGGCATCGAGCAGCGCCATGGCCTGGGCGAAGCGATCCTTGGCCACCACCACGGTGAGGCGGCCGTCATCCTGGACCTTGCGGCTGGCCGGGACGCCGTCGCGCAGCAGCACCGCGACCATCGCGTTGGCCTCGCGCTCGCCGAGATTGCTGTAGAGGTCCATGTCGCAGGCCTGGAGCAGGCAGGCGGTGACCAGGACGATGACGAAGCGCGACATGCGCTGGGCTCTGGACATCGGTTTATTGCCCTCGCAACAGGGTATTGGCGGCGCCGGAGATCTGCGTGGCGCCACGAACCACCATTTGGGTTTCGATGGAGTAGTCGAACATCCGGCTGAGGGAGTGCACGACCTGATCCAGGTGCTGGTCGGTGACCTTTTTCGGCGGTTCGCCGCCGCTGGCCGTACTGCCGCTGGCGGCGCTGGGACTGGCGGCACCGGGGCCGGCCACCGGCGGGTTGCTCGCCGGCGGACCGTTGCCAAGGGCATCGGCCCGTTCGGCAAAGGTCCGCGAGCGGTCGATGAAACCGTTCAGGCGCTCCATCAGGTTGCTGCCGATCTGGTGCGGGCTCGCCCCTTCGGGCATGCCGCTCCTGGCGCTGTTGGCCATATGCTCGAACAGGTTCTGCGAAGCCTCGAGGCCACCCTGCCCTCCGGCAGGCGGCGCCGCCGCTGTCGCTGTTGTCGCCGCTAGACTCACTGTCATGGTGTCACCTCAGGTGGGTTGGAAGCCGGAGCCTGGATCATTCGTCGCCGTCGTCGTCCGCCATGGCGTCGTTGAGCAGCTCGTTGAGGCGCGGCATGATGATGAATTGCCCGCCGATCTGGATGGCGCCCTGGACCATGAAGTCGGTGATCTTCTGGTCGTCGCTGCTGCTGTCGGCGGCCTTGTCGACCGCCGCGTCGAACTTGCTCTTGGCATCGACTGGAGGGGTGCCGCCGCCTTCGATTGGATTGACTGCCATGGTGTATCTCCTTCAAGTGGGATTGCCTGGGGGTTCAAGGATTGCAGGGTCACTCGGTGCTGACCGTGTTGCCACGAAAGACCCGCACGCCTCGCTCCCGGGCCACCACGGGCACGGCGGCGGGACGCTGCAGGTCAAGGTGTTGCTGGATCAGGGCGAGATAGGCCGGGGGGCCGGAGACGAACAGTTCGTCGTCCACCGGCCCGGGGTGCGTCGACAGGTGTTCGCCGAACACATCGAGATCGTCCAGGTAGGCCTGCAGTTGCTCGCGGCCCACGCCACGGGTCTTGAACAGGCGGGTGGCGGTTTCTTCGTCGGTGCTGATAGAGAGCACGTTGCCGTCGAAGAACCAGGTCAGGCCGTTGGCGTCGGTGACCAGGTCGAGAAACTCGCCGGCGGTCCTGGCCCGCACATGGTTGCGGGCCTTGCCGCGAACCTTGTCGGACATCACCACCACAAGGTCGAGGTTGTGCCCGAACTCTTCCAGCGCGCCGCGTACGTCCTGCTCGATCAAGACATAGGCATAGGGCCGGGCGTACCAGGCCGGCTCGTCCGCTGCCCGGGCAAGCCCGCAGGACAAGCTGCCCAGCAGCACCAGCACGGTCATCAGGAACCGTAGCGAATCAGTCATGGCACGGACTCCCGAAGACGTTTTCCGGCAGCCTGGACATAAAGCAGCCGGGCCGCATTTCAGGGTCGATAAAATGACTTTCGGGTGTCACACTCGCTGTCCAAGCTGTCATGTGTTCCCCCTTGCCTGAGGAGTTCCAGTCTTGCCCAAGCCCTTCCCGTCCGCCCTGTTGCTGTTGAGCAGTCTGTTGCTGGTGTCCTGTGCCGGCGCCCCCGACGGCGCGAGCGGCAGCGACAGCTACCAGCGGTTCATGCGCCTGGCCAACGACGTCAACGGGCGCGGCGATCCGGGCACGGCGGCGGCGCTGTATGAAAAGGCCGCGGCGCAACCGGGGGCCGGTATCGAGGCCTGGCAGAAGCTCGGTCAGGCGCGCCTCGACAGCGGCGACGCCCGGGGTGCCGAACGCGCGTTCCAGCAGGGCCTGGAGCTCAAGCGTGACGACCCCACGGCGCTGCTGGGCCTG
Source organism: Pseudomonas sp. Mn2068 (assembly GCF_049319725.1). Taxonomy (NCBI): domain Bacteria; kingdom Pseudomonadati; phylum Pseudomonadota; class Gammaproteobacteria; order Pseudomonadales; family Pseudomonadaceae; genus Pseudomonas; species Pseudomonas sp. Mn2068. The sequence continues at coordinate 483,043 of NZ_JBMOUG010000001.1, read as the reverse complement.
GGGACTGCGCAACTGCGCGAAGGCAAGCTCGACCGCGCAGCGGTTTCCCTGACTCAGGCGGCGAGCGCGCTGAACACTCCGCAGGCCTACAACCGGCTGGGTATCGCCCAGGTACTGCGCGGCCAGACCGGCGACGCCCAGGCGGCTTTCAGCAAGAGCCTGGGCCTGGCCCCCACCGATCTGGATACCCAGTGCAACCTGGCCCTGGCCTATGCCCTGGGTGGCAAGGCCGATCAGGCCCTGGGCAGTATTCGTCAGGTCAGCCAGTCGCCCCGGGCGCAGCCCCGGCACCAGCGCAACGAACTGCTGATCCTGGTACTGGCCGGGCATGAGGCGCAGTTGAGCACGCTGGCGCTGGACGATATCGCGCCGGCCGAGCAGCAACGGCTGCTGGTCGAAGCCCGACGCATCAAGGCCATCGCCGATCCAGCCGCCCAGGCGCGGGAACTGGGGTTGGTGGACAGTCACTGATCCGTCCCCCTGGGTTACGCTCTTGCTCATCGAGCGGCCCCCGTGCTGGTCTGGGCTTCCTGCGCCGCTTCGCGGCGTTCCTGCTTCTGCCGGTCCTGTCCGTCGATATAGATCCGTGCCGCCCGGCCTACCGGCGCGGCCATGGTCGGGCCGGTGTCGCGGCCCTGGACCAGATCCTGGCGCTGCTCGACCATCTGCAACAGGTTCAGGTTATTGGCGCAGCCCAGGGGCAAGGTCGAGCTCAGGTCCGGCTCGTCGCCCACCACTTCGCGATTGGTCAGTGGCGGTTTCTGGCACTCCACCGGGATCAGTCCGGCGCGCCCGCCGGCATCGCGGGCACTGAGGTAATCCGGGGAATAGGCCACCGGTTCGAGATGGGTCTTGCAGGCGCTCAGCAGCACCAGTGATGCCAGGGCGGAAATCAACGACAGGCTTTTCATGGTCTCGGCTCCCGGATCAGTTCATGTAGAAGCCGAACGCGCCACCGCTGCGCGGTCCGGCGGAGGCCGTGGTGGTATTGCCCGGCATGCCGTCCAGGGGCGTCGCCAAAGTGCGGCCGCGCACCGGTTCCACCAGATACGGGGTGATCAGGATCACCAGTTCGGTTTCGTTGCGCTGGAAACGCTTGGAACGGAACAGGTTGCCCAGCACTGGCAGCTCGCCAAGCATCGGCAGCTTGTCGACGTTCTGGCTTGTCTCGCGCTGGAACAGACCGGCGATGGCGAAGGTCTGGCCGCTGCCGACCTCGACCCGGGTATCGGCACGGCGAACCCGGAAGGACGGCACCTGGATCCCGGAAATGGTGACCGGGTTGCTGTCCATCAGGCTGCTGACCTCGGGACGTACCTGCAGGGCGATCCGGCCGTTGGGCAGCAGCGTCGGGTTGAACTGCAGCGACACGCCGAACGATTTGTATTCGATCCCCACCAGGTCGCGGCTGACCGGCACCGGCACCGGTACTTCGCCACCGGCGAGGAAGCTGGCGGTCTGGCCGGTCATGGCGGTGATATTCGGTTCGGCGAGGATTTCCAGGATGCCGTTGCTTTGCAGGGCTTCGAGCATCGCGTCGATGTTCACGTTGCCGGAGTTCAGGCCGGCGCTGATCACATTGCTCGAACCGGCTACCGCATTGGCCGCCAGCGAACCGCCGGTAATCAGGCCGAAGGAAAAGGTGCCGTTGTTGAACAGCGCATTCCAGTTGACCCCGTAGCTCAGCAGTTCGGAGCGCGAGACCTCGGCGAAACGCACGCGGATGTTGACCTGGGCCGAGCCCGGATAGGTGGCGCCGTTGACGCTGCTCTGGAAACTCTGCCCGTGGGGATCGAGCAAGGCGTTCAGGTCGGCGGCCTCGGCAACGCTGCCGACACTGCCCTGGGCCAGCATCCGGTTGCCGCTGCCGCTGATCCGCGCGCTACTGGCGGGGTGCAGCTCGCGCAAGGGTTGCGCGACGGCCTGGCTGCCGGCGCTGATCGCCAGGTTCAGCGACGCCAGTTCCTTGCCGGCGCCGTCCAGGGTGATCAGGCTGGTCTGGCCGATGGCCTTGCCGAATACGTAGATCTGCCCGGGCGACACCACCTGTACGTCGGCCACCGCCGGGTCGGCGACCATCACCGAATCCACCGGCGCGCTGAAATGCAGGATGCGCCCTTCCCCGGCCGCCAGGTCGAGGTTGCCACGGCTGCCCGTGGCGATGTCCTGTGCCGCTTGCAGGCCGGGGGCAAGCAGGATCAGAAGGAGAAACCAGAGCTGGGGGAATCGTCTCATGAAGCGTTCGCCAAAGAAGTGACCGAGGCGCCGGCGGTGGTCCGGCGATAAGCGGCATCGGGCAGACCGAGGGTGACCAGGGCCTGCAGGTTGTATTCGGTGGTCAGTTCGCGGAACGACAGCACCGGCAGTTCGACTTCCGCCCGCTGAACCAGGCGGCGCATGCCCCGGCGCAGGTCGGCGTGGACCAGCAACACCGTGCGGTTGTTGGCCGGGAGCTTGTCGCAGGCCTGGCGCAGCTGGCTGATCAGCGCACGATTGACCTCTTCCGGCACCAGTTCCCGCGCCGGCTCCGGCCGTCGCAGGGCGGCGCGCAGCTGTTCTTCCAGCTGCGGCGAGAGGACAAAGGCACTGATGACCCGGTTGCGGTCGGCGTACTGGTGACAGATCTGCCGGGCCAGGGCCGCGCGCATGTGCTCGCCCAGCCGGGCGGCGTCGTTTTCACGGGCGCCCCACTCCACCATGGCTTCCATCAGCGCCCGCTGGTTGCGGATCGAGACACCTTCGGCGACCACGTGGCGCAGGGTTTCGGCCATGCGCTGTAACGGCACCACGCGCAAGGCCTCCTTGACCAGTTCGCCGTAGCCGGATTCCAGGCGCCCGAGCAGTTGGCGGGTTTCCTGGATGCCGAGGAAATCCCCGGCATAACGCCGCAGGCTGCGTTCGAGTACCGCGCGCAGGATTTCGTCGGGAAACAGGAAAGCGCTGCCGGAGCTGCGCAGGCTCTCTTCGTGGCTCGCTTCGACCCACTGCGCCGGACGCTGGGACAGCGGCGAATCGGCTTCCAGGCCGGGAATTTCCAGGAGGTTCAGGTGGACCGAATCGTCCTGTAGCAGCAAGCGCCCGGCGGGAATCGCGCCCTCGCTGACCGGGACGCCTTCGAATTCGATGCGGAAGTGCTCGGCGCCCAAGGCTCTGTCGACATACACCCCGGGGAGCGGGATCTCCACACCCAGGTCGGCGCGAATCTCATGGCACAGGGCTTCGATCTTCTGGCGCAACGAATGCAGCGACGAGACTTCGGCCAGGGCCGATCCCAGCACCAGCAGGACGCGGCTGTCGGGCACCCGTTCAGACACGGGCTCCAGTGACGTTTCGACGTGTTCCTCGCTGACGGTTTCGACCGGTTCCTCGACCGGCTGGGCAGCTCCCGCGCGTTCACGGCGATGCAGGCCGAAGACCACGCCGCCGATGATCAGCGCCAGGCCGATAAAGATCGCCGAGGGGAAGCCCGGCAACAGGCTGACCCCGGCCAGGATCAACGCGGTCAGGATCAGCGCCCGCTGGCTGGCGCCCAGTTGCCGGAGAATCTCGGTGCCGAGGTCGCCCTGTACGCCATCGCTGTTGACCCGGGTCACCACGGTGCCGGCGGCTACAGAGATCAACAGCGCCGGGATCTGCGCGATCAGGCCGTCGCCCACGGTCAGCAAGGAATAGGTGTGCACGGCGCTGGCGAAGCTCATACCGCGTTCGAGCATGCCGATGAGCATCCCGCCCAGCAGGTTGACCAGGAGGATCACCAGGCCGGCAATGGCATCGCCCTTGACGAATTTCATCGCGCCGTCCATCGCGCCGAACATCTGGCTTTCCCGCTCCAGGCGCGAGCGCCGGCGGCGTGCCTCGGCCTGGTCGATATCGCCGTTGCGCAGGTCGTTGTCGATGCTCATCTGCTTGCCGGGCATCGCGTCCAGGGTAAAACGCGCCGCCACCTCGGCCACCCGTTCGGCACCCTTGGTGATGACGACAAACTGCGCCACGGTGATGATCAGGAACACCACCAGGCCGACCACCACTTGCCCGGCGATCACGAAGTCGCCGAAAGCCTTGACGATATGCCCGGCGTTGCCGTCCAGCAGGATCAGGCGCGTGGTGGTGATCGACAGCGACAGGCGGAACAGCGTGCTGAGCAGGATCAGCGGCGGCAACGCGGAAAATTCCACCGAATGGGAAATGTAGAACGCGACGATCAGGATCAGGATGCTCAGGGCGATGTTCAGCGCGATCAGCATGTCCACCATGTAAGTGGGCAGCGGGATGATCATCATCACAATGGCCATCAGCATGAACGCGACAATGATCACGTCGCTGCGCTGGGAAGCGCGCCGGGCCAGGTTGTTGAGTTGCTGGCTGAAGTTCATTGTTCGGCCCTCCGCGCCGCCAGGTAACGTTTGAAACACAGGCGCGCATCGTCTTCGTTGCCGACCACCCAGAGCGCCCGGCTGCGCAGCAGCAATTCGCCGCGGGACTCGCCTTCGAGGTCGCGCAGACGGTCCAGCGCTGCCAGGGCCCGCACGCCATCGCCGCTGTCGGTGAAGGCCATGGCCAGATTGCGCAGCAATTCGCTGTCACCCGGTGTGACCTGCACCGCGATCAGCAGCATCACCAGGGCACGCTGGGTCTGGCCGTTGCGCCGGTACAACTCGCCCATGCTCTTGAGCAGCGCGGCCAGGTCTTCGTCTTCACGGCTCATGACACCTGTACCTCGGCGCGCTGTTGTTCGAGTTGCTGGCGGGTTTCGATTTCCTCGCGGATAAAGTCCTCGGCCATCTCCCGCACCTGCGGTTCGAAATCCAGGGCCGGGAGAATCTGTTCGAGCACCCGCTCGAGAATTTCCAGCGAGCGACCGTTGCCGAACAGCTCGGGGCTGACGCTCGACGCCGCGTCCGCTTCGCTAGCCTGCCCGCGCAGGGCCTGGCGGGCACGCACCTCGCGCTTGCGCAGGACCGCTTCGAAGCTCGCCGCCTGCCGCTGGCTGACCGCGTTGACGCTCTGGATCGGGGCGGTTTTGTCGGTCAGTGGCACTGACGGACGATCGACAACTCTCATCGTTCACGCTTCCTTCGGGTGGCGCAGGTCATAAGGTGAAGGTGAAGCGTTCTTCGCCACGGGCGAGGACAACCTCGTTGTTTTCAATCCGCTCGATCACCCAGTTGTCCGCCAGCGCCGCACCGGGATAGAGGCGTTTTCCGGAATCGTTGACCACATAGGGATTGGCGCCGAACCAGACGGCCTGGAAACGCACCCGCGGTGTCGCCACGCTGTCGCGCACGCTGACGTTCTGGTGCAGGACGAAGGTACGGCCATAACGGCTGTCGAAGCCCTTCTGCAGTGCGATCCATTGCGCTTTCTGCGAAGCGTCGTACGATCCCTGGACCAGCAACTGCTCATCCTTGAGCTGCACGGTGATACCGTTCAGGCGGGCTGCGCGCAGGCCGTTGTCGAGATAACCCCTGGCCTCGGCCAGGGTCGCCGTGGGCTGGCCGGCGGCGAGAGCCACGGGATCGACCACGCTGATCGAATCGACAACGGGTTGCGGCTCGTTGCGCAGGGCAAAGGCCGTGGTGGCGCACGCCGCCAGGAAGCCCAGGGCGGCCCAGCGCCAGCCGCTGCCCCCGCCCCTGCCCCAGCCCCTGGTCGCCGCGCCGGCAATCGGTGCGCGTGCAGTCGGCGCCGGCAGGGGCTCGCCATCGACGGCCAGCCGCAACTCGACGGTTTCAAGGAAGATTCGCAGCGGCAGCCGCGTACGGTGGCCATTTCCGCGGGGGACCGTCACGCTGCGGGCGCTATCGCCGATGACCTTTATGTCACCGCCCAGAGCCTCGATGGCGACATGGACCCCGTCGAAACGCAGGCGCAGATGCTCGGCGGCAATTCCCGGGTCGCGCAGGATCAGGTCGGCCGGCACGGCGCAGCCGATCAGGTAGGTCGGTGCTTCCAGGACCAGCGATACCCCCTGATGCACCCCTTGGGTGATGCTCAGAAGCGGCAAACCGCTGGCAGCGCTCGAAGGTCGGGATATCAGGGCTGTCATGACTGGACTTACCACCATCAACTCCGCCAACCGCAGCGGGCCATGTAGCGAATGCACCGATCAGGAACAGTGAACCGTCTGCGGTCGACCTGGGGTCGGCGCCGTGGACCATTCACATGAGATAAGGTGTAAGTTAAGTACTGTTGTGACTGTTGCTTTGAACAGGCGAGCGGCGCCGGGCGCCGCTCGCGAGCCAACTCAGTTGGACGGACGCTGTTTGGTAGCGTCGAGCTCTGCTTTTTTGGCAGTGGACAATTCAGTGATCTTTGCAGACTTCTCGATTGCCATATCGAAAGTTGCTTGCATCTTGGCGATTGCTGCGTCTGCGTTGCCGGAGCTTACTGGTGGGACGTCGCTCATTTGATATCTCCTAGTCTCGATCAGAAGTTCTTCAGCTGCACGATTGCAAACTGAAAGCTATGCAAACTGCCGGTAATCACGAACGAGGATGGCCTTCTCCTGAACCTGGCACCGTTGGTCTGCATGCGTTGCATACTACTCAGGTGAAATTGCCAGCGGCTGTGAAAGCTTGTGAAAACTTGTGGGAAGCCAATACTTCACAGACAACTAGTGACAGCGCACAAGTGCATATCCCGATATGCAACCGGCGAGACTACTCATTATCGGAAATAATCATTCGAGGCAGGACTGATTTGCAGCGGAGGGAATAAACCGGAAAACACCGGTTGAAAAAGACTTGTTTGATGTCAATCCACACATTCCGGTTTTTGTGACACAGCCAACAAAGCTGTTGGCTGTGTCATCGGTTTTGCCGGAAAGTGGTTAGTTACTTGATCGCCAACTTTGCATTCGCCTGGTTATTGCCCTGGCGAATCTCGTGCTGGGTTTCCAGCACCCGCTCCAGGGCACCGGCGGCCTTGTGATCCTGCATCGGCGCATGAATTGCGGCCGACACCAGACTGATCAGCTTGGCCATGACTTCGGCATCGGTCGCCGGCCTGCCGAGGCTCATCGCCTGCATCAGGAAACGCAACTCGGTCCCGGCGATCACCCCGGAGATGGCCTTGAGGGCAAATTGCAGGCGCACCCCCACTTCATTGCGCGGCATATCCGGCAAGGCCAGGGCGAAGGCATTGAAGAAGCGCTCGAACACCGGCTGGTAATGTTCCTTCAGGTATTCCTGGATAAACGGCGACGTGTCGCTGTAGACCCGCCCGAGAAAACGCACGAAGGACCGGCCTTCCTCGCCGGAACCGGCACGCTCCAGGCCCATGGCCGGGGCGAACAGCACGCCGAGCAGGGTTTCGCAGTCCAGCGGGCCGTCGCTCTGCTCCTCGCATTTGGCGAGCAGTTCCAGGCGCTGTTCGTTGAGGGGACCCAGGCGTTGCATCAGCAGTGCGGTCATCAGGGAGTCCTTGTCCCCGAAGTGGTAGTTCACGGCGGCCAGGTTGACCTGGGCTCGTTCGGTGATCTGGCGCAAGAGCACGGCGTCATAGCCGTACTTGGTAAACAGTGCCTCCGTGGCATCCAGCAAGCGAGTCTTGGTGACATTGGGAGCGCTGAGTTTCTTTGCGACCATAAGTGAGGAGCCTTTGCGAGAAGAAATCTGACCGAACGAACAGCGTTTTAAAAATAAATTTGATTTTTTATACCTGCGAAAGCCGCTGAAAGCAAGCCTCTCAAGGCGGTGTCACCCTCGCGCAAGCTAGTTGAAGACTCACGATTTTTCCGATCGGGGGCGAGGCAAATATGTTTCTTCTTGTCACAAGATCGCCGGCAAAACTCTGCGTATTCCCTGCGCTAGACGGCTGGCGTAGGATAGGGATCACGGTTACTATTCAAACAATTTTTTAAAATAAGAAAACAAAACCTGTGCCTGCCCCTGCCCCGCAACACGCCTGGATGCCTGAAGCGCACCAGGGTCGTGGCCGGATCATGGACGAGCCTGCCGGCGCTATCAGCGATGACTGAATCGATTGTTCACAAAGGTTTCATTTCCCTGCAAGGCATCGGCAAGAGCTATCGCCTCGCCGAGCAACCGCTGACCATTCTCAAGGATGTCTCGCTGTCCATCGAGGTCGGCGAAAGCTGCGCCATTCTCGGGGCCTCCGGCTCCGGTAAAAGCACCCTGCTCAATATCCTCGGCCTGCTCGACCTGCCCAACAGCGGTCACTACCATTTCGCCGGACACGATATCTTCAAGGCCAGCCCGGACCAGCTGGCGGCCATCCGCAACCAGCAGATCGGCTTCGTGTTCCAGAGCTTCAACCTGCTGCCACGCCTGGACGCCCTCGATAACGTCGCCCTGCCCTTGAGCTATCGCGGCGTACCCCGGGGCGAATCACTGGAAAGGGCGCGCAAGATGCTTGCCCAGGTCGGCCTCGGCGACCGTGCCCACCACCGTCCCGCCGATCTCTCCGGCGGCCAGCGCCAGCGGGTCGCCATTGCCCGGGCGCTGGTCGGCGAACCCTCGGTGATCCTCGCCGACGAACCCACCGGCAACCTCGACAGCAGCACCGCCCGGGAGATCATGGACCTGTTGCTGGAGCTCAATCGTGTCCGCCAGGTGACGCTGATCATCGTCACCCACGACCCGCATATCGCCGAACGCCTGCACCGCCAGATCCGGGTCCACAACGGTGTGGTGCACGAGGCCTGCCCGGCATGAACCTGCGGGTCGAGCAGAGTGCCAGCCAGTTGCTGCACGAGGCCTTTGTCAGCCTGCGGACCCTGGGCAAGCGTTCGATGCTGGCGTTGCTGGGCATCGTCATCGGCAGTTCGTCGGTGGTCGCGCTGATCAATATCGGCCACAACGCCGCGCAGGAAGCCGCAGCGATCTTCAAGGACATGGGCACCGACACCATGACCGTGCAGTTCCCCGGCGACGCCACGGTGCGTGAACCGATGCCGGCGGCCCTCGACACCGCGCGCCTGCAGGAGCTGCTGCCGGCGGTGCTGTACCTGGCGCCGATCGCCATCTCCAGCGGCCCGGTGCTGTTCCAGGGCCGCAACACCAATGCCAGTTGGGTCGGCAGTACCGAGCAGTTGGCCGGGGCCATGCGCCTGAAGCTGCGCGAAGGCCGCTTTATCTCCGACTTCGACCAGGGCGAAACCTATGTGGTGGTCGGCGACAAGATCGCCCGTGCCCTGGGCAGCGCCGCCGCGCCATTGCGTCCCGGCGACCGCATCCGCATCAACGACTACCTGTTCCAGGTGATCGGCATCCTGCAGAGCCAGCCACCGGCGATCCTGATTCCGGTACAGACCGATGACTCGCTGTTCGTGCCGCTGGCCGGCATGCGCCGGATCACCGCCTCGCCGCAGATCAGCAGCGTGATCGCCCGGGCCGCGCCCGACCGGGACATGGAAACCGTCGCCCGGGACCTGACCCAGGCGCTGAAAAGCAGCCTGCGTGGACGTGAAGTCGAAGTGCAGATACCGCAACAGATGATCGATGGCATGACCCGACAGAGCCGCACCTTCGGTTACCTGCTGCTGGCCCTGGGGGGGATTTCGCTGGTGGGAGGGGGTGTGGGGGTGATGAATGTCATGTTGATGAACGTTTCCGAACGCCGCCGCGAGATCGGTATCCGCATGGCCCTGGGCGCCCGGCGCCGGGATATCCGGAACCTGTTCCTGCTCGAAGCCGTGACCCTGACGGCGGTGGGCGCGGTGTCCGGCGCGGTGCTGGGGGTGAGTGCCGCGTACCTGTATGCGCGGATGTCCGACTGGCAGTTCTCGCTGTCCGCCGCCTCGCTGCCCCTGGGGGTTGGCAGTACCCTGCTGGTGGGATTGTTCTTCGGCCTCTACCCCGCCATCTCCGCCTCGCGCCTGCAACCGGTGGAGGCCCTGCGCGATGAATAGACCGCAGCCATGGATGGCCACCCTGCTTTGCCTGCTCAGTTGCCAGTTCGCCGCCGCCGGCGAACTGGTCGGCCGCCCCTCGGCGCCGACCCTGCGCAATGAGCAGCCGCGCAGCGTGCTGCTGAGCGAACAGATGACCAACCTGACCCTGGGCGATGCGGTCTACCTGGGCCTGCGCAACAACCGGGGTATCCGCAGCGCCTATCTGCAGCGGGTTGCGCAGAAGTTCGACCTGCGGGTCTCCGAGGATGCCTTCAACCCCAAGCTGCTGCTCGCCAGCGAATACCGGGTGAACAAGGGTTCCCAGGACAACACGCGCAATGCCTCCCTGGCACCGACCACCAGCCTGCTGGGCGAGTACGGGACCCGCCTGAGCATGGCCTGGACCCAGCAGTTGAGCAATGCCGATGTCGCCGGGCGCTACCGCAGCGACGGCCTCAACCTGGCGATCATCCAGCCGTTGCTGCGTGGCGCGGGCTGGGACGTGACCACCGCCCCGCTCCGCCTGGCGCGCATCTCGGAGCAGGTCAACCGGCTCAACCTCAAGACCAACGTGGCCCAGACCATCAGCGATATCATCACGGCCTACCGGGAAATGCTCCGGTCCCAGGAACAACTGACCATTACCCAGGAAGCCCTCAAGCGCGCCAATGCCCTGCTCGAGGTGAACAAGGCGCTGATCGCGGCCGGACGCATGGCCGAGTTCGAAATCGTCCAGACAGAAGCCGATATCGCCTCCCAGGAACTGGGGGTGGAGGAAGCCCGCAACCAGGTGGACATCAATCGCCTGTCGCTGCTGCGCCTGCTCGCCCTGGACCTGTCGACACCGATCCGGGCCACCGAGGCGCTGGAAGCCTCGCGGGTCAATATCGACAAGCGCGATGCCCTGCGGGTGGCCCAGGTCCAGCAGCCGGAGTACCTGGCCACCCTGCTCGGCAGCCAGCAGGCCGACCTCAACCTGGTGATCGCCAAGGACCAGGGCCGCTGGGACGTCTCGCTGGTGGCCGGGGCCAACCAGATCCGCGACCGCTTTGACAACGACACCAGCAACGGCGGTTCGCGGCGCTGGGACAGTTATGCCGGGGTCCAGGTACAGATTCCCATCGGCGACCTCAGCACCCGCCAGGCCGAAGTGCATGCGCGGGTCGATGTGGAGAACCAGGAAATCATCCTCGCCGATGCCCGCCAGGCCCTGGAACGCAGCGTCAGCGACGTGGTGCGCGACCTCGGCACCCGCTGGCGCCAGTACGAGATCGCTCAGCGCGCCGAGGAACTGTCCAGGCGCAAGCTGGACATCGAGCGTGAAAAACTCAGTGCCGGACGGTCGAGCAACTTCCAGGTGCTGAGCTACGAGGGCGATTTGCGCAACGCCGAGAACGCCCGCCTCAATGCGCTGATCGCCTATCTGAACGCCCAGACCCAACTGGATCTGACCCTGGGCATGACTCTGGAGAGCTGGGACATTGCACTCAATGACTACTGACAAGCAGGTCCGGCGCAAGCGCTGGTTGCAAGGCGCCGGGCTGCTGCTCGTGCTGGCGGTGGCCGGGGTCGTCGTGACCACCTTGCGCGCGCCGGCCGCCGACCAGCCCAAGGATGGCCGCTGGATCGCGGTGCAGGCTTCGCCGCTGGTGCACCAGATCGGCCTGGTGGGCAAGATCGAACCACAGAAGACCATCACCCTGACCGCGCCGTTCGAGGGCAATGTGCGTGCCGTCCTGGTGGAACAGGGGCAGCGGGTGGACGCCGGGCAGAGCCTGTTGCAGATGGACCCGGGACTCCTGGAAATCCAGCTGCGCGATGCCCTCTCGGCCCAGCTCAAGGCCCGGCGCGCGGTGCAGGAACTGCAGGACTGGAACAACGGCCAGCAGGTGGCCCGGGCCCGTCGTTCGCTGCGGACCTCGCAGATGGCGGTGAGCAATTCGGAACGCAAGCTGCGCGAAAGCCAGAACCTGTTCCAGCGCGGCATCATCCCGCGCAACGAACTCGACGACCTGCAACAGCAGTTGCAGACCCAGCGCCTCGACCTGGTGGCCGCCGAAGGCGATCTGCAGCAGGCGCTGGACCAGGGCAAGGGCGAATACCGACAGATCGCCGATATGGAACTGACCAATGCCACGGTGAAATACGAGGCGTTGCAGAAGCTCCTCGAAGGCAAGAACGTGCTGGCGCCGTTTGCCGGCATCGTCGTGCCGCCACCGGGTGCCAACAGTACGCAGAACTCCACGGCCAACAACGCCGGGCCGGTCCAGGCCGGCAGCCGGGTCAGCCAGGGGCAGGTGCTGTTCGGCCTGGCGAATATCGAACAGCTGAAGATCGTCAGCAAGGTCTCGGAACTGGACATCAACCAGTTGCACCAGGGCCAGAGCGTGGAGATCCTCGGTGACGGTTTCGATGGCGAACGGCTCAACGGTTCGGTCGATATCGTCAGCAGCCTGGCCCTGCCCAACGACTCGCCGGGGGGCAGCGCGCAGTTCCCGGTGACCCTGTCGGTGCCCAAGCTGACCCGCGAGCAATTGCAGCGGGTGCGCCTGGGAATGAGTGCGCGCCTGACCATCATCACCTACCGCAACGACCAGGCGATCATCCTCCCGGCGGCGGCGATCCAGCGCACCGACAAGGGGCTGCTGGTGGATTATCGCGAGACGGTGGACCAGCCGGTCAAGCGCCTGCCGATCACCACCGGACAGGCGACCCAGGAAGGTGTCGAGGTGTTTGGCCTGCAGCCGGGGTTTGTGCGGCTGGTGGAGTGAGTCGAAGCCGGCAGTAAAGGGCTGGCAGGTCCGGCGTCTTCGCGGGCAAGCCCGCTCCCACGGGGCTTGTCGAACACACACACCTTTGTGGGAGCGGGCTCGCCCGCGAAGACGCCAGTACAGGCACCGCTAATCCAACCGCACCACCCTCGCCTCTTGCGCGCTGAGTCGCGCGGCATCCAGCACACGGGTGGTTTCCAGCGCCTCCCGCGGCAACACCGGCACCGGCCCGCGTCCGGCCACCGCCTCCTGGAGCTGACGGTAGAACTGCGGCCAGTTGCCCCGCTCCGACGGCACCTTCTCGCGCTCACTGCCCCGCTCGAACCAGCCCCAGTTGCGGTGCTCCTCCACACCCCAGCGTTCGCCCTCGGTCTTCGGCGAACGCCCGCCCAGCACCGCCTCGCTCTGCACATCCAGGCCGTCGACGCTGTAGCTGCCGGACTCGCCGGTGACCCGGAAACGCGGCCCCGGCAGGTTCTGCACGGCATTGCCCCACAGATGCGAAACCACGCCGTTGCGATGGGTCAGCGAAAGGAAAAAATCATCGTCGAGTCCTGCGTGGGCCGCGAGAAAATCCACTTCGGCGTAGACCCGCGCCACCGGGCCGAACAGTTGCAGCGCCTGGTCCACCAGGTGGCTGCCGAAATCTCGAAGGATCCCCCCGCCGCCCGGGTCGCCCACGGTAGCCGGGGCATAACGCTCCATGCGCGATTCGAAACGGCTGATCCGGCCCAGGGCGTTGGCGGCGATCAGTTTGCGCACGGTCAGGAAATCGGAGTCCCACCGGCGGTTCTGGTAGACGCTGAGCAGTACGCCTTTGTCCCGTGCCGCCCGGATCAGTTCCTCGGCCTCGCGGGCATCGACCGCGAAAGGCTTGTCGCTGACCACGCCGATGCCGCGCGCGATGGCTTCGAGGATCAGCTCCCGGCGACCGGCGAGTGGCGTGCAGATCACCGCGATGTCGACGCCGGCCTCGACCAACTGCGCCAGGCTGTCGAACGCCGGCAGGCCGGGATGATCGGCGGCCAGCTGACGGCGCCGCCCGGCATCGCGACTGACCACGCCGACAAAGGTCGCCCCCGCCAGGCTGGCCAGCAGTGGCCCATGGAAATAACGGCCGCCATGGCCGTAGCCGACCAATCCTATGCGCATGATCTGGCTCCTTTGCATGAAGGGACGCGGATGGTTCCCGTTTCCAGGGTGGCTGTGACGAGCTCTTCGCGGGCAAGCCCGCTCCCACCGTGGTCTGGTCGAATCCACGCACACCTTGTGGGAGCGGGCTTGCCCGCGAAGAGGCCGGCCCCGCCGAGGCAAATCAGTGATAGAACGCCGGCCGTGGCGGCAAACCGATCCGCACGATCGCACCGCTGTTCTGCGCCTCGATACAGGCATCCGCCGCCACCGCCGCGGCAAAACCGTCCCAGGCCGACGGCCCGCCGACCTGCCCGGCCCGCACACCATCGATGAACGCCTGCAACTCGACGTCATAGGCGGCGATAAAACGATCCTTCCAGTCCATCAGGATGGCGTTGGACAGCTTGGCCTGGCTGCGCAACTGCACCTGGGACGGCTCCGGCAACCGGGCGATACCGGTTTCCCCGACCACTTCGCACTGGATGTCGTAGCCGTACTGGCAGTTGACGAAGACCTCGACATCGATCCGCGTACCACGCGCCGTCTCCAGCAGTACGATCTGCGGATCCTTGAGATGAGGAAAGGCCTTGGGCGACTTGCGCGGGAACACCACCTGCACCGAGACATAGTCATCGGCCAGCAGCCAGCGCAGCACATCGAGTTCGTGGATCAAGGTGTCGGTGATCGCCATGTCGGTCTTGTAGTTCTCACCCACGGTCGGGTTGCGGTGGGCACAGTGCAGCATCAGCGGTTCGCCGATCTGGCCGCTGTCGATCACCGCCTTGAGGGCCTGGTAGCCCTGGTCGTAGGGGCGCATGAAACCGACCTGGACCAGGCGCTTGCCATGGGCCACCTCGGCTTCGACGATCCTGCGGCAGCCGGCGGCGGTCACCGCCAGGGGTTTTTCGCAGAACACCGGCTTGCCGGCGGCAATCGCCGCCAGGACAAATTCCTCGTGGCTCGGCCCCCAGGAAGTCACCAGCACCGCCTCGACCTCCGCGGCCTGGATCAGTGCGTGACCATCGGGATAGACCTCGGCGACCAGGTCGAGCTCGGCCACCACCCTGGCCGCCTGTTCCAGGTTGATATCGGTGACCGCCACCACCTGGCTGCCCAGCAAGGCCTGGCTGCAGCGACGGATATGATCACGGCCGATGGCGCCGGTACCGATCACGCCAAGCTTCAAGGACGACATAGAAGTACTCCCGTTTATAGTCTTGTTGAGGGTCTGCAATCAGTACTGCCGGGCTTTCGCCAGTTGGGCATTGAGCTTTTCCACGACGGCGGCGGTGCGTTCGCCGGTCGACACCTGCGCCACGCCGACCCGCCACCAGGACAAGTACGAATGGATCATGGTCTTGGGCAGGACCTTGATATCGATCAGCGTCGATACCGTCTGCAATCGTGCATCGGCCAGGGCCGCGTGCAACTGCTCGAGGGTGCTGACCTTGTAGCTCTTGCAGCCATAGGCCGCGGCGCTCATGGCGAAGTCCACCGGCACGAAACCACCGTCGAGCCGTCCGGTCTGCGGGTTGCGGTAGCGGAACTCGGTGCCGAAGCTGTCCATGCCGTTGCCCATCTGCAGGTTGTTGATGCAACCGAAACTCATGTTGTCGAGCAGGATCACATTGATCTTGCGTCGTTCCTGGATCGAGGTCGCCAGCTCCGAATGCAGCATCAGGTAGGAGCCGTCACCGACCAGAGCGTAGACCTCGCGTGCCGGCTCGGCGAGCTTCACCCCCAGTGCGGCATTGATCTCGTAGCCCATGCACGAATAGCCGTATTCGACGTGGTAGGTATCGACCCCCTTGCTGCGCCACGCCCGTTGCAGGTCGCCCGGCAGGCTGCCGGCCGCGGCGACGATCACCGCGTCGTCGGCCAGGGTTTCGTTGAGGACACCGAGCACCCGGCTCTGGGTCAGGCAGGAGCCGGTCAGCTCGATGAACTCGCGCAGCACCGCCGGGTCCGTGTGGTCGTTGACTTCCGGGACAAAGTCCGCGGCCTGGTAGTCGATCTGGTAGACCCGTTCGATTTCCTCGTCGAGCCGGGCCCTGGCCTGCTGCGGCCGATCGTCCCAGGCGGAGCGGTAGCCCGAGTCGGCCAGGGCCGCGGTGAGTGCCTGCAAGCCGCAGCGGGCATCGGCCAGCAGTTGCACGCCATCGAGTTTCACGGCATCGCACGGGCTGATATTGAGGTTGAGGAATTCCACCTGCGGGTGCTGGAACAGCCATTTCGACGAAGTGGTGAAGTCGCTGTAGCGGGTCCCGATGCCGATGATCAGATCGGCGTCCCGCGCCAGCAGGTTGGCCGCCAGGCAACCGGTCTCGCCGATGCCGCCGACATTCAGCGGATGCGCCGAGACGATCGCGCTCTTGCCGGCCTGGGTTTCGGCGAAGGGAATGTCGAAGCGCTCGGCAAAGGCCTGCAAGGCCGCACCGGCGCCGGAATAACGAACCCCACCGCCGCAGATGATCAAGGGTGTGCGCTTGCCCTTGAGCAGCGCCACGGCGTCGTCGAGCATGGCGTCGGTGGCAGGCCGACGATCGATGCGATGCACGCGCTTGCGCAGGAAATAGTCCGGGTAGTCATAGGCCTCGGCCTGTACATCCTGGGGCAAGGCCAGGGTCACCGCGCCGGTTTCGGCCGGATCGGTCAGCACCCGCATGGCCTGGATCGCCGCGCTCATCAGTTGTTCGGGACGGTTGATGCGGTCCCAGTACTTGCTCACCGCCTTGAAGGCATCGTTGGTGCTGATGCTCAGGTCGTGGAACTGTTCGATCTGCTGCAACACCGGGTCGGGCTGGCGGCTGGCATAGACGTCCCCCGGCAGCAGCAACAGCGGAATACGGTTGGCGGTGGCCGTGGCGGCCGCGGTCAGCATGTTCGCCGCCCCCGGGCCGACGGACGATGTGCAGGCGTAGATCCGGCGCCGCAGATGCTGCTTGGCGAAACCGATGGCGGCGTGGGCCATGCCCTGTTCGTTGCGGCCCTGGTGAACCAGCAGTTCACCGCTGTCCTGTTCCAGCGCCTGGCCCAGGCCGAGGACATTGCCGTGGCCGAAAATGGTGAAGACCCCGGCGACGAACTTGCTCTGCACCCCGTCGACCTCGACATACTGGTTATCGAGGAATTTCACCAGGGCCTGGGCCATGGTCAGTCGTGTCGTACTCATGCAGCCACCTTGCTGTTCAGATGATCCATGCTCGCGCCCAGGGCCTGGCGGATATCCTCCAGGCCGTGGACGCTCTCGGCGAACGGTTCGAAGGACAGGTGCCCGCTGTAGCCATGGGCGAGCAGATGGCGGATCTGCGCGGCGTTGCCGAGGATATCCGCCTCGCCCACCAGGACCCGATGGCCATCGCGAATGGTCGCCAGCGGCGCCTGGGCGTCTTCCACGCCAGAGATATGCACCAGGCCGGTCAATTCGGGAAAAAACTCCTCCTCACCCGCCAGATGGTGATGAAAGGTGTCGTGCACCAGGCGGAACATGTCCAGCCCGCCAACGGCCTTGATGGCATCCACGGCCTGGCGTTTGCGCCGCAGCGAGCATTCCTCGAACCCCAGGGGCTCGATAAAACCGAGAATGCCGTGTTCGCGCAGGATCGGCGCCAGTTCACTCAGGGCCGTGCGCAAGCCCGCGGTGCGTTCGGCGCCGCCGCGGGGGTCGGCGCGGTCGTTCAACGGACACATCACCAGCGCCTCGGCGCCGCAGTCGCGGGCATAACTCGCCAGCCGGACGGCCTGCTCGCGGCGCTGGTCATTCCATACGTCAAAGGGATACAGGGCATTGATGGACAGCACCCGCAGCCCGCCGGCGGCGCACAGGCGGCGAATGTCACGGGGCGAACTGCCGTCCTCGATCTCGATGCCCGCGAGATCGTTGCGGATCTCGATGGCATCCGCCTGGAGGCTCACCGCCAGGGCAATGAAGTCCGCCAGGGCAAGACGTGGGGCAACCATACGATTCAGGGCGAAACGCAGGGGCTGGCGCATTATTGTCGTTCTCCGTGGGCAAGGGCTGGAATTCGTCAGAGGTCCATCAGCCAGGCGTGTTGCGGATCGTTGTGGAACTGCCAGACCCGCTTGGGCCCGGCCATCACGTTCAGGTAGTAGGACTCGTAGCCGTACGGCACGCTGACCGGGTGATAGCCCTTGGGCACCACCACCAGGTCGCTGTTTTCCACGGCCATGGCCTGGTCGAGACTGCGGTCGTCGGTGTAGACCCGCTGGAAGACAAAACCCTGGGGCGGGTTGATCTGGTGGTAATAGGTTTCCTCCAGGAAACTCTGGTGCGGCAGGTCGTCGGTGTCGTGCTTGTGCGGCGGGTAGCTGGAGGAATGTCCCGACGGCGTGCGCACCTCGACCACCAGCAGCGAATGGGCCGGCTCGCTGTCCGGCAGGATGTCGCAGACATACCGGGTATTGGCGCCCTTGCCGCGCACGCTGCGCTTCATCCCTTCGGGACGGATCAGGCGGGCCGGCAGTGTCGCGGACGCGGCGCCCGGTGCCGCGCAGACGGCGATCTGCACATCGCTCAGGGCCGTGACCCGCGCCTGACTGTGGGGCGGCAGGTACACGGCATAGGGCGACTTGTCCTCGAAGACCGAGTGCCGTTCACCGATATTGTCCCAGTGAAAGGCGCCCTGCCCCGGCGTCTCGCCCTTGATATCGACCAGGCCGGCCAGCAGCACCAGGCACAGCTCGCGGTCATCGGCACTGACCGGCAGGCTCTCGCCCAGGCTCAGGCGGTAGGCGGCAAACCCCACGTACTCCAGGGTCCCGGCGGGCAATGCGACCATCTGCTGGCCACGGGGTGAACTCTTGACCAGCAGGTTCATGGCGCGATCCTCTCGTTGAGCAGTGCCCGCAGGGTGTCATAGCCTTTTTTCGCGTAGGCGTAGCTCGGCGCCACCGCCGGGTCCTGCTCCGCCTCGACCACCAGCCAGCCCTCGTAACCGGCGGCCAGCAACACATCGAGCAACGCGGCAAAATCGATATCGCCGTCGCCCGGCACGGTGAAGGTGCCGTTGATGATGCAGTCCGGGAAACTCCAGAGTTGGTTGCGCGCCAGTTGCACCACCGGCTTGCGCACATCCTTGAAATGCACGTGGCAGATGCGCCCGATATGCTTGCGCAGGACATCCAGCGGTTCGCCACCGCCCATGTAGCAGTGCCCCGAGTCGAACAGCAGGCCGACTTCCGGGCCGGTCAGGCGCATCAGGGTATCGATGTCCGTCGGCGACTCGACATAGGCGCCCATGTGATGGTGGTAGGCCAGGCGTACGCCCCGGGACAAGGTGAACCGCGCCAGTTCGGTGAGTTTGTCGGCGTAGACCTGCCAGGCCTGTTCAGTATGGAAGCGGGGCCGTTCGACCAGGCGGATGCGCTGGCCCTGGATCGAGTCGGCGACTTCACCGTAGACCAGCACCTTGGCGCCGTTCTGTGCCAGCAACTCGACATGGCTGGCGATGGCGTCGATTTCCTCGGCGGCGGAACGCCGGGCCAGACGGCTGGAGTACCAGCCCGAAACCAGGGCCAGGCCATAAGGACGCAGGACATCGCCGACCCCCTTGGCATCCTTGGGAAACTTGCCGTTGAGTTCGAAGCCCTCGTAGCCGATGGCCTGGCCTTCGCTCAAGGCGGTGCTCAGGGGCGTTTCGCCGCCGAGGGAAGGCAAGTCGTCATTGCTCCAGGAAATCGGGTTGATGCCAATACGGATAGCGGGCATGGACTGCACCTTTTCTTGTTGTTCAACACTCTGTGGGAGCGGGCTTGTCGCCGAGAAACTGTTGGCGGTTGATCGTTCCCACGCTCCGCGTGGGAATGCCGCCATGGACGCTCCGCGTCCAGCGTCGCGACCTACATTGCCACGCAAAGCGTGGGAACGATCACGACTGTTTTTCCTGCAGTCAACTGGCCCTGGCCTCACGCCAGGCATCGATCAACTGCACGAAAATTGCCTGCACCGCGCGAATCAGTCCTTCGTCGTCGATTTCCCCCGCCAACCAGGCCCGACTCGGTTCATGGTGGATCGTACGACCGACCGCGAAGCCGCGACAGGTGCTGCTGCGCCCGGCCTGGCGAAAGCCCTCGGCAAGGGCGTCAGCCGGCGCATTGAGGCCGAGCAGGACCACGCCGCGACAATACGGGTCACGCTCCTGGATCAGGGCATCGAGGCGCTGCCACTCTTGCGCGCTCTGTGCCTCGATCTTCCACCAGGCCGGGAAAATGCCCAGGTTGTACAGGCGCTTGAGCGCACGATAGAGCACGTCGGGATGGGGCGAAGGGTGATCCTTGGGCGGAATGATCTCCAGCAGCAGCTCATGCCCACTGACCTGGGACGCCTGGTACAGACCGAGGATCTGCGCCTCCTGTTCCAGGCGCAGCATCGGTTCGTCATCGGGATGGTATTGCACCAGGCACTTGATGATCTGTTCCTGGGGCCAGCCGATCAGGTTGCTGCCAATGGAGCGCCCGTGTTCGAACGCCAGCGGCCGCGAACCCTGGACTTCCACCGGGCGCGCGACCCACCAGCCGCGGCCGGTCGCGGCGTTCAGGGCGTCCTGGCCGAAGCGCTGGTCCGCCAGCAGGCCGATATCCGCGGCCACGCCCTGGCGTTGCAGGTCGGCCTCGACCCGTTCCACAGCCTTGATGAACAGTAGCTTGAGGTGGCTGATGCAGGCCGGATCGCGCCCGCCCTGCTGCGCCAGTTCCACCAGTTGTCCGCGATGATCGAAGGCGAAGATGAACAACTGCTTCCAGGCTTTGCGCGGCACGCTGACCTGATGCAGGCGTTGCAGCAGCACGTCCTGGTCGGGCCGGGTGATCGGCACCGGGCTGCTGAACAGGTAGTCCAGTTCGGCCCGGGTCGGCATGGCCGGGGCACAGGCGTGCCGGGAAACCACCAGGCCCCCGCAGGCATTGGCCAGGCGGCAGCAGTGTTCATCGTCGGCACCGTCCAGCCAGCCACTGAGGAAGCCGGCCATGAAGGCATCGCCGGCGCCCAGCACATTCAGCACTTCAACCCGCACGCCCGGATGGATCGCCCCGTCCTCCAACCGCTGCGGGATCGCCCCGTGAATCACCGTGCAACCCTGCGGGCCGAGCTTGACCACCAGGGTCGCGGCCGTCAGTTCGCGCACCCGGCGCAGGGCCGCGAGCAAGTCGGTCGAGCCGCCGGCGATGAGGAACTCCTCTTCGGTCCCGACGATCAGGTCGAAGCGCGGCAGGATCTTCTGTACATGGGCACTGACCTGCTGGTCGGCGACAAAGCGGGTTTCGCCGTCGGCCCTGCCGGCCAGGCCCCAGAGCACCGGCCGGTAGTCGATATCGAGCACGCGCCTGACCTGATGCTTCTCGGCATGGTCCAGGGCCCGGATGCTCGCCTGGTAGACGCCTTCGGTGGAGAAATGCGTGCCGGTGATCAGCAGGGATCGGCTCGAAGCGATAAAGCCTTCATCAATGTCTTCGGCACGCAGCGCCATATCGGCGCAGTTTTCCCGGTAGAACACCAGGGGAAAGGTTTCGCGGTCCTTGAGACCGAGCAGGACCATGGCGGTCAGGCGTTGCGGATCGACGGTGATGCCACTGACATCGCAGCCCTCGCGGGCCAGGGATTCCAGGAGGAAGCGCCCCATGTGATCGTCACCGACCCGGCTCAACATGGCCGACTTGAGTCCCAGGCGGGCGGTACCGAAGGCAATGTTGGCGGAAGAGCCACCGAGGTACTTGGCGAAGCTGCTCACATCCTCCAGTCGCGCACCGACCTGCTGGGCGTAGAGGTCGACGCCCAGGCGTCCGAGGCAGATCAGATCCAATTGACGCCCAGTGGCAAAACGAGTCTGGCCCATGCTGGCTCCTGTTATTTTTATTCAGTCGGCGCCCCTCGCCCGAGCGGCGAGGCACACGCTTGGTGGATGCAGACTAAAACGTCTGGCGAGGCCGATCAATATTTTTTCTATATATTTTTTACGTGGAATATTTTTTCCAATAAACTCCGATAGAGTCTCTCCAGGCAGGGTGCATCGATTCAGCCCGGCCGCCGGTCCCCATGGCGACGCTTTTTTTTCCGCCTACCCTGTAGACTGCGCAAGCCAACCTATTGTCAGGGGCCGGCTGGACAATCGCCCGCGCCCTAAAAGAACAAGCCAGAAGGATTCACTATGTCCCGCACCGATCAGCCGGCTTCGACCTCGCCTGTCGGCGACCTCCCCAGCCCCCCGATCAATGCCGAACGCCTGTTGCAGCTGATCACCGAGGAATACGAGGACCTGCCCCGCCAGCTCAAGCGCATCGCCAGCTACATGAGCCAGCAGAGCGACCGGATCATGGTCGATCGGATCAGCGATATCGCCCGCGAATGCGAAGTGCATCCCTCGGCCATCGTGCGCTTCTCCCAGCGCTTCGGCTTCAGCGGTTTCAGCGAGATGCAGACGCTGTTCCGCGAGGCCTACACCCACAAGACCACGCCGGTACAGAACTATCAGCAACGCATCCGCAGCATGATCGCCAACAAGTCGCAGAAAGCCAGCGGCGGCGACCTGGCGCGCGAGTGCGTCAACGCCACGCTGTCGGGGATCGAGCGGCTGGGCCTGGAGCTCGATGACGAAGCCTTCGAAAAGGCCGTGGACCTGGTGGTCAACGCCGACAATATCTATGTGGTCGGCGTGCGCCGCTCGTTCGCCGTGGCCGACTACCTGGTCTACAACCTGCAGCACACCAACAAACGCATCCACCTGGTATCCGGGCTGGGCGGCAGCTATCGCGAGCAGATGCGCAGCGTGCGGGCCAACGACCTGGTGATCGCCATCAGCTTCACGCCCTACGGCAAGGAAACCCAGCACTGCCTGCGCATTGCCCAGCACCACCAGGCCAAGACCCTGATCATCACCGACAGCAATCTGTCGCCCCTGGCCAAGCGGGCCAATACGGTGTTGCTGGTCAATGAGGGCAGCTCCTTCGCCTTCCGCTCCCTGAGCGCCACGCTGTGCCTGTGCCAGGCGCTGTTCATCGCCGTGGCCTACCGGCTGGAGTTGAAAATGGATGAAATCCATGAACAGGCCGGGTTCGAGGACTGACGACTCGCCAGCGGCAAAAAAGCCTCTGGTAACAAGGCATTACCCGAGGCTTTCGGTTGGAAATATCAGCATTGGTAGTGCCCATCGAGGATTATTCCGACAGTCCATGTTTTGAGTACTGACTCGAAACTCCGTCGCCACAGAGCATTCTTTTTTCGACTACACGGTTTCCCACTTTCCAGCCGGGCTTAAACCTACACTCCAGCAAAAAACTAGAAAGTTCCTACGTATAAACCCGTAAATATGACGGGCACTAAAAGCCCCGCCCAGCCAACCCCTGGCGGACCGCTGACTTACAATAAATCCGTCGACTGTTCGAACTTGAAACGTGAGTCTGCGCTGCCGGGCGCACGCCACTTCCCGTTCCGTCGTGACACGCCCGCCCCCTTTGACCCGATGCCGCCGCAGTTGGCAAGGAACCGTCCATGTGCAAGAAAAACCACCCGCGGGACTCGACCTGTCCCACCCCGCCAGTGCAACTAACGGCCGGATTGCCGCTTTCAGCAGGCATCACGCCACCCGTATTGAACGGCCTGATGGAACTGCGCGATGCGCTGGTGGCATTCAAGGGTCCCCTGGCCGATGATCCGGGCTACCGCCGCGTCATCGAAGGACTGCTGTTCGACAATGAAGTCCATGAACGCATCCTTGGCAAACAGGTTCGCGAAAGCCCCGGCAACTCGCTGTTCAGCCCGTGGCGCCAGCTAGACCGGCGCCTTGAGATCAACGCCCAGGGCCTGGGCGAAAGCCTTGATCAAGGGGCCGCGCGCCGTGTTGTGGCGCAGGATCAGGTTGAATGAGGTATTGAAACGGATGGTTTCCGGCCGCAGGGCCCGCAACTGCCCACGGCTGACCAGTGGAGCGGCGTAGTGCCGTGGCAGGAAGCCGACAAAACGCCCGGTCTGGATCAACATCGCCACGGCTTCGACCTGGGATGCGGAGGCCGAATAACTGTCGTGGCCGACAAAGTCGAGCTTGTCCCGGTGAATGGCATAACGATGATTGACGAACGCGTGGTTGCGCAGTACATCCCGGTCGATCAAGGCGTCGTCGAGATCGAACAACGGATGGCCGACACCGCAGTACGCCTCGGACAGTTCTTCATATAGGGAGAAGTAGTCGAACTCCTCTCTTTTCTGATACACCGGCACGATGCCGGCGACAAATCGCCCTTCAACCACGCCCCGCTCTACTTCATCCAATTGTGCCGCATGCAGGCGAAACCTTACTTTCGGCGATTCATCATTGATGATCCGCAGCGCGGCAACTAAGGGTGAATTAAGATCGGAAATAGTGTTATCCACGACGCCAACACTAAGATCACCCACCAGTTCATTCTGCGCAGAACTAAGCCGATCGCGAAACTTGTCCACCGACGCAAATAACTCGATGGATGCCTGATACACCAGGCTACCCTCTTCGGTCAGGCAGAAACCTTCCCGACCGCGCGTGCAGAGGCGCATGCCTATACGGATCTCCAGGTCGGAAATCTGCTTGCTGATGGCCGCGAGCCCCACATTCAGCTCATTCTGGGCCGCACTGAAGCCCCCGGCCTCGACCACGGCCTTGAACACCTTGAGCAATTTGAAATCCAGCCCGCTGAGGGCCAGCGGCGCTCTCTGGCCGGGTTTTGCCGATGGGTTTCCAGAAGTGGAAAGTTGGGTTTCCATAATGCTTATTGACCTCAAACCGCCTATTCACCAGGATTTGTCCCACAACAAGAACATAGCCGGTCAATAATAATGAACACAGAAAACAAGGCTTGGCAACCACAATCAATTTCTGCAAATCAGCGACAACTCGCTGATTGTACGCGTTTAAAAACTGACACTTCGATCAGTTCCCTTCACTTGCAACTGCCCTCCTGAAAACTGCACGACCCATCCCGCTTCCGGCTGGCCTCGCCCCGCCTGAACGCCTGTTGCGGTCCTGCCTTGAACATCAATCTGCGTGAGGAAAACAACAATGACCCAAGCCACCGATCGTCTCTGGGGAGCCCGCTTCAAAAGCGGTCCGTCCGCCGCCCTGGCCGCCCTGTCGCGTTGCCCGGAGCGCTACTTCCGCCTGACGCCCTACGACCTTGCCGGCTCCCGGGCCCACGCCCATGAATTGCAACGCGCCGGCCTGCTCGACGAGCAGGAAACCCGGACCATGGTCGAGGCGCTGAATGTCATCGGCGAGGATTTCCAGGCCGGCCGCATCGCGCCGACCCTCGACGATGAAGACGTGCATACCTTTATCGAACGGCTGCTGACCGAACGCCTCGGCGCCCTCGGCGGCAAGCTGCGCGCCGGACGCTCGCGCAACGACCAGACCGCCAACGACCTGCGGCTGTTCCTGCGTGATCATGTGCGCACCCTGGCGGTAGAAGTCCTGGCGCTGCAACAGGCCCTGGTGGAACAGGCCGAACAGCATGTCGAGAGCATCTGCCCGGGTTTCACCCACCTGCAGCAGGCTCAACCCATCGTGTTCGCCCACCACCTGCTGGCCCATGCGCAAGCCATGCTGCGCGATGTCCAGCGCCTGGTGGACTGGGATGCCCGCACCGCACTGTCGCCCCTGGGCGCCGCCGCCATGGCCGGCTCCGCCATCGCCCGCCAGCCGCAACAGTCGGCCCTGGAAATGGGTTACAACGGCGTGTGCGAGAACTCCATCGATGCCGTCGCCAGCCGTGACCACGTCGCCGAATTCCTGTTTGTCGCCAGCATGCTCGGGATCAACATCTCGCGCCTGGCCGAAGAATTCTGCCTGTGGTCGTCGCGCCAGTTCCGCTGGGTCGTCCTGGACGACGCCTATGCCACCGGCAGTTCGATCATGCCGCAGAAAAAGAACCCGGATATCGCCGAGCTGGCGCGGGGCAAGGCCGGTCGCCTGATCGGCAACCTGACCGGCCTGCTGTCGACCCTCAAGTCCCTGCCGCTGTCCTACAACCGTGACCTCAGCGAGGACAAGAACGGCGTGCTCGACAGCGTCGACACCCTGTTGCTGGTGCTGCCGGCCATGGCCGGGATGGTCGCGACCATGACCGTCAATGTCGAGGAACTGCGGCGCCAGGCGCCCCTGGGCTTCACCCTTGCCACCGAGGTCGCCGACTGGCTGGCGGTGCGTGGCGTACCGTTCAAGGAGGCCCATGAAATCACCGGGGCGCTGGTCAAGGCCTGCGAAGCCCGCGACATCGAACTTTGGGATGCCAGCCCGGCCCTGCTGGCCGAGGTCGACAGCCGCCTGACCGCGGGGGTACGCGACAGCCTGACCCTCGAAGCCGCCATCAATGCCCGCAGCGGCTGGGGCGGCACCGCGCCGCAACAGGTTCGCGAGCAGATCGCCCGGTTGAAAAGCGCCCTGGCGGCCCAGCAGCAATGGGCCGCCGAATACAACGGTTTTCGTCTCTGAATGCATTGAGCCGCGCCCTATAACGCTGTGGGAACACAGACAACACTGTAGAAACACATGACACTGTGGGGGCGGGCTTGCCCGCGAAGCTTCTGGCGATCCCGAGATCGCCTTCACGGGCAAGCCCGCTCCCACATGGAGAAACACCATGAGCCAGACCCAGGCAGAACGCCTCCTCGCCGAGCGCAAGCAGGCCGAGAACCAGTTCGACATTACCCAGTACGAGCACGTGCCCCGGCGTTACTACGGGCGGATATTCTTCGCCACGGTGATCGTCATCGCCCTCGTCGGACTGGCCCGCGCCTTTGCCAATGGCCAGATCGAATGGGCCTATATCGGTCAGTTCTTCACTGCCAAGTCAATCCTGACCGGCCTGCTGAATACGCTGATCATGGCCGTGCTCGCGATGATCCTGGGCATTGTCTTCGGCGTGATCACCGCGATCATGCGCATGTCGAGCAACCCGATCCTGCGCTACGTGGCGATCACCTACACCTGGCTGTTCCGCGGCACCCCGCTGATCCTCCAGTTGCTGCTGTGGTTCAACCTGGCGCTGATCTTCCCCACCGTCGGGATTCCCGGCCTGTTCCAGCTCGACACCGTGAGTCTGATGACCCCGTTCGTCGCGGCGCTCCTGGGCCTGAGCATCAACCAGGGCGCCTATACCGCCGAAGTGGTGCGTGCCGGCCTGCTGTCGGTGGACACCGGCCAGTATGAAGCGGCCAAGTCCATCGGCATGCCACGCCTGCAGGCCCTGCGCCGGATCATCCTGCCCCAGGCCATGCGCATCATCATCCCGCCGGTGGGCAACGAATTCATCAGCATGGTCAAGGCGACCAGCCTGGCGAGCGTGATCCAGTATTCGGAACTGCTCTACAACGCCCAGAACATCTACTACGCCAACGCCCGCGTGATGGAGCTGCTGATGGTCGCCGGTATCTGGTACCTGCTCGCCATCACCGTCCTGTCCTTTGGTCAAAGCCGTCTGGAACGCCGATTCGCCCGCGGCGCCGGCAAGCGTTCGTAAGCGTCCTGGAGAATTCGAACATGAGAAGCATCGTCAAGGCCGTGAGCCTGAACAAATACTACGACTCGTTCCACGCCCTCAAGGACGTCAGCATCGAAGTCGAACAAGGCGAAGTGCTGTGCATCATCGGCCCGTCCGGCTCCGGCAAGAGCACCCTGCTGCGCTGCGTCAACCAGTTGGAGAAGATCGACAAGGGCGGCCTCTGGGTCGACGGCGAGCTGGTCGGCTACCGCATTGCCGGCAACAAGCTGCACGAGCTCAACGAAGCGCAGATCGCCCGCCAGCGCCTGGCCACCGGCATGGTGTTCCAGCGCTTCAACCTGTTCCCGCACATGACCGTGCTGGAAAACATCATCGAAGGCCCGGTCCAGGTCCTCAAGCGTTCGCCCAAGGAGTCCGTCGAGGAAGCCCTGGAGCTGCTGGCCCGGGTCGGCCTGGCCGACAAGCGCAACAGCTACCCCATCGAGCTGTCCGGCGGCCAGCAGCAACGGGTAGCCATCGCCCGGGCCCTGGCGATGCGGCCCAAGCTGATGCTGTTCGATGAACCCACTTCGGCACTCGACCCGGAACTGGTCGGTGAGGTGCTGTCGGTGATGCGCGATCTGGCGCGCACCGGCATGACCATGATCGTCGTCACCCATGAGCTGGGCTTCGCACGCGAAGTCTCGAACCGCATGGTGTTCATGGACGGCGGACAGATCGTGGAGGAAGGAAGCCCCGAAGAAATACTAATAAACCCACAGAACCCTCGCACCCAAAGCTTCATTTCTGCCGTTCGAACCTAGGTTCACCTGGACCTCACAACACTCATAAGAGAACGACCATGAAGAATTACGTAATCCCAGCAGTACTCGCCGGCCTGATGGCTTCCAGCTTCACCTGGGCCGCCGAGTTGCCCGCCAGCATCAAGGCCAAGGGCTTTATCACCGCGGCGATCATGCCCAACTACCCGCCGATGGACTTCAAGGACCCGGCCACCAACGAACTCACCGGCGTCGACTACGAACTGGGCAACGCCCTGGCCGAGCGCCTGGGCGTGAAGATGCAATGGCAGGAAACCTCCTTCGAGCAGATGGTCAACGCCCTGACCACCAAGCGCGTGGACATCGTGCTGTCGGGCATGACCGACACCGCCGAGCGCCAGAAAGCCGTGGATTTCGTCGACTACTTCACCAGCGGTTCGCAGTTCTACACCCTGGAGAAGAACAAGGACATCAACCAGATGACCGATATCTGCGGCAAGACCGTCGGTACCAGTCGGCGTACCACCTTCCCGGCGGAAATCGCCGCCTGGAGCAGCGCCCACTGCCCGGCTGACAAGCAGATCAAGGTCATCGGCACCGAAGGTTCGGCCGACGCCCGCGCGCAACTGCGCCAGAGCCGTATCAACGCCGCCGTGCAAGGCAGCGAGACCCTGCCGTACCTGGCCACCCAGGAAAAGAACACCTTCAAGATCATCGGCACGCCGATGACCGTGCAATTCACCGGGATCGGCGTGAGCAAGGAAAACCAGGAACTGCGTGACGCCATCCAGGTCGCCCTGCAGAGCATGATCGCCGACGGCAGCTACCAGGCCATCCTGAAGAAATGGGAACTGACGGTGGGCGCGATCGACACCGTTTCCATCAACAAAGGCCAGTAACCGCTGGTGTAGAGAAGGAATAGCCACCCATGTCCCCGACACCGACCTGGCCGGGCGGGCATAAAGCCTGCCTGGCCCTGGCCTTCGACCTCGACGGGCCCACCGGCGATGCCATGCTCGACGACTCGATCTGGCACAAGCCCGAGTACTTCGGCTTTGGCGGCTACGGCCCGTACCGGGCCCTGCCGCGGCTGCTGGACCTGCTGGAAGAGTTTCGCCTGCCGACCACTTTCTTCGTCCCGGCCTGGGTCGTGGAAAACTGGCCGCGCCAGTGCCAGGCGATCATCGAGCGCGGACATGAGGTGGCCTACCACGGCTACAAACACGAATCCTTTTACGCCCTTTCGCTGGACCAGCAGAAGGACGTGATGAAGAAATGCCGCGAAGTGTTCTGGCAACACCTGAATATCCGCGCCGAGGGCTTTCGCACGCCGTCCGGCGACTGGCATGCCGAAACCCCGGCGATGCTGGTGGAAGCCGGCGTGACCTACTCCAGCAGCATGCGCGGGGATGATCGGCCGTACCTGGTCAATGTCCCCGGCCACCGCCAGCCGCTGGTGGAGATCCCCGGTCGCTGGGAGATGGATGACTACGCCTCCATCGCCTACACCCGCGGGCCGGACTTCCCGTCCGGGCTGGATCGCACCGCCAGCTACGAGCTGACCCTCGACAACTGGTGCCGCGAGTTCGACGGCGCCGCGGACGAGGGCCTGTGCCTGACCACCCTGTTCCACCCCAAGATCACCGGCAAGCCGGGGCGCCTGTTGTTGCTCGAGCGGCTGTTCGAACATATGCGCCAGCGCGATGACGTCTGGTTCGCCACCTGCCGCGAGGTCGCCCAGTGGTGGCTCAAGGAGCATCATCATGGCTGAGTTCCAACGCACGCCAGTGCCAAGGCCCGTGTTCAAGAGCCCCTGGCCCGCGCCGTATCGCAGCGCGGTGGTGATCACCGTCGACTACAACGATATCCACGGCATCCTCACCCAGGCCCCGCAGGTGGCCGGGCGCGACAAGACCCTGTCGGTCTGGCGCTATGGCAGCCAGCGCGGGGTCGAGCGTCTGCTCGGGCTGTTCGACGAGTTGCAGGTACGCAGCAGCTGGTGCATTCCCGGTATCGTTGCCGAGGAAAACCCGGCGCATATCCAGGCGATCCTCGCCGGCGGCCATGAGATCGCCTGCGCCGGCTATCGCCACCAGAACTACGACCTGCTCAGCCTGGACCAGCAGAAGGCAGCGCTGGTCCGGGGTTGCGAGACCCTGGCGACATTGACCGGCCAACGGCCGCGAGGCTTCCGGATTCCCGCCGGCAACTGGCTCCCGGGTTTTACCGAGGCTCTGCAGGAACAGGGGATCTGCTGGTCGTCGTCATGGCGCGGCGACGATCTGCCGTTCGCCCACCCCACCGCCCCCCGGTTGATCGAACTGCCGTTGCACTATGAGCTGGAAGACGAACCCTACTTCGCCTTCAACCTCAGTCCCGCCGTGCCGCCAGCGCAATCACGGATCGCCTCCTACAGCCATACCCTGGGCAACATGCAGATGGACTTTGCCGGTTTCCACCGTTTCGGCCTGTGCTACGTGCTGCGCCTGCACCCGGAAATCATCGCCACCCCGGGTCGTATCGGCGTGCTGCGCGAACTGCTCCAGAGCATCCAACGGCACGAGGATGTGTGGATTGCCAGCGCCGAAGAGGTCGCCCAATGGTGGGCCGGGAGCGCCGCACCGATGACAGAGGACCACCCGGCTGCGGTCTACGAGCGGCACTACCGAACCTACCCGCCCAGGACTTCCCACCATGAGTGAACGCTTGCAGCGCCTGGTGCGCTTTTGTGTTGAAAGCCGTTTCGAAGACCTGCCCGCCGCCCTGGTCGAACAAGCCAAACGGCATATCCTCGACACCTTCGGCGCGGCCCTCGCCGGGGCCGACAGCGAAGTCGCGCTCGGCGTCCGGCGCGCCCTGGACCTGGCGCCTGATGGCCCCGCGCCAATCTGGGGCACCGGCTTGCGTACCCAGGCCAGCCAGGCCGCGCTGCTCAACGGCATCGCCGCCCATGCCCTGGAACTGGACGATACCGGTGGCTGCGACCATTCCGGCGCCGTGGTGTTGCCGGCGGTGATGGCAGCCGTCAGTGGCTGTAGCGAGCCCGTCAGCGGCAAGGAACTGATCTGTGCCGTGGTGATCGGCTACGAAGTCGGCCGCCGGGTACTGGAGGCCTGCGGCGGCTACGAGCAGCACAACGGTGCCGGCTGGCACTCCACCGCGACCTGCGGGGTGTTCGGCGCGGCCGCGGCCTGCGGTCGGCTCTTCGGCCTGGATGCCGCACAGATGACGTCGGCGCTGGGCATCGCCGCCAGTTTCAGCGGCGGACTCTGGGCGTTTATCCACGACGGCTCGCAAAGCAAGCGCCTGCACAGCGGACGCGCCGCCGAAGGCGGGTTGCTGGCGGCGCGTTTCGCCCGCGAGGGCATCAGCGGCCCCGGCCAGGTGTTCGACGATGTCTGGGGTGGTTTCCTGCAGACCCTGGCCGGGGAACAGGCTCGGCCCGCCGCGCTGGAGGACGGCCTGGGCCAGGTCTGGAAACTCGCGCGCTGTTCGATCAAGCCTTATGCCTCCTGCCGGGGTACTCATTCGGCCATCGACGCGGTCGGGCTGCTGCTGGATCAATTGCAGGTCGAAGCCCGGCAAGTCGAAAGCGTCGAGGTGTCGCTGTGCGGCTTCCTGGAGAACATGTGCGGCGCACGCGACGCCCGTTCGCTGGCCGGCGCGCAGATGAGCCTGCCCTACGCCCTGGCGGCGCGCCTGGCATTCGGGCATGTACGCCTGGAAGCCTATAGCGAGGAAAACCGCCGCTCGCCGGACATCGCCCGCTGGATGTCGCGGATCCATCTGGAAGTCGACCCGCAACTGTCCGACGCCGGCGAACCCTGGGTGCGGCTGCGCACCACCGACGGGCGCGAGGCGCGGATCTGTGTCGAGGTGCCCCTGGGCGCGCCGGGCAATCCGCTGAGCGACGCCGGCTTGCAGGACAAGTTTTTCAGCCTGGCAACCCGGACGATGCCCAGGGCGCGGGCCGAAGTCCTGCTGGAACAGGTGTGGCGACTGGAAGAACTGGAGTCGGTCAGCCTCCTGATGGAGCACGATGCGGCCTGAGGAAACGCGGACATTGTGGGAGCCGGCGTGCCGGCGATGGGCCCGTGAGCCTTGCACGACCTGATCGGTCGCCATCGCCGGCACGCCGGCTCCTGCAAGGGCCGTGCAAGACGACACAATCGAACAAGGACATAAGCACCACCGTGGCCAACTACTCCCTCGTTATCCGCCGGCTGATGATCTGCTCCGTGACCATCGTCGTCAGCCGCGCGATCACCAGCCCGCTGCTGACCCTGTTCCTCAGCCGCAAGCTGGGCCTGAACCAGCAGGATGTCGGCCTGCTGCTGGGCATCGCGGTCTTTATCGCGACCCTGATGTCGCTCTACGGCGGTTATGTCATCGACCGCCTGGAGAAGCGCCGGCTGCTGATCCTGGCCATGCTCTCCAGCGCCATCGGCTTCACCCTGCTGACCTTTGCCCAGGACCTGTACCTGACCACCCTGACCCTGATCATCACCGAAACCGCCTCGGCGCTGTTCCTGATCGGTTCCAAGGCGATCATCAGCGAAAACCTGCCCATGGGGCAGCGGGCCAAGGTGTTCTCGTTGCGCTACACCCTGACCAATGTCGGCTACGCCACCGGCCCCATGCTCGGCGTGGTCATCGCCGGGGTCCAGCCGCAGGCACCGTTCCTGATCGCCGCCGGGATCGCCTTCTCCAGCATGTTCCTGATGTTCGGCATCGCCCCCCACGCCCAGGCCCTGATCGGCAAGCCGGCGAGCTTTCTCGGCACCCTGTCGACCCTGCGCGGCGACCGCACGCTGATCATGTTCACCTGCGGCAGCCTGCTCAACACTATCGTCCACGGGCGCTACACCTTGTACCTGTCGCAGTTCCTGCTGGTGACCCACAGCAACCAGGATGCCCTGACCACCATGTCGGCGATCCTCGCCTGCAACGCCATCAGCGTGATCCTGCTGCAATACCAGATCGGCCGCTTTCTCAAGCGCGAGCAACTGCGCTACTGGATCGGCGTCGGCACCACCTTCTTCATCGTCGGCCTGATCGGTTTCAGCTACGCCACCAACCTGGTGTCCTGGTGCATCGCGATGTTCATCTTCACCCTCGGCGAAATGATCATCTACCCGGCGGAGTATCTGTTCATCGATACCATCGCCCCGGAAAACCTGCGCGGCAGCTACCTCGGCGCGCAGAACCTGGCGGCCCTGGGCGGTGCCCTGAGCCCGGTGATCTGCGGCTATCTGCTGATCAACACGCCGGCCACCACCATGTTCTATGTGCTCAGCGGCCTCACGGCACTGGGCGGCTGCCTGTGTTTCCTCGCCGGTCGCGGCATCCCTTCACTGCAAAAATAATGCACTTAAGGCGCATTATTATGAATTAGCCAGCGGTTCGCCGGCGCGGCACACTGTGCTGGTTCCTCCCCCAAATGTTGGAACTTTGAAAGGGCTTTGCGCCAGGCGCACAAGCCCTTCTTTTTTTCCGTCGAACCTGAAGTGGACCGTTCTCGCCATGTTTGCCCGCTGGTCACGCCGCCTGTTGCCCGCCGCCCTCAACACCCGCCCCAGCGAATGGAGCCGTGCCGCCATCGGCGTCTCCCTCGGCACGCTGTTCAGTGTCTGGGCCTGTGCCCAGCTGTTCGGCCTGCCGGTGGCCCTGCACCTGATCGGCCCGCTGGGCGCCTCGGCAGTGTTGTTGTTCGCCGTGTCCTCGGGCGCCCTCGCCCAGCCCTGGTCGATCATCGGCAGCTACGGCTGCGCCACGCTGGTGTCGCTACTGGTGGTGCATTTCCTCGATCGCGGCCTGGGCAGCGCCAGCCTGGCGGTGGGCCTCGCCTTGCTCGCGATGTGCCTGCTGCGTTGCCTGCATCCGCCGGCCGGGGCTTTGGCCCTGCTGATGGTGATCGCCGACCCGGACACCGTGGCGCTGGGCTGGCAGGTCCTGGAACCGGTGATGCTCTCGGCGCTGTGCCTGTTGCTGATTGCCATCGGCTACAACAACCTGACCCGGGTGCGTTACCCAAAGGTGCATGTCGAGCCGCCGGGCACCTTTATCGCCAGCCATGTACCGGGCGAGCCACCGGGCATCACCCGCGCCGACCTGGAACACGCCCTGGCGCAGATGCAAGAGTTCATCGATGTCACCCCCGAGGACCTGGAGCAGTTGATCATCACCTGTGAAGCCCAGGCGAAACGCCGCAGCATCGGCGAGGTGTTTTCCGCCCGGCGCTGAGTTTTCTGCCCCAAGCTGGGGCGGATACCGGGTTGCGCAGTCGTGCACGGTGCAACTTGAGCCGGACGGCGCGGCGGCCATTCGCGGGCAAGCCCGCTCCCACAAAGGCAGCGAGGTCCCTGTGGGAGCGGGCTTGCCCGCGAAGAACCCGCCTGCTCGCCGCGGGCACCGACCACTTGGCGCGAGCCTTGCAGTCATCGGAACAACCACCGTCAACGCTGACGGCTGATTTCACGACAAAGGCGCCGTGTTGCCCCGTTTCGACGGAGTGCGACACAGCGCCTTTTTCATTTCCGGGAACTGCTGGGGGAAACCATGACCCATACCACCGTGCGCAGCGTGTGTCCTTATTGCGGTGTCGGCTGCGGCATCGTCATGGAGGTCCGCGACAATCAGGTGATCAAGGTCAGCGGCGACAAGCAACATCCGACCAACTTCGGGCGTCTTTGCACCAAGGGCAGCACCTGCGCCCAGCCGCTGAACCATTCCGGGCGGATGGAGCAGGCCTTTGTCCGCCACGAACGCAAACGCGACCCGGGCCAGGTGGGCATGGACCAGGCCATCAGCGAAACCGCCCGCCGGCTCAAGGCCATCCTCGAGGAACACGGCCCCGACGCGTTGTCCTTCTATGTCTCCGGGCAGATGTCCCTGGAAGCCCAGTACCTGGCCAACAAACTGGCCAAGGGGTTTGTCCGGACCAATATGATCGAGTCCAACTCGCGCCTGTGCATGGCCAGCGCCGGGGCCGGCTACAAACTGTCGCTGGGAGCCGATGGCCCGCCGGGCTCCTACCAGGATTTCGACAAGGCCAATCTGTTCTTCGTCATCGGCGCGAACATGGCCGATTGTCATCCGATCCTGTTCCTGCGCCTGATGGATCGCCTCAAGTCCGGGGCACGCCTGATCGTCGTCGACCCGCGGCGCAACGCCACCGCCGACAAGGCCGACCTGTTCCTGCAGATCAGGCCGGGCAGCGACCTGGCATTGCTCAACGGCCTGTTGCACCTGCTGCTGAAAAACGGCCACACCGACCCGGCGTTTATCGAGGCCTTTACCGAGGGCTGGGAAGCCCTCCCGGACTTTCTCGAGGACTACGGCCCGGCACGGGTCGCGACGCTGACCGGCCTGCCCGAGGCGCAGATCCGCCAGGCCGCGCAGTGGATCGGCGAAGCCGCCGAGTGGATGAGTTGCTGGACCATGGGCCTGAACCAGAGCACCCATGGCACCTGGCACACCAATGCGCTGTGCAACCTGCACCTGGCCACCGGGGCGATCTGCCGCCCGGGCAGCGGCCCGTTCTCCCTGACCGGCCAGCCGAACGCCATGGGCGGCCGGGAAATGGGCTACATGGGCCCCGGCTTGCCCGGCCAGCGTTCGGCGCTGGTGGCCGCCGACCGCGATTTCATCGAAGACCTCTGGCAGATCCCCCGTGGCAGCCTGAGCCAGACGGTGGGCGGCGGCAGCGTCGCGCTGTTCGAGGACATGCAGGCCGGCAAGGTCAAGGCCTGCTGGATCATCTGCACCAATCCGGTGGCCTCGCTGCCCAATCGGCAGAAAGTGATCGCCGGACTCCAGGCCGCCGAGCTGGTGATTGCCCAGGATGCCTTTCTCGATACCGAGACCAATGGCTACGCCGACATCCTGTTGCCGGCGGCCTTATGGGCCGAGGCCCAGGGGGTGATGATCAATTCCGAGCGCAACCTGACCCTGATGCGCAAGGCCGTGGACGCCCCGGGCCAGGCCCTGCCCGATTGGCAGATCATCGCCAGGGTAGCCTGTGAAATGGGTTATGCCGACGCGTTCAGCTACGCCAGCGCCGCCGAGGTGTTCGAGGAGATCAAGCGGGCCTGGAACCCGAAGACCGGCTACGACCTGCGGGGCGTCAGTTACGAACGACTGGAGCAGACCCCGTTGCAGTGGCCCTGCGGACCGGATCAGCTACACGACCGCAACCCGATCCGCTATCTGAACGACGGCCTCGGCAAAGCCCGCCAGCCGGCCGCCGATGGCAGTTTCCCGCGCCTGCTGTTCCCCACCGCGAGCGGCAAGGCGATGTTTTTCGCCCGCCCCTGGCAGCCGGCGGCCGATCAGCCCGGCGACCGCTTCCCGATGGTCCTCAACACCGGGCGCTTGCAACACCAATGGCACACCCTGACCAAGACCGGCAAGGTCGCGACCCTGAACAAACTCAATCCCGGCCCCTTTGTCGAGCTCAACCCGCTCGATGCGGCACGCCTGGGGATCGCGGCAAAGGACGCTGTCGAAATCCGTTCGGCCCGTGGTCGCGCGGTATTGCCGGCACAGATCAGCGAACGGGTGTTGCCCGGCAACTGCTTCGCGCCCTTCCACTGGAACGATGTCTACGGCGAGGACCTGGCGATCAATGCCGTCACCAGCGATGCCGTGGACCCGATTTCCCTGCAACCGGAATTCAAGTTCAGCGCCGTGACCCTGAGCCGGGTCGAGACATCCCAGCCTGATCCCCTGCCCTTGCCCTCGCGCACGGAGGCCCCGCACACGATGCAGACCCAAGCCCTGGCCCGGATCCTCGGGCTCGACACGCCGCCCAGTATTCAACTGGCTCCCAGCGAGAATCTCTACCTGCAAGGCTTCCTGTTGGGACTGCGCAGCAGTCAGGCCGTCGCCGGCGTGCCGGCGCTGCCGGCCAATGCGCCGTTGCAGCCGGGCAATCGGCTGATCCTCGAAGGCATCCTCGCCGGCCTGTTCGCCCGTCATGAGCCGCCCCAGGAACAGGTCACGGCGAGTTCTCCAGCAGCCGAAGAGCCACCCTTGCTGCTGCTCTGGTCATCCCAGACCGGTACGGTCGAGGCCTTCGCCAAGTCAGCCGCCGAGCGCCTGCAACAGAAAGGTCATCGGGTCCGGCTGGCATCGATGGACAGTATCCAGGCCCAGGAGCTGAGCCAGACCGGTCGTGCGTTGCTGCTGACCAGCACCTTTGGCGACGGCGATCCGCCGGACAATGCCCATGCCTTCTGGCAGGCCCTGGCGGCGGACAACGCCCCGAGCCTGGCGAACCTGCGTTTTGCCGTGCTGGCCTTCGGTGATTCCAGTTATGACCAGTTCTGCGGTTTCGGCCGCAAGCTCGATGAACGTCTGCACAGCCTCGGGGCGCAGCGCCTGGCCCCTCGGGTCGATTGCGAGCCGGACTACCAGGAGCCGGCCGGCGCCTGGCTGGAGAAGCTCGACTCGGCGCTGTCCGAAAAACCCGCGGCAGTGCCCGCCCCGACTCGCTACAGTCGCCAGCAACCCCTGGCCGCACGCCTGAAACACAACCGCCTGCTCAGCGGCCCCGAGGCCGGCAAGGAGACCCGCCAGTTCATCTTCGACCTTGGCGACAGCGGCCTCGACTACCAGGCCGGCGATGCCCTGGGCGTCTGGCCCAGCCATTGCCCGCGACAGGTGGAACAGCTGATGACCTGCCTGGCAGCCCGGGC
This sequence comes from Pseudomonas sp. Mn2068, assembly GCF_049319725.1. Taxonomy (NCBI): domain Bacteria; kingdom Pseudomonadati; phylum Pseudomonadota; class Gammaproteobacteria; order Pseudomonadales; family Pseudomonadaceae; genus Pseudomonas; species Pseudomonas sp. Mn2068. The sequence goes on along the minus strand of NZ_JBMOUG010000001.1, from coordinate 445,347 downwards.
CGACGCCGTGGTGACCATCAAGGACCAGACCCCGATGCCACTGGAAGAGGCCCTGAGTCGCCATCTGGAAATCGGCCGGATCAGTCCGGCGCTGCTGCAACTGGTGTTTCAGCGTTCCGGCAGTGCGCAACTCAAGCGCCTGCTGGCCGACGAACACAAGACCGAACTCAAGGACTGGCTCTGGGGCCGGCAACCGGCGGACCTGCTGCGCGAGTTGCAGGTCGACCTCGGGCCGCAGGAACTGGTGGATTGCCTGAAACCCCTGCAACCCAGGCTGTACTCCATTTCATCGAGCCCCAAGGTGCATCCCGGCGAAGTCCATCTGACGGTTTCCACCGTACGCTACGAACATGCCGGACAGTCGCGTTCCGGCAGTTGCTCGGGGTTTCTCGCCGACCGCGCCGAGGGCCTGGAGGTGCCGATCTTCGTCCAGAAGTCGGCCAACTTCCGCCCGCCCGCCGATCCCCGGGCGCCGATGATCATGGTCGGTCCGGGCACTGGCGTGGCACCGTTCCGCGCCTTTCTGCAGGAGCGCCAGGCCATCGGCGCCACGGGCAAGAACTGGCTGTTCTTCGGCGAACAGCATGCCGCCAGCGACTTCTATTACCGCGAGGAACTGGAAGCATGGCTTGAGCAAGGCCATCTGCAACGGCTCGATACCGCGTTCTCCCGGGACCAGGCGCAGAAGATCTACGTGCAGCAACGCATGATCGAGCAAGGCGCGCAGCTCTGGGCCTGGCTGGAGGAAGGCGCGGGCTTTTATGTCTGCGGCGATGCCAGCCGCATGGCGCGGGATGTCGACGCGGCACTCAAGCAGGTGGTACGCAGCCATGGCGGACTGGATGCCGACGAGGCCGTGGCCTATGTCAGCGCCCTGGCGGCGGACAAGCGTTATGTGCGGGATGTGTATTGAATGCTTGCTCGCGTTGAAACTGAATGTTGTGTACGACGCCAACCCTGTGGGAGCGGGCTTGCCCGCGAAAGCGGCCGCAAGGACGCCCCATAACTGGCGACCCGAGCGAAATACGCACCAACAAGGTTCACTTTTCAACCCGAGCCCGGCGCCGCTACTGAAGTAACCCGGCAAACCGGCACTTGGCACGCTCCCTGCTTTTATCCCGTTACTCTCTGCCATGAATGACCAGGCAGACCGTTCAGGTGGTCAACGGCGATCACTCACAGAACAGGAACAAACACCAGGCAAAGGCGCCTGGAGCTTCGGCTCCAGGCGTTTTTTTTTGCTTTTTTTTCTGCTGGGCCAGCCGTGATTGGCCGTGATCCGAGGAACTTCCATGAACGCTATCGTGAATGTCGAACGCCGCAAGAAACTGGTGATCGTTGGCAATGGCATGGTCGGGCATCACTGCGTCGAACAACTGATCGAACGCGGTGCCCTGATGCACTTCGAGCTGCATGTCTATGGCGAGGAATGGCAAGCGGCCTATGACCGCGTGCACCTCTCCGAGTATTTTGCCGGCAAGGATGCCCATGCCCTCGCCCTGGGCGAACCGGGGTTGTACGAGCGCCACGGGGTCAACCTGCACCTGGGGGCCGAAGTCCTCGAAATCGACCGGGAGCACCAGGAGATCGTCACTCGCTCCGGACGCCAGGCCTACGACCAACTGATTCTCGCCACCGGTTCCTACCCCTTCGTGCCGCCGATTCCCGGCTCCGAAGGTGCGGCCCGCCTGGTCTACCGGACCCTCGACGATCTCGATGCGATCCGTGCCGCGGCCAGCGATGCCCGTCGTGGCGTGGTGGTCGGCGGCGGCCTGCTGGGACTGGAGGCGGCCAACGCCCTCAAGTCCCTCGGCCTCGAAGCCCATGTGGTGGAGTTCGCCTCCCGGCTGATGCCGGTGCAACTGGACCATGACGGCGGCGCCGCGCTCAAGGCCCGGATCGAAGGCCTTGGCGTCGGCGTCCATCTGTCCCGCGCGACCCAGGAAATCGTGGCTGGCGAGGACTATCGCTATCGGATGAATTTCGACGGTGGTGAATTTCTCGAAACCGATCTGATCGTGTTCTCCGCGGGGATTCGCCCGCAGGACCTGCTGGGACGCAACAGCGGCCTGGAGATCGCCCCGCGGGGCGGCATCGTCATCGACTCGCACTGCCAGACCAGCGATCCGGCCATCTCTGCCATCGGTGAATGCGCCTCGTGGAACGGCAGCGTTTTCGGCCTCGTGGCGCCGGGCTACAGCATGGCGCGCAATGTCGCCGCACGCCTGGCCGGAGAAGCCTTCGACACCTTCACCGGTGCCGACATGTCGACCAAGCTCAAGCTGCTCGGTGTCGATGTCGGCTCCATCGGCGATGCCCACGGTGCGACGCCCGGTGCACGCAGCTATCGCTTTATCGACGAGGCCAATGCCAGTTACCGGCGCCTGGTGGTCGATGCCGAGGGCAAGAAAGTCATCGGTGCGGTACTGGTGGGTGACAACAGTTACTACGACACCCTGTTGCAGTACGTGCAGAACGCCATTGCCCTGCCCCAGGACCCCGCCAGCCTGATCCTGCCCGTGGGCGAAGGCGCGCCGGCCCTGGGTGCCGACGCACTGCCCGAGACCGCGACCATCTGTTCCTGCCACAACGTCACCAAGGGTGCGATCTGCTGCGCGGTGGACGCCGGTTGCAGCGATCTGTCGGCCCTCAAGGCGCAGACCAAGGCGGCTACCGGCTGCGGCGGTTGCAGCGCCTTGCTCAAGCAGGTCTTCGAGCATGAGCTGATCGCCCGTGGCGTGGCGGTGGACAAGAGCCTCTGCGAACACTTCGCCTACACCCGCCAGGAACTCTATGCCCTGGTGCGGGTGGGCCGGATCGAAACCTTCGAAGCCCTGCTCGCCCAGCATGGCAAGGGCCACACCGGTTGCGATATCTGCAAGCCGGCGGTGGGCTCGATCCTCGCGTCGTGCTGGAACCGGCCGATCATGGACAAGGCGCTGGTGCCGCTGCAGGACACCAACGACACCTTCATGGCCAACATGCAGAAGAACGGCACCTATTCGATCATCCCGCGCATCGCCGCCGGCGAAATCACCCCGGACAAACTGATCGCCCTCGGCGCCGTGGCGAAGAAATACGACCTCTACACCAAGATTACCGGCGGCCAGCGCATCGACCTGTTCGGCGCCCAGTTGCATGAGCTGCCGCAGATCTGGGGCGAACTGATCGACGCCGGCTTCGAAACCGGCCACGGCTACGGCAAATCCCTGCGCACGGTGAAATCCTGCGTCGGCAGCACCTGGTGCCGCTATGGCGTGCAGGACAGCGTGGCCATGGCCCTGCTCCTGGAAAATCGCTACAAGGGCCTGCGCGCGCCGCACAAGTTCAAGCTGGCGGTGTCCGGCTGCACCCGCGAATGCGCCGAGGCTCAGAGCAAGGACATCGGCGTGATCGCCACCGAGAAAGGCTGGAACCTGTACGTCTGCGGCAACGGCGGCATGCGCCCGCGCCACGCCGAACTGTTCGCCACCGACCTCGATGACGAGACCCTGATCCGCTACGTCGACCGTTTCCTGATGTTCTACATCCGCACTGCCGACCGCCTGCAACGGACCTCGGTCTGGCGCGAAAACCTGGAAGGCGGCCTCGATTTCCTCAAGGCGGTGATCATCGACGACAGCCTGGGCCTGGCCGCCGAGCTGGAAAGCCAGCTGCAACTGGTGGTCGACCGCTACGAATGCGAGTGGGCCAACGCGGTCAGCGACCCGGAAAAACTCAAGCGCTTCCGCACCTTCGTCAACGACCAGCGCGGCGATCCGGACATCCACTTTGTCAAGGAGCGCGAGCAGCGCCGGCCGGTGCGCGCACACGAACTCAACCTGATTCCCGCTCATGAGGAGGTGGTCTGATGGGCCAGCCGACAGCACAACACAGCTTTGCCAACGACTTCCAGTGGCAGGCGGTCTGCCGCCGCGAGGACCTGGTGGAAAACTCCGGCGTGGTGGTCTGGTTCCACTGCGCCCAGGTGGCCCTGTTCTACCTGCCCGACGAGGCGCAGGGCCGCACCCTGTATGCCATCGACAACCGCGACCCGCTGTCCGGGGCGAATGTGATCGGCCGCGGCATCGTCGGCAATATCAAGGGCCAGCCGGTGATCGCCTCGCCGTTGTACAAGCAGCATTTCAATCTCGAGGATGGCATGTGCCTGGAGTACCCGGAGCAGCAGCTACGGGTGTGGCCGGTGCGCTGGGTCGGCGATGCGGTGGAGATCGCGGTAGTCTGATCGTTCCCGGCGACGGGCATCCTGAAGTGGCGTTTCAGCTGTTCGATGGCAGGCCCAGGGACTCGATATGCCGGTAGTCGGCCGCGAGCTCACTGGCCAGCTGCCGCGCCCGGCCCAGGCGGATCGGCGCTTTTTCCAGGTCGATCAGCAGGGTCGGGCAGTTGAACGGCGCCGGGGCCGTCCAGGCCTTGAGGCGGCCGTCGGTCAGCACCAGCACCCGTTGCTGCTCCAGGGCAAAGCGCTTTTGCCGCAGTGCCAACCACTCGCCCGCCTCCTGCAAGGCCGCCAGCAAGGGTGTGCCGCCGCCCGCTCCCAGGGCCTCCAGCCAACCGCGCAAGCCACTGGACGCCTTCAGGCCCTGGATCTGCCAGTGCGGTCGCTGACCGCTGGCGGTCAATAACGCCAGGCGCGCGCGCTGGCGATAGGCATCGTCGAACAGTTGCGCCAGCAGGCCCTTGGCATCGCTCAGGGCCTGATGTCGGCGGATGGACGCCGAGGCATCGACAATCACCAGCCACAATTCATGGGGCGAACTGCTGCGCGGACGGAAACGCAAGTCACGTCGCACTCGTGGTCGGCCGCCCAGCAAGGTCTCGACCCAACTGATCGCCCCGTCTTCCCCGGCCCTTGCCGCGCCCTGGCGTCCTTTCGGCACCCGGCCCGCACCAACCCTGGCATTCGCCCCCGGCGTCGGTCGAGGGCGAATGCCTAAGGCTTTTTTGGCCAGCTCGGGATTTCCCGACGAGCCCCCACCGGCAGTACCTGGGCGGGCAACTCGCCCCATTGACCCTGGCCCTGGGCCGGGCTCGATTCACCTTGCGCAGCGCCGGCGGGATTCGATGCCGGTGCCGACGGTGGGATTTCCCGGCGCCGATGACGCAGGGCAAACTCGGCGACCGCTTCGATATCCTCTTCGGCAATCCGTTGCCCACCGCGCCAGGCGGCGTGGGCGCGCGCCGCCCGCAGCCAGACCAGATCGGCGCGCAGGCCATCGACCCCGGCGGCAAAACAGCGCTCGGTGATCTCGGCCAGGGCCTGGTCATCCAGGGCAATGGCCGGCAACAAGGCCCGCGCCTGTTCGCAACGCTGGCGCAGCGCCTGCTGCTGTTGTTCCCACTGCTCGCAGAACGCCTCGGGATCGTTGTCGAAGTCCAGCCGGCGCCGAATGATCTGCCCGCGCTCGCCGGGCAGCGGCTGGCCGCTCAGCGCCACGTTCAGGCCGAAGCGATCGAGCAGTTGTGGACGCAACTCGCCCTCTTCCGGGTTCATGGTGCCGATCAGCACGAAACGCGCCGCGTGCCGATGGGAAATACCGTCGCGCTCGACCAGGTTGGTACCGCTGGCCGCCACATCGAGCAGCAGGTCCACCAGATGATCGGCCAGCAGGTTGACCTCGTCGACGTACAACACACCGCCATCGGCCTTGGCCAGCACGCCCGGGGAAAACTGCGCCCGGCCTTCGCCCAGGGCCGCATCCAGGTCAAGGGTGCCGACCAGGCGCTCCTCGGTGGCGCCGAGCGGCAGGGTGACGAACTGTCCGCTGGCGAGCAGATCCGCCAGCCCCCGGGCCAGGGTCGACTTGGCCATGCCGCGCGGCCCCTCGATCAGCACGCCACCGATCTTCGGATCGATGGCGGTCAGGCACAGCGCCAGCTTCAGCGCATCGGCACCGACCACCGCCGACAGCGGGAAATGCGGGGAGTCACTCATTGTCCATATACCTCAGGAATCTTCTTCTATATCCAGCAGCAGGTTTTCCAGGGCCTCGCGATAGTCCCCCGGCTCACTCCACAAGCCACGCTGCTGGGCCTCCAGCATGCGCTCGGTCATATCCCGCAAGGCATGGGGATTGTGCTCGCGGACAAACTCGCGGGTATCGGCATCGAGCAGATAGGCATCGGCCAGCAAGGCGTACTGGTGGTCGTCGATCAAATGCGTCGTGGCATCGAAGGCAAACAGGTTGTCGACCGTCGCCGCCAGCTCGAAGGCGCCCTTGTAACCGTGGCGCTTGACCCCGTCAATCCACTTCGGATTGGCTGCCCGGGAACGGATCACCCGGTTCAGCTCTTCCTTGAGGGTGCGCACCTTCGGCAGGTCCGGCTGGCTGTGGTCGCCATGGTAGCTGGCCGCGCTTTCGCCACTGAGGCTTTCCACGGCTGCCAGCATGCCACCCTGGAACTGGTAGTAATCGTTGGAATCGAGCAGGTCGTGCTCGCGGTTGTCCTGATTCTGCAGCACCGCCTGCACCTGGCTCAGGCGGCGGGCAAACAGGTCCCTGGCGGCCGTGCCTTCGTCGGTGCCGCCGTAGGCGTAGCCCCCCCAGTTCAGGTAGACCTCGGCGAGGTCGTCGCGGCTTTGCCACAAGCGCCCATCGATGGCGTTCTGCACACCGGCGCCATAGGCCCCCGGCTTGGCGCCGAAGATCCGCCAGCCGGCCTGGCGCGCAGCCTGCTGCGCATCGAGCCCCTCGGCCTGCAGTTGCTCGCGTTCGTGGCGCACCTTGGCCGCCAGCGGGTTCATGTCCGCGGGCTCGTCCAGTGCCGCCACGGCCTGTACCGCCGCGTCGAACAGGCGGATCAGATTGGCGAAGGCATCGCGGAAGAACCCCGAGACCCGCAGGGTGACGTCCACCCGCGGGCGGTCCAGCAGGCTCAGCGGCAGGATCTCGAAGTCATCGACCCGCTGGCTGCCCGTGGCCCAGACCGGACGCACGCCCATCAACGCCATGGCCTGGGCGATATCGTCGCCACCGGTGCGCATGGTCGCCGTGCCCCAGACCGACAGGCCGAGCTGGCGCAGGTGATCGCCGTGGTCCTGCAGGTGCCGTTCGAGAATCAGGTTGGCCGATTGGAAGCCGATCCGCCAGGCCGTGGTGGTCGGCAGGTTGCGCACATCCACGGAAAAGAAATTACGCCCGGTGGGCAGTACGTCGAGGCGCCCGCGACTCGGCGCGCCGCTGGGCCCGGCCGGCACGAAGCGCCCCTGCAGGGCCGCCAGCAGTCCTTGCATCTCGGCCGGACCGCAGGCATCCAGGCGCGGCGCGACGGTGCTCGACAAGCCCTCGATAATGCTGCGTACATCGGTCCAGGGTGGCGTATCCGGCACGGCGGCCGACCCTTCCAGGGACTGCTCGATCAGTTGCGCGGCATACAGCTCCAGGCGCTCGCGGCTGTCGCCGGCCGTACGCCAGGCTTGCTCGCTGAGCGCCTGCAAGGCTTGGGGGCGGCTGCCGGTCCAGGGCTCGGCCAGGGCACAATCAAGCGGGTCGAAGCCCAGCTCGAAGGCCTTGGCCAGGGCTCGCAGCAGGCTCGATTGGGCGCCCCGACCGTCGCCGCGGGGAATCCGCAGCAGCGCCAGCAGGGTATCGATGCGCAGGCGCCCGTCCGGCGATTCGCCGAAGACGTGCAGGCCATCGCGAATCTGCGACTCCTTCAAGTCGCAGAGGTAGGTGTCCAGGCGCGGCAGCCAGATCGCCGCGTCGGCTTCGCTGTCGAGCCCGGCATCCAGTTGCAGTTCGCGGTCGATGCGGGTCTCGCGGACCAGTCTGAGAATATCCCGCTGCAACTCCCGGGCGCGGCGTGGATCGAGCAACTGCGCTTCGTAGTACTCGTCGGCCAGCAGTTCCAGGTCACGCAACGGCCCGTAGGTTTCGGCCCGGGTCAACGGCGGCATCAGGTGGTCGATGATCACTGCCTGGGTGCGACGCTTGGCCTGGGCGCCCTCGCCCGGATCGTTGACGATAAACGGGTAGATATTCGGCAACGGCCCCAGCAGCGCATCCGGCCAGCAGTTTTCCGACAGGCCGACGCCCTTGCCCGGCAACCATTCCAGGTTGCCGTGCTTGCCGACATGGATCACGCCGTGGGCACCGTAGACGTGACGCAACCAGAAATAGAACGCCAGGTAACCGTGGGGCGGCACCAGGTCGGGGTCGTGGTACACCGCACTGGCATCGACCTGGTAACCCCGGGCCGGCTGGATGCCGACAAAGGTCAGGCCGAAACGCAGTCCGGCCACCATCATCCGCCCGCCGCGAAACATCGGATCGTTTTGCGCATCCCCCCAGCGGTCCAGCACGGCCTGGCGATTGGCTTCGGGCAGGCGCTCGAACAACGCCTGGTAGTCCGCCAGCGCCAGGCTCTGGTGGCAGGGCCGCAGGTCGAGGCTGTCGAGGTCGTTGCTGACCCCGCCGAGCAGGGCCTGGATCAGCCCGGTGCCGCTGACGGGCAACTCATCGTCCAACGGATAGCCCTGGGCCTGCAACGCCCGCAGGATATTCAGCGCCGCCGCCGGCGTATCGAGACCGACGCCGTTACCGATGCGCCCGTCGCGGGTCGGATAGTTGGCCAGGATCAACGCGATGCGCTTGTCGCCATTGGCGACTTGCGCCAGTTCGACCCAGCGGCGCGCCAGTTCGGCGACAAAGTCCATGCGTTCGGGCTGCGGTCGGTAGCAGACCACGTCGCTCTGGCTGCGCTCGCTGCGCCAGGCCAGGTCCTTGAAGCTGATGGGCCGGCTGATGATCCGTCCGTCCAGCTCCGGCAAGGCGATATGCATCGCCAGGTCCCGTGGTCCCAGCCCCTGCTCGCTGGCCTGCCAGCCGGGCTCGTTGTCCTGGGCGCAGATCGCCTGGATCACCGGGATATCGCGGCGAAACGGACGCAGGTGCGGAGCTTCGGGGCTCGACTGGGCGAATCCGGTGGTATTGAGGATCACCGCCGCCGCGACCTCGTCCAGCCAGTCCTCGACCACGGCCAGGCAAGCGGGCTCCTTGAGACTCGCCACGGCAATCGGCAACGGGTTCAGGCCGGCGTTCTGCAAGCGCTGGCAGAACACATCGATAAAGGCGGTGTTGGCCGCCTGCAGATGCGAGCGATAGAACAACACTGCCGCCACCGGCAGACCGGCCTGCCAATCGGCGCGCCAGTCCGCCAGTTGCGCGTCGCCCACCCGCGGGTGGTAGATCGCCGTGCGCGGCAATGTCCGCGGTTCCTGCCAGGGGTAGTCGCGCCCCAGCCAGGTGCTGGCCAGGCAACGGTACAACTGCAAGGCGTTGCCCAGGCCGCCCTGGCGCAGGAAGTGCCAGAGGCGTTCACCCTGTACCGCCGGGACGTTGCTCAGGTCGCTCAGTTCCGGGTCGGGACGGTCGTCGCCCGGCACCAAGATCAGCGTCACGCCGCGCTCGGCCAGTTGCACCAGGCGCTCGATGCCATAACGCCAATAGCCAATGCCGCCGTGCAGTGACAGCAGGATGACCTTGGCGTGCTGCAAGACCTGGTCGACATAAAGGTCGACCGAGGCATGATTCTGCACCTGCATCGGGTTGGCCAGACGCAGGCTGGGGTAGTCGTCCGGCAATTGCCGCGCCGCTTCGGCGAGCAACGCCAGGCTGGAATCGCCGCTGCACAGGATCACCAGCTCGGCGGGGGTTTGTCCAAGGTCGGCGATATTGTCGTCCGACACGAAGCCGCCGGGCTGGGTCCTGAGCAGATGCATGGGGTCAGGCCGTCAGTGCGGCGCGCAGGGTCGATTCGAGCAGCGCGGCATCCAGTTCCTGGCCGATCAGCACCAGACGGGTGACCCGCGGCTCGTCGGCGCCCCAGGCGCGATCGAAGTGTTTGTCGAAGCGCGTGCCCACGCCCTGGATCAGCAGGCGCATCGGCTTGTTCGGGATCGCGGCGAAGCCCTTGATGCGCAGGATGCCATGTTGCACCACCAACTGGGTCAGGGCATCGAGCAGCAGGCTTTCGTCGGCTTGCGGCAGCTCGATGGAGATCGAGTCAAAGGCATCGTGGTCGTGGTCATCATGGTCGTCACCGTCGTGGTGATGATCGTGGTGACTGTGGCGGCCGTCGATATGTTCCTCGGAACCGGCGCCCAGCCCCAGCAACACGTGCAGTGGCAGGCGACCGCTACTGGCTTCGATGACCTTCACCGCCGGCGGCAGCTCTTCGGCCACTTCCAGGCGGACCTTGGCCAGGTCTTCGGGGCTGATCAGGTCGGCCTTGTTGAGGATCACCAGGTCGGCGCTGGACAGTTGGTCGGCGAACAGTTCGTGCAGCGGCGACTCATGGTCCAGGTTCGGGTCAAGCTTGCGCTGGGCATCCACCTGGTCCGGGAACGCGGCAAAGGTACCGGCGGCCACGGCCGGGCTGTCGACCACGGTGATCACCGCGTCGACGGTGCAGGCACTGCGAATTTCCGGCCACTGGAACGCCTGGACCAGCGGCTTGGGCAGTGCCAGGCCGGAGGTTTCGATGAGGATATGGTCGAGGTCGCCGCGACGTGCCACCAACTCGCGCATCACCGGGAAGAACTCTTCCTGCACGGTGCAGCACAGGCAGCCGTTGGCCAGTTCATAGACACGGCCGTTGGCTTCCTCCTCGGTGCAGCCGATGGAGCACTGCTTGAGGATCTCGCCATCGATACCGAGTTCGCCGAACTCGTTGACGATCACCGCGATACGGCGACCCTGGGCGTTGTCCAGCATATGGCGCAGCAAGGTGGTCTTGCCCGAGCCGAGAAAGCCGGTAACGATGGTGACGGGAAGTTTGGCCAGTGTTTTCATCGGATGCCCTTTGGCAAAAGTAGCGGGCATACGGGACGAAAGCCGCCGCCCTGAAGGGCACGGGAAAGTTCGTCTCCGGATCACCCCGCCCGGTTACGGGACTATCTGCAACTGCCTGCGCGACGATCATGCTGCGTTAAAAACAGGCTCGCAATGCTCATGTAGGCCCTCATGTAGGCCCCTACACTCCGCTTGCTCGCCTGTTTCTGCCTTGCCTGATCGCCGCTCGGCCAGTTTCGTATAGTCCCTGTCAGAATCTGTCACGAGGCAGGTCTCCTGGCTTACGGTCGGGCGGGCGGAATGAATCCGATACGCCGATTCCCGCGCCTTCCCGCCCTAGGCAGTGGCTTTGCAGGATTATCGAGCCGTTCACAGTTGCGGGGGCAGCCGCGGCATACCGCGTTCCCTTCTTAGCTTCGGCCGGATGCCGAAGAACCTCGAACGTGCAAGGCTACGCAGTGCATGGGAACAGGTCAATCTCGGCAGCCGCTGTGGTTTAATTGCGCCCCTTCTCCTGCCCTGCCCGCTTCAAGGAATTGCTGCCCATGAGTGCCACCGACACCACCCACGTCCTGGTTATCGGTTATGTCTGGCCCGAACCCCGTTCCTCGGCCGCCGGCGGGCACATGATGCAGATCCTCGAAAGCTTTCTCGAGGCCGGCTGGCGCATCACCTTCGCCAGCCCCGCCAGCGTCGGCGAACACAAGGCCGACCTGCAAGGCCTGGGCATCGCCGAACAGGCCATCGAACTCAACAACAGCAGTTTCGACGGTTTTATCCGCGAGTTGCAGCCGGATGTGGTGCTGTTCGACCGCTTCATGATGGAAGAGCAGTTCGGCTGGCGGGTCGAGAAACATTGCCCCAGCGCCCTGCGCGTGCTGGAGACCTCGGACCTGCAAAGCCTGCGCGATGCCCGCCAGCAGCAACTCAGGGAACGCCTGAAGGCCGATCCGGACCCGAACGATTTCACGGCGCTGTTCGCCCCCGACCTGGACGAAGTGTTCCGGCAGATGAGCGATACCGACCTGGCCCAACGGGAGATCGCCGCGATCTATCGCTCGGACCTGAGCCTGATGATTTCCGATGTCGAGATCAGGCTGCTGACCGAGCAGTTCAGATTGCCAGCGGCCCTGCTGCACTGGTGCCCGCTGATGGTCGAGCAGCCCGTGGCGTTCACCCCCTTCGAGGATCGCGCGCATTTTCTCAGCATCGGCAACTTCCGCCATGCACCGAACTGGGACGCGGTGCTCTGGATGAAAACCACCCTCTGGCCGTTGATCCGCCAGCAATTGCCCGGCGCGCAGTTGCATGTCTACGGTGCCTACACACCGCCCAAGGCGACGGCGCTGCACAACCCCGCCCAAGGCTTTCATGTGATGAACTGGGCCGAGGATGCCCTGCAGGTGATGAGTGCCGCGCGCATCTGCCTGGCGCCGTTGCGCTTTGGCGCCGGCATCAAGGGCAAGCTCGCCGATGCCATGCTCTGCGGCACGCCGAACGTCACCACGCCGATTGGCGCCGAGGCGATGCACGGTGACCTGCCCTGGCCAGGCGCTGTCGCGACCAGCGCCGAGGCCCTGGCACAGGCAGCGGTCCGGTTGTACCAGGATCCATCTTCATGGCAGCAGGCCCAGGCCGACGGCAAGGCCCTGCTGGCCGCCCGTTACGACCGGCGCGTCCACGGTCCGGCCCTGGTGGCGCGCATCGAACAGTGCCGGCAACAACTGGTCCGGCATCGCCGCGATAATTTCACCGGCGCGATGCTGCGTCATCATCACCACAAGAGCACCCAGTACATGGCCCAGTGGATCGAAGCGAAAAACCGCACGATCTGAAGGCCATATCCGTCATCACGTCTCGGCGAAGAGCCGGGCGATCTCGATCAATTGCGGTTCCTGGTCCGGCACCAGGATCAGCGCCGAACGTGGCGGCAGTCGCCGTCCTTCCGGCGAGCGCAGGCTTTTCTGGCTGAAGTTCACGGTGATCAGGGTGCCGTCGGCGAACACCGAACGTTGCAACTGGCGATCGGCCGACAACACCTGGAAATCACTCATGCGTTCGACGAACAGGCGCTCGTGCAAGGGCCGGAACACCCGGTCATAGGCGCTGATGAACGGCAGGTCGCGCGCCAGCACCCGATCATTGAGGTGATACAGCGGCGGCACCATGTACAGCAGTTGCAGCAATGCCGTGTGCTCGCGCTCGCTGGAAAACTTCAACGAGCTGTATTCCCAGTGGTGCGTGCTGACCAGGCTGTCGTGGAGCACCAGTTGATACAGCGGCAGCCGGAACTGCGCGGAAGTCACGAAACGGGCGAGCGAGGGCTTGAGGGGCACGGGCTTGAAGTAGAGGGCCGGCGTTTCCGGCGGCCAGTAGCCGCCGCGGTAATAGGCCGACTGCTTGTTCTTGCCGATATCCGGGTCCATCCAGGCAAACGGCTGGGTCGCGATGCCATGGCTGTAGGCAATATTCGCCGCGTAGGACGCCAGCCCGCCTTCGCTGCCCGTGACCAGATCCAGCGCCCGGGCTGGATACAACAGCCGGCGGGTCCGGGCTTCGGCGTCTTCGCGTTCACTGGTTTCCCGACCGGGGGTGTAGTCCTTGAGTTCGGGGCCGGCCGCATCGACATCGAGGAAATAGCTGTTCAGGCGTGCCGCCCGCGCCACCGCGGAGATCCGCCGTTGTGCGTAGGGTTCGACCAGCCGGGCGTTGACATAGACGCCCCGGCCACTGAAACCGCGCACCTTGTCGCCCTTGCTGTCGCGATAACCGGCTGCCGCCAGTTCATCGCCCATTTGTGCCGTGGCCCAGGTCGCTCGCAGGTTCGAAGGGTGCGCGCTGCCATAGCTGTCGTAGACGGCCACCAGATATCCCGAGGCCTTCGCCGCTTCCACCGCTTCGGGATGCCACATGGCGTCACGCCAGTCATCCGCGCCGAGCCAGGCCTTGGTCAGGCCGGCTTGCTGCAGCGCGGCCACGGTGTCGAGCGACAGACCGCCACCCCAGCGGCGCGGCGCCACCAGCCACGGGCCGAAGGCTTCGACCAGTTGCTCGCGGACCGTATGCCCCCAGGCGACGCTGGCCGCCGGATCGTGATTGCCCGGCAACGGCTCGACCGGTACCGGCGGCAACGCATGCTGCAACGCGCTGTTCAGTGCCCGGGTCACCTCGATCCTGCCGAAGGTCGACACGCCAGCGTCCCCCGCCTCGGCCTCCAGCAGCGCCGCGACAAAACTTTCCCGCGCCTGCGGATCGAAGGCTTCCCACAACCGCGAGGCCAGATGCCGGGGATCGGCCCGGCGCGCGGCAAAGAACTTGAGGAACGCCGGCCAGTCGGCGATATCTCCGGCTTTCAAGGGGCCGGCGCCCCACAGATAGATATGCGGGGCGCCGCCCAGCCTGGCGACCTGGGGCTGGCGCTCGATTTTCCGTTTCAACGAGACGAAACGGTCATGCTCCAGCAGCCACTGGCGATAGAAACGCGCACCGTACAACGGATCCCGTGGACCGATCGCCACGCTGACGGTATACGCCGCCCCCTCGGCCAGCCGGTTGAACTGATGGCTGAGTCGGGGCAGCGGCCGTTCATCCTGCTCGATCACGCTGAAGCGGGTATCGAACGGGGTTTGCACCAGCCAGGTCACCGAATGATCCGCGCGCAGTTCGGTCCAGAACGGCATCGACAGCCGCCCGTTCAGCGCATCGGGTTCATAGCGCCGTACCAGCCAGTCCAGCCATTGCCGGTCGTCGCCAGGAATATAGCTGCCTTCGCCGAACGGTATGGCATGGGCCTCGATGGCCTTTGCTTCCACGGGTCTGGGCCAATCCAGCCGGCCCGGCTGCTCGGCCCGTATCGACAGGCGCAAGGCGTCCTGCTCGATCCCGACCTCGACCTGGAACCGCTCGCGGCCGTTGCGAATACGCCAGCGCCGGCCCGCCAGGTCGCTGGCCCTGGCGGTTTCGGGGAATGCCGGGGCACTGAGGGTCGAGACTTCGCCATTGTCCCGGAGCAAGGTCGTTTCCAGGGTGGCCGGGTCGATGTTGAACACCCCGCCGCTGTAGGACAACGCAACCAGCGGTTGCCCGAGCGCAGGCAAGCTGACCAACCCCAGGACAAGCATCAGGGGCAGCCATTGAAATCGTTCAATACCGGGTACGGTGCTCATGGCGTTATGGGGGTCTCACGGGCGATTTTCGAATGCAGCGGACACTAAACGACACCGCTTGCCTTCCTCTGTAAGAACCGTCTCGTAGAGATACAGGAAAACCGCCCGATCAATGCCGGAGTACTTACTAGCCCGGATTCAGGGGCCGTCGCAGCAGGTAAGTGTCCATGATCCAGCCCTTGCGCAGCCGGGCGGCCTCGCGCAGTTCGCGAATCCGCCCCTGCACCTCATGCAGCTTGCCGCTTACCAGCAGTTCATCCTCGGTCCCCAGGTACGCCCCCCAATAGATCTCCAGCGCCTGGTCGGCGAACTGACCAAAAGCACAATGCGCATCGAGCATCACCACCACGTTGTCCAGGTCGGCGGCTTCCAGGCGTCGTCCCGTGGTGATGCGGATCGGTTCGCCGATGCGGTTCAGGGGAATCCGATGGCGCGCCGCCAGGGCCTGGACGCTGCTGATACCGGGAATCACCTCGACGTCGAACGCCGGACCGCCCAGGGCCACGACCCGATCGAGGATGCGCAGGGTACTGTCATACAAGCCCGGCTCGCCCCAGACCAGAAAGGCGCCGCACTCGTTCTCGGCCAGTTCTTCGTCGATCAACCGGGCAAACAGTTCGGCGCGCTGTTCATGCCAACGCTCGACACCGGCCCGATAGGACGCCTCGGCATCTTCGCGGACCGGATCGCTGACCTGCACCAGGCGATACCCCGGCTGCTCGATATAACGCTGGCAGATTTCCTTGCGCAGACGCACCAGCTCATCCTTGGCCTCGCCCTTGTCCAGCAGGAAAAAGACCGAGGCCCGGTTCAGGGCCTTGATGGCCTGCACGGTGATCTGCTCCGGATGACCGGAACCGATTCCAATCAATAGAACGGTCTTCACTGTTTTGCTCCTGAATAAAGGGCCGCAAGGCCATGGCCGTCGGTCCGCTCCGCTGCGACCGTCCGCACAAGGCTGGCAGCCGGCTCGTGAAGGAGGCATTATCGGACAGCGATAACAATAAAAGCGCCTCCAATGACCCGAACAGCCCGCGTCACCGATCCTTCCTATGAACTGATGGACGACCATAATGGCCTGTCCATCATCTATCGCCAGCATGGTTTTCCCTGCCCGCTGGTGCGTTGGCATTTCCACAAGGAATACGAACTGCACCTGATCGTCGCCAGCTCCGGCAAGGTCTTCATTGGTGACTATATCGGCAATTTCTACCCGCAGAGCCTGTTCCTGACCGGCCCCAACCTCCCTCATAACTGGATCAGCCAGGTGGCCGAGGACGAAGTGGTGCCCAAGCGCGACATGCTGGTGAACTTCACCGAGGAGCTGTTCGAGGAAGGACACCAGATCTTTGCCGAACTGAAAACCCTGACGCCGTTGCTCGAACGGGCCCAGTACGGCATCGAATTCCGCTGCAAGGACACCATCCGCCAGGCCACGCAGCTGATGCAGCGTATCGCCGACGCCCAGGGCGTGACGCGCCTGGGGCACTTCCTGATCCTCCTGGAACTGCTCAGCGGCTGCACCGACTACCAGTTGCTTTCCGGTGCCACCACCCCGCAACTGGCCGACGAGAACAATATCGACCGCACCAACCGCGCCGTGGACTACATCTTTGCCCACTATGCCCGGGAACTGCCGCTGGAAGAGGTCGCCGAGTACCTGGGGATGAAGCCCACCTATTTTTCCCGGGTGTTCAAGCAGGCCACCGGGCGCTGTTTCGTCGAGTTCGTCAATCGCCTGCGGATCAGCAAGTCCTGCGAACTGCTGGCCGACGGCGACAAACCGGTGACCGATGTGTGTTTCGAGTCCGGTTTCAACAACATTTCCAACTTCAACCGGCGCTTCCAGCAGCTCAAGGGCATGACCCCCTCGCATTACCGACGCCTGGTGGTGCAGCGCCTGACCGAGCAGAACCTCGGCTAGGCAACCCCCATCGTTCCCACGCTCCGCGTGGGAACGATCGGCGCTCGGGGAGCGCGCGGCTGACGCTTTTTTGCCGTGAAACCTGTACTGATTTACCCCTTCTCCGAGCCCCGATTGCGGGCCATCCCCTCCCGAACCACTGTTTCGCCGGCCTGCGACATTCCGCCTCAGTGCAAAAAAGTATCGATTGAAGTGTCGTCAAGGATTTGTCAGCACGGCGATTGAGGGCTGTAATCATCTGCAGATTCTTCCTGGACACCGGAAGACACAAAAACAATAAACCGACCTTCGACCGCCACTGCGCGCAAGAAGAGGAGTGTTCGATGAAAGCCATTGCAAAAGCTCTGCTCGTCTCTACCTGCCTGACCATCAGTGGCGTCAGTTTCGGCGCCCAGACCCTGACCATCGCCACCGTCAACAACAGCGACATGATTCGCATGCAGAAGCTCTCGAAGACCTTCGAGGCCGAGCATCCGGATATCAAGCTGAACTGGGTGGTCCTGGAAGAAAACGTCCTGCGCCAGCGCCTGACCACCGATATCGCCACCCAGGGCGGCCAGTTCGACGTGCTGACCATCGGCATGTACGAAGCCGCGCTCTGGGGTGCCAAGGGCTGGCTGGAGCCAATGACCAACCTCCCCGCCGCCTACGATATCGACGACGTCTTCCCGTCGGTCCGTGACGGCCTGTCGGTCAAGGGCACCCTGTTCGCCCTGCCGTTCTACGCCGAAAGCTCCATGACCTACTACCGCACCGACCTGTTCAAGGACGCCGGGCTGACCATGCCCGAGCGGCCGACCTGGGAACAGATCGGCGAGTTCGCCGCCAAGCTCAACCATCCCGAGAAGGAGCAGTACGGCATCTGCCTGCGCGGCAAGGCCGGCTGGGGCGAGAACATGGCGCTGATCACCACCGTCGCCAACGCCTATGGTGCGCGCTGGTTCGATGAGAAATGGCAACCGGAATTCAACGGCCCCGAGTGGAAGAACGCCTTGAACTTCTACGTCGAGACCATGAAGAAGTCCGGCCCGCCCGGTGCTTCGAGCAACGGCTTCAACGAAAACCTGGCGCTCTTCAACAGCGGCAAGTGCGCCATGTGGGTCGATGCCAGCGTGGCCGGCTCCTTCGTCACCGACAAGACCCAGAGCAAGGTCAGCGATCACGTCGGCTTTACCTACGCACCGCACCAGGTCACCGAGAAGGGTTCGGCCTGGCTCTACTCCTGGGCCCTGGCGATCCCCACCAGTTCCAAGGCCAAGGACGCGGCGAAGACGTTCAGCAGCTGGGCCACCTCCAGGGAATACGGGGCACTGGTCGCCAAGGAAGACGGTATCGCCAACGTACCGCCGGGCACCCGGGCCTCGACCTACAGCGAGGCCTACATGAAGGCCGCGCCGTTCGCCAGGATCACCCTGGAATCGCTGAAAGCCGCCAACCCGAAAGACCCGAGCGCCAAGCCCGTGCCTTATGTCGGGATCCAGCTGGTGACCATTCCCGAGTTCCAGGCTGTCGGTACCCAGGTCGGCAAGCAGTTCTCCGCCGCACTGACCGGCCAGACCACGGTCGACAAGGCCCTGGCCGATGCCCAGACCTTCACCGAGCGTGAAATGAAACGCGCGGGTTATCCGAAGTAACAGGGACACACCGTCCCCTGTAGGAGCCGGCTTGCCGGCGATGAGGCCCTTGAGCCTTGCGGCAACCTTTCGGTCGCTATCGCTGCGATGCGGCGTTCCGACAAGCCAGCTCCTACAGATTGCCCGCTCCTTGCACCTAATCGGTTTTGAACACCATGAATACCTCCACTGCCAAAGCCCATATGGATATACCCCAGCCGTTGCGCAAAAGCCGTCTGCGCAATCCCGGCTGGTTCCTGGTCTCACCATCAGTCGGCCTGTTGCTGCTGTGGATGATCGTGCCCCTGGGCATGACCGTTTACTTTTCGCTGATCCGCTACAACCTGCTCTATCCGGGCGAAAACCAGTTTGTCGGCCTGGAGAACTACACCTACTTCCTCACCGACTCGGGCTTCCTGCCCGGCGCCACCAACACCCTGTTGCTGGTGGGTAGCGTGCTGCTGATCAGCGTGGTGTTCGGCGTACTGATCTCGGCCCTGCTGGAAGCCAGCGAATTCCTCGGTCGCGGCATCGTCCGGGTCCTGCTGATCTCGCCGTTCTTCATCATGCCCACGGTCGGCGCGCTGATCTGGAAAAACCTGATATTCCACCCGGTCTCGGGGATTCTCGCCGCTCTCTGGCGCCTGTTCGGCGCCCAGCCGGTGGACTGGCTGGCCCATTACCCACTGCTGTCGATCATCATCATTGTCTCCTGGCAGTGGTTGCCCTTCGCCATCCTGATCCTGATGACCGCCATGCAGTCCCTGGACCAGGAGCAGAAGGAAGCCGCACGCCTGGACGGTGCCGGTCCCGTGGCGATCTTCTGGCACCTGACCCTGCCGCACCTGGCCCGGCCGATTGCCGTGGTGGTGATGATCGAAACCATCTTCCTGCTCTCGGTATTCGCCGAAATCTTCACCACCACCAACGGCGGTCCGGGTTATGCCTCGACCAACCTGGCGTACCTGATCTACAACCAGGCCCTGGTGCAGTTCGATGTCGGCATGGCCTCGGCCGGCGGCCTGATCGCCGTGATCATCGCCAATATCGCCGCGATCATCCTGGTGCGGATGATCGGCAAAAACCTGACAGACAAGCCTTGAGGCCCGCGCCATGACCCTCACACTCAAACAATCCCGGCGCCTGCAAAGCGTGTTGCTCGGCATCCTGGCCTGGGCCATCGCGATCCTGATCTTCTTCCCGATCTTCTGGATGGTGCTGACCAGCTTCAAGACCGAGATCGATGCATTCGCCACGCCGCCGCAGTTCTTCTTCACCCCGACGCTGGAGAACTACCTGCATATCCAGGAACGCAGCGACTACTTTCACTTCGCCTGGAACTCGGTGGTGATCTCCTTCAGCGCCACGCTGCTGTGCATGCTGATCGCCGTACCGGCGGCCTACTCCATGGCGTTCTACGAAACCCAGCGGACCAAGCGCACCCTGCTGTGGATGCTCTCCACCAAGATGCTGCCGCCGGTGGGCGTGCTGATGCCGATCTACCTGCTGGCCAAGTCCTTCGGCCTGCTCGACACACGCATCGCGCTGATCGTGATCTACACCCTGATCAACCTGCCGATCGTGGTCTGGATGGTGTACACCTACTTCAAGGACATCCCCAAGGACATCCTCGAAGCCGCCCGCCTCGATGGCGCCACGCTGCTGCAGGAAATGGTCCGGGTGCTGCTGCCCATCAGCAAGGGCGGGCTCGCCTCGACCATGCTGCTGTCGTTGATCCTGTGCTGGAACGAGGCGTTCTGGTCGCTGAACCTGACTTCCTCCAGTGCCGCGCCGCTGACGGCGTTGATCGCGTCCTACTCCAGCCCCGAGGGCTTGTTCTGGGCCAAGCTGTCCGCCGTCTCGACCCTGGCCTGCGCACCGATCCTGATCTTCGGCTGGATCAGCCAGAAACAACTGGTACGCGGCCTGTCCTTCGGCGCCGTGAAATAGACCGGCATTTTTGAACACCACAGAACCCCTGTAGGAGCTGGCTTGCCAGCGATGACGACCGAATGGTCGCCGCCAGGCCCAAGGGCCTCATCGCCGGCAAGCCGGCTCCCACAATTCAAGAGGAGCCTCACCATGGCCAACCTGAAAATCAAGAATCTGCAAAAAGGCTTCGAAGGCTTTTCCATCATCAAGGGCATCGACCTGGAGGTCCGTGACCGCGAGTTCGTGGTCTTCGTCGGTCCGTCCGGCTGCGGCAAGTCCACCCTGCTGCGATTGATCGCCGGGCTCGAGGAAGTCACCTCCGGCACCATCGAACTGGACGGTCGCGACATTACCGAAGTCAGCCCGGCCAAACGCGACCTGGCGATGGTGTTCCAGACCTACGCCCTGTACCCGCACATGAGCGTGCGCAAGAACATGTCCTTCGCCCTCGACCTGGCCGGCGTGGCCAAGGCCGAGGTCGAACGTAAGGTCAACGAGGCCGCACGCATCCTCGAACTCGGCCCGTTGCTCGAACGCAAGCCCAAGCAACTCTCCGGCGGCCAGCGCCAGCGGGTCGCCATCGGTCGGGCGATCGTGCGCAATCCGAAGATCTTCCTGTTCGACGAACCGCTGTCCAACCTCGACGCCGCCCTGCGGGTGCAGATGCGCCTGGAACTGGCGCGGCTGCACAAGGAACTGCAGGCGACCATGATCTACGTGACCCACGACCAGGTCGAAGCCATGACCCTGGCCGACAAGGTGGTGGTCCTCAACAGCGGTCGCGTCGAGCAGGTCGGCTCGCCCCTGGAGCTCTATCACTCCCCGGCCAACCTGTTTGTCGCCGGCTTCCTCGGCACACCGAAGATGGGCTTCCTCAAGGGCAAGGTCAGCCGCGTCGACGGCCAGGGCTGTGAAGTCGAACTGGAGGCCGGCACCCGTATCAGTCTGCCTCACAGCGGCGCCAGCCTCAGCGTCGGCAGCCCGGTGACCCTGGGCATCCGCCCGGAACACCTGGAAATCGCCAAACCCGGGGACTGCACCCTGCAAGTCACCGCCGATGTCGGCGAGCGCCTGGGCAGCGACACCTTCTGCCACGTCGTGACCCGCTCCGGCGAGCCGCTGACCATGCGTATCCGCGGCGACCTGGCCAGCCAGTACGGCGAAACGCTCAACCTGCACCTGGACAGCACCCACTGCCACCTATTCGATGCCGACGGTGTAGCGGTCGCCCGCCCGCTGCGCGCTGCCGCCTGATTGACGAGAGCACTTTGCAATGAACCTGAACAAACAGAACCTGCACAACCTGGCTCCTGAAGTGGCGCTGCCGCAGTACGCGGCGGCCAACACCCGGCAAGGCATCGCCCATATCGGCGTCGGCGGCTTTCACCGTGCCCACCAGGCCTATTACACCGATGCCCTGATGAACCTCGGCGAAGGCCTGGACTGGAGCATCTGCGGCGTCGGCCTGCGCAAGGAAGACCAGGGCGTACGCGATGCCCTGGCGGCCCAGGACTATCTCTACACGCTCTATGAACTGGGGGACGGCAACGACACCGAGACCCGCGTGATCGCCTCCATCAGCGGCATGCTGCTGGCCCAGGACGACGCCCAGGCGCTGATCGACAAACTGGCCTCGCCGCAGATCCGCATCGTGTCCCTGACCATCACCGAGGGCGGCTACTGCATCGATGACAGCAACGGCGAGTTCATGAGCCACCTGCCGCAGATCCAGCACGACCTGCGCCATCCTGACGCGCCACAGACTGTCTTCGGCTTCCTCTGCGCGGCCCTGGCCAAGCGCCGCGCCAGCGGCATCCCGGCCTTCACCCTGATGTCCTGCGATAACCTGCCGCACAACGGCGCGGTAACCCGCAAGGCACTGCTGGCCTTCGCCGCCCTGCGCGACGCCGACCTGCACGACTGGATCGCCGGGCATGTCAGCTTCCCCAACGCCATGGTCGATCGCATCACCCCGATGACCAGTGCCGCCCATCGCCTGCAACTGCATGACGAGCATGGTATCGACGACGCCTGGCCGGTGGTCTGCGAACCCTTTGTGCAGTGGGTCCTGGAAGACAAGTTCGGCAACGGCCGGCCGGCCTGGGAGAAGGTCGGCGTCCAGTTCACCGACGACGTCACCCCCTACGAAGAGATGAAGATCAAGCTACTCAACGGCAGCCACCTGGCCCTCACCTACCTGGGCTTCCTCAAGGGCTACCGTTTCGTCCACGAAACCATGAACGATCCGTTGTTCGTGGCCTACATGCGGGCCTACATGGACCTGGACGTGACCCCGCAACTGGCGCCGGTACCGGGAATCGACCTGACCGACTACAAGAACACCCTGGTCGAGCGTTTCTCCAACCAGGCGATCGCCGACCAGCTGGAGCGGGTCTGTTCCGACGGTTCGTCGAAGTTTCCCAAATTCACCATCCCGACCATCAACCGGCTGATCGCCGACGGTCGCGAAACCGAACGCGCGGCGCTGGTGGTGGCGGCCTGGGCCCTGTACCTCAAGGGCGTCGATGAAAACGGCACGACCTACCGCATTCCCGACCCGCGGGCCGAGTTCTGCCAGGCGCTGGTGGCCGATGACAGCCTGATCGTCCAGCGCCTGCTGGCGGTGGAAGAAATCTTCGGTACGGCCATTCCCCGCTCGGCGGCGTTTGTCGCCGCCTTCGAAAACTGCTTCAACAGCTTGCGGGAAGTGGGCGTGAGCAAGACACTGGAGCGTATGCTGGCCAAACGGGATTGAATGACCGAGTCACAACCACCAGGTACTGCCATGAACCAGAAACTCTACCTCGGCATCGATTGCGGCACCCAGGGCACCAAGGCGATTGTCCTCGACATCGTCAGCGGCCAGGTGCTCGGCCAGGGCTCGGCCCCCCACGACATGATCAGCGGTGCCAATGGCCGCCGCGAACAGGACACCGGCCAATGGCTGGAGGCCTTTGTCCTGGCCACCCGCCAGGCATTGCAGGCCGCCGGGGTCGACGGCCAGGCCATCCTCGGCATCGGTGTTTCCGGCCAGCAGCACGGCCTGGTGCTGCTCGACGAGCTTGGCCAGGTCCTGCGCCCGGCCAAGCTCTGGTGCGACACCGAAACCACCCCGGAAAACCAGCGCTTGCTGGAACACCTGGGCGGCGAAGCCGGTTCGCTCGAACGCCTGGGCCTGGTGATCGCTCCCGGCTACACCGTGTCCAAGCTGCTCTGGACCCGGGAACAGCATCCCGAGCTGTTTGCCCGGATCGCCCATATCCTGCTGCCCCACGATTACCTCAACTACTGGCTGACCGGTCGTGCCTGCGCGGAATACGGCGACGCCTCGGGCAGTGGCTACTTCGACGTGCGCAAGCGCAGCTGGGACCTGCAACTGCTGCGCGACATCGACCCCAGCGGGCGCCTGCAAGCGGCCTTGCCGGAGCTGCTGGAAGCCCACCAGCCGGTCGGCCGGGTACTGCCCGAAATCGCCCGGCAACTGGGGATCAACCCCGACGCCCTGGTGTCCAGCGGCGGCGGCGACAACATGATGGGCGCCATCGGCACCGGCAATATCCAACCGGGCGTGATCACCATGAGCCTGGGTTCCTCCGGCACCGTGTACGCCTACGCCGAACAACCGCTGATCAGCCCCGACGCCTCGGTCGCGGCCTTCTGCTCTTCCAGCGGCGGCTGGCTGCCGTTGATCTGCACCATGAACCTGACCAACGCCACCGGCGCGGTGCGCGAACTGTTCGATCTCGGGCTCGATGACTTCAATGCCCGGGTGCGCGAGGCCCCCATCGGCGCCGACGGTGTCAGCATGCTGCCGTTCCTCAATGGCGAACGGGTGCCCGCCCTGCCCCAGGCCACCGGCAGCCTGCTCGGCCTGACCCTGACCAACCTGACCCAGGCCAACCTGTGCCGGGCCGTGGTCGAAGGCACCACGTTCGGCCTGCGCTACGGCCTTGACCTGCTGCGCGGCAACGGCCTGCAGAGCCACGGTATCCGCCTGACCGGCGGCGGTGCGAAAAGCGCGGTGTGGCGACAGATGGTCGCCGATATCATGGACACCCCGGTGGTCTGTACCGAACAGGGCGAAGCCGCCGCTCTTGGTGCAGCGATCCAGGCCGCCTGGTGCGAGTCCGGGGCGATTCACAGCCTGGCCGAACTGTGCGAGCGTTGCGTCAGTCTCGATGCCGCCAGCGAAACCCGGCCGATCCCGGCCAATGTCAGCGCCTATCAACCGATTTATCACCGCTACCGCCAACAGGTCGCGGCCATTCAAGAGTAAGCATCCATGTATCTGGTCTGTGGTGAAGCACTGTTTGATTTTTTCAGTGAGCCCGACGCAAGCGGGCAGACATCGAAAGTGAACTTCAAGGCGATCGCCGGGGGCTCGCCGTTCAACGTCGCGGTCGGCCTGCGCCGCCTGGGCGTCGACTCGGCGCTGCTGGCCGGGCTGTCCACCGATTACCTGGGGCGCCGCCTGCAACAGGTCCTGCACGAAGAAGGCGTACGCGCCGATTACCTGCTGGACTTCGATGCCCCCACCACCCTGGCGATGGTCGCCGTGGGTGCCGACGGTTCGCCCCATTACAGCTTTCGCGGCGAAGGCTGTGCCGACCGCCAGTTGCTGCCAGGGCACCTGCCCAGGCTCGGCGACGAGGTGCGTGGCCTGCATGTCGGCTCGTTCTCGCTGGTGGTGCAGCCGATCGCCGATACCCTGCTGAGCCTGGTACGCCGGGAAAGCGGTCGCCGGCTGATCACCCTCGACCCCAATGTGCGCCTCAACCCTGAGCCGAATATCGAACTGTGGCGCCAGCGCATCGCGGAACTGGCCGAACATGCCGACATGATCAAGGTCAGCGACGAGGACCTGGGCCTGCTCTACCCCGATCGCGACCCGCGCAGCGTTGCCGAGGAATGGCTGGCCCAGCGCTGCCAGGTGGTCTTCCTGACCCGTGGTACCCAGGGCGCCAGTGTGTTCAGCCGCCGCCATGGCCACTGGTCGGTACCGGCGCGCGAAGTCGTCACGGCCGATACCGTCGGTGCCGGCGACACTTTCCAGGCCGCCCTGATCGCCTGGTTGACCGAGCAGCGACTGGACTCGGTGGAAGGCCTGGAACGCCTGGACAAGGCCCAGATCGACGGCATGCTGGACTTCGCCGTCAGCGCCGCGGCGATCACCTGCAGCCGCACCGGCCCGGACCTGCCGTATCGGCATCAGGTGGCCTGACCGGCAAAAAGCGACAGACGGCGCTGCGAACTGTCATTTCTGACAGCAGACAAACCCGCCTGCCCTGACTCAACGTATGGGCTCCCCCCACGGACAGGGAGCCTTTTCCATGAAACATGCAACCCAGGTCGAACTGGTCCACCGCGCCTTCGCGCTGCTGGAACTGCGGGACCAGCCCGAGGCCGAGTGGGACTTCCTCAGGCATTCGGCGATTGTCTATGTGCTGTTCCCCAACGCCGTGCTGATCTGGCAAGGCGATCATTTCGAGATGTTCCGCTTCTTTCCCGATGAGGTTCGAGCCGACCGTTGCCGGGTGCAAGCCTCGCTGTATTGCCCGCAACCAGCCCTGACGGACAAGGCCAGGGCCCACTGGGACCGCAATATGGAACTGCTGGTACGCACCGTCGACGAGGAAGACTTCCCCCTGGCCGAGCAGATACAGCGGGGATTCGCCGCAACCACCCGCCAGGACATCGTGTTCGGGCGCAATGAGCCGGCCCTGGCCTATTTTCACCAGCAGATCCAGGCCGCGCTGCACGGCCCTTGAGGAGCCCCCCGCAGGCGCGGGGAAATTCGATCAGCGGTCATTCGAACTGTCATTTCTGACAGGTGGCAAAAGGAAAGCAGTGGAGTTAACTGGATCGGTCACTTGTAGAAAGGCTGTCACAGGTGGGTCAAAGAACCTTTGCTCATCAGGGATGGATCAACCATGGAAAGCCGCCTGCCCCCCCCAACCGCCGCTCTCGTCATCACCGGTGCCTTGTTCGCCGGCCTCACGACCACGTCCACGCAAGCCGCCACCTTTCAACCCGTCGGGCCTGTCAGCGCGACCGCCAGCAGCATCGCGCAATCGGTGAACAGTTCCGGCAGGGTCGTCGGTGCCATCGGTTCCGATACCCCGGGCGGGCCGGATCGCGCCTGGGTCGATCCGGGGGTCGCGCTGACCCCGCTGAATCCCGGCAACTCGTGCCGGGCCAACAGCATCAGCAACGAACCGCAGACAGGGGCTGCCAATCGCATACTCGGCACTTGCACAACCCTCACCGGCGAGGAGAATGTGACAACCTGGTCATCCGCCAACAACAATCCGACGGAAAACAAGCCCCTGTCGCTGCTCGGCACCGGCCTGCTGCCCGATACCAGCGCCCAGGCCACCGCTCGGAGCAAAGTCACGGGTATTACCGCCGGCAGGAGCCTGAACAATGCAGGCCAAGCCGCCTCCGTCGCCTGGAGCCAGGGCAACGCCGTCGCCCTGGCCCTGCTTGGCGTGCCACTGGTGCGCGACAACTGCGTGCCGGTCGCCGTCAACGACCGGGCCTTCAACAACGTCGATATCGCGCTCAATTGCCCCAACCCCGATGGCTCCGTGACGCCAAAGCTTGCCACCAACGGACTGCTCGGCTTTACCGTGGCCAACTTGCCGCTCCCCGCCAACAGTCACTGCGAAGCCGTGGGGGTGAACTCGGTGCGCCAGGTCTTCGGCACCTGCGTCGACCCGGCGACATCCAAACCGACAGCCACCTATTGGGCAACCCCGTCCAGCGTGCCGAAATTGCTGAACATGTCCGGTCATCCGGCGAATCAAGCCAAGTTCGCCAACAACCTGGGTTATGTGGCGGTTACCTACCAATTGGCATCGGGCGGCTTCGGCGCCGGGCTCTGGCATCCAGCCACCAGCCAGATATTCCTCGTCAACCCGGCAGCGAACATCACCTCCCTCGCCATCGCCGCCCTGGCCGACAGCAATCGACTACTGCTGGACCAGACGAACACCGCCCAGGTCATCAGCGGTGCCACCTGGACCATTGAAAACGGCGTGCAACCCCTGGGGGCCTACCAGGGGCAGCCTGTCAGGGGCATCGATATAGACACCAGCGGCAGCTATGCCGCCGCCACGGCCACTGTCGCGGGGAAAATCGTCGCCCTCAGGGCGGTACTCCCCTGAGCCACGCCCGGGGACGCTGGGTCGCCAGGTTCAACCCGGACCGCGTTCGCCATCGTCCACCAGGCCCCAATCCTTCACATCCAGCTCCCGTGCCGCCACCGGCGGTGCGGGCGGTGTGTTCTGCTGGGCGAGCGCGCCGTTGTCCTGATGCAACTTCAGGCGCAGGCGCAGGTTGTTCACCGAGTCGGCATTCTTCAGCGCTTCCTCTTCGTCGATCGCGCCTTCCACCACCAGGTGGAACAAGGCCGTGTCGAAGGTCTGCATGCCGCTGATCTCGGACTTCTCCATGATGCCCTTGAGCTCGGAAAACTCGTTGCGCTTGATGAAATCGCGAATCGTCGGCGTGCCCAGCATCACCTCCACCGCCGCCCGGCGCTTGCCGTCGGTGGTGCGCACCAGTCGTTGCGAGACAAACGCCTGCAGGTTGTTGCCCAGGTCGTTGAGCAGTTGCGGGCGACGGTCTTCCGGAAAGAAGTTGATGATCCGGTCCAGCGCCTGGTTGGCGTTGTTGGCATGCAGGGTGGAAATCGCCAGGTGCCCGGTGTCGGCAAAGGCCAGGGCATGCTCCATGGTTTCGCGATCACGGATCTCGCCGATCAGGATCACATCCGGAGCCTGGCGCAGGGTGTTCTTCAGCGCCGCATGGAAGCTGCGGGTGTCGACCCCCACTTCACGCTGGTTGATGATCGACTTCTTGTGCCGGTGGATATACTCCACCGGGTCCTCGATGGTGATGATATGGCCGCTGCTGTGGCGGTTGCGGTAGTCGATCAGGGCCGCCAGGGAGGTGGACTTGCCCGAGCCCGTGGCGCCGACGAACAGCACCAGGCCACGCTTCTCCATGATGGTTTCCAGCAGTATCGGCGGCAGCTTGAGGTCCTCGAAGCGGGGAATCTCCAGCTTGATGTTACGGGCGACAATCGAGACCTCGTTGCGCTGCTTGAAGATATTGACCCGGAAACGCCCGACACCCGGCAATGACATCGCCAGGTTCATCTCCAATTCCCGCTCGAACTGCTGGCGCTGCTCGGCGTCCATGATACCGTCGGCGATCAGCGCCACCTCTCCGGCCTTGAGGGCTTCGGTGCCCAATGGCTTGAGCACGCCGTTGAACTTGGCACACGGTGGCGCCCCGGTCGACAGGTACAGGTCCGAACCGTCCTGGGCGGCCAGGGTTTTCAATAACGCGTGGATTTCCATGGCAAAGGTGTCCGCAATACAGTCAATTGAGGTTTGAACAATTAATCCGGTGTCATTTCGAATTGGCAATGGTCTACAGCTTGGCGGGATAATAAGCCGCCGCGCAACTCAAAGCTTCACCTTCAAGGCAGGTTTATGAACGGATCGATCCCCGACAACGACGTCGCCACTCTCATGGGCCACCAGGACTGGTCCCACGGCCCCCTGGGCGCCATCGATGGCTGGCCCCAGAGCCTGCGTACCGCAGCGGATATCGTCACCCATTCGCCCATGCCGATGCTGCTGCTCTGGGGAGCACGGCTGGTACAGATCTACAACGACGGCTTCGGGCGCCTGATCGGCGACCGCCATCCCCAGGCATTCGGCCGGCCGGCAGACGACACCTGGCCGGATTACCAGGATTTCAACGCGCCGATCTTCCAGGCCGTACTGGAAGGCCAGACCCGCAGCCTGCCGGAGCAGCATTTCGGCGTGCACCACGGCGGGGTGAGAATCGACCTCTGGCTGGACCTGACCTACAGCCCGGTGCGCGATGAACAGGGCAAGGTTGCCGGCATCCTGGTCACCGCGATCGAAACCAACGAACGCCGGCGCCTGGCCCTCGAACTGCAACAGCGCTCCGAAGCCAGCATCAAGGCCCAGCAGGACAGCGAGGAGCGCCTGCAACTGGCAATGGCCGCCACCGGCACCCTCGGCACCTGGGACTGGGATATCGACCAGGACCGCTTCGTCACCGATGCGCGATTTGCCCGGCTGCACGGCGTCGACCCGGCACTGGCGGCGCAGACGCCCCTCAGCGTGTACATGGAGAGCGTTCACCCGGAAGACCGTGGCTTGGTGGCCCGCGGCATCAAGCATTGCCTGGAGAACAACACCGAGCACGCCGAGGAATACCGGGTCCAGGCCAATGGCCAGATACGCTGGGTGTTCGCCCGTGGCCGTTGCTACCAGGGCCCCCACGGCCGGGCCCAGCGCTTTGTCGGCGCGGCCCTGGACATCACCGAGCGCAAGCACAGCGAACAGGCCCTGCGCCAGAGCCAGACCGAGCTGCAACTGGTGATCAATGCCGTGCCCGCGCTGATCGGCTATGTCGACCGCGAGGAACGCTTTCGCCTGAACAACAGCGCCTATCTCGACTGGTTCGGCAAGACGCCCCAGGAACTCTACGGCAAGACCCTGCGCGAAGTGCTCGGCGAGCACGCCTACGCCCAGCGCGCCGAGCATATCGCCGGCGCGCTGGCGGGCAAGGCCTGCAGTTTCAGCGTCGACAGCCCGCACCGCGACGGCCGCGACCGGCATGCGGCGATGCGCTACCTGCCACGTTATGGCCTGGACGGTGCGGTCAACGGTTTCTATATCTTCGTCAGCGACGAAACCGAGCGCAAACAGACCGAAGAGGCGCTGCGCAACCTCAATGAAACCCTCGAAGAGCGCGTGGCCCAGCGCACCCGGGCGCTGGCCGAGTCGAACCAGCGCCTGCAGAACGAAATGTTCGAGCGCGAGCGCGCCGAAGATGCCCTGCGCCATGCCCAGAAGATGGAAGCGGTCGGCCAGTTGACCGGCGGCATCGCCCACGACTTCAACAATATGCTGACCGGGATCATCGGTAGCCTTGACCTGATGCAGCGCTACATCGCCGCCGGGCGCAGTACCGAGATCGGCCGTTTTGCCGATGCCGCGGTCAGTTCGGCCCAGCGCGCGGCGGCCCTGACCCACCGCCTGCTGGCCTTCTCCCGCCGGCAATCGCTGGACCGCAAGCGCATCGACCCGAACCAGCTGGTGCAATCGCTGGAAGAACTGTTCAGCCGCACCAAGGGCGCCCATATCGAACTGCAGGTCCGCCTGGGCCAGGATATCTGGCCAGTGAACACCGATACCGGGCAGTTGGAAAGCGCCCTGCTCAACCTGGTGATCAATGCCCGCGATGCGATGCCCGACGGCGGCACGCTGTTGATCGAGACGGCCAACAGCTACCTCGATGGCAGTGATATCAGCACCCTGGAGTCGGTCAAGGCCGGGGATTACGTGATGATCGGCGTCAGCGACAACGGCACCGGCATGAGTCCGCTGATCCTGGCCAAGGCCTTCGATCCGTTCTTCACCACCAAGCCGATCGGCCAGGGCACCGGCCTGGGGCTGTCGATGATCTATGGTTTTGCCCAGCAATCCGGCGGCCATGTCACGCTGCAAAGCGAGCCCGGTGCCGGCACCTGTGTGCGTCTTTACCTGCCGCGTTTCCATGCCATGGCCGACGAAGCGCTACCCGCGCCCGACCACCCGCAGTCGCCGACGGCCGCCGCCGACGAATCAGTGATGGTGGTGGAGGACGATCCGGCGGTGCGCATGCTGGTGCTCAACGTGCTGGACGAGCTGGGCTACACCGTCCATCCGGCCGCCGATGCGCGCACCGCCCTGCCGTTGCTGGAGTCGTCGCTGCGCATCGACCTGCTGGTGACCGATGTCGGCCTGCCGGGGATGAACGGCCGGCAGCTGGCCGAGATCGCCCGCCAGCATCGGCCGGGACTCAAGGTGCTGTTCATGACCGGTTATGCGGAGAAAGCCGCCGAGCGCCAGGGCTTTCTCGAAGAGGGCATGGACCTGATCGCCAAGCCCTTTACCCTGGATCTGCTGGCCAACCGGGTGCGCGACATGATCGGCCACGCGGACTGATCTTCAGGCATAATCGCGCGCCCTGTCGTCCGCCCCACCGTTTCAAGGTAACCCGTCAATGAAAGCCCAAGCCCGTCATATCCTGGTCAAGACCGCCGAGGAAGCCGAACAGCTCAAGCAGCGCATCGCCAAGGGCGAAGCGTTCGATGTCCTGGCCAAGAAATACTCCACCTGCCCTTCGGGCAAGCGCGGCGGCGACCTGGGGGAAGTCCGCCCGGGGCAGATGGTCGGCGCGATTGACCAGGTGATCTTCAAGAAGCCGTTGCGTACCGTGCACGGACCGATCAAGAGCAAGTTCGGTTATCACCTGGTGCAAGTGTTCTACCGCGACTGAAGCGCAGAACCGCGTCATCGTTCTTCGCGGGCAAGCCCGGCTCCCACGGATCGTAGTCGTGTGGGAGCCGGGCTTGTCGGGACGCCGCATCGCCGCGAAGAGGCCCGCAGGAACGACACTCAACTTCGGAGAATCAACGCTCCGCGCACCTGGATCACCCGGCTCGCCAGCCGATGCCCGGCCAGCGCGGCTTGCTGCGGATCGCCGCCGGTCAGGCGACTGGCGAGATAGCCGGCACTGAACGAGTCCCCGGCCGCCGTGGTGTCCACCACGGTCTCGACCTTTTGCGCGGGCACTTCGAACGCCTCGCCGTCACAGCGGATCAGGCAACTCTCGGCACCGCGCTTGAGCACCACTTCCGACGTGCCGATCTGCTCGTAGGCACTGAATACCGCCGTGCCGTCGGCATGGTCGAACAGTGCCTGCTCGTCTTCCAGGGTCAGCAAGGCCAGGTCGACATACGGCAGGATCGAACGATAAGCCGCGCGTGCCTGCTCGACACCCGTCCAGAGACGCGGCCGATAGTTGTTGTCGAAGACGACCCGGGTGTCGCCACGACGAGCCTCCTGCAGCACCGCAATCAGCTTCTCCCGGCCAAGCTCGCCGAGCACCGCCAGGGTGATGCCGCTGAAATACAGCACATCGTAGTCCGGCAGCGCCGCGAGGATCGGCGCCGCCGCTGGCGTGGTGAAGCAATCGCGGACCGCCGCCTCGTTGCGCCAGTAGAGGAAACGGCGTTCGCCACGGGCGTCGGTCTGGATGCAGTAGAGGCCGGGCAACCGTCCGGGCAGGCGCTGGACCTTGTCCAGGCCGATCCCCTCTTCGGCCCAGATCCGGCACATGGCGTCGCTGAAGCTGTCGTCCCCCAGGGCCGTGACGTAGTCCACCGAGCCGCGGCCGGCCAGTTCACGACTGAGATAGACCGCGGTGTTCAGGGTGTCGCCGCCGAAGCTCTGCTGCAGGCTGCCATCGGCGTGTTGTTGCAGTTCGATCATGCATTCGCCGATCAGGGCGATGCGCGGTGGTGGCAGGTTCAGGGTGGTCATTCGGAATAATCTCGCGGTATCGGGGCGGGGCTCTTCGCGGCAGTCCGGCAAGCCCGCCCCACAAGTGTCGAGCCTTGTGGAAGCGGGCTTGCCCGCGAAAGCGCTATCTCTTTAGAAACAGGTGTCGAAGGTCTCGATCACGCTCAGTTGCTCATCGACAATGCAGCCCACGCGCCACTTGTCGAAGGTCAGGCACGGGTGGGAGGTGCCGAACGAGACGATATCCCCGACCCGCAGCTCGCAGCCTGGCGCCACGGTCATGAAGGCATGCTGGTCCATCACCGCCGTGACCTTGCAGGCACTGACATCCTCGCCCGCTGCCGGTACCACGCCAGCCTTGTAGCGCAGCAACGGCACCGGCAGGCCGGCGTCGAACGCCACATCGCGCTTGCCCAGGGCGATCACCGCGAAACCCGGCTCGGGCATCGACTGCACATGGGCCCAGACCTCCAGTGCCGGACGCAGACCTTCGCCGAGGTCGCCACGACGATGCAGCACACAGCACTGGGCCTCCTTGTAGATGCCATGATCATGGGCCACGTAGCTGCCGGGGCGCAGCACGCTGAGGAAACACCCGTCGGCATCCTGGGTCTCGAACTCTTCGGCGATCAGGTCGTACCAGGCCGAACCCGAGGCCGTGATGATCGGCTTGCCGATATCGAACGAACCGCTGTTCTGCAAATGCACCGCCAGGCGTACCAGCGAGCCGGCGAAGGCGCGGATGCCGCTGACGGCCTCGTCGCCGTGGATCACCCCCTCATAACCTTCGATACCGGTCAGCGCCAGGGCCGGCTGGGCCTTGATCGCCTTGGCCAGGTCCAGCACTTCCTGTTCGCTGCGGCAGCCGCAACGCCCGCCGACCACGCCATATTCGATCATCACATTGAGCCGCAGGCCGCGCCCGGCGAAGAACTCGCCCAGGGCCGCGACATTGTCCGGATGATCGACCATGCAGTGGAACTCGAACTGCGGATCGGCCAGCAACTCGGCGATCAACGCCATGTTCGCCGTACCGACCAGCTGGTTGGCCATCAGCACCCGCCGCACACCGGCGGCATAGGCGGCGCGGGTCTGTACCGCCGTAGCCAGGGTCAGGCCCCAGGCGCCCTGGGCCAACTGACGCTGAAACAGTGCCGGGACCATGCTGGTCTTGCCGTGGGGCGCCAGTTCGGCACCGCTGCGGCTGACGAAGTCCTGCATCCAGCGGATATTGTGTTCCAGCGCTTCGCGGTGCAGCACCAGGGCCGGCAGGCTGACGTCACGGACCAGTTGGGCACCGACGGCGGCCGCGCCTTTCTCCACGGCGGGAATGTTCATGGCAACAGGCATTTCAGACTCCTTGACAGGCACGGCCGCAGCCGCGGCTATTCGTTGATACGACGGGCCAGGTTGTTCGCGCTGTCGATCAGCACCCGGCGATAGTCGTTGTAGTTTTTCTTCGCATCGGCCCGTGGCGCGACGATACACAGGGTCGCGATGCAGATGCCGCGCTCGTCCTTGACGGGCGCGGCGAAACAGTGGGTAAAGGTGTCGGCGACGCTATCGAAGGAAAAGAACCCGTCGATACCGGCCTGGCGGATTTCCCCGAGGAACACCTCCAGTGGCAGGCGCTGGCCGTCCGGCAGGATAAAGTCGTCGGGGTCGATCAGGTCGATGATTTCCTGGTCGCTCAGGTGCGCCAGCAGCAGGCGCCCGGACGCGGTCCACGGAATCGGCGCGTTTTCACCGATATCCGAGGAGATACGGAAATGCCGCTCGCCCTCCTTCATCAGCGCCACGGTGTACTTGCGCCCGTTGAGCAGGCACATCTGTGCGGTTTCGTGGGTCTGGCTGACGATTTCCTGCAGGGCGTGATCGGCCTCGCGACTGAGATCGAAATGACGCAGGTGGGCCTGGCCGAGGAAATACAGCTGGCGGCCCAGGTAGACATGCCCCTCCTTGCCGACGGTTTCCAGGATCCGTCGCTCCAGCAGCGACGCCACCAGTTCGTAGACCGTGGACTTGGGGCTGCCGATGCCGCTGGCGATATCGTTGGGGCGCAATGGCTGGCCGATTTCCTTGAGGTAATCGAGGATATCGAACGCCCGGTCCAAACCTTTTGCCCGGCGCTTGATGGTGTCTTCGGTCATGTCAGTGCAATCCCATTGAAAAATTGCCGGGGAGTTTACCCATTGTCCCGCGCCGACCGTTAGGCCGCTTTCGCGGCCCTCAGGCGATCACTTCTTCTTGTACGCGATGCAGTCGATCTCGACCTTGCAGTCGACCATCATGTTTGCCTGCACACAGGCCCGCGCGGGGGCGTGTTCAGGCTTGAAGTACTCGGAAAAGACCTTGTTGAAACTCCAGAAATCCCGTGGGTCTTCCAGCCAGACGCCGGCGCGCACCACGTCTTCCAGGCCATAACCGGCTTCTTCGAGAATCGCGATCAGGTTCTTCATGGTCTGGTGCGTCTGCTCGACGATACCGCCGACAATGATTTCACCATTGAGTGCCGGTACCTGGCCGGACACATGCAGCCAACCATCGGCTTCGACGGCACGGGCGAAAGGACGAGGCTGACCGCCACCCGCGGTGCTGCCGGTGCCGTAACGAGTAATGCTCATGATGTTCTCCTTGAATGAAAGTTAAAAACGCGTGTTCTTGAGGAACTCCGCGAGACGCGGCGATTGCGGGCGCTCGAACAGTTCTTTGGGTGGTCCCTGTTCTTCAATGCGCCCCTGGTTCATGAAAACGATCTTGTCCGAGACTTCGAAGGCAAAGCGCATCTCGTGGGTGACCAGCAACATGGTCATGCCCTCCTCGGCCAGGCCCTTGATCACCGCCAGCACTTCGCCGACCAGTTCCGGATCGAGGGCCGAGGTCACTTCGTCGAACAGCATCAGGCTCGGGTTCATCGCAATGGCCCGGGCAATCGCGACGCGCTGCTGCTGGCCGCCGGACAATTGCCCCGGGAAGTGATCGCGGCGCTGTAGCAGGCCGACCCGGTCCAGCCATTTTTCCGCCAGGGCGACGGCCTGGTCCTTGGGCAGCTTTTTCACCTTGAGCAGGCCCAGGGTGACGTTCTGCAAGGCGGTCAGGTGCGGGAACAGGTTGAACTGCTGGAACGCCATGCCGGTCATGGCCCGATGCTGGGCGATGACTTTTTCCGGGTGGCGAACGCGCTTGCCGTTGACTTCGCTGTAGCCGATGGACTCGCCATCGAGGGTGATCTGCCCGCCCTGGAACTCTTCCAGCAGGTTCACGCAGCGCAACAGCGTGGTCTTGCCCGAGCCGCTGGAGCCGATCAGCGTGACCACGTTGCCACGCTGCATTTCCAGGTCGACGCCCTTGAGCACTTCGACCTGGCCGTACTGTTTGTGCAGGCCGCGAATGCTGAGCAGCGCTTGCTTGTCGTTTTGACTGGTAGTCGGAATCATGGCAACGCCACCCGCTTTTCAATATGCCGACCGAGCAGTTCGATGGCGTAGTTGATGATGAAGAACAAGAACCCTGCGAACAGGTAGAACTCCAGGGTCATGAAGGTCCGCGCGATCACCTGCTGGGTGCTGAGCAGCAACTCGGCGACACCGATCACCGACAGCAGGGTCGAGGCCTTGACGATCTCGGTCGACGAGTTGACCCAGGTCGGCAGGATCTGCCGCAGCGCCTGGGGCAACAGCACGTAGCCGAGGGACTGGTAGAAGGTCAGGCCGATGGCCTTGCCCGCTTCCAACTGGCCACGGGGGATCGCCTGCAGCGAACCCCGGACGATTTCCGCGACGTGGGAGCCGCAGAACAGCGTCAGGCCCAGGGCACCGGCCTGGAAGGCACTGATCTGCCAGCCCAGTGCCGGGGCCATGTAGAAGCAGGCCAGCACCAGGACAAACACCGGGGTGCCGCGGATCAGGTCGACATACAGGCGGAACGGCACGCGCATCCAGAACCTGCCGTAGGTCAGCACCAGCCCGGCGACGATACCGATCAGCGTGCCGCAGACAATGGCCAGGGCCGAACACTGCACGCTGGTCAGAAAGCCCTGCCACAGGGTGTCCCGGGCGACCCACAACTCATGGAGCCAGCTTGGGGATTCGTACATGGGGGACTCCTAGCGGCGAATCGCCAGACGCTGTTCGAGGTAACGCAGCATCATGGCAATGAGGTAACAGGCAACCACGTAGAGCGCGGTGGTGACCATCCAGGTTTCGATCACCCGGTAGCTCTCCACGTTGATCTTGCGGGCGTAATAGGTCAGCTCCGGCACGGCGATGGCCGCGGCCAGGGAGGTGTCCTTGAACAGCGAGATGAAGTTGTTGGACAGCGCGGGCAACACGTTGCGCAACATCACCGGGACGGTCACGTAGGCCCGCACCTGCCATTCGCCGAGGCCGATCGCCAGCCCGGCCTCGCGCTGGCCCTTGGGAATGCTCAGCAGGCCGGAACGGAACACTTCGGTCAGGTAGGCACCGGCGTACAACGACAGGGTGATGATGAACGAGGGGATCTTGTCCAGCCGGATGCCCAGGCTGGGCATGGCGAAGTAGATCAACAGGATCAGCACCAGGATCGGCGTGTTACGGATCACCGTGACATACACCGAAGCCACCACCCGCAATGCGCGATGCCTGCTGAGCAAGGCAAACGCCATCATCAGGCCGATCACGCAGCCGATGGCAATCGACAGCAGGGCCAGTTCCAGGCCCAGGCCGAGCCCTGCCAGCAAGCTGGGGAAATCGCGCCAGACGGCGGCAAAGTTCAACTGATAGTTCATGGTTCAGAGTACCTTCGACAAGGCGCCGCCAGCGGCGCCCTGCCCTTGACGGATCACTTGAATTCGACGGGGAAACCGATCTCCGGGGACGGCAGGTCCACGCCGAACCATTTCTTGAAGGACGCCGCATAGGTCGGGAACTCGACGCCGGTCATGGACTCATGCAGGGCGGTGTTGACGAAGTTCAGCCAGTCCTGGTCGCCGCGCTTGACCGCGCAGGCGTAGGTTTGCGGGCTCCAGGCGTAGGCCGGGCTGCGGTAGCGGCCAGGGTTCTGCACCATCAGGTACTTGACCGAGGACTGGTCGGTGGCGGCGGTGTCGGCACGACCGGAGTTCACGGCCTGGTACATCAGGTCGACGCTGTCGTACTGGTCGACCTTGGCCTGTGGCAGCGCCTGGTGCACCAGTTCTTCGGCATACACGTTCTGCAGCACGGCCACGGTGACCTTGTCGCCGGCGGCCTTCAGGTCATCGATTTCCTTGTACTTGCTGTTGACGGGCAGCAGCAGGCCAACGCCCTCGCGGTAGTACGGCAGGGTGAACGCCACCTGCTGGGCGCGGCTGGCGGTCACGGTGATGAACTGGCAACTGATGTCGACCTTGTCGGTCAGCAGGTTGGGAATCCGTGCGTCGGAAGACTGCACCACGTACTCGACCTTGCTCGCATCATTGAACAGGCCCTTGGCGATCATCGCGCCGATATCGATATCGAAGCCCTGCAACTTGCCATCCGCACCCTGGAAGTGCCACGGCGCGTTGGTGCTGCCGGTGCCGACGATCAGGTGACCGCGCTTGAGCACGCTGTCGAGCTTGCTGTCGGCGGCCTGGGCGGCCCCGGCCACGACCGCCGTGGCGGCAAAAAGAAAAGCACACGCTTTGAACAAGGAAGGTACGCGATGCATGACGTTGCACTCCGATGATGTGTGTTCCGTTATACCGGAACTTAGTATGTAACAACGGAATAGAGAGCAGAAAGTGTGCCACAGGAACCTGACATCACCTAGCCATACAAAAAAGGCCATACGAATCAAAGAGATAGAATTTTCCAGGAAAACACTGTTACGGGAGGTGGCAAAGCACAGTGCTACGGAAAGCAACGTGACAGTGGGTGCCAAGGCCCCAAAGCAGTGCGCAGGTGGGTGATTTCGGGGCGGGCGCCCCTGGGTGGCGAGGGAGGGTTACAGGTCGGGACAGGAGGGTTCGAAGCGCTTTGCGCGTGCACCCGGCGTTGAAGGCGTTCTCAAGCTGGCCGGCATTGCACAGGCACCGAAACAACCTCAGCCGAATCGAGCACTCACTGGGGCAAGACGTTCTGCAAGGGAGCGGATTGCCGGTGCTTCAACGCAGCACCATCACCAGCAACACGGCAAACACCAGCAGAACCGCTGCCATCCCGGCCATGTACAGTACGAATCCTCTAGCCACGCTGATCACCTGAATTGAATTTCGCCGGGGTCTGCCGTTTTTTTGACCCTATTGGCAGGCATTGGCGAATTCTAGCAATGAGCGGCATGTTTTTGACATTAACTTTCGTATGAATCCTTTGGTATTCCGATCAATGGCGATTGGCCACTTGCTGATTCCGTTAGCTGCCTAATAAAAAGCCCTACACTTAATTCAGGGTTAATCCCGGCGATGGAAAGTGAAATCGACCGCGTCAGCGCAGAGCCCTTCTGTCGCCCTCCGCGGCATGTTCAACGCATCGGGTGTTGAACGGAACCTCAAGCCTGCTTCGGAGATACATCATGAAACTTCGTACCCTGCTGATGACCAGTGCCCTGGCCCTGACCGCCGTTGCCGGCGTGGCCCAGGCCGACACCAGCGCCGCGCCCCAGGCAGTGCCCTATCACTACGGCATGCCACTGAACATCGACAAGCTGATCTCCATGACCGAACAGCCCACTTCGGTCTGCAAGGTGATCAACGCCGATATGAAGTTTGTCGACAAGGCCGGGAAGATCGAGGACGTTACCTATCGCAAGATGTCGCAAGCCTGCGATTTCAATAACTGATACCACCGATTTCAGGAGTGGGCCCGCCCACGCAGCTTCCCTGATCGTTCCCACGCTCTGCGCGGGAACGATCGAAGCCCCTTGCGGGGCGACTTATCTGACGCTGTCAAAAGCCTTCAGCATGGACTTCTGCGTAGCCAGCAGACACTCGCGCACCTCATCGCGCGCGCCTTCAAGACGCACCGACGGCGCCACCACGCACAAGGCGTAGGCCGTCTGGTCGATCACCAGTTCGACGCCCATCGCACTGACGCCCGGCATATGCCCGTCGGCGTCGAACGCCACGCCCGTGCGCCGCACATGCGCCAGTTCCGCCAGCAGGTCCGGCAGGTGGGTCTGGGTCCTCGGCGTCAGACTCTTGAGATTTTTCCCCAACAGTTGCGTCACCGCCTCGTCGCTCATGCGCGCCAGCAGCACCTTGCCCCCCGAGGTCGCATGCATGGTCAGGAACGAGCTGGCATCCGGCACCACCCGCAACGGCTGGTTCGACACGGCCATCTGCAGGATCAGCAACTCGGCGCCGCTGGCATGCAACAGGACCACGGTCTCTCCGGTTTCACGGGATAGCTGCTCCAGATAAGGCCGGGCCTTTTGTGTCACATCGACATGGCTGTGGGAGGCCAGGCGCATCAGGGCCGGCCCCAGTCGTACGCCGGCCGGTCCCTGGATTTCCAGCAACTGCTCCAGGGCCAGCGCGTCCACCAGGCGCTGGACCGTCGAGCGCGGCAAGTCGATGCGCTTGGCGATCGCTCCCAGGCTCAGGCCACCCGGTTCGTTTTCCAGGCAGCGCAGGATCGCCGCCGCTCGGGCGATGACCTGGATGCTGCCGCGTTCAGTTTCAGGCACTGACATGGATATTGCTCCTCTGTACCACTGACTGATACAGTGTACCGAATTATTGGCAGCGGTCACGTTTTCACGCAACCGCCTCTCACAGGATTTGCGTGCATGGTGTCCCCCCTTCCCCCGCCACCCGCGGCAGTACCGTTCGACCGGCGCCTGATCATCGGGCTGGTTGGCGTACTGATTGCGGCTTTGACCTCGGGTATCAACGATCGGGTCACCGAACTCGCCCTCGCGGATGTGCTGGGCGTGTTCGGCATCGGCCACGACGAGGGCACATGGATCAGCGCATTGTATGCAGCCGCGGAGGTCTCGGCGATGCTGATCGCGCCCTGGCTGGCAGTGACCTTTTCCCTGCGGCGCTTCGCCATGGCCATGACCCTGGCCTTCAGCTTCTTCGGTGTGCTGTGCCCGCTGGCGCCCAACCTCGACGTGCTGTTGCTGCTGCGGGTGTTGCAAGGCCTGGCGGGCGGCGCTCTGCCGCCGCTGCTGATGACCGTGGCCCTGCGATTCCTGCCGTGGCACTACAAGTTGTACGGGCTGTCGGCCTACGCGCTGACCGCGACCTTCGGCCCGAATATCTCCCTGCCCCTGGCCGCCGCCTGGACCGAAAACCTCGACTGGCGCCTGGTGTTCTGGCAGATCGCCCCCTTCGGTCTGCTCGCCACCGCCTTTATCGCCTACGGCATTCCGCAGGACCCGCTGCGCCTGGAGCGTTTCAGGCAGGCTGACTGGCGTGGCGCGCTGCTTGGCTGCGGTGGCCTGACGATGCTGGTGATCGGCCTGATGCAGGGTGAACGCCTGGACTGGCTGGAGTCGCCACTGATCTGCCTGCTGCTGGGCGGAGCGGCCATCTGCCTGCCGCTGTTCCTGCTCAATGAGTGGTTCCATCCGCTGCCGCTGTTCAAGGTGCAACTGCTCGAGCGCCGCAACTTCGCCTATGGCATC
This sequence comes from Pseudomonas sp. Mn2068, assembly GCF_049319725.1. NCBI lineage: Bacteria > Pseudomonadati > Pseudomonadota > Gammaproteobacteria > Pseudomonadales > Pseudomonadaceae > Pseudomonas > Pseudomonas sp. Mn2068. The sequence continues at coordinate 403,953 of NZ_JBMOUG010000001.1, read as the reverse complement.
GCCACCCTGGCCCTGTTCGTGATGGTGTCGATGTCGGGGGTCGCGCTGCCCGCCAACTACCTGGGCCACATCCAGGATTATCGCGCCGCCCAGACCATGCCCCTGGCGCTGCTGATCGCCCTGCCGCAACTGCTGCTGGCGCCGCTGGTGGCAACCGTGATCAACCGCAACTGGGTCGACTCGCGCTACGTGATCGCCTGTGGCCTGGTCCTGATGACACTCGCCTGTCTCGGGGGCTCGCACCTGACCAGCGCCTGGGTGCGCGAGGATTTCTATGGGCTGCAACTGTTGCAGACCTTCGGCCAACCGATGATCGTCGTCCCCCTGCTGATGACCGCCACCGGGGTGATCCAGCCCATGGAAGGTCCCTTCGCCTCGGCCATGGTCAATTCGATTCGCGGCCTGGCCTCGGTGATCGGCGCGGTACTGCTGGAAAACTTCATCACCGCCCGCCAGCACCGGCACTCCAATGTCCTGGTGGACCAGTGGGCCTCCAGCCAGCAGGCCCTGGCCCCGCTGCTGGAAGAACAACCGATCGCGGCCATGGCCGGCCGCCTGCGTGAACAAGCCTTCATCTTGAGCTTCAGCGATGCCTTCCTGGCAATCATCGGGCTGATCGCGATCCTGGCGATTCTCCTGCTGACCCTGCCGACCCGGCCCTTCCCACCTCAACCACCGAAAATGCCATGAAACCCAGACTCTCTCTCAGCCTGGTCGGGGGCGCCGTGCTCCTGGCCGTGGTGTATACCGGCTATCACCTGTTCCACAGCGATGGTGCACAAAGCACCGACGACGCCCGTGTCAGCGCCGACTCGGTGCTGATCGCCCCGCAAATCGCCGGGGTGGTGAGCAAAGTGGCGGTGGCCGACAACCAGCCGGTCAAGGCCGGCCAGTTGCTCCTGGAAATCGACGCCCGCGATTACCAGGCCGCGCAGGCTGCCGCCATCGCCGCGGTCAACGCCGCCCAGGCCCAGGTGAAGAACCTCGCCGCGGAACTGGAGCGCCAGGCCACGCTGATCACCCAGGCCGACGCTACCCTGCGCTCGACGGCGGCGTCCCTGCGCTTTGCCGAGGCCAATGCGCAGCGTTACCGCAACCTCTCCAGTGCTGGCGCGGGAACCCGTGAAGAACAGCAAAAGGCCGACGCCGATCTGGCCCGCTGGCAAGCGGCGCGCGACCATGACGCGGCGGCCACGCTGGAACAGCAGAAGAACCGGGAGGTGCTCAAGGCTCGCCTGGAAATGGCCGAGGCGGCGGTGCAGCAGGCGCATGCGACACTGGTCCAGGCCGATCTGAATGTCTCCTACACCCATGTGGTCGCTCCCCGCGACGGACTGATCGGCCAGCGCAGCGTCCGGGTCGGGGCCTATGTCGCCCCGGGCAAGGCGGTGATGGCCGTGGTCCCGGTCAGCGACGCCTATGTCGTCGCCAACTTCCGCGAGACCCAGTTGGCCCATATGCGCCCCGACCAGGCGGTGGACATCAGTATCGACAGTTTCCCCGACCGCACCTATCGCGGCCATATCGACAGTCTGGCCCCGGCCACCGGGCTGAGCTTTTCCGCGATTGCCCCGGACAACGCCACCGGCAACTTCACCAAGGTGGTGCAACGGATCCCGGTGAAAATCGTCTTCGACCACGACCAGTCGGGCCTGGACGACTTGCGCGTGGGCATGTCGGTGATCGCCCGGGTCATCACTGAGGGGAGCCGATAGCATGCGTGGCTATTTTTGCCTGCTGGCCTTCGCCGGGCTCGGCGCCTGCAGTGTCGGCCCGGACTTCACCACGCCCCGTGCCGAACTGCCCGACGCCTGGAGCGTCGCGCCGCAGGACGTACGCAGCAATGCGGCGGCCCAGGCCATCGACGTGAACTGGTGGCGGCAGTTCGACGACCCGCTGCTGTCAGAGTTGGTCGAACGCTCTGCGCGCGCCAACTTCGATGTGCGCACCGCCAATGAGCGCCTGCTGCAAAGCCGCGCGGCCCGGCAAGTCGCCGGTGGCGAACAGTTGCCCGGTGTCTCCGCTTCCGGCAGTTACCAGCGTGAACGCAACAGCGCCACCGGCCTGCTGGATGCGTCGAACAACAATGGTCGGTCGCCCTTCGATCTGTGGACCCTGGGCCTGGAGGCCAGTTGGGAAGTCGATCTGTGGGGCCATGTGCGGCGCGGCCTGGAAAGCGCCGATGCGGCGGTCGACCTCAGCCAGGCCCAGCGCAACGGCGTGTTGCTCAGCGTCGCCGCCGAGACCGCCGACGACTACCTGCGCCTGCGCGGCACCCAGGCACGCCTGGAGGTCGCCCGGCAGAACCTCGATATCGCCCGGCAAAGCCGCGACCTGACCCAGACCCGCTACGACAACGGTGTCACCACCCGGCTCGACACCGCCAACGCCGCCGCCCAGGTCGCCGATATCGAAGCCCGCCTGCCCCTGCTGGAAGCGCAACAGGCCCGGCTGATCAATGCCCTGAGCTACCTGCTCGGCGAACAACCGCGCAGCCTCAGCGCACGACTGTCGCCGGCGGCAGCGATTCCGCTGCCACCGACCCGGGTACCGGTCGGCCTACCCTCGGAACTGGCGCAACGCCGCCCGGACATCCAGCAGGCCGAAGCCACCCTGCACCGGGCCACCGCCGCCATCGGCGTGGCAAAGGCCGACTTCTATCCGCGGGTCAGCCTCGGCGGCAGTTTCGGCTTCCAGACCCTGGAAGGTTCGGACATCGGCAGTTGGGGCTCACGACAGTGGAACTTCGGCCCCAGCCTCTACCTGCCGATCTTCCAGGGCGGTCGCCTGACCGGGACCCTCGAACTGCGTGAACACCAGCAGCAGGAAGCGGCGCTGAACTACCAGCGCACGGTGCTCGGGGCCTGGCACGAAGTGGACAATGCCCTGACCGACTACAGCGCCGAACAGCGCCATCATGCCTCGCTGGAGGAAGCCGTGAGGCAGAACCGCATCGCCCTGGACAGCGCCCGGCAACGCTACAAGGAAGGCGCCATCGACTTTATCAATGTGCTCGGGGTACAGCGCGCGTTGATCGCCACCCAGAGCGCCCTGGCCGACAGTTCGACCAAGGTGTCGACCGATCTGGTGCAGTTGTACAAGGCTCTCGGTGGTGGCTGGCCGCAGACGGTGTTGTGACAGCAGGTTTTTGTCGGCACGGGTTTGTGTGAAAGAGCGCTTGTATGGGAATGGCCCTGTGTGGGAGCGGGTCACTGTGACGATGGATTACTGTGGGATTGGATCATTGTGGGAGCGGGCTTGCCCGCGAAGGCGTCCTCAAGGGCGCTGAAAAGCTTCGCGGGCAAGCCCGCTCCCACATAAAACCTCTTCTACATAAAACCTCTTCTACATGAAACCTATCCAACATGTCCCTCACCTACTCCCACAGAGGTTGTCTATCAACCCCGTCGGCGCAAGCGCGCCATATTCAGTGTGTCCACCAGTCGGCCGTCGCGAATCGCGTAGTCACGCATCACGCCCTCGTCCTCGAAGCCGAACTTGCGGTACAGGCCCTGGGCCGCTGCGTTATCGGCATACACGCAGAGCTCGACCCGCTGCAGGTTCATCCAGTTGTCCGCCACCTCCAGCACCGCCGCCAGCAGTTGCGAACCGACGCCCTTGCCCTGCCAGGCGGTGGCAACGCCCATCGCGACGGTGCCGGCATGGCTACGTCGCACGCGGGCGTATTGCTCCAGCGAGCAACTGCCGATCACCACGCCCTCATGCAACGCCACCAGCGAAAGCAGGCGTTCGTTGTCCTGACGCTGGATCAGGCGCTGACGCCAGACCTCGACGGACTGGAACGGCATCTGCAGCACCTGGCGGCAGACGGCGGGCTCGTTGTAGAGCGCGGTGATGCCTTCGAGATGGGCTTCACGAAAACGCTCGATCACGATGGAGGGGGTGTCGGCAGGCATCGTTTTTTCATCCATAAAAACAACAAGGCCAGCCAGTGTAGAGGGATTGGCGACAGGCTGACAAAGCCTGCACCCAGGATTGCGGGATCGTTCCCACGCTCTGCGTCACAAGAACGGACGCAGAGCGTCCAGGGAGGCGTTCCCACGCTGGCGCGTGGGAACGATCAGACAGGGCAATCAGCGTGACAGCATGAAAGTCTCGTATTCCAGGTCATCCAGCGCGGTCGACAACCGCGCCAGCCCCAGCAGTACGCAAACCAGCAGCGAAAAGGTGAAGCCGTAGCCGAAGAAACTCGGGCCCAGGTACAGGCTGAGCAGGGTCAACGCCGCGTTGAGCGCCACGAACAACAGACACAGTTCCAGCACGATCGCCCGTTTGTCGAGGTAGAAAAACACGTTCAGAATCGCCATGAACACCACCTGGATGCTCACGCCGATCAGGTCGATATAGAACAGCGGCAGGTAGTAGCTCGACATCCCCAGCCATTCCAGCAGACGTGGACCGAAGAGAAACAGCAGGACCACCGTCAGGCCCTGGACCTTGCAGATTTCCAGCAGGCCCTGGCGGATCGAGAAGGTCATCTCGGCCTTCAGCGAGCCGATATGCTGCAGGGTCTCGCCGTCACGTACCGCACGGAACAGGCGGTCGTACCATTCGGCAAAGTCGGTTTCGATCCGGACCAGGAACACCGCCATGCCGGGAATGATCGCCAGGTAGGCGAGGAAGATCGGCAAGTCGTAGAGAATCGAGGCACGCATCGGCCCGATCACCTGGCTCGACGTTTCCGGGTTGAACCAGAAGATGAACTTGTCGATCCAGATCCCCAGGTTGTAGCAGAGCCCGGTAAGCAGCAGGCTGACAAACACCTGGCGCCGGTCGAGGAAGTCGAAGGCCACCAGTTTCTCGGCCCGGTATTCGCGCAGGATATCGTAGAGAAACAGGAACAGCAGCGTACTGTGGCCCAGCAACAGTGCCAGCAGCAGCCCTTCCATGCCCATGTAGCGCAGGAAGAACGCACTGCCGACCATCAGCGCATAGCCCACCAGCATCACCAGCAGGATGCGGTTATAGGCCTTCATCCCGGAAAGGAAGATGATCACCAGCCAGAGGTTGCACAGCACGACGAAATTGGCCAGGGTCAACAGCCGGTAGACCAGCGGCTGGTCGAACAGCGTGGTCAACAGGATGATGCCCAGCAGCCCGGAACCCAGGGTCACCAGCAACAGCACCCCCACCAGGTTCGGCAGGATCTGTTCGTACCTGCGTTCGAACAGGCGGTCGGAGACGAAGCGGGTGAAGAACAGCTGCAAACCGCCGGTGAGGATCAGCGACGTTGCCATCAGATAGGTCACGGTGATCAGGAACTGACGGATCAGCACTTCCGGGACCACCAGGCCGAGGCTGATGATCCCCACCAGCATCACGCTCAGAATCGACAGGACCCAGGGCCCGGAACTGATCAGGCCCGCATAGACATAGGCGTGCAGCGTCGCCGTGTAGGAGTCGCGCGAGAGAATCTTGCGCAGTTCGAAACCGATGCCGGCCATTTATCCGTTCTCCCTTTGTGCAGTGCCCATGGCCGTCTGATAAAGCGTGCGATAACGGTCGATCATCAAGGTCTCGCTGTAGTAACGATGAACCCGCAGCAGGCCCGCCGCCTGGGCGGACTTCCAGCGTTCGGGGCTGCGCAGCAGGTCGATGATCGCCTGGGATGTGGCCTGCGGATCGGCGATGGCAACCACCTCCCCGGCCAGGCCGAGATCGCGGTCGGCCGCTTCGCCGCCCTCGATCAGCTCGCGGCAGGAACCGACGTCGCTGCTGACCACCGGGGTACCGGCGGCCCAGGCTTCGAGAATCACCAGGGGCTGTGCCTCGCTGATGGAGGTCAACACCATCAGGCCCAGTTGCGGCAGGATCTCCTGGATCTTCTGGAAACCGAGGAACAGCACCTTTTTCTCCAGCCCCAGGCTCGCCACCAAGCTGCGACATTCGGCGACGTACTCGGGGTCTTCCTCTTCCGGCCCGACGATCCAGCCCTCGACCTGGGGCATGACGCTGACCACTCCGCGCATGGCCCGCAGGAAAGTCTTCACATCCTTGATCGGCACCACACGGCCGATCAGGCCGACCACCGGCGCGATCCCCTCGGCTCGCGCATTGAGGGCCTGGGTCCAGAGTTCCAGGTTGATCCCGTTGGGAATCACCTGGGTTCGCTCGACTGGCGCACCATCCTTGATCTGCCGTTGGCGGTTGCCGTCGTACAGGGCAATGATCTGGTCGGCACTCTCGTACACCAGATGGCCGATGCGTTCGAAGAAACGTACCCAGAGCATGCGGATATAGCCGGAGCCCGCGTCCATGCTGTCGTTGAGCGCCTGGTTGCTGCTCTCGGCGATCCAGCTGGCCTGGGCCAGGTCGATCTTGCGCTCCTTGGTGTAGATACCATGCTCGCTGAGCAGGAACTGGCAGCCCCACAACTGCTTGAGGATGCAGCCCACCAGCCCGGCATAGCCGGTGGAAATCGAATGCAGCACCCGCGCCCGCGGCATCCGCCGGGCGGCGTCGGCCAGCATCAGCAGCGGCGACTGCATGGTACGCAGGGTCCAGAAGTAGTTGACGAAGGACGGATCGGCGCAATGCTGCTCGTAGCCTTCGGTCAGCGCCTCCCAACTGGGGCGACTGTAGAGCACGTCGTCCAGGGTGATCCTGCCCTGGGCCAGGGCATCGAGCACGCCAAAACCCAGCTCGGCCGCGGGCTTCTCCGGATTGTGCAGGTAGCGGTAGAGGTTGCTCAGTTCCTCGAGGGAAGCGGTGTGGGCGATACGCTTGTGCCTGGGGTTGCGCCAGGCTTCCTCCAGGTACACCTCTTCGATATGCACCACGTTGGGCGGAATCTCGTAGCGGCGCTGGCCGTAGGCCTCGCGCTGGCCGCCGATGAACAGTACGGAAAAGGTCAGTTGCGGCAGCCCGAGGATCATCTGGTGGATCCAGCCGGACACACCGCCGCGCACATAGGGCCAGGTGCCTTCAAGCAACAGGCAGACATCGGCCATGGGGATCGGCTCAACGGGCTTTTTCATGTCCAGGTCCTTACCAGCCCGGCAAAGGGCGGACGTTGTTGCATCTCCAGCGGCAGGCTTTTCAGCAGTCCGGGAATCTCGGCATAGCGCCCGGTCTCAAAGGCGATTTCGGCACGGAACGGGATGACCTTGGCCGGGTCCATCCCCGCTTCCTGGGCCTGGTGCATATGCAGCCGCGCCTTGCCGATATCGCCGCGCTCCAGGGCGATACGCCCCGCCAGCAACAGCAGCTCGCCACCCTCGCCCGCTTTCAGCGCCAGTTCGGCATGCTCCCCCGCCTGGCCGAGCACGTGCTGCTGGACACTGCCCTGGGCCAGGCCCAGGTAGGCCAGTTCCCAGTACCAGCGGGCCAATGTGCCGTGCAAGGCACCGGCCTTCTGCGCCGAGGCACCAGCCAACTGTTCCAGGGAAGACTGGATCCGCTGGTTGATATCGCTTTCCTGCTTGTCCAGCATCGAGTACGCCAGCAGGCGCACGTCATCGCTCGGATCGCCCAGGGCCAGCTTGAGAATCGGCACCGCCTCCTTGCCCGGCATGCGCCGGGTGGCGAGCAATGCCGCCAGGCGCTGGTCCGGGTCAGGGGCATGACGCAGCACATCCTGCAGGCCGCTGTCGCCAAAGGTCGGCGAGTGCAACTGGGTCTGTGCACGGAACGGCAGGTCGGGAATCCCCACTGCCTGCCACATCTGCGTTTCGCGCTTGCGGGGCAGGTACAGCGCCGGAAAGATCGCCGCGATCACCCCGACAGCGCCGATCAACGGCACAAAGAACGCCAGGCTGAAAATGAACAGCGGGCTCCACGGCAACGGCCTGCGATAGCGCGCCGGCAACAACAGCCACACCGCCGCCGTCAGCAGGCCGCAGGCGATGCCGTGGGTCATTGCGTACAGGAGCGCGATCTGCAGGTCGGGCAGCTGTGCCGTCAGACTGGCCCAGCTCCCCGCCTCGAAAAACAGCGCCCCGCTAAACAGCCACTTGCTGAACATTCAGGCCACACTCGTTATGCAGGAAGTTGCGCAAGCCGTCCCGTTGCCGGGCCGACTCCAGATCGTAAGGCAGCACGTTCACCCCCAGGCCGGCGAGGTCGACGGTCATGCCGAAATGCTCGTGGATCAGCTTGCCCAGACGGGCCATATAGCCTTCGGCGCCCTCGGCACTGGTCAGCGGCAGCAGCACCAGCAACAGCGCATGCCCGCGGTCGTTGACCAGGGTCAGGTGCAGGTCGAGACCACGCTGGCTGCGCTCGAACAACCGGGCCAGTTCATCGTTGGGCTGGGTCAGCTCGAACGCATAGAGGCAGCCGGACAGGCCATGACGCTCGACATCCACCAGCGAGCGCTTGAGCTGGCGGGTGAAGTGCTGGGCGTCGGCACTCTCCAGTTGCAGGACTTGCGGATCGTAATGCAGCAAGTCGGCGATATGCCCGGCGAGCAAGGCCAGCAGACTGAGGGTGCGCTCCTGGAAGGCAAAGAACGGCATCTGGCGCACGGCGAGAATCGCCAGCATCCGGCCGTGGGTATCCACCAGCGGTATACAGGCCTGCAATGACGACACCGCGGCCTGGCCGCCGGCATCGATCAGCTCTTCACGCACGCTCACCAGTTCCTCGCGCTCAAGGCACAGGCGCACCAGCAGGTCCTTGTTGTCCAGCGGGCCCATGGTCCCGGTGGCCGCCAGCAGGGTCAGCACCGGCGCGGTGCCGCGCGCCTGCTCCACACGGTACAGCCCGGCCACCCGCAGCGAGCCGTACTGGCCGAGCAGGGTCAGTACCGGCTCGGCCAGCAGGATCAGCGAGTCATCGCCATTGGGCGCCGCGCGCAAGCGGTCCCGCAGGCCCAGCAGCGAACTGCGCAGGCTCTGGTCGCTACCGGCCAGACGCTGCTCCAGGCGATCGTGGGACACCCGCAGGATCTGGTGTGCCCGGGTGAAGTCGTCGAGCCGGTACTGGCGATACTCGTTGGCCATCTGCAAGCGCAGCAGCCGCCGTTCCCACAGGTCGCGCACTTCGCCCACGAGCATGCCGCAGACCAGCACCCCGACAATGTAGGACGGCGCAACCTGCGCATAGCCTTCCAGCCCCGCCTGGCGCAGGACGAAGAATGCCGCCACCAGCAGGCTGGCGCTGATCAGGCCACGGACAAAACCGTAGCGCACACCCAGCAACAGCGGTGCCAGCACCGACCAGGGAAATTCACCCTGTACCTGCAGCGGGTCCTCCGGCGTCAACCAGAGACCGAAGCCGATGACCAGCGCGGTCACCAGGAACGTTTCCAGCCATGACGCCGGACCGCTGGCGCGGGGCGCCAGTACGTAGTCCATGTGGGGAGAGTTCATCGCAGTCACTCGATCCGCAGGCCGCCGACAAGTTTGTCGAGGACCTTCTGGGCCGCGCCGGCCAGGCTTTCGCGGGACCAGCCGGCACGGGCACCGCTGTTGCTCCAGAGCACCTTGCCGGTGCCGGCCTCGACCACCCGCAGGCTGATGCCCACCGCCGGTTCGCCATCCAGGCCATTCTTGTACTGCCACTCCTCGACGCTGCCGGAGACCACATAGTCGAGCTTCTGCTCACGGGCCCAGTCCATCGCCCCGGCCAGGCGCTCGTTGTCGTCGAGCAACGCCTGTTCGCCCTGCCCCGGCGCGCCGGCATAGACCTGCGGTTGCAGGCCACGGCTGCTCAGCACGCTGAGCAGGATCTGCTCACTGCGCTCGCCGGCCTGGGGCGTCTGCGAATAGTTGACCAGCGGCAACACGCCCCACCGGGCCTTGCTGGACAATTGCGGGCTGCTTTGACCGGTAAAGCTGCTGCAGCCGGCCATCAATACCGCGACCATCGCCAGACTCACGCAACGAATGGATTGCATAAGGTTAACTCCTCTTTGAATTCCATGATCAGCGTCCGAAACGCACGCTGTAACTGACACCTGCGGTACCGCCGGACTTGCCCGTGCCACCTTCCGGCGCCGACTGGTAGCCGAAGGTCACTGCCAATTCGTCATCTCCCAGCACCTCGGTACCGACCCCGGTACTGATGGCATAGTTGATCGTGTTGTCGGTCCACTGCCAGCCCGAGCTGACATCCACCAGCCAGGTGTACTGCCCGCGTGTGCGGTTCAGTGCCCCCGGGAAGCCCCGTCGCCACGAGCTGCCGAAGAACAGCTGGCCGTAGCGTTTCTGCAGCAGGGTCTGGCTGGTGATCTCGCTCGGGTCGTCGAGCTCGACCCCGACCAGGTCGATCGCGCCGCCCAGGGTATTGGCCAGGTTGGGCAACGAGCGGTTGTTCAGGCTGTTCTGCTGATAGTCGATACCGCTGCGCAGTTCCCAGTTCGGCCCCTCGAACTGCAAGGTGTGATCGAACTCGATCTTCAGCGCCTGGCCGTTGCCCAGGTCATCGCCGCCGCGAGTCGAGAACGAGCGCTGGGCCAGGTTCCACGACAGCTGGTCACGAGCCGAGTAGCGATGCCGCCCGCCCACCCAGACGTCGTCCTGGCGACCGAAGGCGCGCATCAGCCCGGTGTCCTCGTTCTTGCGGTGCCAGTCGGCGCCGACATCCAGTTCGTTGCCGCTGTCCACCTGCCAGGTGCGGCTGACCCCGAGGCCGTTGCGGTCATCGTCCTTGCGCAGGCTGCTGTCGAAGATCAGCTTGTAGTAGCCATTCTCCAGTTGCCGCTGCAAGGTCAGCTCGGTGTTGGTCTCGCTGCCCAGGCGTGATGAGTCCAGGGTATCGCCACTGTATTGGCCCTGCTCCAGCACCAGCTTGGCGTACCAGTTGTCGTTCAGGTAGCGCGCGGTGGTCAGGCGCGGACCGTTGAACACCAGTCCGCCATAGTCCTGCCGCTGCCACGAGAACAGCATGCCCTGCGGGGTTCGCTCGGTCATCTCGATGGCCTGGCGACGCAGTTGCTCGCGGATCGCCGGCGGCTGCTCGTCACCCAGCGCCGACAAGCCCACGGCCAGCGCTTCACCGCCGCGACCAAGACTGTTGAGAGCCTCGACCTGCTGCGCCGGATCGAGGTCGCCGCTGGCCACCAGGCGTTCCAGGGCCTGGCGATTGCTGCCGCGCAAGGCTTCCTGGATCTGCTCGTAACTGTTGATCTTCAGGCCACGGCTGCGGGCCCAGGCCAACCAGTCGTCCTTCTGAGCCGACTGGTTGATATCATCCAGCCGCGCCAGCAACTGATCGAACCACAGTTGCAGCATCGGCTTGGAACCGTCCAGCCATTGCATCGCCTTGTTCTGCGCCTTGCGCGACGAATAGCTGCTGGCCAGCAGGCGCAACCAGGTCGAGTAGCCCTGCGGCGTCGCGCGAATCAGCTCCGGCGTCACCTCTCGATTGAGCTTGAGCCGCAGGCGCTGGGCCGAATCGGCGTAGCCGGCACCTTCCAGGGCATCGGCGTAGGCCGCCTGGACCATCCAGTCCTGGGGATTGGCCTGCAGGTACAGGCGGTACCAGGCCAGGGCCTCGCTGTTGCGCCCGACCAACTGGCTGGCGGCGGCAAACGGCAGCCACAGGGTGCTGTCACTGCGCGCCAGGGCTCGCCATTGCTGCAGCAGCGGCTTGATCTCACGGGTGCGACCGAGGTCGACATACAGCCACATCAGGCGTTCGCGGAACGTGTTGTCATCCGGGAAACGGCTCAACCCCAGGCGATACAGACGCAGCGCCTCGTCGGTCTGCCCCTGCTGCACCGCCAGCGCGCCACGGGCGGCCAGCACCTGGGAACGATCGGAGGCATCCGGGTACGCTTCGGCCTCCTTGAGCAGGTCGATCACCAGCGGCCAGTCCTGCAGCTCCTGGGCCAGTTGCAAGGCTGCCACCAGGCGCTGCGGGTTGTGACCCTGGCGCCAGCTGTCGACCGTCAACTGCAGGGCCTTGCGTGGATCGCGGGTACGATAGAGGGCAATCAGCTCGCTCTCGTCGCCGAGATTGAGCGAGCCTTTGATCGCCAGCATCTTCTCCAGCGCGACCCGCAGTTCTTCGTCCAATTCCAGGTCCCAGGCCAGCGCGGCGCGGGACTGCCAATAATTGATATCGTTGATCTTGTTGCCATCGACCGCGGTGATCACCTTCCAGGCCGACTGGCTGTCGAACAGCTTGAGGTGGTTGTTGGCCCAGTCCACGCGCTCGGTGCTGCTCAACGGATAACGCTTGGCAAAGTTGTTCCAGACCTGCAGGCGCTCCGGGTACTGCTCGGTGTTTTCCAGGTTCTGCAACAGGCGGACCCAGGCCAGGCGGTGTTTCGGGTACTTGGCGACATAGCCGCGCAGCCACTTTTCCGCCTGCTCGGGCGTACCCCGCGATTCCTCGGCATAGACCAGGGCATCGAGCTCGACATCGGTCAAGGCGCGCTTGTGCATGATCCCCGCCAGGACCGGGATGCCCCGGTCGAAGTCGTAGGTCTGCATCGCCAGGCGCCAGGTGTGTTCGAACTCGGCCGGGTTGTCGCGCAGCTTGCTGAGGCTGATCCAGTAGCCCAGGGCCGATGCCGAATCGCCCTGCCATTCGGCGATATGCGCCATCTGCTCCAGCAGCAGCGGGTCTTCAGGACGCTGTTCGAGCAGTTGCAAGCCCACGGTGTGGGCGCCCTCGAGGTCGCCGAACGCCAGGCGCTGCTTGAATTCCTTGGCCAGGATTTCCGGGCTGTCGGGCTGCAACTTGCGCCATGCGGTAAAGAATTGCTCGGCCAGGTCGACGCGGTTGTGGGCCACTGCCACATCGACGCCCTGGTCAAGCAGGAGCGGATCGAAATCGCTCTCGGGATGCGCCAGCAATTCCTTGCCCAGCAATTCGGCGGCCTGATCGCCACGGTCCGCCGCCACCAGGCCCCTGAAGGCTTCCTCGAGGAACTGCCGGCGCTCTTCCGGTTTCTGGCTACCCTCCAGCAATTGCACATAGAGATCGGCAGCCCGGCCTGGCTGCTCGCTGGCCAGGTACCATTTCCCCGCTTCGGCCAGCCATTTGTCGCGTTGCCTGGGATCGCGCCGGGCCAGTTCGACATAGGCATCGGCCGCCAGGCCCGGGGCCTGGGCACTCAGGGCCAGCGCGGGCAGACGCTCGAGTTGCGGTGTCGGCAATGGCTTGTAGTCAAAGGCCTTGAAGCGCGCGGCCAGGGCCTGCAACGCGGCGCTGTCGGTGCTGTTGTTCAGGGCCAGGGCATCGAGCTGCAAGCGGTAATAGTTCTTCAGCGTCGGATCGGCCTGCGGCCAGTCGAGCAGATGTTTTTCCGCCCGCGGGTAATCGCCCAGCTGGATCAGCAGGTCGAGCAACTGGGTGCGCAATTCGCTGTTTTCCGGATGCGCCGCCAACAGCACCTCGGCATAGCTGGCCGATACCTCGTCCGGCTGGCCGCCCTTGGGACGGAATGCGTCCTCGTTACGGAAGGTCGCCCACAGCAACACGCCGACAGCGATCGCCACCAGTAGCAGCGCCCAGGGATTGAGCAGCCGCGCGCTTTTGGCCTTAGTTGCAGAGGAGTTGGGCATCACTCACCTGCTTCATTGGAAGTTGGAAATGCCACAGGCCCTGTTCGGACTTGCCGGCGTAGCGCTGGCCCTGGACTTCGACCCGACAGGTACTGGCCGAGCGCACCGAAAACTCCAGGTTGAACTCACCGGCGAAGGAGAACGTCACCTGTCGCTCATTGACATAACGCCAGTCCCGCAAGGGAATATTCGCCAGCTCCAGCGCCGGGCGTGGGTCACGCTCAGGTCGCAGGGCCAACAGTGGGTGGTCGCTGCTCAGCGCCACATAACGGCCCTGTGGCAGATCGCGGACACCGGCCACACCCTGGGAGCGAGCGAGGTCTGGCCAACCGAGTGCAGGATCCAGGCGCAGGGTACGCAAGCCATCCAGGCCACGAACCTGCCAGTCGCCATTGACGGTGCGGGCCAGGCTGGCCTGGTACAGGCCGTGGACCCGATCCAGGTAATCGCTCATCCACAACGACAGCGGTTGCTGGCCTCGCATGAACTGGTAGATATCGGTCATGGCCTTGATCGAGGCCTGCTTGGTGCCCGAATAGAAGTGGTAGTACAGGTGGATACCGCGCAGGCGCCGTGGGCTGTCGGTCAGCTCGAAGGTGTCGATCACATCGCGGAAACCGTAGTACGGGCCCTTCCACAGGTTGGTGTACATATTCTCGTTGATCACCGGCGCGTAGTACTGCAAGCCGCCTTCGGTGGGACGCAGCAACGGATAGAGGCCGGTCAGCGACGGATTGGCTTTGGTCAGGATGGTCTGCCCGCCATTGACGTTCTTCAGCCCGGCGTCGTAGGCCATCTTGATGGTCTCGGCGCTCGGCAACGCATCGCCCGGCCAGAAGATCATCTTCACCGGCTTCTTCGCGGTGGTCAGGCGGCTGTTGATGTAGTCCCGTGAGCCGAAGATCTCGCGCTTGTAGTCGAGGGTCTTGTAGCCCGGGATATTCAGGCGCAGGCCGTATTCGGCGTGGAAGTCCTCGTCCTGCCTGGCCTTGTCCGGCTGCATGTAGAACGGATGGCTGTAGGTGTGGCTGGCGACCTCGACCTTGGGATCGGCAAAGATCTCCTGGGCGATCGGCTCCAGCTCCTTGGCCAGGAACGGCGACATGCCCTTGGGCCCGACCTCGCCTTCGATGATCGACACCGACGTCAGGAACGGATTGGGACGAATATAGTCGTCCAGCACCTGGCGTCCGGAATACGGTGTACCACGGACTTCGGCGTGGGACGGGAAACCGTCGCCGTCGATATGCACCGTGGCGATCCGCCGGCCGTTCTCGGTGGTGGTGTCCGGGCGCGGCTGGACCGGCAGGCGCAGGGCTTTCTGGATAAAGGCGAACGGATCGAGAATCCAGCGGGTACGTTCGACGTTGGCCTCCACGACATAAGGCGCCAGGGCCATGCCGCCCCAGTTGCCGGTGACCACCGGAGCGAACTTGCCGCCCTTGTCGTCACCCAGCAGCAAGGCCGGTTTCGGTCCGTCGGGCAGCAGCGTCACCCGGGTCAGTTCACGGCTGCGCGCCACTACCGGCGCCTCGAAGGCGCCGATCAGCGCCTTGTCCTGGCTCAGCACATGCAGCCCATCGCGAGCCCCCGGCGCCGACAGGTTCAGGCCCAGGCGCTTGAGCAGCGCGCGATCCTCGATCGGCAGGCCGGCCATGATCGCCAGGGGCACCTGCTCGTCCAGGCGCTTGCCGATCCAGCTATAAAAGGCACGGCTGTCCTGGGGCGGACCGCTGGTCATCCACACCACCACTCCGGCGTACAGGCCGGCGAAGCCGTAGGACGGCAGGCTGTCGTCGACCGGCAGGTAATCCACCCGATAGCCGAGGTACTCCAGCAGGCCGCCGAGCATCCGGTGCCCGGCGTGGTCGTAGAGTTCGCCTTCGCGGGGGTCGTAGAGCATGGCGATGCGACGCGGCTGTACTTCCACGCTACTCAGGCTCAGGGCATTGAGCTCAGGCGTGGTGACCACCGGGATAAAACCTTCCTGGCTCAACTGGCGGACCAGCTTGCGCGCTTCTTCGCGACGGTTGGGCGGCAGGTAGTCGATGGCCACCAGCGGGATATTGCGTGCACGCAGCGGCTTGAGTTCGCCTTCCAGCCAGTTGCGGTCGGATTCGGACACCGGCCGATAGCGCTTGGCCGCGGCATCCCAGCCGGCATGGATCGATTCGACGGCGACGGCCGCGGCCACGCCATCCAGTTCACCCAGCACTTCGAAACCCCGGTTGAAGAACAGCTTCAGGCCCGGCTGACGGCTGTGCAGCTCCCGCAGAAAGGATGCCAGCGCCTTGCGTTGCGGTTCGCGGCTGGCTTCAGGGAGCAGTTGGAAACTGTCGAGGGTATCGAGGAACAGGCCGGCATAGCCCTGCTCCTGCAAGGCCTTGGCGCGCTTGAACAGGTGCTCGCGCCAGGCTGGCGTGGCGATGTCCATGACCTGGCTGTCCCAGGCCTTGTTGCGGGTGCTGCTAGCGCCCTGGCTCAGGGCTTCCTTGTCCAGGGCCGCACGGTCGCCGTCGAACTCGCCCACCGACAGGTAGGCAAACGGCTGGCTGCCGAGTTTACGCAAGGTGGCGACATCACCGCTGCTCATATGGCCGGGTTCGACCACGGCCCATTCGAACTGCGCCAGTTCCTCGAGCGGTGGCCGCTCGGCGTACCAGAACCCGACGCTGGCAGGTGCCGGCGGTGCGGCCTGTACGACCGAATGGGTCGCACACAATGCCAGCGCGGTGAACAGCCGCCGTACGGCTTTACAGATACGGCAGACACGCGCCCTGCGAAACTCGATTTCCATAACTTACTCTTCAGTAGATCAATCCGCACAACATCAGACTACCGACACCCCGCGAACGGGGCGCCTGCAAGGCGATAGAACTAGAGACTGCGGTAAAGTCGCGCCAGACCTTCGGCCATGACGGTCGGCGTGCCCAGGTCGAAACGCTCGCACAGGCGGCGGTTGTCGGCCCTGGAATGACGAATGTCCCCGGAGCGGGCAGGCGCATGGCTCACCGTCAACGGCTTGCCGGCGATCTGCTCCAGGGCGGCAATCAGATCATTGAGGGTGGTTACCCCACTGAGGCCGACGTTGGTGGCATCCGGAGTCGGCTGCGGGCGTTCGAGGCCCTGGACCAGGATCTTCACCAGGTCTTCGACATAGACGAAATCGCGGGTCTGTCCGCCATCGCCGAAGACGGTGATGGGCTGCGCGTTTTTTGCCCGCTCGCTGAAAATGCTGATCACCCCGGAGTACGGCGACGACGGGTCCTGGCGGGGGCCGAAGATATTGAAGAAGCGCAGGATCACCGGCTCCAGGCCATGCTGGCGCCGATAGAAATCCAGGTAGTACTCGCTGGCGAGCTTATCCGCCGCATAGGGTGTCAGGGGGGATTTGGCCGTGTCTTCACCGATCGCCGTGCCCTCCCCGTTGTTGCCGTATACCGCGGCACTGGAGGCAAACACCACCCGACGGATACCGGCGGCGATCATCGCCTCGCACACCCGCAGGGTGCCGATGAAATTGCTCTGATGGGTGCGTACCGGGTCTTCGACCGAGGCCTGCACCGAAGCGACGGCGGCCAGGTGCACCACCGCGCTGCAACCCTGCATGGCTTCAGCCAGGGTGGCGGCATCGGCGACATCGCCGACCACCAGCTTGAGGGAGGCATTGTCCATCGGCAGGTTGCTCACCTTGCCGGTGGAGAGATCGTCCAGGACCCGAACGGCATGCCCCTTGGCCAGCAGCGCATCCACAAGATGCGAACCAATGAAGCCAGCGCCCCCAGTTACCAGTATCCGTTCGGCAGACATAGATCATCCCAAAAGAAAAAACACCGCAATCCCAGCGTTTGAAGCTAGCACTCCCGGGGAATAAGGCATGGCAATAAGCCGCAATCACTGACCTTCCCTGTAGTACCCACCCTCCTTCACAGGCTGTACCGCCTTTTCATGGAGAGTCTTCAGAACGCTGGCGTCAAAAAAACATGAGTAAAATCAAGCAATCAACGAAGACATAGTGTGATATTGCGGAGCCAGCGTCAACAATATGTCGAGATTTATGAAATTTCCGGCGAGACTCATGAATAAGCCAATATTTTGGCTGACGAGGCCTAGATCGGCAAGGATGAGCGGGCAAGACGGATGCAGTCCGTGACGCACGATGTCACGAAAGCGCACGCGGAGTGTCCTGGGAGATGTTCCCACGCGGGCGCTCAGACGCCTCGACGTGGGAACGATCGGCGGGTGCTACTCAAACCACTCTCGCCGTTCCTTGAAGGTGTGCAGGATCAGCTCGACAATCATCTGCACCTCCTCCCGGCCCCCGGCTTCGCGCTGGATGGCCAGCCAGGCGCGGCGCTGCATGCTCTCGTCGAACAAGCCGGGCAGCGCCGCCAGCCCGCGGTCGAAGCGGGTGATGTAGCGCGGCAACAGGCCGATGCAGGCGCTGCAACGGATCATCTCCAGCATCAGTTCATAGGAATGCACTTGCACCACCCCCGCCAGGCGCTGTTCGACCAGGCTGTTCCATGGCTGGAAACCCTCGATCTGCCGGTCGTGCTGCCATTGCACGAGCATGTAGTCCTTCAGGTCGTCCAGGGAGTCCGGGCGCACCGCTACCCGCGAGTAACGCTTGGCGATATGCGGCAGATAGTCCAGTCGCGCCAGGGGCCGTGGTTCGCTGATGTCGAAGCTCGGTCCCGGCCACGGTGAATCGACGCCCGCCAGCCAGACCACCACGTCGGCGCTCAGGGCCTGCAAGGACAAGGCGCTGTCCACCGGGATGATTTCCAGCCGCACACTGGCATTGCGCCGCAGCAGGCCGATCAGGTCACGGCCCAGGATGTCGTGCAGGATCGATTCGGCAATCGCCAGGCGCACCAGCGGTTGTTCCACGATCGGCAGGCGCCGCTCATGGGCCAGGGCAATCAGTTGCGCCTGCAACTGCTGGCCTTCGCGACTGAGGATCAGCGCGCTGCCCTGGTACACGAACAGCGGACGACCGAGCTGCTCTTCGAGCAACCCCAACTGTTTGCGCAACTGGGTCGATTTGATATTCAGGCTGCGCGCCGCCTGCATGAAGCAGCCGCAACGGGCGCTGGCCAGGAAGAACTGCGCGGTTTCCGCTTCGATCCGTTCGGCCAGCGTCAACCATGAGTCGCGAGGTTCGGTCGCGCCGTGGTACTCCATGACGCCCATGCGCTGGGCGGATTCATTCAATGACATCATTCAGACTCCCTGTCGGCGCCTGACGGCGCCCAACCATCCATTGGCAGTTTCTTGTCAGCGTTTCTCTTCCAGCACCTGATTGAGGACCGCGCCGTCGATGCTCAGGGTCGCGGTATTGAACATGCCCTCCAGGTACGCCTTGGCAATCTGTTCCTGGCGCTGGCTGCGCAAGGCATCACGCAGGCGGTCGCGCAGTTCGTCGAGGGTCGCCGTACGCGACGGCTGCAACTCGGTGAGCTTGACGATATGAAAACCCGCCGGGCTCTGCACCGGGTCCGCCACCGCGCCAACCTTCAGCCGCGACAACGCCCCGCGTATTTCCGGCACCAGTTGCTGCAAAGGCTGCAGGCCCGAGTCGCCGCCACGCCTGGCGGTATCGCGGTCCTGGGAATACTGGGTCGCCAACGCGGCAAATTCGGCCGGTGCGGCCTGGGCGCGACGACTCAGGTCAACGGCCTGCTTGCGCACGCTTTCCAGCGACTGCGGGTCGGGCACTGCCAGGAAGATCTGGCTGACCCGATACAAGGGCGGCGTCTGCCAGGCAGATTTGCCGCTCTCGTAGGCCTGCTGCAACTCCTCGTCGCTCGGATAGTCCGCCGGCACCTGGCTGACCGACGCCAGGTAATTGCGAAAGACGATCTGTTCGGTAGCGGCGCGGGTCTGCCGTTCGATCTCCGGACGCTGGCGCCAGCCCTGGGCATCGGCCTGTTCGAGCACCGCCTTCTCGGCCAGGCGACTACGGATCCAGCTCTCCAGCGCTGCACGATTACCCCGCAGTTGCTCACGCGATTCCGGCGGCAGGGTCGCGAACAGCGCCTTCAGTTCCTCGGGCGCCACTTGCTGGTTACCCAGGCGCGCGACGGCCGGGCCACTCGCCGCCGGCTGCACGACGGAGGGCGCCGGCTGTACCGCCGCCACCGGATCGTTACCCGGGCGCATGGCCAGGGCGACCGCCCCGACCAGCACGGCCAGCGCACCCGCGCCGGCCAACAGGTTGCTTTTTTTCACAGGGCCGCCTCCTCCTCATGTGCCGCCGGTTCAACCGAAGCTTGCGGTTGTGCCTGCAACTGCGCGGCATGCTGGCTGTACTCGCGCAGGTAGACGATGAACTCCTGCAGCAGGCGATCCCACAGTTCCAGGTTGCCACGCAGGTAGTTCACGCTGACACCCGCGGCCACCACCACGTCCATCTCCATCACCAGGAACTCGCCCTGCACGGACAAGCGGGCAAAACGCCGCGACGCGTTCCACAGTTCCGCCAGGCCGGCTGGCAGCTCACCCTGGACCCGCAGCGCGCAGCTGTAGGTGAAGTCGACATAGTTGCCCTCTTGTGCCGCCAGGTTACCGAAACGCACGGCGTAGCCGATGCCCTGGCTGGCACTGAGCAGTTGCACGATACCGTTCTGGTCGGTGCGGTTGACGCGGTAGCCGGCGCCTTGCAGCAACTCGGTCAGGCTGTCCGGGGTGACGTGTTCGATCAGTTGTTCGCTCATGAAATGTGCTTCCTTGTCGATCATTGATTGAGAGATGCGTGGCTCGCATCGAACTGGTTCTTGTAGAGGTCATCGCCGAAGGCCTGGGCCATTTCCTCGAACTTGACCCGGGCGCTGCCAGCGAAGGGCTGGCGGATTTTCATCACCTCGGCCACGTCGATTTTTTCGTAGGCGGCGAGGATCTCCTTGGCGATCCCGTACATCTGTTGATTCTTGGCCGAACATTGCTGCACTTGTGTGTCACGCTCGCTCAGTTGTCCCTGTAATCGGGCGCGCTCGGCCTCCTTGGCCTTGGCCATCACCAGCAGGTCGTCATAGGCCTTCTTGAACTTGCCCAACTGCTCGTTGGCGGCCACCGAAAAGGCCTGGGCCTGGCTTTGCAGGGCCTGTTGCTGGCCGGCCAGCTGTTCGCTCAGGCCCTTGGCCTTGGCCAGTTCGGCGGTCAATTGCTTGATTTGCGCCTGGGCCGCCTTGGCCTGGTTTTCCGCGGCCAGCCGCGCGGCGCTGGCCTGGGCCTGTTCGCTTTGCAGCGCCTGCAATTGCTGGGTGGTGCTGCGCAACTGGGTGCGCAGGCGCTCTTCCATGCCTTCGGCACTGGCGCCGTTGGCCAGTGCCACGCCGACCGCCAGCAACAACGTCGACCAGCGCACCTGGGCTCGCATGTTCATGGGACCTCCCTCGCGCTTAGAAGCGCGTGTTGATTTCAAGCTGCATGACATCGATATCGAATGGCGCGCCATACACCGTCTCCGAATTGAGCCAGCGCGCGGTGGCGATCACGTTCTTGTCCAGGCCGTAGTTGGCGCCGAGGAAGAAACCCTTGGCGTTGGTGCCGCCGAGGTGGAACGAGGAATCGTTGAAACCGTCTGGCAAGGCGTCCGGCTGGATGTACTTGTAGCCACCGAAGACGTTCCAGTCGCCCTTGCGCTTGAGTTCCAGCGCATTGCCGAGGGTGAACTGCACCATCATTGCGTTGGCGCCGCTTTCCACCTTGCCGTCGTTGTCCAGGTTGTTGACGATCTGGCCTTCGGAGCGCTTGGTCATCTCGCCTTCGTCGTAGCCCAGGTTATGCACGTAGTTGACGTGGCTGCGCAGCTTGAAGTCTTCCGGCAGTTCGCTGTCGAGCACCAGGTTCAGGTCGATCAGGTTGAACTCCGAAGCCAGGCCGACGAATTGCGGTTGCGGGGTCTTGGCCGGGTTCGTCGGGTCCGGGGTGATATTGCGCAGCAGGAACACCGTGTTGCCTTTCTGCATGAACGCCGAGCGCGTGCCGTCGGTGTCGCAGCCAGGATCGCCATTCCAGGGCTCGCAGGGGCTGGAGCGCTTGCCTTCGATATTGTCGAAGCGGTAGTAGGCCAGTGCCCCCTTGAGCCGGTTGTGCTGGCTGAACTGCCAGTTGGCGCCGATCTGGCCGCCATACAGCCATTTGTTGTCGCTGGCCTGCTTGTCCGAACCATTGCTGGTGAAGGTATCGTTGCTGTATTCCACCGGGAACGCGCCGACCGTGCCGAACAGGCCCCAATCGGCGTTCAGCTTGCGGTCGAAGACGGCGGCGATGCCGTCGAAGTTCAGGTCGGTGGAGTACAACATGTCGGTGGAGAAGAACGGGTTGGCCATCCGCCCGCCGGTGATGCTCACATAGTCGTAGGGCTTCCAGGTCAGGTAACCCTGGTCGAGCCAGATATCCTTCTTGGCAAAGCCGCCGCCCAGGGTCTGGGTGGTGGACACCGGGTTGTTGTCCGAACCGGTGCCGATCCGCACGCCGGCCATCCACTCCGGGGAAATCACTGCTTTCATGCCCAGCCGGGCCCTGATCCGGAACAGGTTCTCGCGGTCTTCACGGGTATTGAGCAATGGCGGCAGGCCGGTGGAACTCTGTGGATTGACGTCATAGGGACCGTTGGCGTTGAGCTTGGCGAAATCGATGATTTCCTTGCTGTTGATGCCCGAGCTGCCGTTCGCATCGTTGTCATTGCCACCGGCGTAATAGCGCGACTCGTCGCGCAGGCGGATATCGCCGTCGAAACTGATCCGCGACACCCAGTCCGGGAAGGTATTCGGTTGCGCCCAGTTCTCCTGCTTGGCGGTGGCCATGACTTCGGCCTTGACCTGGTCGCGGATCTGGTCGCGGACGATCGCCGGGACGTATTGCACCCGCACCTCACCCGGCGTTGCCGCCGGTGCGCTGGCTGCGACGGCGTTGGCCTGGCGTGCCTGGACCGCTTCCTTCTCGGCCTGGGCGATCAGGCCGTCGGCCTGCTCCTTTTTCAGTACGCCCTGCTGCACCAGCAGCCGGATCAGATTGATCGTGGCGTTCTCCGAAGGCGCGGTCTGGGCCGTCGCCTGTCCGACCAGGGTCGCGATGACCAGGCCGACCGCCAGGCTCAATCGATTCACATTGGAAACCATTTGCACTGAACTCCTTAGACAAGACTGCACATGTATGGGGCTAGCCGGGACGGCGGCCTTGCAGGGAAATGCGCACCGGCAAGGTCATCGAGGCCGGCGGCCGTTCGTTTAATCGAGGAGCGGCGCGCAACGCGGCCAGCACCTGTGTGTCGAGCCTGGGATCGCCGCTGGACTTGACCAGCTCGACCCGGGTGATATCTCCGGCGGCGCTGAGCCAGACATCGGTCTGCAGCGAAAACGCCAGGTTGCGCAGTTCCGGGTTCTCCTTGAGCACGCGCTGGAAGGTGTACGCCAGGAACTGGCTGTAGGTGCCGTTGCCCAGCCGCCCACCGCCCGCGCCCGCCATGCCACCGCCCTTGCCCGCGCCGATGTTGAAAGCGTCGCCGCCGGCCTGGGCATCGCCGTCGATCTGCATCGGGTTCGCCAGGTCGTCCACCGGCGATGGCGGAGCTTCCTCCTGGGGCTTGACCTCTTCAGGCTCGGGTGTCGGCTCGGGGACCTTCTCTTCCACCGGCGTCTCGGGCTCCTTGGGCTTTTCCGGCTCGGGAGGCGGCGGTGGTGGCGGAGGCGGCAACGGGATGATCATCGGCACCTTCGGCGCTTCGCGACGGACCCCGCTCATGTCGTGGGCCCACTGCCACAGGAACCACGCGGCGACGGCACCCAGCAGCAACCCGGCGCCCCACTTCACCAGGCGCAAGGGCGACTTCTTCACGGGATCGGGGCTGATCGGTAATTTGGCGGTCATGGTCAGCCCTGGTTCGGTTTGCCGGTGACCAGCCCGACCTGGGACAGCTCCAGGCGTCGCAGCAGGTCGAGCACTTCGATCACTTTCTGGTACTGCACCGTGGCGTCGCCACGCACGATGATCGGGAAGTCCGGGCTCTGCGCCTTCTCGATGCGCAGGCGCTCCTCCAGCTCCGGCAACGTCACCGGGTAGGCGTCGAGGAACACCTGGCCGCCATCGTTGACCGAGATGGCCTTGGTCTTGGCCTCGGACAACGACACCGAGGCACTGGCCTTGGGCAGGTGGATCTGGATCCCCGAGACCTGGGCCGTGGCGGTGAGGATGAACATCACCAGTACCACCATCAGCACGTCCACCAGGGGTGTGATGTTGATGCTGTCGACGGCGGCATCGTCATCGTCGTCATGGGAGGTGTTTACGGAAGCCATGGCAGTTCCCCTCAGATCGACAACATGTCGGCGACGTGATGATCGGCATGCGCGGCGCGCCCGCGAGCGTTGTCGTGGGACTGGCCCTCGCCATGCATTTCCGCCAGGCGCGTGATGAACTCATCGACGAACACGCGCATGTCGGCACTGACTTCCTTGTTGCGGGTGATCAGGCGGTTGTAGCCAAACAGCGCCGGGATCGCGACGAACAGGCCCATGGCCGTGGCCAGCAAGGCTGCCGCCATGCCCGGGGCAATGGCATTGATGTTCACGTCACCGGCCATGGCCGTGCCGAGGAACACCACCATGATCCCCAGCACGGTCCCCAGCAGGCCGATGTACGGACCGCCGGCGATGGCGTTGGACAGGGTCGAGAGTTTCGAGCTCAGTTGCTGGTTTTCCCGGGTGCGCACGCCGTCCATCGAGCAGCGGATGGCCTCGATGGTGGCCGCCGAGACCGACGAGGTATCGGCGCCCTGGGCGCGACGGGTGCGGATTTCCTTGACCGCCACCAGGTACAGGCGCCACAGCGACGAGTGCTCCAGGCGCCGGGCCAGGTCCTGGTCGTCGGCGAACATCTCCAGGCGCGTGCCGATCTGCCCGAACTGCTCGCGAAACGCTTCGTTGGCCCGGCTGACACGACCCAGGGCGCGGTTCTTGCGGATCATGATGAACCACGACTGGATCATCATCAGCACCAGTACGGCGATGATCACCCAGGCGTCCACCGGCACCGCCTTGAGCAGGAAGCCGAGGCTGCCGAAGCCGAAGCCCGACTGCTCTTCGTCGGCGCCGTAGGCCACCAGTTTCGATTCGGCGCCCTGAGCCGAGGCATCGGCCAGCAGCGCGGCGGCGGGACGCACGACCTTGGACAGGCGCAGCTCGTCGATAGCGCCGTTGAAGGCCTGGAAAGCGCTCGAAGCCGGTGCCGCCGGGTCGGCGGCCGCCACCGGCGGAACGTCGCCACCGATGGCGATCAGCGAGTTGAAGGCCGGCACTTCCTGGGCCAGGGTCGCGGTTTCGCGACCGTTGACGAACAGCGAGACCTTGCTGCCTTGAGCGGTCAGTGCCAGGTGTTGCCACTGCCCCGGATTCAGCGCCTGGGTCGATACCGCGCGCTGGCCGTTGACCTCCACGAACGGCGTGCCCTGGCTGGTGCCGAGCAGGAAGGCGTGAGCGCCTTCGCGACGAGCCATCAGCAATTGCTCACCCGAAGCCTGGTCCAGGCGAACCCAGGCACTCAGGGTGAAGGCCCCGCCCGCGGCATATTGCAGCGACGGACTGGCCGGCAGCATCAGCGGCTGGCCGCCGAACTGCAACGCCGCGCCGATCACGCCGTCGATACGGCTGCCGGTGGCGTTCTGGGCATTGTTGGAAAACGCCGTGGCGTCCCTGGGCGGCGTGGCGACCGCACCGTCGAAGTGGTAGACGGCGGTGTAGTTCGACTCGAACGCCAGTTGCCCGTTGCTGGTGGCCGGGGCCTTCTGGTTACCGTAGTACATCCAGATATCCTGGCGCTGGCCGCCGTCGATCTTCGGGACATCGACCCAGATCAGCGCCATGCCCATCAGCGGATCGAAGCTTTCGATCTGGTAATTGAGCACGGTCTTGTCGTCGGCAGCGACAAACCGCAGGTCCGAACCGTCTTCCTTGACACCGTCGAAGGTAAAGTTACCGGTGTGCAGGCGCACCAGCAGGCTGGTGCGGCCCAGGGCATCGTTGATGGCCGCGCCCTGGGGCGTGGTGTCGACGGTGATCTGCTTGCGGTAGTGCCAGTCATCCTGCCACCAGGCCTGGGCGGTGGCCGGGAGCACGAAGCCCAGGCAGATCAACAGGAAAGTCATCAGGCGCTGCATGAAAAATGCTCCTTTTTATGGGTTCAGAAAGTGGCTTGCAGGCTGAAGTGCAAACGTGGGTCCTGTTTCTTGGTGTTCGGTCCGTCCAGCAGCGGGTAGCCCCAGTCGAGGCTGCCGGACAGCCAGTCGACCAGGCTGGCGCGGGTGCCCAGGCCAACGCTGGCGAGGCTGTAGTCCGACTCCTGTTCGATCAGCGGTTCACGCAGGTACAGCTGGGCGCCTTCGGCGAAGACATAGAAGCGCCACTCCTGGACATAACTGCCGAGGAACTTGGCCAGCGAGGGGGTGCGCAGCTCCTGGGAAAGCAGGTAGCCTTCGTCACCGATGCGCTCGGCGGCCAGGTAACCGCGTACCGAGGTGGCACCGCCGGCGGACATCTGCTCGTTGGAAACCAGCGGGCTGGAGGTCAGTTGGAACGAGGCTTTCGAAGCGCTCTGCCAGTCGCCGAGGAAGTTCCAGGTGTAATTCAGGTCGCCCTTGAGCACGGTGAAACTGGGGCTGGCCTTGTAGCGTTTGCGGCCGAATTCCTGACCGTCGCTGCCATAGCCGAAGAACGCCCGGGTACCGGCCACCAGGCTCAGGCCCAGGCCCAACTGGGAACTCTCGGTATAGCGATAGCCGTTGTAGCCCAGGGTGATCGGGGCATACTTGAGCGGCACGGTGTCGCTGCTGCCACCGAACTTGAGTTGCTCCTCGAAGTCCTTGAAGTCCACGCCCAGGGAAAACGAGTTGGCCCAGGCGTCCGCTGCCGGCAGGCTGTAGATCCCGGAAATCCCGTAGGAGTGGCCCTTGCCGAGGACGTTGCTGCCTCCGATGGTCGCGACGTTGCTGTCGGACTGGTAGCCGGAGAGCTGCACCGACCAGCGATCACTGAGCGGCGCGGTATAGGACCCTGACCAGACCTTGGCGTTGTCCTGGTCTTCCGGTGCGGTGAAATAGGTCAGGGAGACACTGTGGCCCAGTTGCCAGAGATTGTCGTAGCCCAGCGAAGTGACCGCCCGCAGCTCCTTGGTGTCGGCGCTGTAGTCGTTGTTCAGGCCCACGCTGGCGTGCCAGGGGTTCTTGTCTTCCACTTGCAGGTCGACGTCCATGGTGCCCGGCCGCTGGCCCTCGCGAACCAGGGGCATGACCTGCCGTCCCGCGGTCTTGTTCAACGCCGCCAGCTCGCCCTGGACGTTGGCGAAATTGGGCACCTCGCCCTCCTTCAGGGCCGGCACGTCATCGCGGATCTCGACCGGGGAATAGTGCCTGGCGCCGACCACGCGCACCCGTCCGACCTTGGTCTCGCTGACCTGCAGGAAGACGATGCCTTCCTCGACCTTCTGCTCGGGCAATTCGACGAAGACCGACTGATAGCCCTTGGCCTGATAGATTTTCTGCAGGGCATCCCGCGCGCCTTCGATATCGCTCAGTGCCTTCTGCGGGCCGAGAAACGGGTACACCGCTTCCTCGATATCCCGGGCATCGAGCACGGTATTGCCACGCACGACGTATTCGTTGACATCCACCAGGCGCGCGGCGGCTTCCTCGGCCAGCAATGGCCGTCCCAGCAGTGCCAGGGCCAATCCCGCGCACACCGGCAGCCAGCGCCCGGCGTTTATCGCTCGCGCCTCTTTGAAGAACAGATGCTTCACACCGCCCCCTAAATTCAGAAAGGTCTCGAATCAACTCGAAACCGTCGCGACGGTGTTTCCCGTCGCTTGTTCGATCAATTGCTCGACAGCGCCGTGACCGCGTGCCTGGCCAGCCAGGTGTGCAACAGGGCAAAGTTCAGGGAGAACTCCGGCATCTGCAGCAACGCGCCACAGAACACCTCGCCGATGATTTTCTGGATCAGCGTCACCGCCTGCGGGTTGTCCAGCAGCGTGGCGATGTCCTTGCTGAGGATGTTGAAGTTCCAGACCTTCTGGTTCAGGTCCAGGCCGACGAACCAGCGGAACAGCAGGTTGTAATTGAGCTGTTCGTACAACTGCTGCTCGCTGGGCACCGAATACAGCAGTTGCAGCAAGAGGATGTGCATGACCGTCTGCGGCGCGATAAGCATCCTGGAGTCGGCATTGAGCGCCAGCAGGACCTCACGGTGGTCGTCCAGCAGGTCATCGATCTGCGGGCGCAGCAGCACCAGCGAATGTCCCGGCGGGATGTAGCTGGAGACCTCCTTCAAGGCGCCCTGCCAGTCCTCCTGCGAGACGATCCAGACCCATGGCGCACCGTAGCGGTAGACCGATACCGGCTTCTTGCGCGCCGCTTCGACGATCTTCGACAAACGCTGATCCAGCTCCTGCATGCCCACTTTCGAGTAACGTTCCATAGTCCCCACCTCGATCTCCCCGCCTTCCCGTCATCCTCAGGAATCGTTGCCTTGCGGCACCTTGCACACTTCACATATCCATGACGGGGCTGGCCTTGTGCTACCGAACTTTTGTCATAAAAGCTTCATTCCACGACGGGCTGCCGGGCAAAAAAAAGGGCGGCCATCACGGCCGCCCCTGGGGTGAAACACCAGGTGATTACAAGGTCAGGTTGCCCCGTTCCTCTGCGGTCAGACGCTGGCGCGCCTGCTCGTCCAGGGGACCGGCGCCCAGCACTTGCACGGGGCTGTCGGGGTTGTAGGCCGGCGAGCGGCTGGCACCCTCGCGTGAAGGTTCCAGGCGTTCCTGGCCGAAGCTCAATACCTGCACGGTGAATACCGAAGGCTGGTTCTGCCGGGCATTGGCCTGCTGCTGCCGCGCCACGTCGTCCGCCGCCTGGGTCGCCGAGCTTGCCGCCGCGCTGGCCGAGGTGATCGCCCCGGTATTGACCGACGCCACCACCGGCACGCCCGAGGATTTACCCTGGACCTGGATGTTCGCCGCGTTCACCACATGCAGGGCGGCGATGTTGACGTTGCCCGAAACCCGGATCCCCGCCTCGCCCGCATCGATGGTGCCCAGCGGTGCGATCAGGTCGATATCGCCTGGCTTCACTTCAGGAATCGGGTTCAGGGTGGCGATACCGGCACCGGTACTCGGCACCGCCGGGGACAGGCTGACATTGCCCCAGTCGTCATAGACGCGCTTGGGCGGCGTGTACACCACGGTGGTCTTGGAGCCGCGCCCGGCGTTGATATCGCCCTGCGCCGACCAGCCCATGATCGAACCGCCGAAGGTAGTCATGATCCTGCTCTGGCCGAGCAGGATGCTGCCCTGGGAATACAGCTGGATATCCCCCGAACCCTGGGTGATGACCCCCGCCGTGGACGGTGGCGCGGCCCCCTCGATACCGAACACCTGCTTTCCGCCCGGCGTCAGCATCTGGATCGAACCACCGAAGTTGGTGTGTACTCCGGAGCCACCGAACAGCGTGATATCGCCCTGGTAACCAATCGGGTTGCCGGCCACATCGGTTTCCGGGAACAGCGCGGCAATCGCTTCGCGGCCGCGCAGGTAACTGCCCTCACGCGGCCCGCCGACCTGGTTGTATTCGCGGCCGCCGGCCTTGAGCTCAGCGAAATACACCTCGCGGGCAAACACCCGCTGCTGCTCCGGTGCCAGGGCCGCGTAGTAGGCCCGGGCCTGGCCGACATCACCGCTGAAGCCATAGCGCCCGGCCAGCCAGGCAACCAGTTGCGCTTCATAGGTCTTGGCCACCTTGGCTCCCTGACCGGACAAGGATTCGCCCGGCTGAGCGAGGTTGGCCGGATCCAGGTAGGCCGCGATGAAACGCGCATAGTCCGCCCCGTTGCTGCCCGCACCGGCCTGCAGCACGATGTCCGCCCCGGGTCGTGAATCGCCGGGTACCACGGCGCCCAGGCTGGTGATGCTGACCTTGTCCTCCATCAGGATATTGCGCCCGGCAGTGACCTCCAGGGTGCCGGGGCCGGCGACGTTGAATGCGCTGTACAGCAGGTCGCGACCCGCCTGGATCACGGAGATATCGGTCGGGTCGTTGTGGGCGAACAGGTTGCCGCTGGTCTCCCCGGCCGCCAGTCCCTGATCGGTCGGTATGCTCGAACCGCCAGCAGCCTTCCCGCTGCTGACGATATCGCGCCCGGCCATGATCCGTACCGGACCCGCGCTTTCGTACCAGGTGCTGCCATTGGCGAAGGAAAGGATTTCACCGGTGCGCAAGCCGACGATATCGCCGTCCCGGGCATAGAACCGTGCAGGCAGGACATTGCTGCGGGTCGAGGCGGTATCCGCGCCGAAGGCGAACAACGGGTAGCGCCCACCCACGGCCAAGGGATCTGCGACAATAGCGGTGCCGCCCTGATTATCGATCACCTTGTTGCCGCCGGCGTCATAAGCAATGAAAGCCGGCTTGAACGGCGTGGCGATGGCGCTGGCTGCCGCACCGGACTGGTTGATCGCATATCCGCCACCGTACAACGAATCAGCCGCGAGGAATTCGAGCTGCCCATTGGCCGATGGTGCCAGCAGCAGTGAGTAATTGTTGGCGTTCGCCAGGTTGCTCGCGCTGTAGAGCGCCGACGGGCCGTAGTAGAAACTACCGTTGGCTGCCACCGCACGCAGGATCGAGGGATAGACAAAGCGACCGTCGGTGGCTGAGCTGTTGCGTCCTTCAAGCGCAGCCGTGCCGGAGGTCTTGATCTCCCCCAGTTGGGTACTGGGCGTGAGGTTGCCACCTGCCGAGAACAGGTCAATGGCCGTGTGATCGGTCCAGAGCGAGAACCAGCTGTAGCCCATGCCCGAAAATGGATTGGGGGTAGCAGCAGCGGGATTCAGGTCGAGCGCAACACTGTTTGGCAGTGATACTCGGCCCGGATCAGTGGCGCCGCCCACGACCAGATCGCCACGCGTCGAAAGACTGATCGTGGCGTCGCCGGGAATCAGCACCAGACCGCCGGTGGAACTGGCCAGAGAGGCCGTGTAAGGATCAAAGGAGCGGGTGTCGGTCTTGTCGTGATCGACAGACACAGCCCCATAGTGCAGATCAATTCCACCCAGCGCACCGGCTTGTACCTGAAGGTTGCCACGCAGGTTGATCAAGGCCCCCTGCAAGTCATGGATCGGCGCCAGGGGATTGCCGTTCTTGTCCAGCGGGTTCCGGGCGGCCAGGGTCGGGTTCACACCACCACCGACCTGGAGATTCAAATCCCCGCCTCCGGTCAGCATAAGCTGGCCATTGGCACCCACACGCCCCGTACTCCCAACGGCCAGTATCAACCCCTGGCTGCGAAGCGCGGCACTCTGGTTACCGGAAACGGAGTCACCCATTTGCACCAGGGTGCCGGCGTCCCCTCCTACACGAACATCGACATTACCACCGCCGAGCGTGCCGAAGCCGGTAAAGCCGGTCAGCGCACTGCCCGAGTTGAGACTGGTGTAGGTACCGAAGTTGATCCACCAGGCCGTCGGGATATTGTCCCCCCCGGCCAGGGGAGTGCCACTGCCCTGGCGCCAGAGCCAGTTACCCAGCGACGCGCTCGGTAATTGTGCGGGATCACCGCTTTGTTTCTCCCGCATGGCCAGGGCATCACCTGTCAGATTCCCCCCCACACTCAGCAGCAGATTGCCGCCGTGGTCTGGATA
This sequence comes from Pseudomonas sp. Mn2068, assembly GCF_049319725.1. Classification (NCBI taxonomy): domain Bacteria; kingdom Pseudomonadati; phylum Pseudomonadota; class Gammaproteobacteria; order Pseudomonadales; family Pseudomonadaceae; genus Pseudomonas; species Pseudomonas sp. Mn2068. The sequence continues at coordinate 372,784 of NZ_JBMOUG010000001.1, read as the reverse complement.
CCAGGCCCGATAGAGACTGCCCGTACCGCCGTCGACCAGTGACTCGTAACCGCCCAACTGGTCGGGTAGAAGAGTGCCATTGCGTCCCCTGGGTCGATTGAACTCGGCACTGACAGGCGTCGATGAGCCCGCCGTGTAGACACCATACAGAGAGTTCATATTCAGGTTGCCCGCGCTCAGCAACTCCAGATCCCCGGTGCCAGTGCGCAGGACACTGAAGTTCGCCTTGCTCGGCTCAAGGGTATAGTCGGATGCCTGCGCCTTACAGAAGCCCGGTGAGTCCTCGCACATGGTTGGCCAACCAATGAGCGCGAAATCGATCGGTTGGCCCACCATGCTTTCGTCGCCATAGATATCCAGCGAACCTTCCCTGGTCCAGAGATAGACAGGCGGGGGGACGGCACAAAAACTCGGCGAGTCCTGACACATGGTCGGCCAACCGATGAGATCAAAATCGATCGGCTTGCCGACCATGCTCTCGTCACCGTAGATATCCAGCGAGCCTTCCTTGGTCCAGACCAATGCGCCTGCGGCAGGAACGGCGGTCATGCCATAGTGGGTGTCGGCCAGCCGGATAGTCCCGTGCTCGGCATACGGATCGGTCAATCGTGTATCCGCCGCTGCGGTATCGGCACCCGCCACCAGACGAATCGACCAGGACTGCGAACCTTCCGGCAACATCTGCGCCACCGCCCAGTTGCTGCCCTGGGCGCCGTCACGCAGGTCAATCGACTTCCCACCCAGCTTGAGATCGGTCATGGACGGAATCACCGAGCCCTTGAGCAGGGTGATCGAGCCCGCCAGCAGGACGACATTGGGGTTGTTGTCGTTGATCGAGGCCTGCGGCCGGCTTGGCAGCGGCACACCGGCCGGCCAGGTCATGGCGTCGAGCGCGGTATTGCCGGCCAGCCGGGTACCCGCTCCCAGTTTCATGCCCGCCACCACCACCAGGGGCTGATCGAGCAGTGTACCTGCGGCATAAGCCAGGGTGCCGTTGGCGTTGTAGATCGCCCCTGACAGCACGGTGCCCGCAGGCAGACTGATGTCGGCTCTCAGGGTCCCCGTGGCCGGCAGCACGGTACCGGCCGCGACGGTCAGCGCCTGGATCGGCAGGTCGTAGTTGAGCACCTTGCCCGCCGGGAATGCCGTGTCCTGCTGCAACACGATACCGCCCTTGGGCAGGACCACATCGCCGCCGAACATCTGCTTGCCTTCGGTCAACAGCCAGCCAGTGTCGTCCTGGGTTTTCGGCGGTGGGGCAAAGCCGTCGTTGATGCTGCCGTAGATATCCAGGTCGCCACCGGCCCGCATGACCAGTGCTCCTGCTTCACCGGCGCGCAGGCTGGCGTAGCGGTAGCCGGACAGGTCGAGGTCGCCCTGGACCACCAGGTCGCCCTTGGCGACGACCTCGACACCCGGACGCAGGTGGAAGACATCGTCATAGGTCGCGTTGTGCAGGCCCGCCAGTTTGTCGTCGAGCAAGGTGTTGTTGTGCACGGCGTTTTCGATGAACTTGGCGCTCTCCTTGTCTTTCTGGTCCAGGTAGTCCTGATCGATGTATTGATAAGGACGACCGCTGACCGCCGGATCGACGCCATCCTTCGCATCGGTGTAGCGCTGGACCGCATTGAGGGCGATGGACTTGGCGCCCTGGATGATCAGCCCGGTGCGGGCGTCGATGGCGATATCGCCATGGGTCGCCGCATCCTGGCCCTGACTGCCATCGGCCGAGGTCGGTCGGCCATCGCTGCCGATACGCGGCGCATTGAGTTCCAGGGTGCCACGGGCCTGGCCATCGCCCTGCCCCGGCTTGGCCGCGGTGCCGTGACGCAGGTCGATGCGCGCCCCACTGGCGAGGGTCAGGGTGCCGTCGCCGGAGCTCAGCTCGACAATGGCACGGTTGGGCGAATCGATGATCTTGCCGTAACTGTCCACCCGCAGCACGCTGCCATGGGCGTCGAGCACCGCGTTGCCATCCAGGGTCAGGCCATTCTTGCCGGCCAGGCGGATGCTGCCCACCCGCTCGCCGCTGGCGTCGATGGTACCGCTGACGGTGAGGCGGCCGTTATCGACGGAGACGTTGACATCTCCTGCCTTGATATCGCTGCCGATATTCAGGTCGCCCTGCTTGAGCTGGAAGCTGCGCGAGCCGAACACCTGGCCGTCGTTGAGACGCTGGTTTAGGGCGGCGAACTGGCTGTCCAGGGTGCCGGTGAGGCCCAGGCGCTGGGCGCGGATATCCACGCCACCGGACTTGTAAGGCACCAGGGTGCCGCCAGCGTCGTAGTAGCCGCTGCTGCTGCCGAGGATCTGCCCCTGCAGGTCCACCAGGCCGGCCGAAGGATCCAGTGCCACGACCTTGAGCGTGCCGGCCTGGTTGTTGACGGCCCGCAGGTCGATCACCGAACCCGCGGCCTGGCGGATGCTGCCGGTACGGCTTTGCAGGGTCGCGTCACCCCCCCAGCTGTACTTGTCGACATCGTTGAGGCTGACCTTGCGCCCGGACATATCGATCCGCGCCGCGTCAGTGAGGGTCAGGTCGCCCTCGGCGTCGAGGGTCAGCTTGCCGCTGGGCAAGGCGATCCGGGTGTCGAGCACGATGCTCTTGCCCGACAACGCCAGCTCGGCGCCAAGGGTCCCCGAGCCCAGGGTGGCATCGCCAGGAGTCGAGCCCGCCGGCGCCGACATCCGGATCGCTCCGCCGGCGGTGATCTTGTTGACCGAGCCAGCCTCGCCGGTCAGCAGCGGCGTCAGCATATTCAGGTTGCCGCCGCTGTAGCTGTAGCCCTTGCCCTCCACATAGGCGCCCTGGCTCTGGTACACCGCCAGGCTGCCCTTGTGGTTGGCGGTGATGCGGTCGCTGGCACTCAGGTTGACATTGGCGAAGCCCAGGGCCAGGCGATCGTAGGACGGCAGCGTGCCGGGCTGGGTGTTGGGCCCATAGCCGAACTCGATGCGTTCGGCCTGGATATTCAGATTGCCGCTGCCGGTCCCCGCGCCGCCGTTGACCACCGTGCCGGGCTTGCCCTGGGCACCGTTCCAGATCAGGTCGGCGGTGCGGATGGTCGCGTTGTTGGCACTGGTGCCGGCGCCATAGATGGCCGGCGTGGTCAGCACCAGCTCCTTGAGCCGCGATTGGCCGGTCACACTGTCGTAGGTGTCGAGGACCACGTCGCCGTAGAAGTTGAAGGCATCGCGGGCACTCAGTTCCAGGGTTTCCAGGGCCGGGGCGCCGGTGCTGGTATCTCCACGCAACAGGCGGTCGAGCACGCTCTGGTTAAGCGTCAGGCCGCTGGGCAAGGCGTTGTTGGCGGCCATGTCGGCCAGTGACTGGGCACTGCCGGCATTGATCGCGCCCACCGCCAGGGTCAGGTGGCGGGTTCCGTAGCGCACGGACTCGTCCAGGGCGAAGGTGTTGTTGGTCGCCATGACGATGGTGCCTTCGGAATACAGGCTGGTAGTGCCGGTGCACGTGGTGTCGCAGCCGCCGACACGAATACTGCCACTGCCCCCGGCTTCAGGAGCGAGCACATTCAGACGATCATTCGATACGGCCAACACGCTGACGGTCCCGGGCGCATAGATGTAGCCCGCGCCCTGACGGGCAGCCGCCCCTTGGCCCAGGGTGCTGATGCTGGCTCCCTGTTCTACCAGGACATTACCCAGCAGGAAAACTTCAGGCCCGACCAGCCCCGCACCGCTGCGTAAAGTCACGTTACTGCCGTTCTTGAAGGTCAGGTAGTTGCCACCCTGTCCATACACAGCCGTCGCCGCCCCGCCCAGTGCCAGGCTTTTGGAGCCAATGGCATTCAGGTCGGCATCTTCCAGCGTAACGCCAACGAACCCCGGTGTTGCAGCCGTGCCTTTGGCCACCACCTCGATTCCACCCTGGGTTGTCGTGATCGCAGTCGTGCTGCCATTGCCTCCGGCGCCCCGCTCGGCCAGCAACTGGCCGGAGAAACTGAAGCTGGGACGCCCGGTAGTATTGAGGTCCAACTTGAGGTCGAAGGCCTTGGCGTCGCGGGCCATCAGAATCGGTGGCACGCCAAGCTTGGCGGCATCGGCCAGGATAAAACTGCTGAGGCTGGTTTCGTTGTACTGGGAATAGCGTCGCAGCACATCGGCGGAAGTCACGATCACCTGGCTGGAGAGGCTGTCGCGAATACCGGTGCCGGCGATGGACAGCGACCCGGAGGTCGACCAGGAGCCATTGCGCATGGCCTGCGCGCCCAAGGCACCGCCCTGCCCGGAGAGGCCATTGATCTCGACCCGGAATGCTCCCGGCAACAGCGCATAGGACGACGGCAGCAAGGTGTAGATACCCGCCGGCAGGCCGGGCACGCCAGCGCCAATGGTGATCTGCCGGCCCACTACCGGGTCCGATGAGCCGCCAGGGGCATAGCCGGCCTGGACTCCGGGGATAATTGCATAGATCGGATTGGTCGATAGGCCCGGCAAGGTGAAACTGCCATCGGCATTGAACTGCACCAGCGGGTTGAAACGCGCATCGGTGGAACCGCCGCGCCCGGAGATAAAGCCGGCACCGGTGAGGTCGCCGCCGCCGGAGACATCGACCACCGCGCCCTCGTCCACCGCCACCGATTGGCCGCGCATTTCGATACCGCGCGGGACCTTGCCGTCTTCATTGCTCAACAGCGACTTGTCCAGGGGCACACCGTTGTACAGGTAGGTGATACCGTCGACCGTACCGCCATAGGGCATGATCAGGCCCTTGCCGCTGACCGAGGTCAGGCTGCCGGACAACAGGTTGACCTCAGCCGTGGCGGCAGGATTACCCGGACCGGCGTCGCTGCGGCCGAGAATCAGCGACCCCAGTGGCGCCCGCAGGACACCGCCCTGGTTGATCAGGTCCGCCTCGACGTTCAAGCGGCCGAATGCCGAATAAGGTACGCGTGGCGTGGTCGCCGTGGTACGCCCGATATCCACGCGCCTGGCGGAAATCAGCGCCTGGGCATTGGTATCCGGGTAAATCTGCGCAGCGATCAGACCGAGCGCCGCGGGGGTGATCAGGGAGGTCGTCGGGATGGTGCCGGTGCTGGCGAGCAAGCGCATATCGCCTTCGCTGCGCAGGTTCACCTGCTCGAAGCCACGGCGGTCCAGGGTCAGGCTGCCTGCCTGTTGAGCAATGGTGCCCCGGGCGCCGAAGCGAACCTGATCGCGGACATCCAGCAGTTGGCTTTGTACCTCGAATACGCCCTGGGTGGCTTGCGTGGAAGTACCAGTACGCAAGGTTGGCGAGGTATGGAAATCTTTGCCCATGGGCGCCAACCCGGCCAGGCGGACATAGGCCGCGGACAGCTGGATCCGCGCATTCGCCGCCGAGGATTCGGCCAGGCCCAGGGCGCCGGAATACAGCGACAGGCTCTGGTTCAAGGCCAGGTTCACATCACCGTCAAAGCTAAGCACGCCGTTGCTGAGCAAGGCCAGGTTGCCAAAACCGCCATCGCGGACCTGATCGGCCGCCAGCCGGCCATGACCGTACGCCAGGCTGTCGGCGACCGAGCCCGCATCGCTGCCGAGCGGCAACAGGCTGGCATCGCGATGCTGGCTGATGATCAGTTCACGTAATTGCAGGACCCGATCCGCCGCTGGCAACAGGTAACTGTTCGACTCCAGCGCCACGGCGAGACTGCCGCCCGCGGCCCCTACACCCCCTGCCCGGGCAAACATGTCACCGTCCAGATAGACACCGTTACGCGAAGCGATGGAGATGCTGCCGCCATCGCTGGCGACCTGAATGGCGCCCTGCCCCGGAATATCCAGCGTGGCCTGTGCCCCCGAGGCATCGAGGGTCGCGCCTTCGCGGATAACCACGAACAGATCGGCGGCACTGGCCTGGCCCGTTGCATGATCGATTTCACCTCCGATCACGATACTGCCGCCACGACGTACCTGCCCGTAGCGGTTGCCCCTCACGTCGACGGCGGTGACTGCGCGGGCCGCCACATCCAGCACGGCCTGTTCGCCGATCCAGATCGAGCGACCATGGCCGGCGGCATTGGGGACTTCCGTCGTCGTGCCGGATTGCGCCACCTGCCCCAGGGTGATGTTCCCGCCCCAGGCATTGAGCCGGCCGTCCACCGTCAACTGGCCGATGCTGCGCACGGCAATGGATTGGCCGGGATCGACATTGATTACCGCGCCCTTGCCGATCACGGCCTCGACCGTGGCCATATCCGCCGCGGTGGATTGGAACGTACCGGCTTGCAGGCTCAGGCTGGCCCCCTTGCGCTGGGTCAGCACACCCTTGATCGCATCTTCCTGATAGACCGGCGGCGTCCAGGTTTCCAGCGCCGCGGACGGATCCCCGCCGCCAGGCGTCACCAGCGCCTGCTCGCCAAAACGGTACACCGGCATGCTGACATCGACCTGGGTGCCATCGGCAACGATCAAGCCCTGGTTACCCTTGATGTCATAGGCGGAGAAGCCCTTGTTGAAGAACCCGCCATTGAGCAGCAGGGTATCGGCGGGGGCGCCGGTCGCCGAGTCACTGATCAGGACCTTGCCGGCCTGCATCGACAGGGTCCCGCCACCGTTCACACCCTGGCCGCGAATCTCGCCGCCCAGGGTCAGCTTGCCGGTGCCGGTGGAGACATTGGCATTGGCCGCCAAGGTCACGTCACCGCCCTTGCCGCCCTGCTGCCGGTTCTTGAACAACAGGGCGCCACCTGAAGAGACATCGACCACGCTGTCAGTGCCGAGGGTCAGGTCACCGCTGCTACGCAGCGAGATGGTGCCGCCGTTCAGATAGGCCAGGCCGCTGTTATTGCCGGTCTCCAGCATCTGGTTGGTCCACAGGCCACGGGCATCGAGTTTCACTCCCTGCCCTACCGTTACCCGGCCCGCGCCGCCGAGCGTGCTGTCAGCCAGCCCGTTGCTGCCGAACTGCTGCAGCACGTTGCCGACCTGAATGGTTCCCGCGCGTGCGGTGAGGTTGGCGTTCACGTCGACCTGAGGACCGAACAGGGTGATGTTCCCGCCATTGCCGACCTGCACCGCGCTGTCGACGGTGATATTGCCGGTGGCCGCGACCTTCAGGGCGCCCAGGTTGAAGCCATTGAGGCGGTCGGTATTGAGCATCAGCGTGCCCTGGCGATCCGTGGGCAAGGCGGTGTTCAGGTCCAGTCCGGCGGCGATCTGCTCGCTGCTCTGGTTCAGCACCACATTCTTCAGGGTGTTGGCATCGGCGCCCAATGCGTATTGCAGCAGTCCGCTGGACTTGACGTAATACGGCACGTAGTTGCCGACGACCAGCTGCGCGCCGCGTGCCGCGGCCTTTTGCGACTGGTTGTAGCCATCCAGGCCGGCCTGGGGCGCGCGGGTCTGGCGATCGCCCTGGAAGGTGTCGCCGACGACATTGCCCTCGAGCACCGCATTGCGGGTGCCGATCACCAGGCTGCCGGCATCGCGACCGACGACATAGCCGCTTTCATAACGCTCGCGAGGTGCCAGCAACGGGTTGTAGAAGTATTCGGTCTGGCCCCAGCGGGTACTGGTGGACTCATACCCCTTGTAGATGCCGGTGTAGAGGATATCGCCGGGGGCGCTGGAGATTTCGTACAGGCGACCGTTGGCGCCCTTGAGCCAGCTTTGCTTGATCATTCCGCCCTGCACATCCAGGGTGCCACCCGACACGTTGATCTGCGAGCCGGCCTGGGTCACCACATCGTTGCCGGTGAAGTTGACCACGCCACCCTGGGCCATCCACTCGCCGATGCTGTGGGCCTGGGTGCCGAGGTAACCACTGACTTCCAGCAGGCCACCGGCGGTGTACCAGCGGTCGGTGGGGTAGCCGTTGGTGCCCGCCGGGACAAACACCAGGTCGCGGACATCGACCCAGACATCCGTGCTGTTGAGCTTGCCACCATCACGGTTGACCGCGGCATCACGCTGTTCGTTACCCTGGATATTGACCTTGATGCTGTTGGCTTCCATCGCCACCTGCACGCCGACAGCCCCCGACACATCGATGGTCGCGCCGTCGCGCACGAGGCTGCGCTGGCCGGCATTGACCATCACCTGGCCGCCGGTGGCGAGGGTGATGGAGCCATTGCGAAAATCGACGGTACCGTCGCTGTTGACCTCGACCCGTGACAGTGCCCGACGGTCGTTGCCGGCGCCGACGATGTTGTCGGTAGCGTTGGTGATCGGTCCGGTCTGTCCGGAGAGCTGGCTGTTCAGGGCGCTGCTGTTATCGATCAGGATCGCGCTGGTGCTGCCCTCACCGAGGACCACGCTGGCGCCGTTGCCGGTGGCATTGAGGTGCAGGGTGCCACGGGTGTCGACCGAGGTACTGGCGAGCAGCACGCCGTTCTGCATGACTTCGTGACCGGCCAGGGTGATATCGCCGGTGGCAGCCATGACGATGCCGCTGTTGGTGACCTTGCCGGCGGCGCTGGCGTTGTCGCGGATAACGCTGACCTCGTTGCCACGGGTGGTCGAGTTGGGATTGCCGTCGGTGGAATAGCCCTTGCGGATCACGAAGCTGTCGCCGGCGGCCATCAGTGTCTGGCCCTTCTGCGTGCTGATGGTGCCGGCGTTCTCGACTTCCGAACCCAGCAACAACACATAGCCGCCACCTGCCGTGGAGGATGCCGGGGCATGGGTTTCGATCCGAGCCCCGCTTTGCACCTCGACCTTGCCCGCGGCGCCGGTGAATACCGGCTGGGTGCCGTTGTACAGGCCATGGTCGCGGAAATCCTCGTCCTTCATGGTGGTGGCCGCCACCACCAGGTTGCGCACGTTGACCTGGCTGCTGCCACTGAAGATGACGCCATTCTGGTTGAGTACCATCACGGTGCCGGCGCCCTTGATCTGGCCCTGGATCTGGCTCGGCGCAGTGGCGTTGTTGACCTTGTTCAGCACCGCCCAATCGGCGTTCTGCTGGAATTCCAGGGTGGTATCGCGACCGATGTTGAAGGTTTCCCAGTTGAGGATTGCCTTGTCGGCGGTCTGCTTGATCGACACATTGGTCTTGCCGTTGCTATCGGTCTGCACCGGTGCTTCGGCGTTGACGAACAGCGGCTTGCCGTCCGGCCCGATCACGAAGTTCAGGCCATTGCCGCCCAGGCCGTTGTGGATGGTCTGCGGCGCGATCAGCGCGGCCGAGCGGCCGGCAGCCTGCGCCGCCTGCTGGGCGGCGATGGCCGCCACGGTGTTGTTGAGGTTGCTCAGGGAGCGTTGCAGGACCTGGTTGGCCCGTTGCTGTTGCGCCAGCGGCGGTGGCGAGCCTGGCGTCACCCCGGGCCGCGCCGCGCCCGAGGCCTGGGCCGCGCCCTTGGCCGCGAACCAATTCGAACTGAATGCCAGCGGCTGCGCCTGGGCGCCACCGGCGACCAGCAGCAGCGCAATGGCCTGGGCCAGCGGCTTGAGGTGCCAGGGACCGGTGCCCGTGTTGCCGGAAAACGCTTCGGATTGGTTTTTGAGGAGACGCATCACGACTGTTCCTTTTCCTGTTGCACGGAAATTGCTGAACACCGGCACCCGGGACGCAGGGACGGCTAATAAGAAGAAGGCGGTTGGCGAGGGGCGGGACCGAACGCTTGTCATGGAAAGTTCACGAAAACGTGAATGGCGGGGCCAGATCGATTGACCGGCACTGACAGGCTCCGGTCCGGAAATGAAAACACCCCTGATGGAAGAACCGGCGATAGCCTTGGGCTACCGCCGGTTCCGGGTGAAAACCGATGAAACCCGAAGGTTACAGCGGACGGCCGATGCCGTTGCAGACGCTGGTGTCGCCGACTGCCAGGCTGTTGGAAGTCAGGAAGGCACCGCGAATTGCGGATTTCCAGGTACCGCTCAATGGAATGAACTTGTGGGCGGTGATGATCGAGTCGTTGTTCGAGATCGCGCCGTAGTGCTTGGTCATGAAATCACGCACCGAAGTGGTGACCGCAGCATCACGGTAGCACTGACCGATATCCAGGAAGGTGTAGGCAACCAGGCTGTAGCCAGTGGCCGGGTTAGCCAACACAGGCGCCCAGTTGGCAGGGTTGTTGCGGGCAGTACCGGTAGGAGGAGCGATGGCGCTCAGGGCAGTGGTGACGTTGCCAACGGTTGGCAGCAGGCCGTTGACCTTGGCGACCACGGCATTGTTGGTGGCGTCGACGCTGTCCGGACCGACATAACCGATGGCGCCTGGAGTGGCGGCTACGGTGGATGCCATGTCGCCGCTGGTCGCTACCGCGATCCAGTTGGCTGGTTCTGCGCCAGTCTGAGCGGTAGTGAAGGTGCTGCTGGTGGTGAACAGGGTTGGGCACTGGCTGTTCAGGTGACGCGACAGTACTTCGGAAGTACCGCTGCTACCGGAACGGTAGACCACGACGATTGGCATGGTGTCGGTAGTGCCGAGCAGAGCACCCCAGGTAGCGGCCTGGCCGGAGAAAGCCTGGCACAGTTGGGCGCTGGTCAGGTCAAGGTTGGTGATACCCGACTTGTTGTAAGGGATGGTGACCGAAGTGCCCACCGATGGAATCTGGATCAGCGGACCCCAGTTGGCGGCGTTAGGAAGACCAGCGGTGTTGTGAGCGGTGTTGTAGGTTTCGAGCTCGGCGGTGGAAGTACCGCTGCTGAGGATCGAGTCGCTACCGGCGTAGCTGACTGGCACGCCAGCGGCCTTGCCGAATTGAGTGGCGTCGTTTTTCAGGAAGGCCGTCTTGCCCGCGCCGCTACCCACACCGACGTAAACGTCGAAGGTCGAAGGACGGAATGCCGAGTCGTTGTACAGGCCTTCTGGCAGAGTGGCGCCGCCACCCACTACGGCGGCCATCGATTGGGCCGAAGCCAGTGCAGCAACAGCCAGGGAGGCGGCCATCAGAGTGCGCTTAAACATGAAGAATCTCCTTTCGTCGTGTTCGTACGTTGAGTTGTTTGCTCGTTCGTGACGCCATGGCACTCGATGCGTCGCCTTGGTTCCAGACGACTTGTGGGCTGAGGCCATGGGACAGAAGTTCTCAATTTCCGGTGACAGATCAGGGAAAAAACCTCGGGTGAATCTCATTGATTTTCAAATAAATTCTCGGGTGTTCGCAGCACTTTCACCCCGTAATGGCGGGGGTTTTACGGGAGTGGCAAAGAGCCCGTCGCTACAGGCGGCAAGACACGGGCGGCCCTTGAGCGGATATGACAGAACGAGGAACCCGAGTTCTGCCGGGGCCACATGCTAAGGTGCATGAATATTTTTCGAACACGAGCCTTTATGCCCCATTTAGCCCGCACCCATCCGCGCCTGACCATCGCCGCCCTCCTCGGCCTCGCCGTGGGTGTACTCGCCCCGGTCAGTCCGCTGCTGAACAAGATCCTGGTCGGCTGGAATGCCGGCGTCTGGGCTTACCTGGCACTGATGATGTGGTTGACGGTGATGGCCAGGCCCGAGGATGTGCAGCGCTTTGTCGAACGCGAGGATGAAAATGCCGGCCTGGTGCTGTTGATGGTGTCCATCGCGGCGATTGCCAGCCTGGCGGCGATCACTTTCGAGCTGGCCGGCAGCAAGGATCTGGACAGCCATGCCAGGGCCCTGCGCTACGCCTTTACCGGATTGACGGTACTGGGTTCATGGTTGCTGATCGGGGTGATTTTCAGCGTGCACTATGCGCGGCAGTTTTATCTGTCCGAGGAGAAGGACCCACCGCTGCGCTTTGCCGATGGCGAGCAGCATCCGGACTACTGGGACTTCCTGTACTTCTCGTTCACCATCAGCGTGGCGGTGCAGACGTCGGATGTCGGGGTCGCGACCAAGGCGTTGCGCAAGGTGGTGCTGGCGCAGTCGCTGATCGGTTTCCTGTTCAACACGGCGATCCTGGGGTTTTCGATCAATATCGCGGCGGGGTTGTTTGGCTGAAAACGCTTGCAAGACCCGGCAAGACCCGGCGAAAGCGCGGGTGTGTGGGCCTGGCTTGTGTGGGAGCGGGCTTGCCCGCGAAGAGGGCCTTGAAGGCGCTAAAAGCTTCGCGGGCAAGCCCGACTCCCACAGGGATCGTGTCGGACGTCACTCGGTCGCGAGCACGCCACGACGGACCTGGTCACGCTCGATGGACTCGAACAGCGCCTTGAAGTTGCCTTCGCCGAAGCCATCGTCGCCCTTGCGCTGGATGAACTCGAAGAACACCGGGCCCATCAGGGTTTCCGAGAAGATCTGCAGCAGCAGTCGCTTGTCGCCCTCTTGCGAGGAGCCGTCGAGCAGGATACCGCGCGATTGCAGTTCCCCGACCGGCTCGCCATGGTTGGGCAGACGGCCTTCGAGCATCTCGTAGTAGGTGTCGGGCGGCGCAGTCATGAAGCGCATGCCGATCTTCTTCAACTGGTCCCAGGTCTTGACCAGGTCGTCGGTGAGGAACGCCACGTGCTGGATGCCCTCGCCGTTGAACTGCATCAGGAACTCTTCGATCTGCCCGGCGCCCTTGGACGATTCCTCGTTCAGCGGGATACGGATCATGCCGTCCGGGGCGGTCATGGCCTTGGAGGTCAGGCCGGTGTATTCGCCCTTGATGTCGAAGTAGCGGATCTCGCGGAAGTTGAACAGCGTCTCGTAGAACTTCGCCCAGTAGGCCATGCGCCCGCGATAGACGTTGTGGGTCAGGTGGTCGATGATCTTCAGGCCCGCGCCCTGTGGGTGACGGTCGACGCCCTCGAGGTAGACGAAGTCGATGTCATAGATCGAGCTGCCTTCGCCATAACGGTCGATCAGGTACAGCGGCGCGCCGCCGATACCCTTGATCGCCGGCAGGTTCAGTTCCATCGGACCGGTGGCGATATGGATCGGCTGGGCACCCAGCTCCAGGGCACGGGCATAGGCTTTCTGGGCGTTCTGCACACGGAAAGCCATGCCGCAGACCGACGGGCCGTGCTCGGCTGCGAAGTACGAGGCCACGCTGTGGGGTTCGTTGTTGAGGATCAGGTTGATCGCGCCCTGACGGTACAGGTGCACGTTCTTGGAACGGTGGGTCGCGACCTTGGTGAAGCCCATGATCTCGAAGATCGGCTCCAGGGTGTTCGGGGTCGGCGATGCGAATTCGATGAATTCAAAGCCCATCAGGCCCATTGGGTTTTCGAAGATATCTGCCATGGTGGCGCCTCATCATATCAATCAAGTAACGGTCGGTTAGTTGCTGTCGATGCGGACGCTGGCGGGTGGCGCACAGGAAATTCCCCGCACGCTGCGGGCAAGAAAGTCGCCGTAGATCAGTTGGAACCCAAGTAGCTTCATGAGACTTTATTCTTATAGGCGTAAATTGATTCTACATGGCGTAAACCATTTTGTCCGTATCCCTTTTGCATTACCGTTTGGGCAACAGCCGCGCCGGCCGGTTGCACAGGTAGATACCGGCCATGATCAGCACACCGCCCAGGCACATGATCGACGTCAACTGCTCCCCCAGCAAGAGTGCGCCGCAGATCACCGCAGTCAGCGGATTGAGGCCAATGAATACACCGGCGCGTGTCGCGCCAATACGCTGGATACCGTCGTAATACCAGATATAGGCCAGGGCCGAACCCAGGCCGCCGAGGTAGACCAGGCTCAGCAGTTGGGGCGCAGTCAAGGCGTCGATCACGTCAAGGCTCGCCTCCCCGCGCAGCCAGGTCGCCAGCCAGAGCATCGCCGTGCCGAGCCAGATCGAATACGTCACGGTGGTCAGCGGTCCGAGGGCCCGCGTCAGGTGGCGCGAAAACAGCGAGTAGACCGCCCAGGACAGCACGCAACCGAAGATCAGCAGGTCGCCGATCCAGGCCTGGCTCGCGCCTTCGAACAGGTTGCGGTTGCCGCTGACGATCACCAGCCCCGCTCCGCCCATGCAGACCAGGATGCCGAGGATTTTCAGGGGGCCCAGGCGCTCCTTGAAGAACAGCCACGAGGCCAGCCCGAACACCGCCGGGTTCAACACCACGATCAGCGATGCCCGCGAGGCATTGATGTAGTGCAGGCCGTAGAAGAAGCACAGGTTGTAGAGAAAGATACCGAACAGGCCCAGCACCGCCAGTTGGGCGAACTGCTTTCTGTCGGGCAGCACCAGCGGAATCCGGGCCACCGCGATAAACACCAGCAGGATCAGGCTGGCCAGCAGGAAGCGCAGGCTCGCCAGCAGCAACGGCGCGATATCGGCGGAAAGGAAACGCCCGGCGACAAAAGTCCCGCCCCAGATCATCGAGACCCCGGCGAGCTTGAAATACACCCACAGATCATGACTGGGGCTGAAGGCAGGTGCCTGGGTATGCATGTTTTCTCCTGGGCGTTGGCCCGACCTGTTGCTAACCTGCGCCTATTATTTTATTTATCCTCGATCATCGTAAAATGAGTAAACACTCATGACACTGACCCAACTGGAAGTGTTTTCCCTGGTCGCCGAGCTGCAAGGCTTCACCACCGCGGCCCAGCGGCTGGGGATCAGCCAGTCCGCGGTATCCCACGCGATCAAGGGGTTGGAGCAGGAATTGGGGGTGGAACTGATCCGCCGCCATCAGCACAAGGTCGAACTGACCGATATCGGCGCCCGCCTGCTGCAACGGGCCCGCGCCATGCTGGGCCTGGCCGACACCCTGAAACAGGAAGCCGCCGATGCCCGCGGCATGAAAAGCGGCACCCTGCGCATCGGTTCCTTTGGCCCGACCGCCTCCAGCAAGCTGCTGCCGGCGCTCCTCGAACGCTACCGGCGCGAGCACCCGGGGATCCAGGTGCATGTCGACGAGGGGCCGGACCGGCAAGTGCTGGAGTGGCTGGAGGATCGACGCATCGATATCGGTTTCGTGGTCCTGCCCGAGGAACGCTTCGATACCTTCGCCCTGGTGGAAGACCAGATGGTCGCGCTGCTGCCGACAGGCCATCCGCTCGGCCAGAAGGCGTCGGTCGAGTTGCAGGATCTCTGCGGGGAACCCTTCATTCTCACCGGTGCCGGCTCCGGTGAACTGGTCTCCAGGTTGTTCGCGGCCCAGCGCCTGGTGCCGGATGTGCGTTACCGCACCGCGCAGTTGCTCAGCATCCTGGCGACCGTGGCCCGCGGCGAGGGCCTGACGGTCATCGCCGAACAATCGTTGCCCGAGCACCCGGCCCCGGGCTATATCAGCCGACCGTTGTCACCGCCGGTCAAGCGCAAAATCGGTATCGCCGTGCTCGACCGCCGCGAGGTTTCGCCCGCGACCCAGGCATTCATCGATCTGGCGACCGGTTTCGATTACCGCTGAGCATACGCACGCCACAACCGCCAACTATCATCCGTCTACCGCTCCCTGCCCACACAGGTTTCCCGAATGCCACTGACCGTCAAGGGTTCTCGCTCCTGGTCTGCCC
The DNA here is from genome assembly GCF_049319725.1 of Pseudomonas sp. Mn2068. Taxonomy (NCBI): domain Bacteria; kingdom Pseudomonadati; phylum Pseudomonadota; class Gammaproteobacteria; order Pseudomonadales; family Pseudomonadaceae; genus Pseudomonas; species Pseudomonas sp. Mn2068. The sequence goes on along the minus strand of NZ_JBMOUG010000001.1, from coordinate 357,480 downwards.
GTTACGGGCTGAGCCTGTTGATCGGCCTGCTGCCCATCCTCTCGGGCATCGCCATCCTTCACTGGCAGGCCGACCGGGCCTTGAACGCCCATAGCCGGGAAACCGCCGACGAAGCCCTGAAACAGTTCGAACTGATGCTCGACAATGCCGAGCTGTCGGCCCACGCCATCGTGCCGCTGGCGGGGCGGCCCTGCGCCGAGGTCGAGCTGGCCCTGCGCGAGCAGGTGACCCGCCGCCCGTTCGTGCGTGCCGCCAACCTGGCCTGGGACAACAACCTGTATTGCACCTCGTTGTTCGGCCCTTACCAGGAGGTGGTCAATCCGAGCGATTATGTCGGTGGCCGGCTCTGGTTGATGGATGGCAATCCGGTCACGCCCAAGTCGTCGCTGCTGGTCCTTCGCCTGCAGCAAGGCAACGGTGCGGCGATGGTCAGTATCGACGGTTACCACCTGGGCAATCTGTTGCGCCTGATCGGCCGCGAGGCCGGCCTGGTCCTGCAGGTCGGCAATGTCTGGACCTCCGGCCAGGGCCAGGTACTCGCCGGCAAGGCGCCCTCCTTCGCCGTTGCCCCTACCACCCTGCGCTCCACGCGCTTTCCGTTCAGCGTCAGCGCGGGCTTTCCCGAGGGAGAAACCTGGCGCTACGTCGGCAAGGAATATCCGGAACTGCTGGCCCTGCTCCTGGTATTCGGCGTCTTGGCCGGTCTCACCACACGCTGGCTGCAGAAACGCTCCGGCGCGCCGAGTCATGAGTTGCAGCGGGCACTCGAAGCCCGGGAGTTCATTCCGTATTTCCAGCCCGTGGTGCACAGCGACAGCTTGAAATGGTCAGGCCTGGAAGTGTTGATGCGCTGGAATCATCCCCGCGAAGGCCTGGTGCGCCCGGATCTGTTCATTCCCTTCGCCGAGCATACCGGCCTGATCGTACCCATGACCCGTTCGCTGCTGCAACAGACCGCGGCCCTCCTCGCCCCGCACTCGGACACCTTCGAGCCCGGCTTTCACGTCGGCGTGAACATCACCGCCAGCCATTGCCATGACCTGGAACTGGTGGAGGACTGCCGGCAGTTTCTCTCCGCCTTCGCTCCGGGGCAGGTCAGGCTGGTGCTGGAACTGACCGAACGGGAGTTGATCGAACCCAGCGCCATTACCCACCAACTGTTCGAACAGTTGCGCGGGTTGGGCGTGATGGTCGCCATCGATGACTTCGGCACCGGGCACTCCAGCCTGAATTATCTGCGCAAGTTCAATGTCGACTACCTGAAGATCGACCAGAGTTTCGTCGCCATGATCGGCCACGACGCACTGTCGCGGCATATTCTGGACAGTATTATCGAGTTGAGCGGCAAGCTCGAACTGGGCATCGTTGCCGAAGGCGTGGAAACCGTGGAGCAACGTGATTACCTGGCTTCGCGCGGGGTCGACTTCCTGCAGGGCTATCTGTTTGGAAAACCGTTGCCGGCCGCCGACTTTCTCAACAGTCTCAAGCAGCAACGCGCCGATTAGTCGGCCATGCAAAACACCGCGACGGTAACTCCAGTACTTTCGCGGTACTACTTTCGCTCTATGATTTACTCCTGAGCCGATAACTACTACACTTTTTCCTGCCAGCAGTAAATTGACGGGAAAGCCTCGGGTTTATACATAATGACCCAGCGTATTCAGGGCACTGTGGACAGTGTCTGGTGGGATCGACTGTAAGCGACGGCTTGTCTCTTTGTTATAGGTTCATGGCAACCGAATAGACTATTGGAGTAAAAATCTTGTCCAGACTCGCTGAATTTCGCGCCGCAGAAAAAGCCCTTCAAGAACAACTCGCTCAGCTGGAAGCCCTGAAAAACGATGCCGGGCTCAAGAAGGAAATCGAGTTCGAGAAAAAACTCAAAGACCTGATGAAGACCTACGGCAAGAGCCTGCGGGAGGTCAACGCCATCCTCGACCCACAGGCCTCCAGCGCCAAGGCCGCCCATGCGCCCAAGCAGCGCCGTGCTCGCGTGGTCAAGGTCTATCAGAACCCTCATACGGGAGAACTGATCGAAACCAAGGGCGGTAATCACCGTGGGCTCAAAGCCTGGAAAGAACAATACGGTGCCGCCACCGTGGACTCCTGGCTGCGCGGTTAACTTCTTTCCCTCTCCACTAAAAACCCTGCAAACGCAGGGTTTTTTTATGGACGAACAAAACGAAACAGGATTAACAAGCCATACCTTCGCGCGACTCTTTCAAAGTGTGTCCCGCGCCAACATCACCGTAAACATGCGCAAGGACAGGTTGCGTCCGACGGAGTTCCATCGTGTTGCTACTTTCATCTCCCGCGTAACTAATGACAACTGGCCATTAAGTACCGCATATTCCTTGCACGCTGTCAGTTATTTCCATTCGAAGCAGACGCTGTAAAAAATCCCGCACAGATCCGTCCTTCACCGCCAGCCACGACGCCGGTCGGATAAAAGATACCCGTTCGAAGCCTTCACGTTTTTTTCACATCGACTCTTACAGGATGAAGGCTGCTAAAGGATTAGCGCCCCAATGCCCGCTTCGGCGGGCTTCTTTATGCCTCGATGTTTATCTGCCCGCACTTCATATAACTCATTACCCCCCTCTGAAGTACCCCGCTATTGCCTCTGCGCCGGCCCGAATGCCTAGAATCGAGCCACAGGATTTGGAGCGCGATCGCACTTTCCGTATCATCCTGTGTCCCACAAGGTCAGAGACCGGCCAGCCTGTGCTGGCGCCTCATCGATCGACCGCCTTCATCACCTTCGCGGAGGGCCTATGAGCCTGCACGACCTGAACACCTTCCCCGGCGTTACCGCCCAACCCGACACCGCCACCCAGGGCTTCGTGTTCAACCACACCATGCTGCGCGTCAAGGACGCTACCAAGTCCCTGGACTTCTACACCCGCGTACTGGGTTTTTCCCTGGTGGAGAAACGTGATTTCCCGGAAGCCGAGTTCAGCCTGTATTTCCTTGCCCTGGTGGACAAGTCGCAGATCCCGGCCGATGCGGCGCAGCGCACGCAATGGATGAAGTCGATTCCCGGCATCCTGGAACTGACCCACAACCACGGCACCGAGAATGACCCTGATTTTGCCTACCACAACGGCAATACCGATCCACGGGGCTTCGGCCATATCTGCATCTCGGTGCCGGATATCCGTGCCGCCTGCGAGCGCTTCGAAACCCTGGGCGTGGAATTCCAGAAACGCCTGAGCGACGGCCGCATGAAAAGCCTGGCCTTCGTGAAGGATCCGGATGCCTACTGGGTCGAGATCATCCAGCCGGCGCCGCTGCAAGACGCCTGATTCTCGCTCCTGAAACGCAAAAGCCCCATGGATCGTCGATCCATGGGGCTTTTTTGATGATCTGATGATCGTTCCCACGGTCCCCGTGGGAATGCAGCCCGTGACGCTCTGCGTCACAAGAGCGGACGCAGAGCGTCCAGGAAGGCATTCCCACGCAGAGCGTGGGAACGATCAAGTCTGATGAATCAAGCTGGAGCGGAGGTGCGGATCAGGTGATCGAAGGCACTCAGCGAAGCCTTGGCGCCCTCTCCTACCGCGATCACGATCTGCTTGTACGGCACCGTGGTGACGTCACCGGCAGCGAAGATACCCGGCAGCGAGGTTTCACCGCGTGCATCGACAATGATCTCGCCCCGTGGCGACAACTCGACACTGCCCTTGAGCCAGTCGGTGTTCGGCAGCAGACCGATCTGCACGAAGATGCCTTCCAGGTCGATGGTGTTGAACTCGCCCGAATCGCGGTCCTTGTAGACCAGGCCGGTGACCTTCTGACCATCGCCCTTGACTTCACTGGTCAGCGCACTGGTGATGACGTTGACGTTCGGCAGGCTGTACAGCTTGCGTTGCAGAACGGCATCGGCGCGCAGCTTGCTGTCGAACTCCAGCAGGGTCACGTGGCTGACGATACCGGCCAGGTCGATGGCCGCCTCGACACCGGAGTTGCCGCCACCGATCACCGCGACACGCTTGCCCTTGAACAGCGGGCCATCACAGTGTGGGCAGAAGCACACGCCCTTGGCCTTGTATTCCTGCTCACCCGGCACGCCCATTTCACGCCAGCGGGCACCGGTGGCGAGGATCACGGTCCTGGCCTTGAGGCTGGCACCGCTTTCGAAGCGCACCTCGTGCAGCTCGCCGGCATTCTTCGCCGGCACCAGGGCACTGGCACGCTGCAGGTTCATGATGTCGACGTCGTACTGGCGGACGTGCTCTTCCAGGGCGCTGGCCAGCTTCGGCCCTTCGGTTTCCTGGACCGAGATGAAGTTCTCGATGGCCATGGTGTCCAATACCTGGCCACCAAAACGCTCGGCCGCGACACCGGTACGGATGCCTTTGCGGGCGGCATAGATCGCTGCCGCGGCACCCGCCGGGCCACCACCGACCACCAAGACGTCAAAGGCGTCCTTGGCGTTGAGTTTTTCCGCCTGTTTCTCGATGGCGCCGGTGTCGAGCTTGCCGAGGATTTCCTCGAGGCCCATGCGGCCCTGGCCGAAGTTCACGCCGTTGAGGTAGATACTCGGTACGGCCATGATCTTGCGATCGTTGACTTCGTCCTGGAACAGCGCGCCGTCGATGGCGACGTGACGGATGTTCGGGTTCAGTACCGCCATCAGGTTCAGCGCCTGGACCACGTCCGGGCAGTTCTGGCAGGACAGCGAGAAATAAGTCTCGAAGTTGAACTCGCCCTTGAGCGAGCGGATCTGTTCGACCACTTCGACACTGGCCTTCGATGGGTGGCCGCCGACTTGCAGCAGGGCCAGCACCAGCGAAGTGAATTCATGGCCCATCGGGATGCCGGCGAAACGCAGGCTGATATCGGCTCCCGGGCGATTCAACGAGAACGATGGCTTGCGCGCATCGGTGCCGTTGTCCAGCAAGGTGATCTGAGTGGAAAGACTGGCGACGTCTTTGAGCAGCGCGAGCATTTCCTGAGATTTCGCGCCGTCATCGAGGGAGGCGACGATCTCGATCGGTTGCGTAACCCGTTCCAGGTACGACTTCAACTGGGCTTTAAGATTGGCGTCCAACATGCGGGCGATTTCCCTTTTTCAATACGGTAGAAATAACAACGCCCAGGTGATTACCACCCGGGCGTTATTGGGCGGTGCGGCTGACTTATGAAGTGCGGATGACCGCCCTTGGCTGACTCACAGGCTTAAATTTTGCCGACCAGGTCCAGGGACGGAGCCAGGGTGGCCTCGCCTTCCTGCCACTTGGCTGGGCAGACTTCGCCCGGGTGGGCAGCAACGTACTGAGCGGCCTTGATCTTGCGCAGCAGCTCGGAAGCGTCACGGCCTACGCCGCCATCGTTGAGTTCAACGATCTTGATCTGGCCTTCAGGGTTGATCACGAAGGTGCCACGGTCGGCCAGGCCAGCTTCTTCGATCAGCACGTCGAAGTTGCGAGAGATGGTCAGGGTCGGGTCGCCGATCATGGTGTACTGGATCTTGCCGATGGCTGGCGAAGTGTTGTGCCAGGCAGCGTGGGCAAAGTGGGTGTCGGTCGACACGCTGTAGATTTCCACGCCCAGTTTCTGGAACGCATCGTAGTTGTCAGCCAGGTCTTCCAGTTCGGTAGGGCAGACGAAGGTGAAGTCGGCTGGGTAGAAGAACACTACCGACCATTTGCCTTTCAGGTCAGCGTCCGACACTTCGACGAAATTGCCGTTTTTGTAAGCGGTTGCTTTGAACGGTTTAACTTGGCTGTTGATGATAGGCATCGTTGACTCTCCGTCAGGGGTTAAGAAGTTGATGGGAGAATCCTAGCCATTCTTTTGCGTTCTGGCTCATTGGCAAAGCTGATGCTCGCGATTGGTTTTCGCTATAAGCCCACTGTATTAATAGAAGAAATCTTATGATCCCTGCCGGACCGGCTTTTCATCGAGCAGGCCCATGCCGGCAAACGGGCTGGCCTCGACGTAGCGCATGGCGGATTTCAGGTCTTTCCAGCCGACATAACTCATCAGCGACTTGAGGTCCCAGCCACTGCGATGAGCCCAGGTGGCGAAGCCCCGACGCAGGGAATGGCTGGTGTAGTGCTCGGCAGCGATACCCGCGCGCTCCAGCGCCTGGCGCAATAAAGGAATGACGCTATTGGCGTGCAGGCCCTCCTCGCCCAGGTTGCCCCAGCGATCAATGCCACGAAACACCGGGCCACGGACCAGCGCCGCGCAGTTGATCCACTCGATATACGCCTGCACCGGGCAAAGCCGCTGCAGCGCCGGGGTCTGGTAGGTACGTCCGAGGTTGTCCCGGTCGCTCTTGCTGCGTGGCAGGTACAGGGTAATCCCGGTACCCGACTGCGCCAGCACGTGCTCGATCTCCAGCCGGCACAGCTCATCGCTGCGAAAACCACGCCAGAAGCCCAGCAGGATCAGTGCCGCATCACGCCGCGCGCGCAGCAGGCGTGGCCGATCCTGTTGCGCCAGCGCGGCCTGGGCCTCGCCCTCCAGTGAAGCGATCACCTGCTCCAGATGTTGCAACTGCAAGGGGGCGGCCTGTTTTTCCTGCACCGGATGCAGCGCACGAATGCCCTTGAACACCTTGCGTACCACCGGCGCCTTGGTCGGGTCGGCAAAACCCTGGCTGTCATGCCATTGGGCCAGGGCCGAAAGGCGCAACTTGAGGGTATTGATCGAAAGCAACCCGGCGTGGGCCACCAGGTAGCGCGCCACACTGTCGCCGGTGGCCGGCAGGAACCCGCCCCAGCTCACTTCGAAGTGCTCGATGGCCGCCCGGTAGCTGCGGCGGGTGTTGTCCCGCGTGGCGGCGTGCAGATAGCGATCCAGCTCGCTCATGGGCAGATATCCCGACAGGTGTACGCAAAAAGCAGGGGAAAAACTGAAAACCGCTTCTCACAAGGGGTAATACCAGTATATCCCATGTCAAAAACCTTCGATATTGGCTTATCTGCTTTTAGTGATATGCTATGTAAATACAGGCTACATACCACAGTACGAAATCGTAGGAGAAGACATGGCTCGCGGCGGCGTGAACAAGGCGGTGGTGCAAACCGCACGATTGGCGATCCTCGCCCGTGGCGAAAACCCCAGCATCGATGCGGTACGTATCGAAATGGGTAATACGGGCTCGAAAACCACCATCCATCGCTATCTGAAGGAGCTGGCCGAAAGCGACCAGCGCCTGGCGGTGCCCCAGGAAGATCTCGAGGAAGAGCTCGCCGCGCTGGTCTCCCGCCTCGCCCAGCGCCTGCAGGAACAGGCCCGGGAACCGCTGGAACGGGCCGAGGCGCAGTGGCAGGAACAGCAGGCCCAATGGCAGGTGCGACAGGCGGAGGCGACACAGAAGCTGGAGCAGTTGCAGCAGCAGTTCGAGGTCCAGGCGGCGGCCCTGGAGCAGGAATCCCAGGACCTGCTGACCACCCGCTCCATGCTGCAGACCGAACAGACCCGCAATGCCGGCCTGAGCCAGGCCCTCAGCGACAACGAGCTGCGTCTCAAGGACAAGGAAGAACAGATCCGCTCGCTGGAAGACAAGCACCAGCATGCCCGTGACGCCCTGGAACACTTCCGCAGTGCCGCCAGGGAGCAGCGCGAGCAGGAGCAGCGTCGCCATGAAGGTCAGTTGCAACAGGTACAGATGGAATTGCGTCAGGCCCAGCAGAGCGCACTGGTACGCCAGGATGAAATCACCCAGTTGCACCGCGACAACGAGCGTCTGCTGGCGGAAAGCCGTGGGCTGATGAAAGAAGTGAAGCAGTCGCAGGAACAACTGCACAAAGCTGCCAGCCGCGAGGAACAGCTACTGGATCGTGCGATCCAGCTGGAAAGCGAACGCACCCTCCTCCAGGAGCGTCTGCGGGTGGCGCAACAGGCCACGGACGCGCTTCAGCAGACGAGCGATGCACAGCGCACGGCCAGCAAGGCGCTGGAACTCAAGCTCCTGGAGGTCGAGGCGGCACTCGACCAGGCCCGAGCCGCCCTGCCTGCGCAGTCCTGAGCGTCAGGCCTTGCGCCGATAGAGCATCAGCAGCACCAGGTACGGCCCACCCAACAGAGTGGCTGTCAGCCCGGCAGGCATTTGCTGGGGGAAGATCAGCTGCCTGCCCAGCCATTCCGCGACGATCATCAGGATCACGCCAGATGCCGCTGCCACCCATAGTTGTTGCAACGGCTGACGAGCGCCGACCAGCCGTGCGATATGCGGGGCCAGCAGGCCGATAAAGGACAGTGGTCCGACCAGCAGGGTCGCCATGGTGGTCAATACCCCGGCGAACAGCAGGATCAGCAGACGCGCACGGCTCACCGGCACGCCGACACTCGCTGCCGCGCCCTCTCCCAGCGAAAACGCCTTGAGCCAGCGCGAGAACAGCGGCGCCAGGCATAGGCCGAGCAGCAACAGCATGGCGGCGGCCCAGGCCAGGGCCGAGGGAATGTAGTAGATCGAACCCGTCACCAGTTGCAGCATCAAGGCCGCACGAGGATCGCCGCTGGCCAGGGTGGCACTGACCATCGCCTGGAACCAGGCACTCACCGCGACACCGATCAGCAACAGGCGTTGTGGAGTAAAGGCACCACGTCCCAGCCAGAGCAACCCACCCAGGGCGAGCAGCGAGCCCGCCAGGCACGCGCCGAAAAGAATGGCCGGTGACGGCTGGCTCACCATGAAGACCACCACGACTATCCCCAAGGCTCCGCCGGAGCTGACCCCGAGCAGATCGGGACTGGCCATCGGGTTGGCCGTGGCCCGTTGCAGCAAGGTGCCGGCCAACGCCAACAGCCCCCCGGACGCGGCTGCGATCACGCTATGGGGCAACTGCCAGAACAGCAGCGCCTGCACCTGGGTCGGGCCTGCGAGATGCCAGCCATCCAGCCCCTGGGACACGGCAAACGACAGAAACAGGCCGGCCAGCAACAGCGTCACCAGGCCCCAGCAGCGCCCCCGCGTCAGCCCCCTACCAGTCGGCCAGCCCGGTTTCCAGTGAGCGGCCCCACCGCTACGCAAGCGAGGCAGCATGACAAGCAGCAGTGGCACGCCCAGTAACGAGGTAACGGTGCCGGTCGGAATCAGGTGGGCCGAGAGCGAGTCTGCGGTCGACAGCAGCAGGACAATCTGGTCGGTGGCCCACAAGATAGCCGCGCCAATAGCACTCGACCACCACAGGCGCTGGTACAGGGTGCGTGCACCGAGCAGGCGCGCCAGGGCCGGGGCCGCCAGGCCGAGAAAACCGATCACCCCCACCTGGGCCACCACCAGGGCCGTCAGGACCACCGCCACCAGCAGTGCGATCAGTCGTGTCCGCTCGACCTTCGCGCCGAGGCTGCGGGCGGTGCTTTCCCCGCTGTCGAGCAGCGCCAGCGGGCGCCGTATGCTCCACACCGCCCACGCGCAAGCCAACACGCCGCTCGCCAGGTGCCGGCTGGGCTGCCAGCCGGCCTGCTCCAGCGCACCACCACCCCAGATCTGCAGCCCGAGCAGAAAATCGAAGTGCACCAGCGCGATCGCCAGGCTGACCGCCCCGCAGTAGAGATTGACCACCATTCCCGACAGAATCACCGCCATCGGCGACAATCGCTGAGGCCAGGCCAGCGCCAACACCACCAGCACCGCCAGGGCGCCACCACCGAGGGCCACCAGCTCGCGGCCAGCGGCCCAGCTCTCGGGCGCATAGAGGGTGTAGAGCGTCAAGGCCAGATAGGCTCCAGGGAAGATGCCCAAGGTCATCGGCTCGGCCAGCGGGTTGCGCAGCACCTGCTGGATCAGCGTGCCGGCCAGGCCCAGTGCGGCGCCACACAGCAGCGCCATTGCCACACGGGGCAACAGCGACTCATGCAGCAACACCTGGGACAGATCAGCAGGGTTCGGGCTCAGCAACGCCGGCAACCACGGCCGGCCCCCCAGCATCGCCTGCGCTTGCAGGACAGCCAGGATCGCCGCCACCGCCAACAGGCCGACCACCAGCAACAGGCAGCCTCGAGGGACGAAAAGTAGACGAACACTAGACACTGGCAGGCTCCTGATGGGCCGTTCGAGACAGGGCCGCCTCCACCGCACGGGCGAAGCGTTGCAGCGACGTCAGGCCGCCATAGGGTGCGATCACTGGCAGGCGCGCCACACGACCCTCGCGAACACAAGGCATGGCTTGCCAGACCGGGCTACGTCGCAGAGCCGCCTGTACGTTTGGCGCCACCGGCCCGACCAGCAGCAGGTTGGCCTCGGGAACACCGGCAAGACGTTGCAGGGGCACCAGGGCATATCCCGCCGAATTGCTGACCCAGCCACCTGGCGCGGCATCGACGGGATGGGCCGCATTGCTTACGCCAATCCTCGCCAGTACCGCATCGAACAGACTGCCGGCGCCGTACACCCGCAGGTGATACTCATCCACCGCATCGGCCACGAGGGTCGGCCGTGCGTTAATGCCAGGCTGCTCGGCTAGGAGCTGACGCACCGCTGCGAAGACCTCCTCGGTCTCGGCAAGCAGGGCCTCGGCGCGCACCGGGCAATCGAGCACCCGGGCCATCTGCCGAGTCTCCTGCTGCAAGGCCGGATAAGGTTGCGGGGCGCTCATGTAGCCGCCCAACGTGACCGTCGGCGCCAGGCGCTCGAGCATCGGTTTCAAGCCGATATGCCCGGGTGTCAGGATCAGCAGGTCGGGCCGCAGTTGCTGGAGCAGCTCGAAGTTGGGCTGGTATAGCAGGCCGATATCGATCACCCCGGCGGGTAACGGCGGCTCGACGATGGTCCGGGTGTACCAGTCGGGCAGCGGCAAGGCGACGGGAGCATGCCCCAGCGCCAGCAACGTTTCGCTCAGTTCCCAGCTCAGCGGAATGATCCTTGAAGGCGTGAAGGTCGATGGTGAAGTCCACGAACGACTCATCCACAGTGCCGGAGGCGCGCCGGCCAGCCACTGCAGGATGCGCCGACGACTGAGCCGCGCACTCATCGCGCAAAACCTATCAGGCGCCCGCTGGCTGGATCGGCCACCACCCCCATCGGCACGCCGTAGACGCGCTCGAGATGCGCCTCCTGGAGCATCTCACGCGCCTGGATCTGCAATTGCAGACAACCTTCACGCAGGGCGATGACCTCATCACAGAAACGTGCGGCCATGTTGACGTCGTGCAGGATGATCACCGCGCCCATGCCGCGCTGCCCGCAGAGATTGCGGAGCAGTTCGAGCACCGCCAGTTGATGGCCGATATCGAGGGCCGAGGTCGGCTCGTCGAGCAGCATGCAGCGACAGTTCTGCGCCACCAGCATGGCAATCCACGCCCGCTGGCGTTCGCCACCGGAGAGGCTGTCGACGGGACGCTCGGCATATTGCGCGACATCGGTGGCGAGCATCGCCTGCTCGACCTGGTCCCGATCCTCGGCGCCAAACCGGCCGAGGGCGCCATGCCAGGGATGCCGCCCCAACGCCACCAGTTCCCGCACCAGCAGCCCATCGACTTCGGGCGGCTGCTGGGGCAGATAGCCGATCTGCCGGGCAAAGGCTCGTGACGACCAGCCATGCAGCGGTTTGTCGCCCAGTTGCAACGAACCGGTACTGGCCGACTGCTGGCGGGCCAGCAACTTGAGCAAGGTCGACTTGCCGGAGCCGTTATGACCGATCAGGCCATAGATACGGCCTTCCCCGAGGCGCAGGTCCATGGGCTGCAACAGGGTCCGGGCCCCCACCTTCACACTGACGCCATCCAGGCGGAACAGATCGGGCTCCTGGAGCGACCCGCAGGCCCCGACGATGGGATTGGACTCAAGCATACTCATCGAAGCTCCTCTGCACTGACGGCACCCGGCACATCGGCAACGATCTGGCCGGTGTCGAGCTTGATGCAGCGGTCGGCCAGGGAGAAATAACGATCATCGTGGGTGATCACCAACACCGCCTTGCCACGGGCCTTCAGGTCCGGCAGCAGGCTCTTGTAGAACACCTCCTTGAAGGCCGGATCCTGGTCGGCCGCCCATTCGTCGAAGACGTAGAAGGCTCGGTCTTCGAGCAACGCCACCAGCAAGGCCAGGCGCTTGCGCTGGCCCTGGGACAGATTGAGGGTGGTAAAGGCACCGTCCTCGATGCTCACCTTGTGCTCCAGTTGCAGCGCCTTGAGCAGCGTCCGGGCCTGGGGCTCCAGATGGGGTGGCATCACCCCCAACAGGGTATCGAACAGGAAGAAATCGCTGAATACCGTGGAAAAGCGCTGTCGGTAGGCATCGCGCGTCGCCGCCTCAACCGGTTCACCGTCCAGCAGCACGCTACCGCCCTCGCCTTCATACAGGCCCACCAGCAGCTTGGCCAGGGTGGTCTTGCCGCTGCCGTTACCTCCGATCAGGTAGGTGATTTCCCCCGGCGAGAACCGCAGATCGATGGGACCGAGCATGAAGTAGCTGTTTTCCTTCTCTCGAAAGTAACGGTGGCTCAGACCACGCAACTCGATGGACCGAAAGCCGCTGTCCTCCCCCTGCTCGCCCGCGATCTCGGCCGGCAGTTGCGCCTCCAGGCGGGCGATCCGCTCCAGGGCGATGCGCGCCGAGCCCAGGGTCGGCAGGGCCGCCAGCAGGCCCTCGATCGGCAGGATCATGTAGAGGAAGATCATCGCGTAGCCGGACATCACCTGATGGTCGACGTCATAGGTGCGTGACAGCACGAACAGCGTCAGGCCGACAAAGGCGAACAGGACCAGGTTGCCCCAGCTCGACGCGGCGCTGAACAGCACATAGCCCAGGGTACGTTGCACCCGCACCGACTCGATATGCGGCGCCAGCGTGTCGTCGATAAAGGTGCGACGGCGGGAGCGGTGCAGCTTGAGTTCCTTGGCACCGTCGAACAGGGCGCGAAATTGCTGGATCAGATCGTCCTCGCGCTGCCGCGAACCGCGCAGATGCTCCAAGGCCCGGCTGTTGACCAACAGGAAACCCACCGCGCCGATGGCGATGGCCACCAGCGCGAACAGCAGGATCTGCCAGGACAGCCAGCCCAGGTAGGTCAGGCAGCCGATGATCACCGTGCTCTGCATCATGATGGTCGGCAGATTAATGAACAGTACCACCAGCGTATCCAGGTCTCCGGTCAGGATCGCCAGGGGCCGCCCGCCGCCATAGCGCTCCAGGTGGGCATAGGAGGCGTTGGCGATATGCCCGATGGTGCGCAAGCGCACGCTGGCCTTGGCCCGTTGCCCGAGGTACAGGAACAGGGTCTGCGACAACAGGCGCAGCAGCAGCACGCCGATCCCCAGCAGCATGAAGCGCAGGCCGAGGGCACCCAGCTCATCGCCCTCGACCGACAGTGCCTGGTTGATCAACGCTACCATGGCAGCGCTGCCGAAACCGCTGAGCAAGCTCGCCACGGCCGCCAGCACAAGCCAACTGCGTGCGCCGTGGAGCATGCCCAGCAACAGCGCGAAGGGCGTGCTGGAATCTCCTGGCCGGGTGTCCTGGCCAGGAATCGAGGGGTTGGTTTGTCTGGTCGAAGTCATCGGTGATCAGTACTTCACTCGCAAGGTCAGCGTCGCGTTGCGTGGATCGCCATACAGCCCGTAGTAGCTTGAAGGCACCCGCGCATAGTAGGTACGGTCCAGCAGGTTGTTCATGTTGAGGGCCAGGTCCAGATGCTCGTCGATCTTGTAGCCGATCAGGCCATCCACCACCGCGTAACCGCCCTGGTAGCTGACTTCATTGCGGGTGGTACGGCTCTGGGCACGAACGCCGCCGCCGACACGCCAGTTGTTCAGGGCGTCACCCTCGAAGTGATAGGTGTTCCAGAGCTTGAGCATGTGCTTGGGTTCTTCCGGGTCCTGGATGCTGCCATCGCTGGCTGCCGATCCCAGCAGCTTGGTCTGCAGGTAGGTATAGCCGGCCTGTACATCCCAGTTCGGCAGGATCTTGCCGGTGACTTGCGCCTCGAAGCCGCTGCTGCGGGCCTTGCCCTGGGCCAGCCAACGACCGGGGTTGGCGTCGTCGGCCACCGGACGGTTCTGGTCGTCGATCTGGAACACGGCCAGCGAGGCGTCGAGGCGGCCATCGAGGAAATCGCCCTTGAGCCCGACTTCGGCCTGATGACCGGTGCGCGGCTTGAGCACGCTGCCGCTGGCGGTGGTCTGGAAGGCCTGCGACGGAGTGAAGATGTCCGAGTAGCTGGCGTACGCCGACAGCCAGGAATTCACGCCGTAGACCACCCCGGCATAGGGGGTGAACTTGTTCTGGTCAGGATCGTTGACCGTCGCTCCGTTCGAAGGTAGCAGGTTCTGCCGCGAGCTTTCATAGTGGTTCTGGCGGCCGCCGAGGATCAGCGACAAGTCGTCCACCGGCTTGAAGGTGACCTGTCCATAGACGCCATACTGGCTGGTGTCGGAGGTGGTACCAAAGCTGTAGGGAATATCAGTGTTGGGCACATTGATGTTGTCGATGTCGACCACCCCGCCACTGGTGCCGCCCGACAGGCTGTGCTGGTGACTCTGGGCATAATTGACCCCGAGCATCAGTTCATGGGTGCGACCGAACAGCTCGAATGGCCCGTTGACATAGGAGTCGACGCCAACCCAGCGATAACGGTCCTGCTGACGCTGCAACCAGTAGTCGGCCGAACGATCGGGATTGACCTGGCCATCGATGTAGCCGTACTTGGAACTCACCTCCGAAGTCCGGTAGTTGATCGCCGTGCGGTTCTGCCAGCCGTTGCCGAAGCGATGCACCAGATCGGCATAGATTTCGGTCATGTCGGTGTCGGCATAACTCCAGTCGGTGCCGTAGAAACCCGAACGTTTCGAATCGACAAAGCGGCCGTTGGTGAACGTCGACAAGCCGTAGTCCACGCCATTCAGGTTGATTTTCTGCTGGGCCATGCCGACCGTCAGCTCGGTGTCCGGATCCAGGTCAAAGGCCAGCGAGCCGTAGATCAGACCCTGGCCGGTCTTGCCGTCATCCTGAAAGCCCCGTTCATCCCGCCCGCTGAAACCCAGGCGCCCCTTGATGTTGCCGCTGTCGGTCAGCGGGCCGGTGACATCCCATTCGGTCCGGTAGGTATCCCAGGAACCGGCCGATACCGCGCCAGTCAGGCCGAACACATCCTGGGGACGCTTGCGCACCAGGTTGACCGTGCCACCCGGGTTCCCGAAGCCTTGCAGAAGCCCGGCGGGACCGCGCAGGACCTCGACCCGGTCGTACATCGCGAGGTCGAACTGTGGCAGATACTGCAGGCCGTTGTTGGCCGGCAGACCATCGAACTGCACCTCGGCGGCATAGCCGCGGGATTGGAAATAGCTCGTGCCGTCACCATAGGTCACGGCAGTGATTCCCGGTGTATTGCGCAGGGCGTCGTCCACCGTGGTCATAGCCTGGTCGTCCATGCGCTGGCGGGTGATCACCGAGACCGAACCCGGCAGGTCCTTGGGCTGTACCGGCACCTTGCCAACCGTCACCAGGGACGCTTTGTAGCTGTCGGTGCCTTCAGTCACGGCGGCATTCTGTGTAATCTGGTCACCGACGATCTGGGTTTGCGGCAAGACCGTCTCCGAAGACGATTGAGCCTGCGCCACTGCCGCAGCCAGCGCCAGGGGAGCAAACAGAAGGTGGTTAAACGTCAGCCGGCAAGGCGAGGGAACGTGTGCAAAGCGTTCAATCATACTTCTGCTCATGAGAATCAATGGCTCTGATGGTTGTAAATGCGATTGGTTTGCATTAATTTTGCCAGTCTGTTTACTTGGCTTCAGGACAACTTGTATCGATGAAAGGACAGAATTGGCGCTTTTCTGCCGCTCACGACCATCCCGCCCCAAAAGCAGCCATTACCCCCTACCGAGAATTTCCCGAGGATGCCCCGCCGCTGGTGGTCAGGGCCTATGACTATGCCTCGGGGGCCAGGCAGCAGCCCCACTCCCACGCCCGGATCCAACTGATGTATTCGCCACGGGGACTGATGCGGGTGACCACCGAAACCGGGGCCTGGACCCTGGCCCCCATGCGGGCGCTGTGGATACCGGCGGGGGTGACCCATGAAGTACGGATGGTTGGGGAAATCTCGATGCGCTCGGTGTATCTGGAACCCCACGCAGTGCCGTGGCGCTGGGATGAATGCTGTGTGCTGACCATGACGCCGTTGATGCGCGAACTGATCCTGATGCTCAACGACAACCCGATCCTGGCCGAACAACCCCGCCAACAGGCTTCAGGATTGCTGATTCATCTGCTGGGCCAGGCCTCTCGACAGAACAACAACCTGCCGATGCCGCTGGATCGCCGGTTGCGGCGGGTCTGCGATGCCATCCTGCAAAGTCCGGACAACAACGACACCCTGGAAGAATGGGGTGAGCGCATCGGTGCCAGTTCACGAACCCTGGCGCGGCGGATGAAGGAAGAAACCGGCGTGACCTTTCACCACTGGCGCTTGCAGGTGCGGGTCGACGAGGCGATCTGCCGGCTGGTGGAAGGCGTGTCGATCAACGAAGTGGCCCAGGCCCTGGGTTATCGCAGTTCGAGTGCCTTTATCTACATGTTCCGCAGTTTGCTCGGAAGCACACCGGCGCAGTATGTCGAGCGGGTGCTGGCTGGCGGACAGGGACTGTCCAGCGCCGAAACCGGCACCGAGTTGCTCGGTGCCGGGTAAACGTCTTTACCGCAGACGCGATCAGGCCGGGTTTTTCACGCTGGGACGCTCACTGACCCTGGCGTTCCAGGCCGCCAGCGCCGTGCATTCCTCCGGGATCGCAATCTGGGCAAAACCGGCAAAGACCAGGCCCGCCCAGACGGTGATATCCGCCATCGAGAATTGATCGCCAGCCACGTACGGCCGGGTCTGCAGGACCTGGTCGAAATAGCGCATGCCGTTGAGTGCCTTCTCGCGATTCCTTTCTCCCCAGACCGCCCGCTCCTGCCACTCGGGGCTCTTGTAGGGTTTCAACTGCGGCCCGAGCCCCTCGGTGGCGTGGTGAAAGTAGATACCGATGGCGTCGATCAACTGGTCGTCGGCACGCTTCTGCATCATGTGGATCACGCCCTTCTCCTTCGGCGTCGTGCCGGTGAGCGTGGGCTTGCCGTCGAGGTTGTCGAGGTACTCGGTAATGGCCGTGCATTCGGCCAGGCAGGTGCCGTCATCCAGCTCCAGTACCGGCACCGTGCCGGTGGGGTTCTTCTCCAGGAAGGCCTTCTGCTTGTGCTCGGCGGCCGGCACGTCGACGCGGATGAACTCGACCCGCGAGGCCAGGCCTTTCTCGGCCAGGGCCACACGAACACGCAACGGGCTGGGAAAACCGGGCATATCGTAAATCTTCATTCTTGACTCCATTGCCATCTACCTATCGGAAGGTAGACAATGAGAGCAACGGCATACCCTTGTCAACGTATATCTATCGATAGGTAGGCAAAATTTTCATGAGCACAGACACCCGACAAACCATCCTGCAAGCTGCGCGCGCGGTGGTACAGGCCCGCGGCTACAACGCCTTGAGCTTTCGCGAACTGGCCAAGGACGTCGGCATCAAGAGTGCCAGCATCCACTACCACTTCCCCACCAAGGGCGACCTGGGCGCCGCACTGGCCCGGCGTTATACCGAAGACGCCCTGGGCTTTTTCGAACAGTTCCTGGCGGCGTCCCAGGATCCCTCCTCGGTCCTGAAGAACTACACGGCGGTGTTTCGTGCCGCCCTGGAGAACGGCAACCGCATGTGCCTGTGCGGCATCCTGGCCGCCGAACACCACGACCTGCCGCCGGAAGTGCAGGTCGAAGTGAAGGCCTTCACGGACGCCAACATCGCCTGGCTGGCCCGGGTGCTGGCCCTGAAACACGCGGATGCGCAACCCGAAGCCCTCAGGCAGCAGGCGCTGTCGATCTTTGCCGCGATCCAGGGGGCACAACTGGTGTCGAGGGGACGCAACGACATCGCGATCTATGACCAGCTGATCGGCTCGTATCGGATGGCCGGCCTGATTCCCTGAGAAACAGGCCCTGATCGAACGCAAAGGCCCCCGAACGCCTTTTCCCATGCCAGGAAAGGAAGTGGCTGACTAGCCGGTCCAGCTGCTCTGGAGGGATGATCTGATCTGGTCAGCTGTCATCGACAGCACCAGCCCAAGTGGTCGCGATCTTCAAGGCCACGGTGCGCTTATTGCGCATTGATCGCCCGAAGTTCGCCCAGCATTCGCAAGCGCGAACAGTCGTCGACGCCCTCGCCGACCGAATGCACCACGCCAACCCTGACGGAGACCAGCCGTCAGGGGGTGTCTCCGTCAATCATTTGATCGAGGAGACACCATGAGCCTGAAAATGTCGCTGTACGACGCGCTGATAGCCCTCAGGGTTCCACCGGAGAAAGCCAGGGCCGTTACCGAGGCTTGTCGGGAAGACGTGCAGATTCTTGCCCTGAAACCCGATCTGGCGCGAACCGAAAACCAGTTGAAAAAATCCATCTCGGACGTGGCCGGCGAGATGCGCGGTTCGATCAGGGGGGTTCGAAGTCAGTTCGAAGAACAGACCGCACAACTCCATAACCTGCTCGAACGGCAAAGTGAGCAGATAGCCATCTTGAATCGCGCTATCACCCACCAGGTCGAAGACCTTCGGTTGCTGGTGGAAAAACAGAGCGACGAGGTGTTTTCCGCAATCGATAAAAAAGGCAACAGCCTGCATGCCGCCATGAAGAAACAGGAGAGCCTGACCGACGAAAAAAGCACGTTGCTCGAGTCCTCCATCAAGGACTTGAAGTCGAAAAACAGATTCGTCTATTGGCAACTGGGAATCGTTGTCGCAAGTGTGCTCTTTCCGCTCCTCAAGATCGGCTTCGACCACATCCTTGCTCAATACATGTTCTGACCCGAAGCCCCGCTGGCCTGCCGACCGGCTTCAATCGATCGGCAGTCCGTAGGGCCCGGACAGGATAGGCGTTTCGCTACAAAACCGTTTCAACCCGCGCGGGGAACACTCCCCGTATGGGTGCGGTGTCTCTCCGCGCTCCATCTTGCAGGAGAGAACCATGAAACCAAGTGCTTGTACCCAACAGCAACTGGAACTGCTCAAGTTGCCGATTGTTATCACTGCCGATGTCTGGAGTGAAGCTGTAGACATTGATCGACAGCCGAGCATCGCCAAACATGGCTTTCGCCTGAGTTCGGTGCTGCACGCGGCTTACAGCGCAATCGTGTTCAAGACCTGGGTCGAGGTACCCCCGTACTTTGACTTCAGTCTTGACTACTTTGCCCCCTGGACATGCCAGTCGGGTGTCACCTGGCTGGATCTGCGGTTACTCGTCGTCCACGACGAAGAGACACCGATAGCGCTGAAAATCATGCTCAGGCGTGAGGCGCTGGTCGCTGATACCCCCATACCCCAGCTTCACTGAGGCTGCTCGACCCCTTGCTCGCCTGTCCGGGCGAGCAAGGGGTTTTCTTTATCGCCCTATCGTGTCACTGACTCACGGCAGCCAGCTTGTCTTCAGTGCGCGTCGCGAAATCGCTGGCGTCATGACGCTCACGCAATTGGCTGGAAGGCTCCCCGGACACGCGGTTGACCATCCGTCCGCGCTGCACCGCGGGACGTGCGTCGATGGCATCGGCCCAACGCTGGACATGCCGGTAATCCTGCACCGACAGGAACTCCGCCGCCTCATAGAGCCGCCCCTTCGCCAGGCCACCGTACCAGGGCCAGATCGCCATGTCGGCGATGGTGTACTCGTCGCCGGCAATGTATTCGCTGACGGCCAGGCGCTTGTCGAGCACATCGAGCTGGCGTTTGGTTTCCATGGCAAAGCGGTCGATCGCGTACTCGATCTTTGTCGGCGCATAGGCGTAGAAATGCCCGAAGCCCCCGCCCAGATAAGGCGCGCTGCCCATCTGCCAGAACAGCCAGGACAGGCATTCGGCGCGTGCAGCGGGCTCGGTCGGCAGGAACGCGCCGAATTTCTCGGCCAGGTATTGCAGAATCGCCCCCGACTCGAAGATCCGGATCGGCTTCGGCCCGCTGTGGTCCATCAGCGCAGGAATCTTGGAGTTCGGATTGACGTCCACGAAACCGCTGCCGAACTGATCACCGTCGCCGATACGGATCAACCAGGCATCGTATTCCGCGCCCTGGTGACCAAGGGCCAGGAGCTCCTCCAGCAGAATGGTGATCTTCTGGCCGTTGGGCGTTGCCAGGGAATACAGTTGCAACGGATGACGTCCGATCGGCAACTCCTTGTCATGGGTTGCCCCGGCGATGGGCCGGTTGATATTGGCAAACTTCCCGCCGTTCTCCGTAATCCAGGTCCAGACCTTGGGTGGCTGGTAATCCGATGAGTGGGTCATGCTCAATACTCCTTGGTTTCAATGGATGACTGCGGTATCGACTGCGCTGGCCCGATTGGCGGCGACATCGGCTGTACCGTTCAACCGGGCGATGTTCCAACCGCCGCCCAGCGCCTTGATCAGGCCCACGTTGGCACTCAACTGCTGGGTCTGCAACTCGAGCACCGAACGTTGTGCCTGCAGCGAAGCGACTTGTGCGGTGACAACGTCAAGGTATCCGACAGCGCCCTGGCGATAGCGTGCCAGGGACAGGTCCTGGGCGTACTGCGCGGCCGCGGCGGCGTCGCGCTGGTCGTCCAGCGCGCTACCCAGGCCGGCGATCAACGAGAGATTGTTCTCGACCTGCTCGAACGCGCCGAGCACCACCCCACGATACTTGGCGGCGGCCTCGTCGGTGGCCGCCCTGGCGATATCCACCTGGGCCTGGCGCGCACCGCCGTCGAACAGGGTCGTCACCAGCGAGGGGCCGATGGCCCAGAACAGGTTCGGCGCGGTCAGCAGGCGCGCGAACTCGTCGCTCTGGTAGCCGCCTTGGGCACTCAGGGTAATGGCCGGGAACCAGGCCGCGCGGGCCACGCCGATCCGTGCGTTGGCCGCGGCGATCCGGCGTTCGGCGGCGGCGATATCCGGGCGGCGCTGCAACAGTGTCGAGGGCACGCCCGTCGGTATGCCAGGCAGGGCGATAGGCGCGGTGCTCGGGGCAATGGCGTAGGTCGACGCCGACTCACCGAGCATCGCGGCGATGGCATGTTCGATCAGTGCCCGCTGGGCGAGGTTCTGGGTCAACTGCGACTTCACCGTCGACAACTGGGTACGCGCCCTCGCCACGTCCAGGCCGGAGACGATACCGCCGCCGTGCAGGCCTTCGGTCAGGCTCAAGGCCTTGGCATAGGCGTCGCTGGTTTCATGCAGCAACTGGTCCTGCCAGTCGAGCCCGCGCAGGCGGATACAGCTGTCCGCCAACTGGGCCTGCAGGCTCAGGCGCACCGAAGCCAGGTCGGCCTTGGCGGCCAGCGCCTCGCTGTTGCCGGCGGCGACCGTGTCGCGCACGCGGCCCCAGAGATCGACCTCATAATCCACCTCGATACCCAGGGTCGCGGAGTTGTAGACGTCCGGCGAGGTGCTCGAACGCAACGGCCGCGTGTCCGACTGCCGCAGGCGCTGGCCACTGCCAATGCCCTCGATGGTCGGAAACAGTCCGGAGCGGGCCTGGGCGACAAACGCCTGGGCCTGGAGGTAGTGGGCCAGCGCAGCGCTCAGGTCGGGGTTGTTCTTCAGCAGTTGTTGCTGCATCGCATCCAGTTGCGGATCCTTGTAGATCCGCCACCAGTCTTCACGACTGGCCTGGTCGTCGGGCGTCGCCAGCGTCCAGGGCGCCTGATCGTGAAACTGTCCGGGCACCGGAGTGGCGGGCACTTTCAACTCCGGCGCCAGCGAGCAGGCGCCCAGGCCGAGACTCGCCAGCAGCCACAGGCTCGATGACCACAGCACACGGGACTTAGCCATGGGGTTTGACCTCCGACGGGTTGTAGGCCACTTGCACCGCATCGTTGTCGGCCAGGCCATCGGGCGGCGTATCGATCACCCGGTCACTGGCCACCAGGCCGCTGCCGATCTCCACCGTGTCGCCAAAGTCACGGGCGATGCTGACGGTCTTGAACAGCACATGGTTGTTCGCATCCAGGGTCGCCACGCGCATGCCGTGGTCGTCGAACACCAGGGCGCTGGCCGGCAGGCGCAGCACATCGGCCTGCACCGGCAGGTCGAACTGCACGCTGGTATAACCACCCGGCAGCAGGCGACCGCCCGGGTTGTCCACCAACAGTTGCACCAGGGTACTGCCGGACGCCGCCGTCACCGCGTCGGCGGTGGCGATCACCTTGGCGGTAAACGCCTCCTGGCGGTACTCGGGCACCGTGAGCCGGGCCGTGGTACCGACGCGGATCTGTGGCGAGAAGGTCTGCGGTACCTGCACATAAACCCGCAGGCGGCTGACATCCGATACCGCGAACAGCTCGCGCCCGGCACTGCCGCCGGCGCTGATCAGGGCGCCGACGTCGGTGGAGCGTGCCGTGACCACCCCCTCGAACGGCGCGGTCAGGCGCTGGAAGCCCCTGGTCGCGACCAGTTGATCGACATTGGCCTGGGCCGCCTTGACCTTCGCCAGCTTGGCCGTCAGGTCACTGGTGCGCTCATCGACATCCTGGCGCGACACCGAGTCGGAAGCCAGCATCGCCTGCCAGCGCTTGGCCGTGGTTTCGGCCAGGGTGGCATTGGCCTGGGCCGAAGCCAGGTCGGCGCGGGCCTGCAGCAATTGCTGGTCGAGTTCAGGGGTGTCGATCTCGGCCAGCAGTTGCCCGGACTTGACGTGGCTGCCGATGTCCACTTTCCAGGACTTCAGGTACCCGTTGACCCGGGCAAAGATCGAGGCCCGCGAATAGGCCTCCAGTCGCCCCGGCAGGTTCAGCACCGGTCCCTGGGGCTGCACGCCCGGAGTCACCAGATTGACGCTGGGCAGCGCCTGGGTGTTGGTCCAGGTCTTCAGGTCGCGGGATTCGGTGGCGCGCACCGCGATGCCGAAGCCCACGATGGCGACCAGCAAGGCCAGCCCCAGCAGGAGTGCAACCAGGCCACGGGACGAGCGCCGACGCGGGCCCTGGTTGGATACGATGGTGTCGATGGACATGTCAAACCCCTTGAGTGACGGTGGTCGCAAGCGTGGCGTGCTGGCGACGCCCGTGCACAAGACTGAAAATCAGTGGAACCAGGAACAATGTGGCAATGGTGGCGAAACCCAGGCCGCCGATCACCGCGCGGCCCAAGGGGGCGTTCTGTTCACCGCCCTCGCCCAGGCTCAGGGCCATGGGCGCCATGCCGATGATCATCGAGATGGCGGTCATCATCACCGGCCGCAGGCGGGTAAAGCCGGCCTCCAGGGCGGCCTTCACCGGATCGCCGTGGACCGCCAGGCGCTCGCGGCAGAAGCTCACCACCAGGATCGCGTTGGCGGTGGCTACCCCCATGCACATGATCGCCCCGGTCAAGGCCGGCACCGACAAGGGCGTATGGGTGATGAACAGCATCCAGACAATCCCGGCCAGGGCCGCCGGCAACGCGGTGATGATCACGAACGGGTCGCTCCAGGACTGGAAGTTGACCACGATCAGCAGGTAGATCAGCACCACGGCGCCCAGCAGGCCGAACAGCAGCCCGCCGAAGGCCGCGTTCATGGTCTGCACCTGTCCCTGCAACTGCACCTTGGAACCGGTTGGAACATCGCCGGCATGCGCCGCGAGGATCTTCTGGATATCGGCGGCCACCCCACCGAGGTCACGGCCCTGGATCGACGTGAGGATCTCCACGACCGGCTGGATATCCGACTGGGTCACCACCGAGTTGCCATGACTGCGCTGGATCGACGCCAGGGCGCCCAGCGTCTGGTCGGACG
The DNA here is from genome assembly GCF_049319725.1 of Pseudomonas sp. Mn2068. Classification (NCBI taxonomy): domain Bacteria; kingdom Pseudomonadati; phylum Pseudomonadota; class Gammaproteobacteria; order Pseudomonadales; family Pseudomonadaceae; genus Pseudomonas; species Pseudomonas sp. Mn2068. The sequence continues at coordinate 333,778 of NZ_JBMOUG010000001.1, read as the reverse complement.
CCGCGCCGGCGCTGCCGCTCAGTGGCAGGTTGTGCAAGGCGGCCAGGCTGTCGAGGCTGTACTGCGGGGTCTGCAACACGATCGGGTAGGACACGCCGTTGGCGTTGTTGAGCCAGAATGTCGGCGCTACCTGGCTGGAGCCGGCCAGGTTGACCACCAGGCTGTTGGTGACATCGCGCTCGGTCAGGCCAACCAGTTGCGCCCGGGTGCGGTCGACATCGATCTTGAAGGTCGGCAGTTGCTGCGACTGCTGGATCCGTGCATCCACCACGCCGGGCACCCGGCGGATTTCCCGCAGCAGGCGGCTGGCATAGCTGAAGTTGGCCGCCAGGTTGTTGCCGGCGATCTGTACGTTGACCGGTGCCGAGGAGCCGAAGTTGAGGATCTGCCCGACAATGTCCGAGGCCGGGTACGAGAACACCGCATTGGGGAATTCCCGCGGCAGCACCTCACGCAACTCACGCACATAGTCGGCCGTCGGCTTGTGGCCTTCCTTCAGGCTGATCTGGATATCGCTGTCCTGGGAGCCGACCGTACCGGTGTTGTTATAGGCGGTGTTGATGCCGCTGATGGACAGGCCGATATTGTCCACCAGCGCCGCCAGCTGGTCCGGCTCGATCACCGAGCGGATCGACTTCTCGACCTCGGCGATCAGCTGCGCGGTACTCTCCACCCGCGTGCCCACCGGTGCCCGCACATGCAGCAGGATCTGCCCGGAGTCGACCTCGGGGAAGAAGTTGCGCCCCAGTAGCGGCACCAGCGCGAACGAGGCGAGCACAAAGGCCAGCATCGCGATCACGACCACGCGTCGATGGTGCAAGGCGCTGTCCAGTACGCCGTGGTAATGCCCGCGCAGGGTTTCGAAGCACGCCTCGAAGCCGCGCTGGAAACGCACCAGCGGATTGTTCGAGGGGGCCACGTGCGGCTGCCCGTCATCCCCGTGGACATGGGGTTTGAGCAGGTAGTTGGCCATGGTCGGCACCAGGGTCCGCGACAGGATGAACGAGGCGATCATGGCAAAGATCACCGCCTCGGCCATCGGCACGAAGAGGAACCGTGCGACACCGTCGAGGAAGAACATCGGCACGAACACGATGCAGATACACAGCAGCGAGACAAAGGCCGGCGTGACGATCTGCGCGGCCCCGTCGAGTATCGCCTGCTCCACCGGCTTGCCCTGCTCCAGGTGCCAGTTGATGTTCTCGATGGTCACCGTGGCATCGTCCACCAGGATCCCCACCGCCAGCGCCAGGCCGCCCAGGGTCATGATGTTCAGGGTCTCGCCGAGCACCGACAAGGTGACAATCGACGACAGGATCGCCAGTGGAATCGACACAGCGATAATCACCGTCGAGCGCCAGCTGCCGAGGAACAGCAGGATCATCAGGCTGGTCAGCGCCGCCGCGATCAGGCCCTCGCGGGCCACGCCGCTGATGGCCGAACGGACGAACAGCGACTGGTCGCCGATCAGGTCGATATTCAGGTTCGGCGGCAAGGCGGCCTTGTTGTCGGCCAGCTTGTCCTTGATCCCGGCGATCACCCCGAGAGTCGAGGCCGAACCGGTCTTGAGCACCGGAATCAGTACCGACCGGTTGCCGTTGACGTGGACGATGTTGCTCTGCGGCGGGTTGCCGTCACGCACCGTCGCCACGTCACGAATCAGCACCGTGGTGCCATCGGCGGTCTTGATCGGCAGGTTCTCCAGGTCATGGAAATCCGTGGGCGAGTTGTTCAGTTGCAGCGTGTATTCATAGCTGCCGATCTTCTGCGTGCCCACCGGGGTGATCACATTCTGCGTCGCCAGGGCCGTGGCGACATCCTGCGCCGAAAGCCCCCGCGCCTGCATCCGCGCCGAGTCCAGGTCGATCTGCACCTGGCGGCTCTTGCCGCCGAACGGGTACGGCACGGCCGCGCCGGGAACCGTGGTCAGCATCAATCGCACGGTGTTGAGGCCCAGGTCGCCCAGTTTCTGCTCGCTGAAACCATTGCCCGACAGCGCCAATTGCACGATCGGCACCGTCGAGGCGCTGTAGTTGAGGATCAGCGGCGGCACCGTGCCCGGCGGCAGGTTGCGCAGGATGGCCTGGGACACCGAAGTCAGTTGCGCGTTGGCGGTACTGATATTGACCCCGGGCTGGAAGAACACCTTGACGATCCCGTAGCCGGTCATCGACTGCGCCTCGATATGGCGGATGTCGTTGACCGTGGTGGTCAGCACCCGTTCGAAAGGCGAAGTGATCCGACCGGCCATCTGGTCCGGCGGCAAGCCGGTGTACTGCCAGATCACGGCGATCACCGGTATGCGGATTTCCGGAAAGATATCGGTGGGCGTGCGCCAGGCCGCGAGCGGTCCGACGATCAGGATGAGGATTGCCAGTACAACAAAGGTATAGGGGCGCCGCAAAGCAATGCGCACAAGGCTCAGCATGGAGGTGATCCAGACAAGGGGTTGGACAGTGAAGAAGGCGCATGACGCAGGCTCGCGGGGCGCTTCATACGGCGCTCTACTCCCGTCCCGCGCCCTCCTCAACCCGGGCAAACAGCACTGACATCCTGGTCATAAAGAGGCATATGCCACGATATAGATTTTAGTGGCATACGCAAGTATATTTCTTGCAGAACGCAGTTGAAGATCCAGTGTCAGAGGTGAAGGAGCCATTCCGTCATCTGTGCAGTGATCTTTAAGCATCCATGGATTATGGAATCATTACGTGATCGGCCAGATCGCCGCCTCGGGAATGAAAGACCTTGTTCTCGAGACGGTCGCAGGCATAATTACCCCATCGATCCAGCCTTAAGAGAGTGATCAGCCCTTGAAATGTGCACCACCCGGTCCCGACAGCCCGCAGGCCAGCAGTTGCGCGAACGGTGCCGTACGCCGCGCGTCCCGGCGCCTGGGGCAAATCTACGACGAGGCGTTCGCACCCTGCGGCCTGAAAGCCACCCAGTACTCCCTGCTGTCGCATATCGCCCGCTCCGACGAACCACGCATGCGCGATCTGGCCCAGTCCCTGGTCATGGACCTGTCGGCGCTGGGCCATACCCTCAAGCCGCTGGTGCGCGACGGCTTGGTGCTGTTGCAGGTGGATGAGCTCGACCGCCGCGGTCGTCGCGTGCTGCTGACCGAGGAAGGCCGGCGCAAGTACGAAGAGGCGCTGCTGGTCTCCCGGCAGATGTCGAGCCGCTTCGAACAGGCCTTCGGCGCGGAAGAAACCCTCCAGTTGCGCAAGACCATGGACTTCATTTCCTCGGACGACTTCGCCCAGGCCCTGCTCGGCAGAGCCTGAACCCCGCGCGACCGTCAGAGAATCGAGCGAATGGTCCCGCCTTCCACGCGCATCGCCATGCCATTGAGCGCCGGCGAGGCCGCCAGGTGCAGAACGCTGCGGGCGACTTCCTCGGGCTCGATCATCCGTCGGATCAGCGACGTCGGCTCGGTTTCGTCGAAGTAGTCGGCCACCACCTGTTGCGGGCTGATCCCCTTCTCTTCGGCAATCTCCCGGTGATAACGACGCACCGCCTCGGTGGCGGTCGGGCCCGGCAATATCGAATTGACCCGCACCGCCGTGCCCCTGGTCAGTTCGGCCAGGGCCCGGGACAAGCCCAGCAGGCAGGCTTTCATCGCACCGTAGTGAACCATCCAGGGTTGCGGCTTGACCGCCGACTCACTGCTGATGAACACCACCGAACCCTCGCCGCGGCTGAGCATGTCGTTCATCACCAGGCGGCTCATGCGCACACCGCTCATGACATTGACGTTGAAGTAGTGCAGCCAGCGGGCATCATCGGTGTCGAAAAAATCCCGTACCTCGAAGATACCGACGTTGTTGATCAGAAAGTCGATGGGCCCGAACTCCCGGGCCAGGGCCACCAGTCGCTCGGGCACGCCGGCCTGGGTCAGGTCGCCGGCCAGCCCCTTACTGCGCGGCCCCAGTTCTTCGAGGGCCTGGGTGACCTCTTCTTCCAGCAGACCGCTGATGACTACGTTGGCCCCTTCAAGCAGGAAGCCGTGGGCGATGGCCTTGCCGATCCCCGTGGCGCCGCCGGTGATCAGCGCCGTCTTGCCGGTCAGTTGATAATCCATGAAATCCGCCTGGGTTGTTCTTGTGCGGATCATCATGCCCCAGGCCCGGGCGAAGGATTTTCAAGAATTGTCGAAGACTGAATTAAGCCTTTTTGCAAAACCGCGTTGCCCGCTCAGTCCTGGGACAGGCGTGGGGCGATCCGCTCCAGCAGGAAGTCGATAAACACCCGCACCCGATGGGGCAGTTGCCGTCCGGGGCCGATGAAGACCGCGTGGATCGCCTCGCTTTCCCCGCTGTCCCAGGTTTCCAGCAACGGCACCAGGCGCCCGGCCTCGATATCGGCGCCGATATGGAAGTTGGCCAGCCGGGCGATACCCAGTCCGGCCAGTGCCGACTGGCGCATGCTCTCGCCGTCGCTGAGGAGGATATTGCCCTGGGGCTCGATCTCGATGCACTGGCCCTCGTCGCCGCGAAACACCCAGGCCTGGGAGTAGCGGTGGAAACCGAAGCTGAGGCGGTTGTGCCCATGCAACGCCTCCAGTGACTCGGGCTTGCCGAAACGGGCGATATAGCTCGGCGCCGCCACGGTGATCAGACGGCTTTCGCCGAGCCGGCGCTGGACCAGGCTCGACTCCTTCATCGGTCCGGTGCGGATCGCCACATCCGCGCGACGTTCGAGCAGGTCGACCACGGTATCGGTCAGTTCGACATTGAGGGTGATGTCCGGATAGGCGGCGAGGAAGTCCGGCAGCAACGGCAACAGGCAATGCAGGCCGAACGGCAGGTTGGCGTTGACCTGGATCAGCCCGCTGGGCCGGGTGACATTCGCCACGTCGCGCTCGGCGTTGTCGATCTGCTCGAGAATGCGCAGGCACTCGCTGTTGAAACGCTCGCCCTCGGCGGTGAGCTCCAGGCGCCGGGTCGAGCGATGCAGCAGGCGCGCGCCGAGCCGTTGCTCCAGGCGGGCGATCAACTTGCTCACCGCCGAAGGCGACATGTCCAGCTGGCGGGCTGCCTCGGAAAAGGTGCCGGCCGCAACCACCCGGGTGAACACTTCCATTTCGCCGGAGCGATTGATGTCTTTGATATTGAGCATGAATCGAGTTCACAGATGATTGGAGTTTCAGCAGTCTAGCTCATACCTGGGGTGGATCGTATCGTGAATGGATTCCAGCACCTGGAATACCTGCGCCTGCGCTTTTTTCCGCGCCAGGCCCCACGACAAGAAGAGGACATCTCAGTGAAAATTTTCGTTACCGGCGCGACCGGCTATATCGGCGGCTCGGTGGCCAGCTACCTGGTCAAGGCTGGCCATCAGGTCAGCGGGCTGCTGCGCAATCCGGATCAGCGCAACGCCCTGCTGGAACTCGGTATCACCCCCGTGCTCGGCACCCTGGACGATGCCTTTATCCTCACCGAGCAGGCGCGTGCCGCCGATGTGGTGGTCAACGCCGCCAACTCCGACCACCTGGGGTCGGTACAGACCTTTATCGACGCCCTGCGCGGCAGCGGCAAGGTCCTGCTGCACACCTCGGGTTCCAGCGTGGTGGGTGACGATGCCCGGGGCGCCTACGAGCGCGCCGAGATTTTTACCGATGAAACACCGTTCACGCCGATGGACATCCGCAAGGACCGGGTCGAAATCAACCAGTTGGTACGGCGCGCCGGCGTCGAGGACGGTATTCGCAGCATCGTGTTCTGCCCGACCATGATCTACGGCGAGTCCCTCGGGCTGCCGGTCAAGAGCGACCAGTTGCCCAAGCTCTATGCCAAGTCCCGTGAATATGGTGCCGGCGCCTACATGGGCGCCGGGCTGCATCGCTGGTCCAACGTGCATATCGAGGACCTGGCCGAGCTCTATCGCCTGGCGATCGAAAAGGCACCCTCGGCTTCGCTGTTCTTCGCGGAAAACGGCGAGGCCTCGTTTATCGAGATCGCCACGGCCATCAGCAAGGCCCTGGGTTATGGCGGACGGATCCAGAGCTGGCCGGCCGACGAGGCCATTGCCCAACTGGGTGACTGGGCGCGCTTCGCCATCGGTTCCAACAGTCGTGTGCGGGCGGTGAATGCGCGGGTATTGCTCGGCTGGCAGCCCAAGCGCGAATCGATCCTGGAGTGGATCGAAAGCACGGACGTACAGTGGTAACCCCCCAGCCGTATTGAGGTGATCGTTCCCACGCCGCGGCGTGGGAACGATCGGATGATCAGCCCAGCACTTCCCGCGCCACGCTCTCGATACCCGCCGCGTCCAGGCGATAGTGCCGGTACAGGTGCGTCGGCGGCGCAATCAGGCTGTACTCGTCGTAGATCCCGTGACGGCGCACCTTGACGCCGATGCCCTCCTCGGCAATCACCTCGCACACCGCCCCACCCAGCCCGCCGATGATGTTGTGTTCCTCGACGGTGAGAATTGCCCGGCTGTTGCGCGCCGCGGTCAATACCGCCTCGCGGTCCAGCGGCTTGATGGTGGTCATGTCGATCACGCCAACCGAACGCCCCGCCGCATTCAGTGCCCGCGCCGCTTCCAGCGCCGGGTGCACAGTGGAACCGGTGGCGATGATGGTCAGCTCGGCACCGGTGAGGTGAACCGTGGCCTTGCCGAAGACGAACGCAGGCACTTCTTCGTACACCACGGGGTCGCGCCCGCGCTGGATGCGGAAGTAGATCGGCTGCGGATGATGCACCGAGGCCAGGATTGCCGCCTTGAGCTGGTTGCCATCGGCTGGCGCGACAATGGTGAGATCGGCGATCGCACGCATGATCGCCAGGTCTTCGGTGGCGTGGTGGGAGGTGCCATAGAAGCCCAGGGAAATCCCCGCATGGTGGCCGATCAGGCGCACCGGCAGCGCCGAATAGGCGACGTCCATGCGAATCTGCTCGCAGCACAGCAACGGCAGGAACGAGGCGAAGGTGGCGACAAACGGCTGCATGCCGACCGCTGCCATCCCCGCCGCCGCCGAGACCATGTTCTGCTCGGAAATGCCGAACTGGACGAAACGTTCGGGGTGCAGTCCGGCGAATTTCGACAAGCCGTTGGAGTACTGCAGGTCGGCGGTACCGGCGACCACCGGATGGCCCTGATCGAGCAGTTCGATCAGCGCATCGGACAAGGCATTGAGGCTGGGGGTCTGCTCGTTGAGTTCACGGTACTGCCAGGAGTTGCTCGACTGAGGTGCGTTGTTCATGGCTTAGATGACCTTGCTTTTGATTTCTTCGACGGCACGTTGTGCATCTTCGGGATCGAGATAGCCCAGGTGCCAGCCCGGCTCGGTTTCCATGTAGGACACGCCCTTGCCCTTGACCGTATTGGCGATGATGCATACCGGTCGGGTACGCTGGGTGTCGGCTTTCAGCCGGCGCAACAGCGGGGTCAGGGTCGCCAGGTCATGGCCGTCCACCACATGGGTTTCCCAGCCGAAGGCGATCCACTTGTCCGCCAGCGGCTCGATGCCGATCACGTCGTCGACGCTGCCGTCGAGCTGGAAGCCGTTGCGGTCGATGATCGCGAACAGGTTGTGGACCTTGTGGTGGGCCGCGCCCAGGGCCGCCTCCCAGACCTGCCCTTCCTGCATCTCGCCGTCGCCGAGCATGACGAAGGTGTTGAACGACTGGCCCAGCATGCGCCCGGCCAGGGCCATGCCCAGGCCACCGGACAAGGCATGGCCGATGGAACCGGAAGAAAAGTCCACGCCCGGCACCTTGCGCATGTCCGGGTGGTCGCCCAGGGGATTGCCCAGGCGGGTGTAGTTATCGAGGATCGACTGGTCGAAGAAGCCCCACTCCACCAGCACCGGGAACAGCCCGACGGCGGCGTGGCCCTTGCCCATCATGAAGCGGTCGCGATCCGGCCATTTCGGTTCGCCATGGCGCAGGTCCATCACGTCGTAATACAGCGCGGCGAACAGCTCGGCGGCGGAAAACACCGAGGTGTAGTGGCCGACCTTGGCGATCTCGATCAGGCGGATGGTTTCCAGGCGAATGAATTGCGCCTTGTCCCGCAAGCGGGCCAGTTCCTGTGCGGTCAGTTGGAAAGCCGCGTCGTCCTGCACGGACGATGGCCGCGGGTCGAGGCCTTGTCTTGTCAAATCAGTCATGGGTAGTGTCCAGACATATCACGGAAAAATCGGCCGCGGCGCTCAGGCGCGCGGCCGCACACGGACTCCGGCAGCCGGCCGGTTACTGCGCTTTCAGGCGCGGGGTCATGTAGTCGTTCAGGCGCGGCATGACCTGCTGCGCCGTCAGCTCCATCGAGCGCCGCCACAGCGCCTCGTCATCCCACTCGTGGAAAGTGGTCATCAAGGTGCCGAACGGCCCGGTCTGCTCGCTGAACGCCACCAGTTGCTCGGTGACCGAGTTCACGTCGCCGTAGATCACCATCTCGCGGATGCAGTGATCCACCGTCACTTCCTCGTCGGTCATGTCCGGGCGGGTCTTGAAGATCTTCGTGTAGTTGTTGCTCGACAGGTTATCGATCATGTAGTCGAAGTAGCGGCGCAGGGTGCAGCTGTCCTGGGCCAGGTAGTCTTCGGCCTGGGCCTGGGAGTCGGCGACGAACACCGAGCGCGCCACCCGCCAGTTGTTGGCATCGGCCTTGACCCCGGCCTCCTCGGCTCCCTTGCAGTAGGCCTGCCAATGCGAGGCGACGGTGGCCGTGGGGTTGAAGTTGGCCGACATCAGGTCCCAGTCCTTGCTTCCGGCCAGCTTCGCGGTGCTGGAGAACGGGCTCATGGCGGTAGTCGCGACCCGCGGGAAGGGCTTCTGGAATGGCGTCGGCATGTAGCCGATTTCCAGTTCATGGTTCACCGAGTCCTTGAGGCTGACCTGGAAGTGCTCGCCGGTAAACGCATAAGGCGCATTGCTGCCCCAGATGGCCCGGATCATCTCGTAGCATTCGACCATCATCTGCCCACGGTCCTTGCCGTTGCTGCCGAAGACCTCGAAGTCCGAGGCCAGGCCGCCCGGGCCGATGCCCATGATGAAACGCCCCTTGGCCATGTGGTCGAACATCGCGGCGTCGGCGGCGATGCGCGCCGGGAAGTGATGCGGCAGATTCAGCACGCCAGTGCACAGCTTCATGCGTCGGGTCAGCGGAATCAGGGTGGAAAGGAACTGCAGGGCGTTGGTCACCGGCTCCGTGCGCTGCGAGGTGTGCTCGCCCACCCACAGCTCGTCGAAACCGACGGCGTCGGCATGCACGGCGCAGGCGATGTCCTGGTCGTACATCTCGTGATAGTCCCAGCCCTTGTGGTGTAGCGGCTGCATGAACATGGCAAGTTTCATGTCGTTCTCCTGCGGTTTTCAATGAGCGCCACGGGACGAACCGGGGTTCGCGCCATGACGTTTTTCACACCGGGACGGTTTTGCGGGCATGCAAAGCCCCGCACCGCCCGGCGCGGTGTTCAAGCAATGAAGCGAATCGGGGCTGGCGCGACGGCCTCAGGTGTCGCACCGCCATGCTTGCGGGGCGGTCAACTGCCGTGCAGCAGCCACCCGCCGTCGACCAGCAGGTCGACCCCGGTCAGGTACGACGCCATGGGCGACGCGAGGAACAGCGCCGCATTGGCGATCTCGAAAGGCTCGGCCGGACGCCCCAGGGGAATGTTCCCCAGGACGTTGTTCTGCCGATGCTGTTCCAGCAGTTCCGGCTCCAGGTTGCCAGGCGTGGCGGTCAGCCCCGGCGACAATGAATTGACCCGGATGCCGAACGCACTGAGGTCCTTCGCCAGGCTGCGGGTCATGGCCAGTACCGCGCCCTTGGACGTGTCATAGGCGCAGTGATTGGCCATGGGTCGATGGCCGCAGATCGAGGACAGGTTGATGATGCTGCCGCCCCTCGCCTGCTTGCGCATCTGCCGCTGCGCCGCCTGCGCCCCCTGGAACACCGCACGGGTATTGATCGCCTGCAACTGGTCCCAGAAGGTCACGTCGATCTCGTCGATATTCCTGAGCGGGTAGATACCGGCGTTGTTCACCCAGATATCCAGGCTGCCGTAGCGCTCGACCGCGGCATCGGCCAGGCGCTGGATATCGTGCGGGTAGCGTACGTCGCAGGCCAGGAACGACACCGCCAGGCCCGCCTCCGCCAGCTCTTCGCTGCGCTCGGGCGCCAGGCTGCCGATCAGCACGCTGGCCCCGGCTTCGGCCAGACGCCGACTGATGGCAAAGCCGATACCGTTGCTGCCGCCGGTGACCACCGCGGTCTTGCCGCGCAGATCGAGCAGCTCGGCAAAGGGCGGGTAAGGCAAGGCTTGATAAGGATGGGACATGCTGAAACCTCCTCTAGGCGGTGGCCAGGGTCATGATGCGGTCGGGGGCGATCTGTCGGCCCTGCAGGACACCCTGGGCACGCCCGCGGGCCATGACCATGACCCGATGGGACAGGCCAATCACTTCGTCCAGGTCGGAACTGACCACGATCACCGACACGCCGGTTCTCGCCAGTGCGACGATCAGTTCATAGATCGCCGCGCGGGCGCCCATGTCGATGCCCCGGGTCGGCTCGTCGAGAATGATCACCTTCGGACCACGCGCCACCCACTTGGCGATCACCACCTTCTGCTGGTTGCCGCCCGAGAGTTTGTCCAGGGTCTGCCGTGCCTGGCCCTTGATACCCAGGGCGGCAATCCGCTCCAGGGCAAAGGCCATGACCCGACCGTTGTCCATGACCCCACAGGCACTGAGGCGGTCCAGGTTGCAGTAGGCCAGGTTCTCGGCGATGGTCTGGCCAAGCACCACGCCTTCGGCCTTGCGGTCCTCGGGAATCAGCACCACCCCGGCGCGGATTGCCGCCGCCACATCGTTGCCCGGCAAGACCTGCTCAGCGACCCGGACACTGCCGGCGGCCAGTGGGCTCAGTCCGGCAATCGCCTGGACCACCTCCGTGCGCCCGGCCCCGACGATACCGGCAATCCCGAAGATCTCCCCGGCACGTACCGCGAACGAAATATCGGCGAAGCGCCCTGCCCGGTCCGACAGCCGCTCGACCCGCAGCACCAGCTCTTCCGTCGGCTCGGGCAGTGCCGGAAACAGCCGCTCGATGGAACGCCCGACCATCTGCGAGACCAGCAGGCCGACATCCGCCGCGCCACTGTCATGACGGGCGATCAGGCAGCCGTCGCGCATGACCACCACCTTGTCGGCGATCCGGGCGATTTCATCCATGCGGTGACTGATATAGATAAACGACACACCCTGGCCCTTGAGCGTCTCGATCTGCCGGAACAACAGGTCGGTTTCCTCCTTGCCCAGGGCCGCGGTCGGCTCGTCGAGAATCAGCAGGCGCGAGTTCAAGGTCAGCGCCCGGGCGATTTCCACCAGTTGCTGCGCGGCAATCTTCAGCTGGCCGACCAGGGTATCCGGGGAAATATCCAGGCCCAGGCGTTGCAGCTGCTTTTCCGTCTCACGGTACATGTGCCCACGGTCGACCAGCCCGCCACGGGTCGGCAGGTGGCCGAGAAACACGTTCTCCGCCACGCTGAGTTCCGGCAACAGGTGGATCTCCTGATGGATCATGTTGACCCCCAGCGCCATGGCCTCGGCCGGCCCACCCGGGGCATAGGGTTGGCCGGCGAGGAACATGCTGCCCTTCGACGGTCCCTGGGCGCCGGCGACGATGGAGGAAAAGGTCGATTTGCCGGCCCCGTTCTCCCCCAGCAGAGCGACCACTTCGCCGTAACCGATAGCGAGGCTGATGTCTTCCAGCACCCGCACCCCATGAAATGACTTGCCGATGTTGCAGGCCCTGAACAACGGCTCCTGAACGGCTTGGCCCGAAGGCTCGATCGCGTGCATCACAAGCTCTCCTCCGACGGTTCAAGGGTGCTTTTCAAGAAAGGCGGCCGCGTTTTCACGGGTGGTGACAAAGGCCGGCAGCAACTGGGTTTTCTCCACGCTCTTGCCCTGCTGCAGATCCACGGCGGTGCGCAGCGCGGTGCGCCCCATCTCCACCGCCTGCTGGGTGATGGTCAGGTCCATCTTGCCGTCGCGCACCGCTTCCAGGGCCGAAGGCAGGCCGTCATAACCGAACACCCAGATCTTGTGATCGATATTGGCGACCTTGACCGCCTGGGCGGCGCCGAGGGCCGGGGCATCGGAACGGCCGAGGAACACATCGATCCGCGGGTTCTTCTGCAACATGTCCTGGGCCACCTTGAAGCCGTTGTCCTGCAGCCAGTCGGTGGGCTTGCTGTCGACGATCTTCATCTGCGGCGCCTGCGCCAGCACCGCGTCGAGGCCCTTGGCACGGGTGACTTCGGTGGAATCGCCGAGGGTGCCCTGGAGCAGGCCGATCTGTGCCTTGCCACCGGTGAGCTTGATCATCTGCCGGGCCAGTTCGCCGGACGCCGCGAGGTTGTCGGTGGAGATATAGGCATCGCACTCGACGTTTTTCGGAAAGTTGTCGACGCACACCACCGGCACGCCCTGTTGCCGCGCCAGGCGTACCGGTACGGCCGAGGCGGCGCTGCCGGTGGCGGTGTACAGCAGCACATCGATACCCTTGCTGAGCATGTCCTGGATCTGGCTGACCTGCCGCGCCGGATCGGCCTGGGCATCGGAGACCAGCACCTTCTTGATCCCCATACCGCTGGCCTGCTCCATCACGCCGTCACGCACCATCAGGTAGAACACCCATTGCAGGCTCGGGATCGACATCCCCACGGTGATCTGGTCCACGGCCTTGCCCTGGGCGTGAGCGCCACTGGACAGCAGGCAGGCGAACAGCGGCAACCACAGGGAACGCAGCACAAACGCGGAACGATTCATGTCTTTATCCTTCTTGTTATCGGCTCTGGAGAAAATCGGGAAGAGCGGCGACATCGCCTCAATCGCCCTTGCGCTTGAGCAGGTCGAGCATCACCGCGAAGGCGATCACCGCGCCGATCACCACCTGCTGCACAAAGGGTGAAATGCCCGCCAGGTTCAGGCCGTTGCGCAGCACGCCGATGATCAGCACCCCGACCAGGGTCCCGACCACGCTGCCCGCGCCGCCCTTGAGGCTGCCGCCGCCGATCACCACGGCGGCGATCACGTCCAGCTCATAGCCGACGCCCGCACCGGCGCCGGCAGTGTCCAGGCGCGAGGTCATGATGATTCCGCCCAGTGCCGCGCAGATGCCGGAGAGGATGTACACGGCGCTGGTGTAGCCCTTGACCCGGATGCCCGCCAGTCGCGCCACCTTGGCGCTGCCGCCGATGGCGTAGAGGCTGCGGCCGGCCACGGTGAAACGCAGCACGAACCAGAACAACAGGGCCAGCAGCAGGAAACACAGCACCGTCAGCGACAGCACGCCGCCATAGCGGATCACCGAGAGATTGCTGAACCATTCGGGAAAACCACTGACCTGGGCGCCATCGGTGACCATATAGGCCAGGCCACGGGCCACCGACATCATCGCCAGCGTCGCGATAAACGACGGCAGGCCGGCCCTTACCACCAGCAACGCGGTGGTGGCGCCGCAAGCCGCGCCGACTACCAGGGCCGCGAGCATCGCCAGCCACATCGGCACGCCGAGAGCCTGGCCGAGCCAGCTCATGACCATGATCGCCACCGCCAGCACCGCGCCCACCGACAGGTCGATACCGCCGATGAGGATCACCAGGGTCATGCCCAGGGCCATGATGCCGAGCACCGTGACCTGGTCCAGTACATTGAGCAGGTTGCTCACACTCAGGAAGTTGTCGGTGAAGACCGTCAACACCACGCATAACAACAACAGTCCGAGCAAGGGGCCGGCGACACTGCTGTCCACACCGATCCACTTGGGCAGCACACCGCCAAGGCGTGTTTTCGCCAGCAACTGATTATTCATACCCACATCCGCTTATTATTTGATTGTTATAAGATCGAGCATCATCCTGACAACTAACCGCGCAACTCCCGATAGCGTCCGCCCATATACAGCAGCGGCTGTTCCAATGGCTGGGTCATGACATCGATGACATTGCCGATCATCACCGTATGGGTGCCGTGTTCGATTTCCCGCACCACTTCGCAGAAGATCGCCGCCTGGGCGTCGGCCAGATAGCGGATACCATGGATACCGGTCTTCCATTCACCTTCGACAAAGCGCCGTTCGCGCAAGTCGGGCTGGCTGAAGATCCGGCAGATCGGTTCATGCTGGCTTTGCAGCATGTTCACGCAGAACAGCCCGGAACGTTTGATGATCGGCGAGGCACTGGCGTTGCGATTGACACAGATCAGCGCCGAGGCCGGATCCATGGACACCGAGGAAAACGCCGTGGCGGCGAGGCCGTGGGGCAGCCCTTCGGCATCGATCGTGGTGACCAGGGTGATCGACGCGGCGAAGCGCCCCATGGCCGATTTGAACTCGCCCGCCAGGTTGGCCGAATGGGCGACTTCCTGATAATGCACACGCATACATAAACCCTCTTTCTTATGTTTTTGTCATCAGCCCGGGTCTCCATTATTAACAATCAGCTGTGCTTTTCTATTCATCTTTGAAAAATTGACTTTTCAACTTCAGCGAAAGGTGAAGCCAACAAAAAACACATTTGAATTACATTCACCAATGCCCAGACAGCCCATTTCACTGGGCCGCGCAACAAATACGATTTATTCGGACAACATAAAGACAATAGCGTCACTTGAATAAACAGCCGATACTTCATCCACAACAAGAAACATTCATCGAGCAGTGGATTCAGTCATGGTTGATCGCTTGCAGGACATGCGACTGTTTCGCCTGGTGGTGCAGACAGGCTCCCTTTCCACCGCGGGTCGGCAGATGGGCCTGTCGCCTGCCGCCATGAGCGGTCGACTCAAGGCCATGGAAGAGTTTTATGGACTGCGCCTGCTCAAGCGCAATACCCGTTGCCTGAGCCCCACGCCCGAGGGGCAGCTCCTGTTCGAGAATGCGTTGAAGATCCTCGAAGAGGTCGATGCCCTCGACAGCATCATCAAGAGCGGCCATAGCGACCTGCTTGGCACCATCGGCCTGACCTGCCCCACCGACCTGGGCCGTCAGCGGATCAGCCAGTTGGTCGACGCCTTTATCGGCGAGAACCCCAATGTCAGCATTCGCCTGTTCTTCACCGACCGGCTGCTGGACTTTGTCGAGTCGGGCTCGGATATCGCCATTCGCTTCGGCGACCTGCCGGACAGCTCGCTGATCGCCCGCCCCCTGGGGTTCGATCGGCAGATGGTCTGTTGCTCTCCGGCGTACCTGGCGCGTTTCGGCACCCCGCGTACTCCCGAGGACCTGCTGGAACACAATTGCCTGGTGCAACTGCGCGCCGACTTCGCCCTGGATCGCTGGCGCTTCTTCGAGAAAGGCGCCGCCACCACGGTGCAGGTCAAGGGCAATCGCCTGGCCAATGACGGCTTCACCCTGCGCCAATGGGCGGTGCAAGGCCTGGGCGTCATCTGGAAGTCGGCCTGGGAAGTGGCCGAGGATATCCAGTCAAACCGCCTGGTGGCGGTGCTGGAGGATTACCAGTGCCCGACCACCGAGTTCCACCTGCTCACCGAGGGTGGCAAGAAGCTGCCGCGCCGGGTGAAGTTGTTCGTCGATTTCGCCGTGGACTACTTCAAGCACCTGGACACTCCGGCCCGGCACCTGCTGACTCCGCCCGTCCATGGACGCCCGATGCCCGTCTGCCTGTCCTGACGTGGCGCGCAGGCATGCATCGCCCCTAACGGGCCAGCTCGCTGGCGCTCCTGAGCGAGTAAAGGCATTCCTGCTCGATGGTCGCCCGTAACTGTGCGGCCTCCTGTTCCAGGCGCTCGCACATGAAGTCGACAAACACGCGAATCTTGCGCGACAACTGGCGGCTCGAGGGCCAGACGATATTCATGGTGTCCGGTGGGATCAGATAACCATGCAGCAGGCAGCGCAGCGAGCCATCAGCCAATGCTTCGCGGGCCAGGAAGTCGGGGATGGTCCCCAGGCCGAAGCCTTTGAGCAGCGCCCCCCGGACCATCTCCATGTTGTTGCTGACCATCACCGTGCGGGTCCGCGGCTCGCGCGTGCCTTCCTCGCGCAGCAGGGGGAAATCCAGCAGCTTGCCATTCTTGAAGTAGCGGAAACGCACCGCCAGGTGATCGTCCAGGTCAGCCGGTGTCAGTGGCGTGCCGTGACGCTCCAGGTAGGACGGCGCGGCGCACAGCACCGGTTGCACACCGGGCAAGGTGCGGCGCATCAAACGCGAGTCCGGAAGTTCGCCGCTGCGGATCGCGATATCCACGCCTTCCTCGATCAGGTCCACCAGCTTGTCGCTGAAGTCGAGGTCCAGTTCGATATCGGGATACAGCTCCATGAACGCGATCAGCACCGATTCGAACAACGCATAGCTGGCCGCCGGCATGCTGATCCGCAAGCGCCCGCGGGGAACTTCCGTGGACTGCGACAGGGTCGCCTGGGCGTCGTCCAGGTCATCGAGAATGCGCCGGCAACGCTCCTGGAACACCCGCCCCTCGTCGGTCAGGCTGAGGCTGCGGGTCGAGCGCTGGAACAGCCGCACACCCAACTGTTGCTCGAGCCGGGTCACCCCCTTGCCGACCGCCGACGCCGACAGTCCCAGCGCCCTGCCCGCGGCAACGAAACTGCCCAACTCTGCCGTGCGGATAAAGGGCATCAAGCCACTGAGTCGATCCACCTGCGTCTCCCATTCGATCCTTTTATTCCGATATAGGCGGAATATTTACCGTTTTTAACTCGATTACTCGCTCTTTAAGATCCTTGCATGTTCTGCCGGCCCCGGTAAACCACCGGATCGTCGGCGCTGTCACGCTCACTTCCCGGGTGCGGTACTCGCCCGACGCAAGGATCTCGACCGATGTCCACTCCGCTTCTGCAACAACGCCTGATCTTGCTGGCCGTGTGCATCACGGCCATCACCATGCCCTTCAACTTCACCGCTGCCGCCGTGGCCCTGCCGGCCATAGGCCGGGCCTTCGGCGGCTCGCCCATGGAACTGAGCTGGGTCACCAACGCCTTCATGCTGACCTTCGGCAGTTGCCTGATGCTCGCCGGCGCCCTGGCCGACAGCTATGGCCGCAAGAAGGTCTTTATCGGCGGCGCCAGCGCCTTTGCCGTGCTCGCGGCGGCACTGCCCTTCGCCCCCGACCTGGTGGTGTTCGACATACTGCGGGCAGCCCAGGGCCTGGCCGCGGCGGCCGCTTTCTCCGGCGGCATGTCGGCGCTGGCGCAGGTGTTCGACGGGCCGGGGCGCATCCGGGCCTTCAGCTTCGTCGGTGCCAGCTTCGGTATCGGCCTGGCCTTCGGCCCTGTGCTGGCCGGGGCGATCATCGAGGCCTTCGACTGGCACCTGATCTTCCTGCTGATCACTGTGCTGGCAGCCATCTCGCTGGTCCTGGCCGCGCGTTGCATGCAAGAGTCACGCAATCCAGAGGCCGCCGGGATCGATTGGCCGGGAGCGATAACCTTCACCTGGGCGCTGGGAATCTTCACCTTCGCCATCCTCAAGGTGCCGGAAAGCGGCTGGACCGACCCGCTGTCGCTGGGCTTGTTCGTCGTCGCGTTGCTGTCCTTTGTCGCCTTTGTGCTGATCGAGCAGCGTGTCGCGCAACCGATGCTCGACCTGTCGCTGTTCCGTTTCCCGCGTTTTGTCGGCGTGCAACTGCTGGCGGCGGCCCCGGCCTACTCCTTCGTGGTGCTGCTGATCCTGCTGCCGATCCGCTTCGTCGGCATCGAAGGCATGAGCGAAATCGCCGCCGGCTGGTTGCTGATCGCCCTGTCGGCGCCACTGCTGGTGTTGCCGATTGTCGCCGGTTACCTGACCCGCTGGTTGTCGCCCTCCACCTTGTGCGGCAGCGGCTTGCTGGTCTGTGCGGCGGGACTGTACTGGCTGAGTCACGTGCCGGTGGGCAGCGGCGCCTGGCAGTTGGCCTGGCCGATGCTGGTGATCGGTGTCGGCATCAGCCTGCCCTGGGGCTTGATGGATGGCATGGCGGTCAGTGTGGTGTCCAAGGAACGCGCGGGCATGGCCACCGGCATTTTCAGCACCACACGCGTGGCCGGTGAAGGCGTGGCCATTGCCGTGGTGACCGCATTGCTCTCGGCCTTCACGGCCGGCAACCTGGCCGCGCTGCCTGCCGATGCCCTGCCGAATATCGTCGCCGCCGCGCAACACCTGGCGACCGGCGACCTGAGCGGTGCCGAACACCTGCTGCCCGCCGCCGGACGCACCGCATTGGCCCAGGGCTACAGTGCCGCTTTCAGTACCCTGCTGCTGGTATTGACCGCCATCACCGTACTGACGGCCGCCGTGGTGTTCCTGTTCCTCGATCGCGGCTCGGTCGAGGACGATAGCGATGATGAAATGCTCACTCACCTCAAATCCCCACACCAAGCGGAGCATTTACTCCCCCAACCTGCCGAATGTGACTGACAGACAGGTTCCAGCCGTTGCAAGCATCCTCCATGGAGATTGGAAACCCAGCGCCTTAAAAATTAACCAACTTGCCAAATAGAACCTACCGGGTTAATTTCTCCATGGAAAAGAAAACGCCCCATTGCAGGCTATCGACCCTTCGAACATTGATAGCCGCAGGACGAGTGAAATCAACCTCATCAGCCCTCGTCAGCGCAGCTGCTCTGGAGGAGTTGTAAACATGAAATGCCCTGTGTGTACGGCCGCCGAACTGGTGCGTGATACCCGTGACATGCCTTATACATACAAAGGTGAATCGACGTTCATCGCGGCAGTTACCGGGGACTACTGTCCCGCCTGCGGAGAGAGTCTGCTGGATGCCGCTGAATCCTCGCGCGTCAGCACTGCGATGCTGCAATTCAACAAGCAGGTCAATGCTTCTATCGTAGATCCCGGCTTCATCACGGCAGTGCGCAAGCGGCTCGCCCTGGATCAGCGTGAAGCAGCCGAGATTTTCGGTGGTGGCGTCAATGCTTTTTCACGCTATGAGAATGGCCGAACCAAACCGCCACTGGCGCTGGTAAAACTCTTGAAACTGCTGGATCGCCATCCTGAACTGCTGGCGGAAGTAAGAGCGGTCTAGATCACCACCGTTCAGGCACGCCACGACGCAACCGTGGTCGTTCACAACGGCAACGAGCGATCCTGAATCACGTTCTTCATCACCAGGGTCGATGTCAGGCGCTGGACATTCGGAAGCCTCGACAGGCGCTCGTCATAAAGCACCTGGAATGCGGGCAGGTCCCGGGCGATGACATGGAGCAGAAAATCCGGCTCGCCAAACAGCCGTTGCGCTTCGACGATCTGCGGTATCTCGGTCAACGCCTGTTCGAAGGCCTCCACTGCCCGGTGGTCGCCTTCACGCAGGGTCACGAAGACCATCGCCGAGAAATTCAGGCCCAGCGCGCGTGGATCCAGCTGCGCGCGATACCCCAGGATCACCCCCGACTCCTCCAGGGCCCGCACCCGCCGATGACACGGCGACAGGCTCAGGCCAACCCGATCGGCCAACTCGGTCACCGACAGGCGCCCGTCCATTTGCAGCTCGGCAAGAATCTTCTGGTCAATCCTGTCCACTCGAAAAAATCTCCCCAAAACCATCAGGCACATTGGAATAATAGAGAAAATATTCTAACCGACTTTAATTATTCTTTTCGTGGGCTTCAGAGTTTCCCGGCCACCCGCGCGGGTTGAATCAGACGAGCTGCCTTCCCGCCATCCACGAGAAAGAACCATGCGAATCCCCCCTGAAAGTGCCTGCAACAATGGCTTGAAAACACTGCCCGACTGTCATCGGCAATCCACCCCACGCAATTCTCACAGGTAGGCGAACATGACTCCCAGTGTTCTGGCCGCCTTCTGGGCGGTGTCGTTTCTGTTCGTGGTCACCCCGGGGGCGGATTGGGCCTATGCGATATCGGCGGGGTTGTTCGGTCGTGTGGTGATGCCCGCCGTGGCCGGTCTGTTGATCGGGCATCTGATGGCGACGCTGATCGTGGCCGCCGGTGTCGGAGGGCTGGTGGCCAACCATCCTGTCGCCCTGTCCGTGCTGACCGTCGCCGGAGCCGGTTATCTGCTCTGGCTGGGCATCAACATGCTCCTGCATCCTTCCGTGCCCAGTGCCGCAGAGGGCCAGGTGTCGGGCTCCTGGGCGCGCTGGACCGTCAAGGGCGCCTGCGTCAGCGGCCTCAATCCCAAGGTCTTCCTGCTGTTCCTGGCCTTGCTGCCGCAATTCACCGATCCGAGCGCCGCCTGGCCGGTGCCGCTGCAGATCATGGCGCTGGGGCTGCTGCACACCTTCAGTTGCGCGGTGATCTATCTGCTGGTGGGATTCGGCTCCCGCGTGGTGCTGCAGGCACGTCCCGTCGCCGCCAGGAGGGTCAGCCGCCTGTCGGGGGCGATCATGGTCCTGATCGCCGTGATCCTGTTGATGGAGCAACTGTCGCGCTGAGGGCTTCAGGCACCCTCGAGTCGATCGAGATAGGCACAAAACATATCCGCCATGGCCTCGGCATAAGCCTCGATTTCAGCGCCGGTGCGCGGGGTTTCCGAAAAGGACTTGCCCACCGAGCTGAGGGTCGTGGTGATCAGGTCGCAAGCCAACGCCCGTGTCGTCGGCGAGGCACCGGGCAGCACCTCGTGCATGAAAACCTGGAAAATACCGCGCCCCCGGGCCCTGACCTCCCGGGCCTCGGGTGCATCGCGATACAGCGGCGCCGCATCATTGAGGGCGACACGGACCTCGGCCTCGTCGCACTCGGACTGGATGAACACATGGACCAGCCTGCGCAGCCTCGCCAATGGCGGGTGCCGCGAATCTTCAAGAATGCTGCCCAGCATATCGCTGGTCTGGCGCCATTCATCGCTCTGCAGGCGAAAGAGGATCGCCGCCTTGTTCGGAAAATACTGGTACACCGAACCGACACTGACGCCGGCCCGCTCGGCCACCCGCGTGGTGGTAAAACGGCGCATGCCCTCCTTCGCCAAAACCTGAACAGCCGCTTCCAGAATGGCCGTGACCAGGTCATTGGAGCGAACCTGCCGTGGCTGTTTACGTGAGGCAATCTGCGGGGTTGGGCGCTCGGTCATGGGCAAGGCTCGCAATGCGAATAGAAAACATGAAGGTTTGTTCGCATTATAACCCCTCACCGACTTGCCAAGGAAAACCCCATGACCACCTTGACCCGCGCGCCTCTCGCGCCCCTGCTGGATCGCCTGTTCACCCAGGCGCAGTCGCCGATGACCAGCAGCGTCTTCTCGGATATCTCGAATGAAGAGCGCACGCGCCTGATGCGCAGCAAGACCGAATACCTGGACCTCTATACGCAACTGAAGGAATTCCCGCTGGCCGTTTCCCGGGAGACCGGCACCCTGCTCTACATGCTGGCCCGCGGTTGCAATGCCCGGAACATCGTCGAGTTCGGCACCTCGTTCGGTATCTCCACCCTGCACCTGGCCGCGGCACTGCGCGACAACGGCGGTGGTCGGCTGATCACCAGCGAGTTCGAACCGTCCAAGGTGGAGCGGGCGCGCGCGAACCTGGAGGCCGGCGAGTTGCTCGACCTGGTGGAGATTCGCGTGGGGGACGCCTTGCAGACCCTGGCCAGGGACCTTCCCGACAGCATCGACCTGGTCCTGCTCGATGGCGCCAAGGCGCTGTATCCGGACATCCTGAACCTGCTGGAGAGCCGCCTGAAACCCGGGGCGTTGATCATTGCCGATAACGCCGACTACAGCCCCGAGTACCTGGAGCGAGTGCGTGCGCCTGGGGCGGGGTATCTGTCCGTGCCGTTCGCCGAGGATGTCGAGCTGTCCATGCGCCTGGGTTGAACGACTGGCAGCATCTATCCGTATTGCCCTGACCGCCGGCTGTTGCCGGCGGTGCCGCAACGCCCAGGCTAAGGCTTCAATCCCAGCCGCTCCATGGCCTCATGGGCCTCGATGATCATCCCGGAGACCTCGGCGACCGTGACATGCAGGCTGGTGGCCCGTGAGCGCATATGTTCGTAGGCCTGTGTCTCGGTCAGATTCTGGCGTTCGACCAGCACCCGAATGGCCTTTTCAATCTGCCGACGCGACTTGATCGTCAGTTCAAGCTTGTCGATCTTGCCCTGCAACTTTTCCTGGTAGCTGTACGAAGCCCTCGCCAGCACCAGCGTGCTGAGAATCCCGGAGGAACGAAAGGGTTTCGAAATCACCCCATGGGCACGGGTATCGAGGAGCAACTTGAGGATGGTCGGGCTTTCGTAGTCGCTGAGGGCGATCAGCGCCGCATTGACCGAGGCGCCCGACCAGATCCGGTTGCCTTCCAGCTCCTGCGTGATCTGAAAGAGAATGACATCGACGTCCGCGGGCGGCTCCGAGGGAAATGGCCATACGACCTTGACCCGGCAACCAATGCGTTTCAACTGCTGCATGACAATATCGCGGTCGTCCCCGGGCGGATAGACGAGGGCAACGCAGATACTGCGCAGATCTTCATAGAGACGGCGAAGACTGGAACTCATGGCGTTACCTCAACCAAAACTCGGAGAAGCCGAAAGTGGAGAGGTAAGGATCGGGTTTCACCGGGCCTGAACCTTCCCATACGACGTCGAACTGTCCGTCACTGCGACAGATACCGATCCGGGGAGTCAGGGCGCAATGGTTGTTTTCAGCATCAATGGCGATCGGTCCTTCCGGGGAGGCGAACTTGACCTTGTGCACGGCATCGACCAGTTTGCGCCGGTCCAGGCTGCCGGCGCGCTCCAGGGCCCGTGCAAACAAGTGGACCTGAGAATACGCCATTTCCGACCAGGTGCTGGTCGGGCGGTCGCCGAAGCGCTGGCGCCACAGTTCGATGAAGCGTTGATTACTGTCGTTGGGCAACGAACCGAAATAGGTCGCCGCCGTGATGTGGCCCTCGCACAACGGCGGGCCGATCAGGCGGATTTCTTCCTCGGCCATGGACAGGCTGGCGATGGGGATCTTCTTCGGATCCAGTCCATGCTCGCCATAGTGCTGGTAGAAAGAACGGGCCGACTGCCCGACCAGGGTCGAGAACACCACATCCGGCTGCGCGTCGCGGATTTCGTTGAGGACGTCCTTGAGCTGCTCCAGCCCCGCGTCGATGGGCAGGTAGACCTCATCGACGATTTCACCGCCGTATTGTTCAACCACGTCCCTCATGATGCGATTGGATTCGCGCGGATAGATATAGTCTGCGCCCACCAGAAAGAACCGGGTGCCCTTGTTCTGCAACAGGTAGGCGGCGAGCTGGATGCTGTTCTGATTGGGCACGGCGCCGGTGTAGATGATGTTCGGCGAGTATTCGAAGCCTTCATAGAAGGAGCAATACCAGAGCAATGCATTATGGCGCTCGACCAGCGGCAACACGGCCTTGCGGCTGGAGGAACGGGAGCAGCCGAAAATGACGTTGATCTCGTCTTCGATGAGCAGCTTGCCCGTCAGGCGCCGGTATTCCTCCGGTGACCCCTTGGGGTCATAAGCGGTGGGGATCAACGGCAGATTCAGCACGCCACCGAGCGCATTGATTTCCTCGATGGCCAGCGCGGTGCCGAAAAAATGCTCGGACTCGGTGACCGCGGTGGCCCCCGAGCGCGAGTACAAGATGCCAACCGGCCATCCCTGATCCCTGGTGACTGCTGTCCTGGTGCTGGGCATGGCGCTCACCTATCGATCAAAAATGGCTTGTAGTTCGGTCGAAGACCGGGGGACCTGCATAGCCAGCATCAACATGATCCTGGCTTTCTGCGGGCTGAGGTCATTGGCGAAGATCACACCGGCATCTTTCAGCGTCACACCGCCCCCTGTAAAGCCATAGATGGGCCTTACCCGCCCGCGCGGCACACGGCTGGCGATGACAACCGCGATGCCCGCTGCGATGGCCTCGAGAATGGCGGCATACATCGCGGCATTCACATTGCCCGCCCCCAGGGCCTGGATGACCAGGCCCCGGGCACCCGCCTGCACGGCGGCGCCGAGCAGCGCCCCGTCCGCGCCGGCGTACATCGGCACGATATCGACCCGCGGCAGCTCGGCATCCCCCAGCAACAGAGACTGCCGACGGCAGGAGGCGCGATAAAAGGTGACACGATCGCCGTCCACCCTTCCGAGCAGGCCGGCGTCGCCGGAGTTGAATGACTCGACGTCCGATGTGTGGGTCTTGCTGACTTCCCGGGCGGCATTGATCTGATCGTTGAGGACGACCATCACGCCCTTGCCCGTTGATTCAGGCGCAATGCATACCCGTGTGCCGCTCTTCAGGTTGCGCGGTCCGTCGAAGTCCGCCTCGGAGGCATTGCGCTGGGCACCGATAAGCACCACCGGCTTGTCGGACGTCAAGGTCAGGTCGAGAAACCAGGCGGTCTCTTCCAGGGTATCGGTGCCATGGGATACCAGTACCCCGACGATCGCCTCGCGCGCCAGCGCGGCCTCGATCTCCCGATGCAGCCGCCGCCAGCGCAGTGGCCCCATTTCGACTGACGGCACATTGGACAGGTTGTTGACTTCCAGTCGCGCCATCGTCGCCAGCTCAGGCACCGCCTTGAGCAAGTCGCTGCCTGACAGCGCCGGAATGGGCGCCGACGTCGAAGGGTCGACTTGCATGGCGATGGTGCCGCCCGTGGCGATGAACAGGCACGCCGGCAGTTCGCCAGAACTTGACAGGACCATGAGCGTCACACCCTCAGATGGTTGAAAATGGCTTCGGTGGCACCCGGCGCATTGGCATCGCCCTCCTCCTCGATTTCACCTTGCTTGAGTACAAGGTAGCGATCCGCGACCTTCAAGGCGAACGGCACATTCTGTTCGATAAGCAGCAGGGTCGTGCCGTGAGCCTCTCGCTCGTGCACCAGGGCCACGGCAATCCGCTCAATCACCGAAGGCTGCAGGCCCTCGGTGATTTCGTCCAGCAAAATAATCGCGGGACGCATCATCAGGGCCCGCGCCACCAGGAGCATTTTCTGCTCGCCACCCGACAGTGTGCCGGCGTACTGCTTCAAGCGGTCCTTGAACACCGGGAACACCGGCTCGATCGCCGCGAAGCGCTCATCGAACAACGAATCCTTGTCGAGCCCCATGCGCAGGTTGTCGCGGATGCTCAGTTCGGTGAACAGGGCCTTTTCCTGGGCGGCATAGGCCACGCCGACCCGGGCGACATGATGCGGCGACAACCCGGTGATGTCGCCTTCATTGATCCGTACGGTGCCCTGCTGCTTCGGCAGGTAGCCCATGATGGTCTTGAGCAATGTCGTCTTGCCCATGCCGTTCTTGCCGAGCAAGGCCACCGCTTCGCCGGCACGGACCTTGAACGACAAATCGCGAATGACCACCGAAGCCCTGTAGCCGCTGGTGACCGCATCGAGTTGCAACGTAGCACCGTTCATACGACCTCCCGTGGGACGATTGCGGATCCGGCATAGATCGTCTTGACCAGCTCGGAGTTGACGACTTCCTCGAAAGTCCCCTGCATGACCATCCTCCCCTGGTGCAAGACCACGATCCGGGTAGCGATCTGTTCGACGAAATCCAGGTCGTGTTCAACCAGCAGGCAACACAACTTGTAGCGGTTGGCGAGCAAGGACAGCACGACACCGATTTGCGTGCGCTCGGTCTTCGTCAGTCCCGCGGTCGGCTCGTCGAGAAGCACGACGCGCGGCTCAAGGGCCAGCACCATGGCCAGCTCCAGCGCCTGCTGCTCGCCGTGGGACAAATCGCGCGCGACCACGTCGAGCAGGGTATCCAGCCCGGTGACCCGCAGGACATCGAGGGCATAGGACGGCAAGGCCAGGGTATCGGCCCGACGGAACAACAAGGGGCGCCCGTGAAGGAGGCTCGCCATGCGCAGGCACTCGGCCACGGTCAGCGACTCGAAGATATTGGCATTCTGGAACTTGCGCCCGAGGCCGAAACGGACGCAGGCCTCGGCCGGAAGCCGGCGGATATCGTTGCCACACAGATGCACCGTCCCCGAAGTACGATCGGCGCCGTCGCTCATGCAACGCATCAGGGTGGTCTTGCCGGCACCATTGGGTCCGATCAGGCCGACCAGGTCACCGGCCTGCGCCGTGAGATTGATGCCTTGCAATACCTTGAGCGAACCATAGCTCTTGGTGACTTCGTCCATGACCAGGGCGGGAGCACCGCCCGATCCGGGCGCCTCTCGGGTGGCGCGCTCGACCAGCGTGGGGGCCTGCCGCGTACGAGCGCCGAAGCCGAAGGGCTTGAGCAAGACCGGGACGATGCCCTGCGGGAGCAGGACGATCACCAGCACGAAAGACAGGCCGAGGATCAACTGCCACAGGAACGGCATCCGACTGCCCAGGTAGGCCGTGGCGACGTTGATCAGGATCGCCCCCGCCATGGGTCCCCACAATGTCCCGCGCCCGCCCAGCGCGACCCAGATGATCAGCTCGGTGCCCAGGACGAAACCGGATAACTCGGGGGCCACCACGCCGCTGAAGGCGCCGTAGCCAAAGCCGGCGATCCCGCTGATCGCAGCCGTCACGATCAGCAGAACGATCTTGATGGACGGGACATTGATGCCCAGGTACGCACACCTGGATTCGTTGTCACGTATCGACGCCAGCACCCGCCCCGCGTCACTGCGCACGAAGAGCCAGGCGACGATACCGGTCAGCGCGGCACCGCCACCGGCGATCCAGTACCAGGCCGGCAGCGACAGATCGAAGGTGTCATAGCCGGTCAGCCCCGAACTGGAACCGGTCCATTCGCCGCCGGACAGCAGCAGCTGCGTCATGACGATGGGCAACACCAGGGAAATCACCGTGGCAAAGAACGGCGATGCCCCCCGGTAGAACGACAACCAGCCGACCAGGCCAGCCACCGCCATGGGGACGACAATCGCCAGCCCGATGGCGATGGCAATGGCGCCGGGCGAAAAACCGAAGTGCGTGAACACCAGCCCCGCGGCATAGGCCCCGATGCCGAAGAATGCCGACTGGCCGAAGGTCAGGTAACCGGTATAGCCCCACAGCACATCCACCGTGATGACCACGATCGCAAACAGAAAGGCCTTGATCAGCAGGTTGAGGACGTAGCTGTCGAAAATCCAGGGACCCACGGCCAGCAATACGAGACCGACCAGGGCCAATGCACCTGAGCGTCCCCATGCCCCCTGGCGAACGGATCGCGTGGATGGGCGGTTCGCCGCCTGCAACGTGGTATTAGTCATGTGCGAACCCCTTTGGACGAATACGCAAGGTCAAGGCCGCCAGTACGGCAATCGTCAGTCCACCGAGTACCGGGCTGGCGTAGGTGCTGACGATGACCTGGCACGCCCCGAAGACCGCACAGGTTGCAATCAGGCTGAGCATCGAATGCCCGGAGACCATGACCAGCATGAAGGCGGACACCAGCCAGGTGATGCCCATGCCCGGATCGATGCTCGACAGCGGGCTGATCAGGGCACCGGCCAGGGTACCCAGGCCCGCCCCCAGGCTGAACGTGATGAAACGTATGCGCCCGGCGTGAATGCCCAGGCCACTGGCCAGTTCCTCGTTCATGATCACTGCCCGGGTCTTGACCCCGAAACGCGTGCCGTTGAGCAGCGCCGTCAGCAGTGCGCACAAACCCAGTGCCAGGGGAATCAGCAGCAACCGATACGAGGAGTATTGAGTGCCACCGAACGACCAGGTGCCTGTCAGCGGCACGTCCGCGAATTTCACATCCCGACCGAAGCCGATGATGATCAATTGACCGATGACGATACCCAGGCCCCAGGTTGCCAGGATGGCGTCCAGGGGCCGCTTGTACAGTGGCCGGACAATCAGGTATTCGATGACCGCGCCGACCAGCATCCCGGTCGCCAGGGCCAACGGCCAACCCAGCCAGGGGCTCCAGCCCAGTTGAGTGACGACAAAAGCCGCATACCCGCCCATGGTCAGTAACGCACCGTGGGCAAAATTGACGATTTTCATGATGCCGAAAATCATCATCAGGCCGGCTGTCACAATGAACAGCATGGCGATAGTTGTTGTTATATCGAGCATCAGAACCATGACGTCTCCCTCCGGGGAGAATGCAACGCGAAGCAATGCCTGGTGATCAGGCCCTTGATCATTTCAGGCCCGGACATTGGTCACCCGGACTGACACCTTCCTGGGTTGCCAGGATGCGAATCGAGCCATCGGCCTGGATCTGGCCCAGGCGCATCGCCAGCGGGGTATGACGGCTGGCGTTCATCCGCACGACGCCACGGGGCCCGACCACCGATACCTCCTTCAGCGCCTCGACGACCGCGGCGGAGTCGGTGGAACCGGCTTTCTCAACCGCGGCCTTGTAGAGGAAAAACGCTTCGTATTGCGGTTCGGAAAGCTCGTTGGGCGTCGACAGGTTGCCGGCGAATTTCTGCCCCAGGTCCGCGAGGAATTTCTTGTTTTCCGGCGTGTCGATACTGGTCAGGTACGAGGCCGACATATACATGCCCGTCGCGACATCGCCCATGGTCTTGCCCGTGCCTTCGTCGATGGCCAGGTTGCCGTAGGGCAGCGTCAAGGCAGCCGCCTTGAGCTGTTTGGCCAGCGACACGTTCGGCGCGCCACCGGCCGTGGCACTGATCAGTGCATCGGGTTGCAGCGAGCGGATCTTGGAAATGACCGCGGTCCAGTCACTGCCATCCATCGGCAGGTATTCTTCGCCGATGACCTTGCCACCGTGTTGCTCGATATAGGCCTTGGTGAACTTGAGCATGCCGCGGCCGAAGGCGTAGTCATTGCCCACCAGGAAGTAGTTTTTCGCACCGAGCTTCTGGCTGAAGTAATCCACCACCGGCGCTACCTGCTGCTCCGGCACCCAGCCGTTGACATACATCCACTTGTTGCAGGAACGCCCCTCATAGAACGAGGTGTAGATGTATGGCACGCGACCGCGGGAAACGATCGGCAACGCGGCATTGCGCGCGGCGCTGTTTTCCATCGCGATGATGGCGTCGACTTTCTTTTCCAGGACCAGCGTATCGAAAGCCTTCTGCGCCCCGATGGCACCGGACGCATCATCGACAATCTCCAATTGCACGGGACGGCCGAGTATTCCTCCGCTGGCATTGATCTGCTCAACGGCGAGCTGCGAGGACTGCACGACAGCAGGCGCCACGACGCTGTTGGCGCCTGACAGCCCGACTGCCACACCTATCTTGACAGGCTCTGCGGCCTGGCCCTGAGCTGTCAGCAACGCAGTAGCGGCCAGAACAGCGATGCGGATGAGCGACTGAGTGGATTTCATCTGAATATCCTCGGTTGATTTTTATTGTAGGTAGGGGTTAGTAGCGAGGGAGTTGCCAGCCCGTGCCGAGCATGGGGTCGTAGATGTCGCTGCGTCGGTCACGCAGGACCGTGTTGAACAGGGTCAGGTGCCGGGATTGGCGGGACGCCTTGAGATTGATCTCGGCGTAGAGTATTTGCTGCTGATCCGCACTGCCCGGGTCGGTCAATGGCCAACCGTCGGCCCCGACGATGAGACTGTTGCCGATAAAGCGCTGGCCCCGTTCGGTGCCCACGCGGTTGGCGCAGATAATGTTCAGGCTGTTGGCGTGTGCATTGGCCATGGCCAGGGTATTGGCCATGATCATGGCGTCATCGCGCTGCCCCGCCATGGGCACCCAGTTGGTGGGCATGCAGACGATATCCGCGCCTTGCATGGCCAGCAGTCGATAGACTTCGGGGAACCAGCCGTCATAGCAGATGATCATCGCCAGGCGGCCAAAGGGCGTATGGAAAACCGGCAGGCCAAGATCCCCGGCCTCGAAGTACAGGTGTTCGTCGCCCCACAGATGGAGCTTGCGATAAGTGCCGACGTAACCTTGCGGCCCGACCATCACGGCGGAGTTGTAGAGCTTGTTGCCCACGCGCTCCACAAGGCCGGCGATCACGTAGATGTCGCGTTGCCGGGCGATGTCTGCCCAGGCCTGGGTGCTGGCTCCTGCCGGTACCCGCTCCGCCAGGTCGAACGCTTCTTCGCGGCTGGAAAAGACGTAACCGCTGCTGGCCAGTTCGGGCAAGACAACGACCCGCGCACCGGCGCTCGCCGCCTCATCGATCAGGCGCAATGACACTTCCAGGTTGTGCGCCTTGCAGCCCACGCGGGGCTCCATTTGCACGGCGGCCACGCTGAGACCGGGAAATTCCTGGGGTGAATCGGAGGGTTGCAAGGTCGACATATAAAATTTTTCCAAAAAAAAAGCCCCCGAATGCGCTGTTAACGCAAATCAGGGGCTTCTATAGCCGGTATGTACTCAGCACTATTGCTGAGGGTCTGCAATCTCTCGAAAAGAAAAGGCGACCTGTGAAATCAAATTACACAGGTCCACCGAATGCTGTCAACGCATTTCAATCGACGGCCATCGAACCCGCGAAGTACCCGTCGACAGCGTCGGCACCTGCGTGTCACGGACGGAACCGTTCAGGGAAGAACGCTATCGAGTAATTCACGGACCCTCGCGCGATTGGCGCTGCCCCACTCACACAACGGCACCAACGCCGCCGCCAGGGATTGACCAAACGCCGTCATCTCGTAATCCACTCTGGGCGGAACCTCCTGATAGTCACGACGCACAATGATCCCGTCGCGAGCCAGTTCGCGCAGTTGTTGAATCAGCACTTTTTCGCTGATCCCGGTCACCAGTCGCTTCAACTCGCCATAGCGTCGTGGCCCACCGTTCAGGTGGAACAACACGATCGGCTTCCACTTGCCACCGATCACAGCCAGGGCCACTTCCAACCCGCAATCACGTTCAGTCGTGCTCATGAATTTTTCTGCCTACACACCTTTTGGTAGGTACTACCATATCAGAATGTATCCATGCACACTCATCCCGAACCTACCCACCGGGATAAAAAACATGAGCAAGCTCGCAGGAAAAGTCGCGGTCATCACCGGCGCCAACAGCGGTATCGGCCTGGCCAGCGCCAAGCGTTTTGCGGCAGAAGGCGCGACGGTATTCATGTGTGGCCGTCGGCAGAAAGAACTGGATGCGGCGGTCGCGCAAGTCGGCGCAAATGCCCGGGGTATCCAGGCTGACGTATCGAGCCTTGCCGACCTGGATCGCCTTTTCGACATCGTCAAACAGGAAGCCGGGTTGATCGATATCCTGTTCGCCAATGCTGGCGGTGGTAGTTTCGCCCCCCTGGGTGAGATCACCGAAGCACAGTTCGATGCCACCTTCGCCACCAACGTCAAAGGCACCCTGTTCACCGTGCAAAAGGCCCTGCCGCTACTCAAGGATGGCGCTTCGGTCATCCTCACCGGTTCAACCACGCAAATCACCGGCACGCCTGCGTTCAGTGTCTACAGCGCCTCCAAGGCAGCCATCCGCAACTTCGCCCGCAGCTGGATACTGGACCTGGCGCCACGCAGGATCCGCGTCAACGTGCTGGTGCCCGGCGCTACCTCGACTCCTGGCTGGCACGCACTGGCAGACAATGACGAAGCGCATCGGGAAATGGTCCGATTTGTCGAAACCACCACCCCCCTGGGGCGCCTGGCGGAAGCCGAAGAGTCCGCGAACGCGGCGCTGTTCCTGGCCTCGGACGAAAGCTCGTACGTCAACGGTAGCGAGCTGTTCGTCGATGGCGGTGCGGCGCAGGTCTAGATATCCAGGGCCGGTATGGTGAGACGCGAGGGTGGTGCAGCCTGCCGCCAGCTCAATGCTGACTGTATTTTTCGGCCAACGCCGCGTACTCATGGGGCTCGGGAAATCGCTCGAAACTGTGAGCCGCCCCGGTGGCGGCCCACGACAGTTTTTCGCTCGTCCAGGTTTCCATGAATGGCCTGAAGCGCTCGGGGTTTTCCAGCAAGGTACTGCGCACACCGATCACCGTATCGTTGCCGTCGGGGCGGGTGAACACCCAGGTCAGACAATCAGGGCAAAACAGATGTCGTGTCGCGCCTCGCAAACCGCCGGTCACCGGGGTTCCCCGGGTGAGCACAAAATGCTCCGCCAACACCAGTGCAGTGAGGGAGAACGCACTGGCAGCCATCTTCTGGCAGCCTTTGCAGTGACAGGCGCTGGTAATGATCGGCTCGGCGCGCAGTTCGAAAGCGACTGCCCCGCAACGGCAACTGCCTGTGGTGGTGATCGAGTGGGTCATGCTGTCTCCGATTCGTGATGCTGCCAAAGCCTGCGGATGAGTCCCTCCGCCTGGCACCTGCAAACAGCATGGCGCAGATACTCAGACAAGCCTATTGGGCAAAACTGACCTGCTGTTCGTCAGGAATGTATGAGCCTCTCCCAACCCAGGCGAAGGAACCACCCCTCAGTTCTGCGAAGCCGTGTCCGATGCCTACTGAGTGCGAAGCACTGCGCCCTGACGACTGTTCGCCTCCTGTGCGCGTGGTTTGAGCATGGGTGTCAGGAGCAGCAGCGCCAGGGACGCGGCCACGAGCACGCCATAGGAGGCTTCGAAGGTGCCTGTCCGGTCACGCAGGAAGCCAAAGGCAAAGGGCCCCAGCGCTGCCGTGAGGTAGCCGACAAACAGCATGAAGGCCGTCCACTGGCTGGCCTCTTCCTGGGAAGTGGTGTTGTCCAGCGGCAGCGTCATGGCCAGGGCGAAACACGTGCCCTGCCCCAACGCGATGACCATCACCGGTATCGCACCCAGTGCGTGCGGTGACAGCCAGAGCAACGCCGCCCCCACCGTGGACAGGACCGCGGCCCCGGTCAGCCACCCGCGACGATCCGGCGTGTTGCGGGTCATGATCCCCGACACGAGGCTGCTGGCCGCGACAATGGCGGTGAACAGGCCCAGGTTGCTACCGGGGCCCAGGCTGTTGATCGCCAGCTCCCGACTGCTTTCACCCACCCAGGCAAAGCAGGCGTAGCACACAAACTGGCTCAAGCCGAAGTACACCGCGATCAACCAGGCCCGACCAGTACGGGCCGGAGACTGGCTGACAACGGCTGTCGAAGCGCGTTCAGCGTGAGGCCGGGAGGGAAAGATCGAGGCCAGCCGTTGCCAACTGACAATGGCGAACAAACAGAGGATCGCCCAGACACCAGCCGCCAGGCGCCAGCCACCCTCGGCGAGCGCCACGTACTCGCTGCCTACGGCCGCCATCGTGGCACCGACACCCAGCCCGGCGGCATAGATGCCCATCAGCAATGCCGCCCGGCTCGCAAAGTGGCTCTTGATCCAGCCACCGATAAGCGGTCCCGAGATAGCGACCCCCACGCCCACCAGGAAGGTCGACAGCAGGAGACTGCTCGACGAGCCCGCCAGTGCCCGCAGCACCAGCGCCAATCCGAGCAGTACCAGGGAGAAAAGAATCACGCGATCGTTGCCGAAGCGACGACCGATGCGCGGGATAAAGATCGCGAAGAACCCCATGCACACATCCGGTATCGCGGTGAGCAACGCCGCCTGGGCATGACGCAGGGCAAACTCGACCTGAATGGCGTGAACCAGCGGACCGACCGAGACAATACCTGGCCGCAGGGCCAGGGCCATGATGAACAGGCCCAGGCCCGCTACCGATGCAACGGCCTTCGATTTTCGATTGACTTGGACTGACACGTGATCCCCCGGGGCTCTATCGCTGAGTGCATTTGTGTGGCAAATACTAAGCTCGCCCCAGGACTGGACGGTTTTTCATGAATGCCAATATTCGTCGCCAAAGTGACACCTTCAACGCACACGGCAAAAGCGACGACTACAACGACTACCAAGACGTGCCAAGGCTGATCACCGCATTCTCCCGAGACCAGAAGGCGGGCAGCTACAACGCGCCGCACAGCCACCCGAGGGGGCAGTTTCTCTACGCGAGCGAAGGTTTGATGCGGGTCGCCAGCGGCAATGGCATCTGGTCCATTCCACCGCAGCGGGGGTTATGGATTCCGGCGGGTATCGTGCATGACCAGATCATGCTCACCGACACGCGGATGCGTACCCTCTACATCGAACGCAGCCAGGCCGACCAATTGGGTACGCGGGTCAAGGTGATCGAGGTCGATACGCTGTTGCGCGAGCTGATACTGGCGCTGGCCGAGCAACCCATGGTTTATCCGGACGATGTGCACAACACAAGCCTGGTCGCGCTGATCCTGCACAAACTCGAACACTCGCGAACCGTCCCGCTGGAAATTCCCTGGCCGCAGGACCGCCGCCTGGTCTCGATCTGCCAGCAGATCCTCGAGTCCCCGGCCATGCCCCAAACCATCGAGCAATGGTCCGAAGTGGTCGGGGCGAGCACTCGAACCCTGATCCGACTCTTCATCAAGGAAACCGGGATCACCTACCGCCAATGGGTACAGCAAGTGCGCCTGGCCCAGGCCCTCATCATGCTCGAGGCCGGCGAGCCCATCAATCGCATCGCCGACAGCCTGGGGTTTGCCAGCCCGAGCGCTTTCTCGGCCATGTTCAAGCGCATACTGGGCGAGTCGCCACGGGACTATCTGGATCGGGGCTGAGCTCACGGCAGGTGCTGCTCGCCCCTGAATCAGACCGGCTGGCTGTCCATCGCCTCGATCAGCGCGGACCTTATCTCCGGATCATTCGCGGTATGCCCGGCCTGTACGATCCTCAACTGCGCCTGCGGCCATGCGCAGGCCAGGTCATAGGCACTCTTCACCGGGCATATGAGATCGTATCGACCATGCACGATCACCGCCGGGATGTGCCTGATGCGGTCGATGTTGGCGAGTAACTGACCAGGCTCCAGAAAGAACCGGTTGCGGAAGTAATGCGCCTCGGCCCGGGCGATGCTGATGGCTATCTCGGGTGTCTCGAACAACCCCGCGCCGTCGGGCTCGTGCACCAGGGTCATGATGCCGCCTTCCCAGTTCCCCCACGCCAGGGCAGCTTCCAGGCGCACCGCCGCGTCCGGGCTGTCCAGCCGACGCCAGTAAGCCTCGACCATATTGCCTCGCTCCTGCGCAGGGATAAAATCCCGGTATCGCGCCCAGCGCTCGGGAAATACCCAGGCAGCACCGGAATCCATTTCATTCAACCAGTTCACTTCCTCCTGCCGCCCCAGGAAAATGCCGCGCAACACCAGGCTGGCGACTCGCTCGGGGTGCGTCTGCGCATAGGTCAGCGCCAGGGTCGAACCCCAGGAACCGCCAAAGACAATCCAGCGCTCAATCCCCAGATGCGTGCGCAGGGCCTCGATGTCGGCGACCAGGTGCCAGGTCGTGTTATCGGTCAACTCCGCGGGCGGCAACGACTGACCTGCACCGCGCTGATCGAAGAGGATGACCCGGTAGCGCTCGGGGTCGAAAAAACGCCGGGCCGTCGGCGCCACACCTGCTCCCGGACCGCCATGCAAAAACACGACAGGCTGTCCGTCGGGGTTACCGACTTCTTCGACATAGAGCCGATGCAGGGCATCCACGGGCAGGTGATAGCTTTTGTAGGGAGTAATTTCGGGATAAAAATCACGCATGGGCGACCTCGCGATGGGCTGGAAAGCATGGCTTGACCAATATGTCGACGGCCATGGCTGCGCATGCATCATACTGCGCGCAAGCCATTGGCCGTCGATAAAGCCATATCAGGCCGCTATCACCACCAGCGCAACGGGATGACCTAGCGGGCACCTCTGATCAGGTCCGCCGCTTTTTCGCCGATCATGATGCACACCGAGTTGGGGTTGCCCGAGATCAGCGTCGGCATGATCGACGCATCGGCTACCCGCAGCCCGTCGATGCCATGCACCTTGAGGTCGGGCCCGACCACGGCCAGCTCATCCACGCCCATGCGGCAGGTCCCCGAAGGGTGTAGCGCGGCGTGGGCTTCCCGATGGCAGAACTGCTTCATGGCTTCGCGCGAACGGATGCCGGAGTCCGGCACATGACGCCGGGCCACATAGGGCTTGAAGGCCGCCTGGGCCATGATCTCGTCGCCCACGAGACAGCCATCCACCAGGCTTTCAATGTCGTAGGGGTCGGAAAAATAGTTGGGCACGATGCGCGGTGGCGACATCGGATCGGCCGAATACAGCCCGACATGACCTCTGGACCGTGGCCGGATCTGCCCCAGGTTGAGGGTGCAACCATTGCCGCCGGGCACGGAGTCCACCCCCTCCTCGATGCCGGCGCCCACCACCATGAAGTACTGGATATCGGGATGGCTGGCGGCCTTGTCGCCCCACCAGAAGGCCCCGCCCTCGATCAGGTTGGAGGCGGCCGGGCCCTGCCTGAACAGCGCGTACTGCAACCCCGCGAGCATTTTCCAGAACGGCTTCTTGTACTTGTCATAGCTGTGGGGACCGGTCAGTTCATAGACCAGCGACACTTCGATATGGTCCTGCAGGTTCTGCCCCACGCCAGGCAAATCCTGGATTACCTGGATGCCATGCTCTTGCAACTGCGCCGCGGGCCCGATACCGGACAACATCAACAACCGCGGAGAGTTGATCGCGCCAGAGGACAGCACGATCTCCTTGTCGGCATGCATCACCTGGCGCACGCCCTTCTCGATGTACTCGACGCCGACGGCCTTGTTGCCCTGCATCAGAATGCGGATCACCCGGCAACCGGTCTTGACCGTGAGATTCCTACGCTGCCTGGCCGGTGCCAGGTAGGCCACCGCCGCGCTGCTGCGAAAACCGTTTTTGGCGGTGATCTGGTACAACCCGCAGCCCTCGGGCGTGCCCGAGTTGAAATCTTCGTTGTAGGGCAGCCCGTACTGCTGGCAAGCCCGCAGCCAGACTTTGGTCAGCGGGTGGATATTGATCGGATCGGACACCCCCAGCGGCCCGCCGACGCCATGCACGTCATTGCAGAAACGCTCGTTGTCCTCGGCCTTCTTGAAGTAAGGCAGCACGTCGTTGTAAGACCAGCCGGCAGCGCCCTGCTCCGCCCAGCCATCATAGTCGGCGGGCACGCCGCGGATATAGATCATGGCGTTGACCGAACTGCCTCCGCCCAGCACGCTGGCCTGGACCATGGTCGGCGTTTCGCTGCGCTGCTGGTCCGCGGTGGGCTCCCAGGCATAGCGTTTGAGCAACGGGCCCTGGGCGGTCTTGTAGTAGGCCCCGGGAATATGGATATAGGGGCTGCGATCGCGAGGCCCCTCCTCGAAAAGGACAACGGATGCCGCCGCGTCCTCGCTCAGACGCGATGCGATCGTGCAGCCCGTGGAGCCGCCCCCGATTACGATGAAATCCACCATGACGACCTCAGATCTTTTTAGTATTGAGCCGAATGTTGAAACGTGACCGATCAACCCGTCCGATCAAAGCACCAGGCGGGTCAGCAGCGCCTTCAGCTCCCGGGCGACGGCATAGCTGTTCTGTTGCTGCTGCTTCTTGCAGAACAACTCACAGCTCCACCAGCCGACGTAACCGGTGGCCTTGACCGCCGAGGTCCATTCGGCCAGATCCAGGACCCCGCTGCCCGTGGGAACATCCCTGAGGACTTCTTCATTGGGAATGCCGCCCTCGAAGGGCAACGAATCGCAGACATGCACGCCGTAGATCACGTCCTTGTTCATCCTGGCGACGTCATCGGGGGTGACGCCCGAGGTAAAGCAATGCCAGTAGTCGATCACCATCCTGACGTTGCCGCGCCCGATGCGATCAATCAGCCGCAGTTGATGCTCCAGGCTGTTGAGAGGCGTCCAGGACAAGGCTTCCAGGTAGAGCAGCAGATTGTATTGCCCGGCCAGGTCGGCCAGGGCGGCGAGGTTTTTCGCGGTCAACGCGTACTGCTCGGCCTGATCGAATCCCAGCAGGCCCGAGTAATGGGGGCTCTTGCCAAACCGCTGGAAATCAAGCACCGCCTGGACATTGATGGGACCAGTAAGCACCTGCACGCCCTTGGCCCCCGCCAGGTTGGCCAGTTGAAACAGCCGCTCCGCTTCCTTCATCAGTTCATCGCGCTCGGCGCCCTGGCGTTCGATATCGCGCAGGTAACCGATGCCGGGCACCCGGACGTGCCTGAGTGCTTCCTGAAGCTGCGATTCGGTATAACCGGCCTGCAGATACGCTTCCAGTTTGCTGCTGTTGATTTCCAGCGCGTCGAAACCCACCGTCTGTGCGATGTCGATATCCATGGCCAGGGTCGAGTGTTTCGCGACGGTGGAATGCAGGGTCAGGATGTTGTTCTGGGTTGTCATATGACGCTCCTACCATTGCCGTTGATTGTAGGGAGATGAGGTCCACCTGGAGATTTCGCAGCCCCGCCAAATACGCCGCAACCTGACGCAGAAGCTGCGTCAGGCAGGATCATCTGGCGCCGAGCGGCAGGCGATTGGCCAAGCCGGAGACTGTCCGCGCCGCGGCATCCAGGCGCTCCTGCGACAAGGAGCCGTCGGCGACGGCCGCGACAATCGTCCGCACGACCTGCGCCATCTGCGGCATCGCCCCGGCGGAAATCAGCAGCAGGTCCGCCCCGGCCTTCAACGCCGCCACGGCCACCTCGCCGAGGGACAACTGCCCCTGGGTGGAGCGATGGTCCAGGTCGATGGTCATGACCAGCCCCTTGAAACCCAACTCCTGGCGCAACACACCGATCAGTTCGGGTGAAACCGATGCGGCCACCGGCGGGGTGCAGGCGGCAAATATCGCCGGCCCCATCATCACCGCATCCGCCCCGGCGTCGATCCCGGCCTGAAAGGCCGGCCAGTAACGACGCAGTTGCGCCATGGACTCGCCGACCAGCGCTTCTTCCGTCGCCGGCTGCCGCAACAACACCGGATGCCCGGGAAAGTGCTTCAGCGTGCTCGCCAGCCCGGCCCGGCGCACACCCCGGACATAGGCTGCCACCATCGCCGCGGCCTGCGGGACATCGTCGGATAACGTACGGCCCGCCAGCCAGACATTGGTACCGCCGACCACATCGGCGGTCGGTGACAACAGCAGGTTCACGCCGGTATTGCGCACCGCCGTCGCGACCTGAAAGCAAGCCTCCTCCAGCTCGGCGCTGTCCATGGCCCGAGCCACGTCCGGCTCGGGCAACGCCGGGGTGATCCCCTGCAAGCGGTGAACAGCGGAGATATCGGCATCGGCGGCCAGCAGCAGTGGCCCAGCCAGCTCGGTGGCCGTGCCGGTGAAGCGCTGCCATTTATCCAGTGTTTCCGACTGCAGGCGGTCCGCGCTCATTTTTCCGCTGACATACTCCTGGGCAGTCTCGCCAAACAACAGGCTACGCCCGCCCTCGCCGAGAAAGCGGCGCACGTCATCCGTCATCCGCAGATCCAGCACTACCGGAAACAGGACGCCGTAGGCCTTGCGTTCATTGCTGTTCATGGCCCGCTCCGTCGCTGTCAGCATCGTGGGTGTCGGCAGCGTGAGTGGCGATGGCCAGTTGGCGAACCCTGGCGGCAGCGTCCAGCAACACCTGGCGCTCCAGCGTGCCCTCATGCACGGCGGCAACAATGGCCTCGGCGATAGCTTCCAGGCCCGACTCACTGGAGACGAGCAGCAAATGCGCCCCGGCCAGCAGCGACGCGACGGCGGTCTCGGTGATGTCGTTGCCCCGCAGGATGGACACCGCGTCCAGGTCGTCGGAAATGATCAGGCCCTTGAAGCCGAGGGTATCGCGCAGCACCGCGACCACCTTGGACGAGGTCGAGGCGGAGTGATCGGGGTCGATGGACGGGATCACTGCCGGCCCGGGCATAACGGCTTTCACGCCGCTGGCGATGACCGTCTTGAAGACGTCGAGGTTGTCATGGAGCAATTCCAGCGGTCCCGGCACCGTGGCCTCGGCAATGGCCGGGTCCTGCTCGGTGACAGGGTGCCCGGGAAAATGCTTGGCCGTGGCAATGACACCTGCCCGTTGCACGCCACGGATAAAGGCACAAGACACCCGGCTGACCTCAGTCGGATCGGCTCCCAGGTGTCGGTTGAGCAACCACGGGTTGGCCCCGGTGACCACATCGACGATGGGCGCCAGGAACAGATTGACGCCCAGGTCGCGGGCCGCGCTGGCCATCTCGAAACAGCGCTGCTCGATTTCCCCGGCAGCGAGGCTCCGCAGCTGTGCCCGGGAAGCGACGGCGGGCACCAATTGGTGCAGGCGTTCGATGCCGCCCAGTTCCTGGTCCACCGCGATCAGTAGCGGCGCACCGGCAATTGCCGTGGCCTCCCGCACGATATCGATAAAATCGGCACGGGACTCGCTGGCCTTGCGCTCCGCGCTCATGTCGCGGCCGACATATTCTTCCCGGGTTTCACCCAGCAACAGGGAGACACCGCCCCGGCTCAGGTACCGGCGCAGATTGTCGTCCAGTCGCAGATCCCCGAATGCGGGAAGCAGCACCGAATACGCGGCGCGATGCAGTTCGCTTGACATTGTTTTTCCTCAGCAGCGTTAGGGAGAGCCTGCCACCGAGTATCACGGGGGGTGTTTTCTTTCTCCATTTCGCACCCGATCGATACCTGACGCGAACTGAAGCACCCCGCGCCGACAAGCAGTGTTACCCACGCAAATTCAATGTGTTACCCACTCACCTCAGGCGTAACCCAATCATCAATAAATAAAAGTTTTTTCGCCCTAGCGCGGCAACTTCGCACAGATTGCCAATGCCACAAGACGATACAAACCGCTTACAATCTGACGCAGGCATTTATTCATGAAACGCCCCGTTCCAATCGGACAAAGCGGCATGGAACATGCTTTCTCCAATACCAGGATATTCAAATGCTTGAAGAGGTTATGTCGGTTAAGCAAAAGGTTATTCGATAACTGGGCTATAACTTTCATAACTTGCGTCTTAACCGAGCCGACCCGTCGAGAGAATCATGCCCAGTCGAGGAGAGACCCCCACCATGTCGTTAGCGGCCGCCACTTCGCACCCTGAGCGCCAGCAGGTACGCAGCGACTTGCAGGCCAATGTGCAAAAGAACCTGAGTACGCTCGTCGAGTCCTGCCGGTCGGTTGCCGATATGTGTCGAAAAGTTGATGTGAACCGCCAGCAGTTCAATAAGTACCTGGTGGGTCAGCACGTGCCTTCACAGAAGATCCTGCAGAAGATAGGCCGTTATTTCATGATGGAAGCGGAAGATCTTTTTCGCCCGCCCGCCGAGTTCAAGAAGTTCTATGAAGGTTATGAAAACGAACTGCCGACGGACTTGCGTGCCTCGGAGCAGTTCAATCATTTCCTGCCGCTGGCCAAGCAGTCGGCGGACTTGCTCGAAGACTATCTGGGCGTCTATTACCGCTACCACAACTCGTCGATCTACAAGGGGCGGATCCTGCGTTCGGTCACCTGCCTGTATCGCGCCGACTCGATGGTGCAATACGTCACGATCGAACGTTTTCCGTTGCGCGATGGCAGCGGCAAGATCGGCTACTCCTTCACCTACCACGGGTTTTGCCTGCTGCTTGGCGACCGCCTGTTCATGGTCGACTTCGAGGGCAAGCAACGCAACGAGATGACCTTCTCGATCCTGACGCCCCAGCATCGCCGGCCGATCCGCTTCCTCTACGGGTTGGTCACCGGCGTGGCCTCGTCCTCGTTCCGCCAGCCCTTCTCCACCCGCATGGCCCTGGGGCTCGTGGACAAGGGCAAGATCCGCAAGCATCACTTGCGCAACGCTACCGTGGTGCTGCCCAGCGACCAGTCGATTCCCCTTGAGGTGCGCGAATACATGACCGGCGACAACGCCACCATCGTCTGGGGCGGTCAGGACTGAGCCGGCAGGGGCGCGTCGTGGCCCTCGCGCACCACCATCACCTCGACCAGCGAGGGCCCCTTGCTGTTCAGTGCCTTGACCAGGGTCGGATTGAGCTGTGAAGCGTGCTCGACCCGCCAGGCTTCAAGGCCGAAGTTGCGGGCGATGCCGGCGAAATCCGGGGCGTATGGCTTGCCGTCCGGCAAATTGAACTCGCCGGCCCGATGCTGCTCGACAGGCGAGGCCTGCCTGCCGCCCGCGGGACCGTCGGCACTGTTGTTGAAGACCAGGAACACCACCGGAATGCTGTGCATCACACACACGGCCATCTCCTGCATCGACTGCAACAGATCGCCATTGCCCACCGCGCACACCACCTGGCGGGCCGGCATGGCGAGCTTCGCCCCGATCGCCGCGGGGACGGCCCAGCCCAGGGTGCCCAGGGGGCCGGCGCACAAGTGACTGTGGGGATAGTGGACCGGGAACATCGCGCTGACCCGGGCCTGGATACGCCCTGCCCCGACCACCAGGATCGCGTCTTTTTCCAGGACCGAACGCGACGTTCGCTCGTCGCGCAACACGGCTTTCCTGCGGGGGATCACCGGTGGTTCCGCGCGCAAGGTGGCCGGCGGCAGGCTGGCATCGATCGCGGCGTTCTGCACGGCGTTTTCAATCGCCAGGCTGACCGGGCCGACGCGCCCGCTGAACATGGTATCGAAGGCCTGGCGCAGGGCCTGGGGCAGTTGCTCGATCGCGGACACCGCCACCTGCTCCCGGGTGATGCCGCCCGTCACCGCTTCGCCACGGCCACCACTGATCACCAGCAGCGCCGAAGACTGCTCGCGCGCGGCCGCCACGGCGCCCAGGGCCTTGGAAATACCCAGCGCGCCGGCCAGCACCACGGCCATGGGGCGCCCGCACGCGCGAAAGTAACCGTCGGCAAGGTGCACCGCGCTGTGCTCCTGCATGACGTGGATAAACGGAATGTCCGTCCCCGGCGCCAGCAAGGCTTCCACCAGCGCCCATGAACCGTCGCCCGGTATCCCGGCCACATAGTCGACACCGTTCGCTTTCAACGCTTTCGCAACAATCTGGCCACCAGTGAGCTTCACGCAATACTCCAGTCAAACAGGCGCGGGCGTCGGCGCGAATGCGCCGCGCCTCGCCCGAGGATCACCCCTGGAGTATTCGCCCTGCCAGGGCCCGGCTCAATTTCGCAGCGCACGCAAAAGAGACGCAGGTTGACGCAAATGATCGACCCCGACGCCGGCCAGGGTGAGAACTATCCTCAAGGGAGCCGCCTGCGCCGATTAGGTCACTTTGATGCGTCAGAGTGCGTCGCTTTTAAAAGGGCTGCGAAATTGAGTGCCTTGCCTGCCCGGCCAATACTCGATCCATGAAAACAAAAAGCCGAGCCTATCAAGCGCTGGGCGCGCCGCCTCCAGGCCTTATCCCGTAAACCGGGAAAAGCGCGCGTCGCCCAGCCAGGGAAGAGTCAATCGGTCCAGTAGAGGCCTTACCAACCTCTCCAGCTGCAGGGAATCAATGCTGGCCATAACACTGCCGATCCAACTGACTGCAGGAAAAGGGAGACGTCCGGCGACCACCGCCGGGCGCTCGCCTTGCCAGTCGCTCAACGTTTGTACACAACCACCCTAGGCAGGAACTCGAAATGAAAAAAGAAACAGAGACGGGTTATGGTTTGACCGGCATTGACCTCAACTCCATCAGCTTGAAACGGCGCTCGTTCCTGCTGGGCGCCGCCGCCTCTGCCGCGGGGTTGTATATCGGATCGTTCGTGCCCAGCGCCTTCGCCGCGAGCACAGGCCACCTGGAAATTCTCGGCTGGGAAGGTGAAACCGGCGACGCGGAACTGGCCGATTGGCGCAAGCAGCGTGGCGTCACCGTCCGCTCCAGCTACGCCAGCAACCAGGACGACATTACCGCACGGCTGGCCGGCACCGATCCGGTGCAGCTCGACCTGACCATGTACGCCCTGGGCTACGAGAAGATCTACAAGGAGATGGGCCTGCTCAAGGCCATCGACACCGCGAAGATCCCCAACTACTCGGCCGACAATACCCTGCCGCTGTTCTACAAGGGCAGCCGCTGGTACTGGGATGGCAAGCAGTGGGGCATCCCGCTGCTGTGGGGGATGAACACCATCGTCTACAACCCCGGGAAAGTGAGCAAACCTGCCGAGTACAAGGATCTGCTGGACCCGAAACTCAAGGGCCGGCTGACCTTCGTCGACGACGGCACCTCGAACTGGTCCCTGATCGCAGCCATTGGCGGCTACGCCGACAAATACCCGAACCTGACCCATGCCGAGTTCAACGACGCCTTCGAGAAACTCAAGCCTTACCGTGATCAGTGCCGCGTGTTCGCCGCCTCCTCGGGCGACGCCGTGTCCCTGCTGGTCTCGGGCGAAGTGGACGTCGTGTTCTCGGCCTCTGCCAACACCCCGAGTGAAACCATCAAGCGTGGCATCACCACCGCCCTCTCCGTCCCCCAGGAAGGCGCTGCGCTCTGGTGCGACGCCCTGTTCATTCCCAAGACCGCCAAGGACATACCCCTGGCCCTGGAGTTCATCAACAAGACCCTGGAAGCTGAAACCCAGGCCAAGATGGCGACCACCATGTTCTCCGGCGTGGTCAACCCCAAGGCCATTCCTCTGCTGCCCAGCGACTTGAGGAACACCTTCGACTACGAGCGCCTGGATAGCTTCTTCGAGAAATCCAAACTCTACGGCCAACCGCCGCTGAGTTCCGACCAGTACGTGACCTACGCCGAATGGATCGACCAGTGGGCGAACTTCAAAGGCTCGTTCTAAAGCGTTTGGCAAGCCGTCGCAGGGGGGCGTGTCCACGAACACGCGCTCTCTGACCCAAGCGCCACGTCATCGAAAAAAAAGCACAGGCAACTCATCATGACCGTAGTCAACAACAGCGAGCCCATCACCCTGGACGACCGGGATGCGAAAGCTGGCAAACGCGTGAAAATCGACCGGAAAACCCTCAGCGGATACTGGCTGGCATCGCCTCCGCTGTTCTTCCTGGTGGTGTTCTTTCTCATTCCATCGGTGCTGCTGCTGATCGCCAGCTTCTGGACGGCCAAGACCTTCAGCATGGAGCCCGCCGCCACCCTGGCCAACTATGCCAAGGCGCTGAATGCCAGCGGCTTCTATGAATCACTCTGGATCGCCCTGCAAAACGGCTTCTGGACCGCCCTGCTGTCGACGGTGATCAGTGCGCCGGTGGCCTACTACATCGTCTACCGCACACGCTCCAACGCCGTGCTGTACCTGGCCCTGGTGTCGTGGTTCTCCAGCTACCTGGTGCGGGTCTATGCCTGGCGCTCGATCCTGGGCACCAACGGCGTGATCAACTCCACCCTGCAGC
Organism: Pseudomonas sp. Mn2068; assembly: GCF_049319725.1. NCBI lineage: Bacteria > Pseudomonadati > Pseudomonadota > Gammaproteobacteria > Pseudomonadales > Pseudomonadaceae > Pseudomonas > Pseudomonas sp. Mn2068. The sequence continues at coordinate 288,868 of NZ_JBMOUG010000001.1, read as the reverse complement.
ACTTCGGCCTGATCGACCAGCCACTGGAATGGCTGGTGTTCAGCAAGTTCTCGGTGGTGCTGACCCTGGTGCACATCATGCTGCCCTTTACCCTGCTGTTGCTGGTATCGGGCCTGCGCGACATCAAGCGCGACTACCTGGAAGCCGCCGCCGACCTGGGCGCCGGCGGCACCACCATCCTGTGGCGGGTGATCATGCCGATGGCGCACAAGAGCATCGTCAGCTCGTTCATGTTCACCTTCGTCCTGGCCGCCAGTGACTACGTCACCCCGCAATTGCTCGGGGGCCGGGATGCGATGACCACCGGCCTGGTGATCGCCAACCAGTTCCGCTCGGTCGGCAACTGGCCGCTGGGGGCGGCGATGGCCTATCTGCTGCTGATCGTCTTCATGCTGGTGTACGCGCTGTTGCTGGGCGTGTTGCGCGCTGCAAACCTGGCACCCGGCAAGCGCTACCACGACTGATGGCCGTCCACAAAAAAGGTAACTTGCCATGATCCGGCTATTCACTTACGTCTACATGTTGTTTCTCTACGCCCCCATCGCGATTATCGCGTTGTTCAGCTTTCACTCGTCCGCGTCGCTGTCGTTCCCGTTCGAAGGCTTCTCCACCCAATGGTACGAGGCGCTGTTCAACAGTTCGGACTTCATGACGGCCCTGACCAACAGCGCCATCGTGGCCGCCGGTTCGGCCATCCTCACCACGTTGCTGGGCACGTTCTCGGCACTGGCGCTGATGCGCATGAAAGGACGCGTGAAGGCCGTGTTCGCCTTCATGAACTTCGCCCCCATCGCCCTGCCCGGTTTGTTCCTGGGCATTGCCCTGGTGATTTTCTTCTCGCTGGTCGGCCTGCCCCGTTCACTGCTGACGGTGATCATCGGCCACACGCTGTTCACCTTTCCGTTTTTCGTCGAATCGGTGCGTTCGCGACTGGAGTACTTCGACCTGTCGTTCGAAGAGGCCGCGCGCGACCTCGGTGCCTCGCCCCTCAAGGCATTCTGGCTGGTGACGCTGCCGATCATCGGGCCGACCATCGCCGGTGCCGCGATCCTGGCCGTGGCCCTGTCCATGGACGAGTTCCTGATCACCGTCTTCGTCACCGGCAGCGACACCACCCTGCCGCTGATGATTCTTTCGATGATGCGTCGCGCGGTCAGCCCCACCATCAATGCCGCCTCGGTGTTCATGCTGGTCGTGACCATCGCCATCATCGCCATCGCCGGCCTGGTCATGACCCTGCGTCGTCGCCGCCTTGAACTTGAACGTGCTGAAATTGCAGAGTAATCGCCATGACCAACAGTATTGAACTGACCGGAATCTCCAAGAGCTACGGCAACCTGACCGCCCTGGGCAAAGTCGACCTGACGGTCAAGCGCAATGAAATCCTCACCCTGCTCGGCCCCAGCGGCTGCGGCAAGACCACCCTGATGCGCATCATCGCCGGCTTCGAGGAACCGACCACCGGCAAGGTGGTGATCGATGGCAAGGATTCCACGGCCCTGGCACCCGAACATCGCCCGGTGAACATGGTGTTCCAGAAATATGCGCTGTTCCCGCACCTGGATGTATTCGACAACGTGGCCTTCGGCCTGCGCCTGAAGAAGAAGCCCAAGGACGAAATCAAGCGTGAAGTGACCAAGGCCCTGGAGCTGGTGCAACTGGACAGCTTCAAGAACCGCTGGATCTCCGAGCTCAGCGGCGGGCAGGCGCAGCGCGTGGCCCTGGCCCGCGCCCTGGTGAATCGTCCGGCGGTACTGCTGCTGGACGAACCGCTGGCGGCCCTGGACCTGAAGATTCGCCACCATATGCTCAACGAGATCAAGCGGATCCACGAAGAGACCTCGACCACTTTTGTCTATGTCACCCACGATCAGGACGAAGCGATGATCCTGTCCGACCGCGTGGTGCTGCTGAACAAGGGCGGCATCGAACAGATCGGCGGGCCGCAGGAGATGTACTGGTCACCCCGTACGTTGTTCGCCGCGAAGTTCTTCGGCGATACCAATATCATCAATGGCACCTACGGCCTCGGCGACAGCCGTGACGGCTATGTGGAACTGCCGTTCGGGCGCTACGCCCATGCGGCCAAGAGCGGCGTGGGGGCCGGACCGGTGAATGTCTCGATCCGTCCGGAAACCATCGGCCTGGAGCCGGCGCTGGGGGCGGCCCTGGCCAACGGTGCCTTCGCCGGCAAGGTCAAGGACACCTCCTTCATCGGAAACCGGGTGATCTACCGCGTCGCGGTGGCCGGCGGCACCCTGGACCTCAAGTGCCAGCAACTGCCGACGCCCGGCAGCCATGCCCTGCCGCCGGGCACGGATGTGGCGCTGACCTGCAAACCCGAGAGCTTCGTGGTGATCCCGGCCTGAATGACCAGGCGCTGAACGACAAGTTTGCGAACCTCTCCCTGACGCTGGCTCATGACCTCTTTGATGAGAGCATGATCCGGCGTTTTTTTGCGCCGGCGTTTCGTGTATTCCCGAAGGCAAAAAAAAGCTCCCCAAAGTGGGGAGCCTGGTGCTACCGAGTGACAAGCCTCAAGCGGGTTTCCGGTAGCGACGAATGCGGATATCGGCCTGCTCCTTGTGCCCGGCGAAACCTTCCATGCCGCACAGGCGCGAGCAGTACTCGCCCACCAGCACCGAAGCTTCATCCGTCAGCACACGCTGATAGGTGCAGGTCTTGATGAACTTGCCAACCCACAGGCCGCCGGTGTAGCGCGCGGTTCCGGTGGTGGGCAGGGTGTGGTTGGTGCCGATGACCTTGTCGCCGTAGGAGACGTTGGTACGCTCGCCGAGGAACAGCGCGCCGTAGTTGGTCATGTGCTTGAGGAAGTACAACGGGTCCTCGGTCATCACCTGCACATGCTCGGAGGCTATGCGGTCGGCTTCCTGCACCAGCTCGTCGACGGTGTCGCAGAGGATGATCTCGCCGTAGTCACGCCAGGCGACCGAGGCCACGGGCGCGGTGGACAGGAGGGTCAGTTGGCGTTCGATTTCCGCCGGCAGGGTTTCCGCCAGCCCGGCGCTGTTGGTGAGAAACACCGCGGGCGAGTTGATACCGTGCTCGGCCTGGCCCAGCAGGTCGGCGGCGATGATTTCGACATCGCTGCTGTCATCGGCGATCACCAGGGTCTCGGTAGGGCCGGCGATCAGGTCGATGCCGATCTTGCCGAACAGTTGCCGCTTGGCTTCGGCGACATAGGCGTTGCCCGGGCCGACGATCATGTCCACCGGTTTGAAGGTGTCGGTGCCCAGGGCAAACGCGGCAATCGCCTGCACACCGCCCACGCAATAGATTTCATCGGCACCGGCCAGGTACATGGCGGTCACGATGGCCGGATGGGGCTTGCCATCGAAGGGCGGCGCCGCGGCAACCACGCGCTTCACCCCCGCCACCTTGGCGGTCAGCACGCTCATATGGGCCGAGGCCAACAACGGGTATTTCCCGCCCGGGATATAGCAGGCCACCGAGTTCACCGGAATATTGCGGTGCCCGAGGATCACGCCTGGCAGGGTTTCGACCTCGACATCGTGCATGGATGCCTTCTGCACTTCGGCAAAACGGCGTACCTGGGCCTGGGCAAAGGTGATATCGCCGATTTCCTGTTCGGACAGACTCGCTACACACGCCGCGATTTCTTCGTCGGTCAATCGAAAGGACACCGGCGACCACTTATCGAACTTGCGCGAGTACTCACGCACGGCGGCGTCACCGTTGCGGGCGACGTCGGCGATGATCTCCTCAACGGTATCGCGGACTTGGGCGGCGATCTCGGCTTGGGCTTCGACCGGTTTGCTTTTTTTCAGATAACGAATCATCAACGTACTCCAGGTGGTTCTGAGTGCATGCCAGACGCACTCGGCGTCAGCGATCATCTTTTCCCACCCCCCTGCCCCGGGCAATTTCGCAGCGCTCTTATTGATGACGCAACCTGACGCAGCACAGACGCACAGTTGAAGCACATCAAATGACCAATAAGTTATTCGTATAACTTTTTCTTTTAAAAACCTCCGGCTCCCCATGCCAGCGGCATGATTCCCCGCCCTTCTTTGGTGTTAAATCCCAGTAAACAGGGCTATTCGTAGCACAAAACGGTGCCTGCACGAAAAATATGAAAGAGCCATTGACTTAGAAATTCGGAGTGATAGTTTAAATAAACGGTTATACGTATAACCTAATAATCACACCCACTTGAAGAGGTGACCAACCGTGAGTCGAGTCTTGTATTTGTTCGGTGGCTGGCCCGGCCATTACCCCTATGAAATCGCGGCATGGACACGGACCGTTTTCCAGGAGCTGGATTTCGAGGTCGAGGAGTCGACCGATATCTTCACCCTGGACAGGGACTTGACCGGTTATGACCTGATCGTGATCGGCTGGAACAACGCCGTCACCACCGAGACGCTGACCGCCTCCCAGGAAAACCGCCTGCTCCAGGCGATCGAGAGCGGCACCGGGCTGGTGGGTTGGCACGGTGCGGGCGCGGCCTTTCGCGCCAGCCTCAAGTACCACTGGGTCCTGGGCGGCTCGTTTCTCGAGCATCCGATGGGCGAAGGCTTTCCCCATCCGTACCAGGTCAACTTCATCGATCGCAGCCATGAGGTCACTCAAGGCGTCGAGGACTTCGAGGTGCGTTCCGAGCAGTACTACATGCAGGTCGATCCGAACATCCACGTGCTGGCCGAAACCACCTTCGACGGCAACCCGTTCCCCTGGCTGGAGGGCCACCGCAGCCCCGTGGCCTGGGTGCGCCAGTGGGGCGAAGGCCGGGTGTTCTATCACTCCATCGGGCACGACACCAGCAACCTGGCCGACCCGAATATCCGCCGCCTGACCAAGCAGGGCCTGAACTGGGCGACCCGCGGACGCGCCGCCGGCACTGACATCCCCAATGCATCCCACCCGACTTCATCAACCCAAGGAGTCCTGTCATGACCAAATTGACCGGCAGCCAGATCGTGGCGCAAACCCTGAAAAACTATGGTGTCGAATACGTCGCCGGTATCCCTGGCCACGGTATCTGGACCCTCACCGATGCCTTCCTCGAGGAAGACTCGAAGCTCAAGTTCATCCAGGTCTTCCATGAACAGAGCGCGGTACACCTCGCCGACGGCTACTACCGGGTGTGCGGCAAGCCGATGGCGGCCGTCACTTCCATCGGTGCCGGTGCGGCCAACACAGTGATCGGCATGGCCACGGCGTTCACCGACTCCACCAGCCTGATGCTGATCACCGGCGGGCCACCCACCCACATGCGCGGCCACGGTTTGCTGCAGGAGCTGGAGCGCTACACCGATAACGACTTCCCGAAAATCGCCGAAGCCGTGACCAAGCGCCATTGGGTGGCGACCCGCGTCGAAGAACTGCCGTTCATGATGCACCGGGCCTGGAGCGCGATGGTCACCGGCCGTCCCGGTCCGGTCCATCTGGAAATCCCGATGGATGTCCAGGCCGAGGCCGCGGAGGTGACCCTCCACGCCCTGGAAGAGCGTACCCCCATCGGCAAATGCTTCCCCGACCCGGCCGCCACGGCACGGGCGGTGCAAGAGCTGCAGGCCTGCCAGCGCCCGGTGCTGGTCATCGGTGGTGGTGTCATCACCGGCGAAGCCAGCGCCGAAGTGTTCGCCCTTGCCGAAGCCTGGAAAATCCCGGTGGTCACCACCTGGAACGGCAAGAGCGGCTTCCCGGAAGATCATCCGTTGTTCGCCGGTAGCGTCGGCCAGACCGGCACCCTGTGCGGCAACAAGGTCGCCTCCACCGCCGATGTGATCATCGCCGTGGGCTGTCGTTTCACCGACTGGTCGTCGTCCAGTTATGCCAAGGGCGTGACCTTTGCCATTCCGCCGTCGAAGCTGATCCACATCGACATCGACCCCCACGAAATCGGCAAGAACTACCCGGTGACCGTCGGTATCTGCGCCGATGCCAGGTATGCCCTGGCCGCTATCGTCGAAGGCCTGAAAGGCCAGAGCGTCGAACGCGAGGCGTACCTGAGCGACCTGCGTGGCTACCAGGACGAATGGGAAACCAAGCTGGCGGGCCGACGCGATTCCGAGCGTTTCCCGTTTACCTCGCAACGCCCGCTGGGCGCGCTGCGCAAGGTCTTCCCCCGCGACACCATCGTGGTCGTCGGTTCCGGCAACACCCAGGGCGCGGTCAAGCAGACCTTCCCGGTGTACACCCCGCGCACGCACCTGACCTCCGGCGGTTTCTCCTCCATGGGCTGGGCCGTGCCCGCCGCCATCGGCGCCAAGCTGGCCGCGCCGGATCAACCGGTGGTGTGCATCCTGGGCGACGGTGACTTCCTGATGACTTCCCAGGAAATCGCGATCTGCGTGACCAACAACATCCCGGTGGTGTTCATGATCCAGAACAACGCCGGCTACATGTCGATCCGCGGTGGCCAGCGCAAGCAGACCAGTCGCCATATCGGCACCGAGTTCAACCACCCGGACGGTACGCCCTACAGCCCGGACTTCAAGGCGGTGGGCGAAGCCTTCGGCCTCAAGTCCTACCGTGTGGAACGCCCGGAAGACCTCGAGCCGATCCTGCAGGAAGCCCTGGACCTCAACGTGCCCGTGCTGATCGAAGTCCCGACCGACCGCGACGCCGCAGGCCCTTGGGTGCCCGGCTGGTGGGACTTCCCGATTCCGGAGTACATCACCGACGAACGCCAGGATGAATACTGGGAAATCCGCAACTCCGAACAACACCTGTAAGCGCTGGAGCGGCTCAAATGAGTGATGCATTGATTTCGCATCATGCAGAGCTGAAGCCACAACCGAGGGCGCCCCGCGCCCTCGACGTGGTGACACCTGATGCAGATGGCACGGTCAATTGTGATGTGGTGATTATCGGCTCGGGCATGGGCGGTTCGACGTTCGCCCATGCCCTGCGCGATAGCGGGCTGGACGTCGTGGTGGTCGAGCGAGGCGACTTCCTGCCCCGCGAGATCCAGAACTGGAGCGCCGAATCGGTGTTCGGCCAAGGCCGTTACCGCAACGCCGAGCCCTGGCTGGACCGGGACAACCAGGCATTTTCGCCGGGCGTGTTCTACTACGTCGGCGGCAATACCAAGTTCTACGGCGCCATGCTGCCGCGATTTCGCGAGGCGGACTTTGGCGAAATCCAGCACGCCGAGGGCGTGTCCCCGGCATGGCCCATCAGTTACGCCGAGTTCGAACCCTGGTATGCCGAAGCGGAAAGGCTTTACCGCGTCCACGGCCAGGCCGGCATCGACCCCAGCGAACCCTGGCGTTCGGGCCCCTACCCGCAACCGGCGCTGCGACACGACCCGGCCCTGCTCGCGCTGGAGCAGAGCATGCGGCGCTCGGGGCTCAAGCCCTTCGTGATGCCGGCGGCGGTGGACCATGGCGATGGCGGTGGCTGCGTGCTGTGCTCCACCTGCGACGGCTACCCCTGCCTGGTGGAGGCCAAGGCCGATGCCGAAGTGTCGGCCCTGAGGCCCGCGTTAGCGGGTGCAAGCATCCGACTGATGACGCGCACCACGATCAGGCAGTTGAATACCAGCGCCGATGGCCGGACCGTCACCGAGGCACAAGGGGTGATGGATGGCCGCGAGGTGACCTTGCGCGCCACGCGCTTTGTCCTGGCGTGCGGCGCGGTGAACAGTGCCGCGCTGTTGTTCAAGTCGGCCAACGCCAGGCATCCGGATGGCCTGGGCAACAGCTCCGGGCAACTGGGCCGCAACTACATGGTCCACAACAGCACCTTCATGCTCGCGGTGGACCCGCGGCGCAAGAACAAGGTGACCTTCCAGAAGACCCTGGCCATCAACGACTGGTACAGCGCCAGCCCCCACAATGCGTTCCCCCTGGGTAACGTGCAGATGCTGGGGAAGATCCGCGAGCCGATGATCACCGCGATGCGCCCCTGGCTGCCCAGGTTCGCCTCACGCTACATCACCGACCACAGCGTCGACCTGTACCTGACCTCGGAGGATCTGCCGACCCCGGACAACCGCGTCACCTACGACAAGGCGCGCGGCGCGATCAAGGTCCACTGGACGCCGAACAACCTGCAGGCGCATGAAGGCCTGGTCGACAAGACCAGCAAGATCATGCGCGCGGCGGGCTATCCGGTGATCCTGAAGGCGCGCATGGGCATCGCCACCAACTCGCACCAATGCGGCACCGCCGTCATGGGCCGCGACCCGGCCACCAGCGTACTGGACCTGAACTGCAAGTTGCATGACCTGGACAACGCCTGGGTGGTGGACAGCTCGTTCTTCCCGTCATCCGCGGCGGTCAACCCGGCGCTGACCATCGCCGCCAATGCCCTGAGGGTGGCGGCGCATTTCAAGACCGGGCAATAGGAAAAGGCGGTGTGAACTTCACACCGCCGCTTTCAGGGGCTCAGGCGCCGGACGGCTGCACGCTGAGGGTCGACGTGCGCACCACCAGGCGGGTGGCGAATATCTTCTGCTGCGGTTGCAACGGTGCATCGGCCGGCGCGTTCAATTGCTCGGTCAACAGCCGGGCGGCGTGGAGGCCCTTCTCCACCATGGGCTGGGCGATGGTGGTCAGGCCAAGCTGCACCGCTTCGGGAATATCGTCGAAACCGATCACCGAAAGCGTCTGCGGGACCGGGCGATTGAGGGCGTGGGCCGTCTTCATGCAGGCGATCGCCATGACATCCGAACAGGCGACCACCGCGGTGACGTCGTTGGACGTCAGCAGCGTGAAGGCCGCCGTCTGCCCCGATGTCGAATCCAGCCCACCGGCCTCGATCACGCTCAGGTCCTCGAAAGCCAGCCCGGCGGCGCTGGCCGCCTCCACATAACCGGTGAGACGTTCGCGGACAATACGCTCGCTGGCGCTCTTGAAGCGTTGCCGATCGATAGGGCCGCGATAACCGTCCGGATTGAGGCGATCGATGATGACGCCGATCTTGCGATGGCCCAGGTCCAGCAGGTGTTGCATCTGAGTGCGGGCTGCACCGCGATCGTCGATGCCGACAAAAAACGAATTCTCCACCAGCGGCGAATCGATCACCACGAACGGAATATTCTGCTTCACCACCGCCAGCACCGCCGGATGATCATCGGGCAGGGTCGAGATGATCAGCCCGTCCACCAGACCGCGCAGCGCCAGGCTGCTGTGACTGGCGGCCTGGGCACGCCCGACCAGGCGGTTGTTGTTGAGGGGGAACAACGTCAGCGCGACGTTCTCCAGCTCCCCCACTTCGCTGATACCTCGCAACAGGGCGATCGTGCACGGATCGGCAAACGCCAGGGACAACTTGTCCATCATCATCAGCCCGATGGCCCCGATCTTGCCCGAGCGCAGGCTGCGCCCGAGGACATTCGGGCCCGGGTAGCCGAGTGACGCGGCGACCTCGAGGATGTGCTCGCGTTGCGCCGGGGACAACTTCGAGGGGCGATTGTAGGCGTAGGACACCGCAGGCTGGGACACCCCTGCCGCCAGTGCTACGTCTTTCATTGAAACGGCTGCCATCGCTTGCTTCCCACTCTCTCTGAATACCTCTGACGAGGTCCTTGAACTGTAACTGCGCTCAGTGTAACCGCTGCGGGGAACCCTTCGGAACCAGTCGCGTGGCACTGCCCATGATTGCGAACATCAACGAGGCCACGGCCAGCAGCGCCCAGGACAGATTGGTCGCGTGGGCGAACAGGCCGATGACCGCCGGCCCCATGAGGATGCCGAGGTAACCGAGGCTGGTGGCGGCGGCAATGGCCAACTCGCCCGGCATCGTCCGTTGCGCGCCGGCCAGGGACAGGTAGACCGGCGCGATGTTGGCAAGGCCGGTGCCGATGACCGCGAACCCCACCAGGTTGACCAGCCAGTTCGGCGCCAGCACCACCACCAGGAACCCGAGGATCACGATCAGGCCGCCGCCGACCAGCACCGTCCGCGGACCGAGCCTGAGCAGGATGCGGTCACCATTCAAGCGCCCCAGCGCCATCATCACGGCAAAGACCGCGTAGCCGAGGCCACCAATGGAATGTTCGACGCCGCGCACCTGGGTGAGAAACACCGCGCTCCAGTCGAGAATCGCGCCCTCCGCCAGAAAGGCGAACAGGCACAACACCCCCAGCACCAGGACTTTCGCGCTGGGCCTGAGAAAAGCCGGACCGCCCTCGTCGCCACTGCGCCCGAGCATATGCCGCCCACAGGTCAGGACAAAGGCCGCCAGTGCCGCCATCACCGCGGCGCTGGCCTGCAATGGCGTGGCGCCTAGCCAGAGCAAGGCGGTGATTCCCGCCGCACTGACAATCGTGCCCAGGCTGAACAAGCCATGAAAGCCCGACATCAAGGTGCGACCGGTGGCGCGCTCGACCATCACTCCCTGGACATTCATCGTCACGTCGACCGCGCCACAGCCGGCACCGAACACCGTCAGGGCGAACATCAGGCCGACGAATGAATCGATCGTGGCAAGGATGGGCAACGTCAGCAGCACCAGGGCGATGCCGACGTGCATGGTGAAGCGGCAACCCCTGCGTGCGTTGAGGATGCCGGCCAGCGGCATCATCACCAGCGAGCCCAGGCCCAGGCACAGCAACAGGATGCCCAGCGCGCCATCATCGACCCCGGCGCGGCTGCGCGCATAGGGCACCAGTGGCGCCCAGGCGCCCATGCACAGACCCGATATCAGAAACGTCAGCCGGTAGGCCGACATATGCGGCGTGGCGCACGGGACAACCAATTCTTGAGATGACACGCAACCCCCTGCGCTTGAACGACTTGAGTTATACGTATAACCCAAAACAATTCATTAGGCCAATAGCCCAGTGCATAGGTTATGCAGGCCGTCCAAAAAGCGTTGACAGGTCATGATCCACACGTTTTACTTTTCGAAAGGTTATTCGTATAACTTTGATGGCAAACCTGCAACCGCATCATCACCCAACAACAATAAAAGGGACCCTGCAGCGTGATAAACCGTATCCAGAAGACCGCCGTTCCCCCGCGTATCCGCAAGGCACGTATCGCCACGTTTCTCGGTTTCATGATGATCGGCGCCATGATGTACATCTGGTCCACGGGCGTGAGCGTATTCCGGGCCCAGCTGGGGCTCGCCGGGGAACCGGGTGACAGCGACTTCGGCCTGATCGCCCTGGGCGTCGGCGTCGGTTCCGCGGCCGGCGCCCTGCTTGTGGGCCGCCTGCTCGACACCTTTGGCGCCAAACCGGTCATCACCGTGGGCGCCCTGGCCTATCCCCTTTCGATCATCCCGCTGGGGTATGTCAGCGGCTTCTGGTTCGCCCTGTGTTTCGGCACGCTGCTCGGGCTGTTGCGAGGCGCCCTGGACACCGCCCTGAATGCCCATGGCGTGCAGGTCGAGCGGTTTTACCAACGCTCGATCATGTCCGGTTTCCACGCGTTCTATTCATTGGGCGGCTTCCTGCTGGGCATGGCCTGCAGTGGGTTGACCGGTTTCTACACCGACAGCGTACAAGTCCCCTACACCTTGCTGGGCATCGCCATGCTGGTGCTGGGATGTGTATTGAGTCGCTGGCTGCTGGGCAAGCATGATGTGCCCGACCCGCAGGCCGCCGAATGGCACAACGCCGGGGTGGCCGATGAGTCCGGCAAAGGGCCCTCGACCAGGACCCTGCTGGTCATGATCGCCCTCGGCACGCTGCTGCTGGGCAGCATGATGGGCGAGAACGCCATTGCCGACTGGGGTCAGGAATACATTCGCCGCGAGTTCTCGACGACCACTTCCACGGCGGGCATGGCTGTCTCCATCTTCGTCGGCGCCGCCTTTGTCGGGCGTCTTTTCGGTGACCGGCTGGCGGCGGCGTTCGGCAATGCGCAAGTGGTTTTCGCCTGCGGAACGCTGTGCGTCCTCGGCATGATCATCACCCTCGTCGGCGGCAGCGCCACGACCGGCATTATCGGCTTCGCCCTGTTTGGCCTGGGTCTTTCCTGCATTGCCCCGCTGATGATCTCCGCCGCCGGGCGCAGGGATCCCCAGCATGCCGGGCGCAACATCGGCATCGTCAACTGCATCGGCTTTTCCGGGATGCTGGTGGGGCCTGCGGTGATCACCCTGATCGTCAGCCATCTTGGCCTGGGTCGGTTGATGTTCTTCCCGTTGATCATGCTCGGCCTGCTGGCGACATTCGGCCCGCTGCTGATGCGCAAGCCGAAAGCCGTCGCCTGTGCAAAGGCGCAAACCAATGCCTTGTAAGGTCAGGCCGGTCTTTTTTCCTTTTCATCAATGAACTTCAAGATGCTGACCCCGCCCCGCAAGATGTCATCGGCAATGGCCTTGCGGGCCTTGGCCGGTTTCTTGTCCCGCAGCGCTTCCATCAGCACCAGGTGCTCGTCGGCACCGATGTAGGAGTTGTGGCCGAAGGTGTAGAACAGATTCAGTATCGGCCCCATGGAAACCCACAGCCCTTCGATCTGGGCGGTGAGCATGTCCATTCCGGACAGGCGATACAGGGTGAAGTGGAACTCGCGGTTGTGATGCATCGCCGCGAGACCGTCGTTCTTGCGGTCGGCTTCTTCGAACAGACTGTGCAGTTGCGCGAGCTTCTGCAGGTCGGCCTCGGTGACATGCTGGGTGGCCATTTCCGCCGCCAGCCCTTCCAGGGCGATACGGATGGTACGCACTTCCAGGTAGCGCTCGCGAGTCAGCGCCGGCACTGTCGCGAACCGGCCGGAGCGCAGTTCCAGGCCACGTTCGCTGACCAGGCGCAGGCAGGCTTCCCTGACGGGCGTGACACTGGTACCCAGTCGCTCGGCCAGGTCCTGCATGACCAACCGTTCCCCCGGTTGGAAATTTCCGGCGATCAAGCCTTCACGTAGCGAGTAGTAGGCCCGGGCTGAAAGATTGCCTTGCTCCAAGGGTTGAATCTGCACACTTGACTCCTGATAGCTGCGGTCTTGGGTCGCGATAAGACACCACTTATAACATATAAGCCATGCAGTCCTGCCAGAGACGAGGCAACAAATGCGCCGTGTTTCGCGCACGTGCCGCCTCGCCGAAGCAACGGTCAGGCCAACGAGGCCAGGACACTCTCGATCACATCCAGCGACTCATCGAGGATCTCGCGGGTGTGTGCCGTCGAGAGATACAGACGCTTGAGTTGCAGCGGCTGAAAGATGTGATGCCGCTCGATCAGGCGTCGACGAAACGCCATGTCGCGCCTGTCGTCGTTGCGCAGCAGGTCGGTGTACTGACTGTAGGGCCCTTCGAAAAAATACAGCAGCCAGGCCGAACCATAACCGGCGCTCTGCGCGGGAATGCCCAGCCGTTGCACGATGGCGTTCAACTGCGCGCGCATGTAGTCGCCCAGGGCAAACAGCTTTTCATAGGTTCCCGGACGCGCCAACTCCTCGAGGGTCGCCTGGACCGCGGCCAGCGTCGATGGCGTGCCGTTGCAGGTGCCGCCCATGAACACGCCCCTGGCGCCGCTCTCGCCGATCAGGTGCATCAGTTCGCGCTTGCCGGCGATAAAGCCGACCGGATACCCCGACGAGGCGGCTTTGCCAAAGGTCGCCAGGTCGGGCGTGACGCCGACGATCGACTGATAACCGCCCAGCGCATGACGAAAACCGGTGATGACCTCGTCGAAAACGAGGACCACGCCATGATCCGTGGTCAGCCTGCGCAGATCCTTGAGGAAGGCGTCCGTGGCCGCCACCGAGCCCATGTTGTGAGCGATAGGCTCGACGATGATGGCGGCCACCTCCCCGGGGTGGGCCTTGAGAAACCGCTCGACCGCCTCGGCGTCGTTGTACGGCAGGACCGTGGTGAAGTCGGCGGCGGCCCGCAGGATCCCGTCGGACATGGGATCGAACTGGCCGATCCGTTCCCTGGCGGTCTGGCCGTTCATCGCCACGTAGTCGTGCCAGCCGTGATAACCGCCCTGGAACTTGATGATGCGCTTTCTGCCCGTGGCCGCTCGCGCAAGCCGCAAGGCATGGTAGGTCGCCTCGGAACCGCTGTTGCAGAAGGCAATCTGTTCGGCACAGGGGATGTAATGGACCAGGGCCTCGGCCACCTCGACTTCAAGGTCGGTGATCCCCGCGCCGATCAGGTCGATACGCTGCGTGACCTCATACACACGCTCGCGAATCGCCGGGTGCCCATGCCCGAGAACGTGGGCACCGAACCCGCAGTGGAAATCGGTATGGCGCTGGCCGTCGGCGTCAAACAGATAGGCGCCTTCGGCCCGCACAAACGCATAGGGCTGGCCCAGCTTGCGGCTTGGACTCAGATGCCCTCCGGGCAGCACTTTTTCCGCACGGGCATACAACGATTGATTAACCGACATGATGGCCCCCTGCGCTCTTCACTTTCGCCAGCGCTTCACGCGCGACGCCCTCGATGCCGGTGGCGTCCAGACGGTAGTGCCGATAAAGGTGCGTCGGCGGTGCGATCAAACTGTATTCGTCATAAATACCGTGGCGCACCAGACGGACCCCGGCCCCTTCCTCCGTCAGCACTTCCGCGACAGCACCACCCAATCCGCCGAGCACATTGTGTTCCTCGACTGTGATCAGCAGGTTCGAGCCTTCGGCAGCGCTCAAGATGGCGTCCCGGTCGATCGGCTTGAGCGTGTGCATGTCGATGACCCCGACGGACACGCCACTCGCCGTCAGCGCCTTGGCGGCCTGCAGCGTGGGGTGAAGCATGGAGCCGGTGGCAATCAGGGTCACATCGCGACCGGTGGAATGAACGATGGCTTTGCCGAACTCGAAAGTAACATCGTCCGGATAGACGTTGGGTTCCTGACCACGGCCTATGCGGAAATAGATCGGCTGCGGATGGTCAATCGAGGCACGGATCGCCGCGGCCAACTGCGGGCCATCGGCCGGCGCGACCACCGTCAGGTCGGCGATGCTGCGCATGATCGCGATGTCTTCCGTCGCGTGGTGCGAGGTGCCGTAGAAACCGAGGCTGATGCCGGCGTGGTGACCGATCAGGCGCACCGGCAGGGCCGAATAGGCGACGTCCATGCGGATCTGCTCGCAGCACAACAACGCCAGGAACGACGCGAAGGTGGCCACGAACGGCATGGTGTCGGTGGTGGCGATCCCCGCCGCGGCGGACACCATGTTCTGCTCGGCGATACCGAACTGGATGAACAGTTCCGGGTGCTTCTCGACAAACCGGTTGAGACCGTTGGAGTACTGGAGATCCGCCGTGCCGACGGCAATCGCATGCCCTTGGGCAACCAGATCGATCAGGCCTTCGGAAAGGTAGTTGAGCCCCGGATTGATTGCGTTCAGCTGGCGGTATTGCCAGCTATCGGGGTTGATGGGCGCACTCATTGGACACCTCCTTTGGCTTTGATTTCTTCGATGGCAAGCGCTTCATCTTCTGGCGCGAGCCAGCCCAGGTGCCATCCGGGTTCGGTTTCCATGTACTCCACGCCTTTGCCCTTGGATGTCAGCGCGATCACGCAGACGGGACGCTCGCGTTCAGGCTCGGCCTTCAGTTCGCGCAACAGCAGGGCAACGGCGGCGACGTCATGGCCGTCCACCTCGCGCACGTCCCAGCCAAACGCCCGCCATTTGTCGGCGAGCGGTTCGATGCCGACCACGTCATCGACCTTGCCATCGAGCTGATAGCCGTTGCGGTCTACAATGGCGATCAGGTTGCCGGTCTTGTGGTGCGCGGCGGCCAGGGCGGCCTCCCAGACCTGCCCCTCCTGCATCTCGCCGTCGCCCAGCAACACATAGACATCGAATGCCTTGCCCCGCAGCCGTCCACCCAGGGCCATGCCCAGACCGCCAGACAAGGCGTGACCGATGGAGCCGGAGCTGAAATCCACGCCCGGCACCTTGCGCATGTCCGGGTGATCTCCCAGCGGACTGCCCAGCCGGGTGTAGTCATCGAGCCAGGACTTGTCGAAGAAATCCCAGTCGGCCAGCAACGGGTAGAGCCCCACGGCAGCGTGGCCCTTGCCCATCAGGAAGCGGTCCCGCTCAGGCCATTTCGGCTCGCCGCGCTTGAGGCGCATGGCGTCGTAGTACAGCGCGGAAAAAATCTCGGCACAGGAAAACACCGAGGTGTAGTGGCCGACCTTGGCGATGGAAATCAGCCGCACCGTTTCCAGGCGCACGAACAGTGCGCGCTCCTTCAAGTGAGCAATCTGCTCGGGCGTCAACGGCGTTACGGGATCACGAACCGCAAGATTTGCAGCGGGCATGAGGGCACTCCTGAGTGGGTTGATCGAGGCCTGAAATGGCCTTCTTCTTACAACTTATAAGTTATATTTTGTAGAATCAACCACCGCCTGGCGTTTTTATTTTTTATCGCCGAGGGCTTGCGCGACATCCATTTCAATGCCAATCATATAAGTTATAAGTGATCAGTAACGCCAAACGAGGCTTGTCATGATGCAGGAAACCACCCTCCCCCTAACCGAACTGGCCCGCACGGACGTGCGCTTCCACCTGCATTCGCAGACCAATCTGCGGGCGCATCAGCAGCAAGGCCCGCTGGTTATCGAGCGTGGATCAGGGATTCATGTGATCGATGAACACGGCCGCGACTACATCGAAGGGATGTCGGGACTCTGGTGTGCCGGGCTTGGATTCTCCAATGCGCGGCTGGTGCGGGCGGCACAGCGACAGATGGAAGTCCTGCCCTACTACCACACCTTCAACCACCGGGTGCCGAACGTGGTCGCGCAGCTGGCCGAACGTATCGCCGGCCTGGTTCCCTTCGAACAGCCCAAGGTGTTCTTTGCCTGTTCGGGCTCGGAAGCCAACGACTCGATGATCAAGCTGGCCTGGGCCTACCACCGCGCACGGGGCAATAGCCGCAAGCGCCTGATCATTGCCCATCAGAAGGGTTTCCACGGATCGACGGTCATGGGGGCCAGCCTGTCCGGGCTGCCCAACATGCACGCAGCCTTCGGCCTGCCCCTGGAAAACAGCGTGCTGCACGTGCAGTGCCCGCATTTCTATCGCCACGGGGTCGAGGGTGAAAGCGAAGCGCAGTTCACCCAACGCTTGCTGCTGGAACTGGAACAGCGCATCGAAGCCGCTGGCCCGGAAAACATTGCCGCCTTCATTTCCGAGCCGGTCATGGGCGCCGGCGGAGTGATCGTGCCGCCACCCGGTTATTTCGCCGGCGTGCAGGTACTGCTGAAAAAGCACGACATCCTGTTCCTGGCCGACGAAATCATCTGCGGCTTCGGGCGCACGGGGCAGTGGTTCGGCCATCAGACCCTGGGTTTCGCCCCCGACATGATGGCCTGTGCCAAAAGCCTGTCGTCCGGTTATCAGCCCATCTCCTGCGTCGTCGTCGCGGGCCACGTCTACCAGGCCGTCGAGGAGCAGAGCCAGCAACTGGGCGGCTTCGGCCATGGTTTCACCTATTCCGGGCACCCGGTGGCAGCGGCAGTAGCCCTGGAAACCCTGACGATCTATCAGGAAATGGACCTGCCGCAGCACACCCGGGAGATGGGGCGCGTCCTGCACCGGCAACTGGCACCGCTGCTACAGCACCCGCTGATCGGTGAAATCCGCGGAATCGGCCTGGTGGCCGGGCTGGAACTGGTCGCCGACCAACACACCCGCGCCTCCTTCGCCGCCTCCGTCAACATAGGCGCCCAGGTCGAACGGGCCACCCGCGAACAGGGACTGATCGTGCGCAACATGGGCGACTCGATTGCCCTGGCCCCGCCCTTCATCATCGAAGCCGAGGAAATTGTCGAACTGGTGGCACGCCTGACCCGCGCGCTGGATATCGTCGCTGTCGCCAATGGGTTGTCGCTGTGATGAACGCCAAGGCCGATGTACCTCATACCACCGAACCGCTGATCGAATTCAAGGGCGTGCAGAAAAGCTATGACGGCAAGTCCCTGGTCATCAAGGACCTCAACCTGGGCATCAGTCGTGGCGAGTTCCTGACCTTGCTGGGCGCCTCGGGCTCCGGCAAGACCACGACGCTGATGATGCTCGCCGGTTTCGAAACCCCGACCCGTGGCGAAATCCGCATGGGCGGCACGCCGATCCAGAAAAAGCCGGCCCATCAACGCGGCATGGGCATGGTGTTCCAGAACTACGCCCTGTTCCCCCATATGAGCGTCGAAGAAAACCTGGCCTACCCGCTGAGGATGCGCGGCCTGAACCGCAGCGACCTGCAAGCCAAGGTCAAGCGCGCCATCGACATGGTGCAACTGCATGGCATGCAGCAGCGGCGCATCACCGAACTCTCCGGCGGCCAGCAACAACGCGTGGCGCTGGCCAGGGCCATGGTCTTCGAACCGGAAATCATCCTGATGGACGAACCCCTCGGCGCCCTGGACAAGAACCTGCGCGAGCACATGCAGTACGAGATCAAGCAACTGCACAAGTCCCTGGGCGTCACCATCGTCTACGTGACCCACGACCAGAGCGAAGCGCTGACCATGTCGGATCGGGTGGCCGTCTTCCACCAGGGCGATATCGCGCAGATCGGCTCGCCGACCGCCCTGTACGAACATCCGGAAAACGCCTATGTCGCCAACTTCATCGGCGAAAACAACGTCCTGGTTGGAACCGCCCGCAGCCTCGACAACCAGGTCTGCCAGGTGACCCTGGAGAACGGCCTGCAGGTCAGCGGCTCGGCGAAGGCCCTGAACGGTCGCCGGCCGGAGCGCGTGGAATTGGTCATCCGCCCCGAGAACATCCGCCTGGGGCCCGCCGCGGCCATGCCCTGGCAAGCCACCGTGACCGACAGCGTCTATCTGGGCGATCACCTGCGGGTGCATCTGCGCCTGGACAACCAGCAACCGCTGATTGTGAAAGTCGCCAACAATCTCGCTTCCAAACAACTGCAACCCGGCCAGATCACTGGCTTTGACTGGAGTACCGAAGACGCCCATCTATTCGAACTGACCTGATCCCGCGCACGCCCCCAAACCCAAAGTCTCGAAAATAACAATGACCCGAGAGGCAACCATGCAAACCACTTCCGACACCGTTTAGTTCGCTACTGCCCCGTTTGAACCTGGCTAATCCCTTACATCCTCAAACAGCAGGAGGGACAGACATGTCCTCGATATTCAGCCGTACCGTCCTTGTATGTTCGATTTGCGCCGCGACCTTTCTCACCAGCGAGGCCACCCTGGCCCGCGACCTGACGGTGGTGGGATTCGGCGGTGCCACCCAGGAAGCTTTCGACAAGGCCTATTTCAAGCCCTATGCCGCGCAAAGCGGCAAGCCTGTGGTGCAGGACACCTACGACGGCGGCATCGCCAAACAGAAAGCCATGGTCCAGGCCGGCAACCCGACGTGGGACGTGGTGCAGATGGACGAAAACGAGATGGCCCTGGCCTGTGAGCAAGGCCTGCTGGAGCCCCTCGACCAGAGCAAGCTGAGCAGCGCGGCGGATATCCCGCCGGACAAGTTCGCTCCCTGCGGCGTGGGCGCTATCGTCTGGTCGGAAGTCATGACCTATGACAACCGGAAATTCGCCAGCGACGGTCCGCAAACCTGGGCGGATTTCTGGAACGTGAAGAAATGGCCGGGCAAGCGTGGCCTGCGCAAACAGGCGCGGATGACCCTGGAAATCGCCCTGATGGCCGATGGCGTCAAGCCTGCCGAGGTCTACAGCGTACTGGCCACCAAGGCCGGGCAGGATCGCGCATTCGCCAAGCTGGATGAGATCAAGCCCTACATCCAGTGGTGGGAAACCGGCGCCCAGCCGCTTGAATGGCTGTCGTCCGGCAGTGTCGCGGTGACCGCCGCCTACAACGGCCGGATCGCCATCGCCAACCAGCAGGGCGCGCACTTCCCGCTGATCTGGAACCAGCAGCTCTACAGCATGGATTACTGGACGATCATCAAGGGCACGCCCAACCTCAAGGAGAGCTACTCGATACTCGACTACATGCTCAGTCCCAAGGCGCAGGGCGCCTTTGCCCAGGCCATTCCCTACGGCATCGTCAACGACAAGGCCCAGACGGCACTGGACAAGCAGACCCTGGGCAGCCTGCCCACCGCCCCGGCCAACCTGGAATACGCGTTGTTGCTCAATACCCCGTTCTGGGTCAATTACGAAGAAGACCTGATGGCCCGCTTCACCAACTGGGCGGCGAAGTAAGTCACCCCCTGCTTGAACGGCGGCTTCGTGCGTGACGAAGCCGCCGACAGAGAATTTCGAGGTCTGTCGATATGTCCGCCATGGCGCTGGATTCACTTGCAAGCGCGCATCAGAAGTCGAGTCGGCAAAAACGACTGGTTTCCGTGATGCTGCTTTTACCCCTACTGATCTACACCGCGGTGTTCTTTGTCCTGCCCATCGGGATGATGCTCTATCGCGCGGTCAGCAATCCCGAGATGGTCCAGGCCTTTCCCCGGACCGTACAGGCGCTGGACCAGGAAAAACGCAGCGCCCCTCTGAGCGTACCCGGTGACGCCGTGTTTGCGGCCCTGGAACAGGATCTTGTCCATGTCGAGAACCTGGGCGCGGTCGGCGAAGCCGCCCGGCGCATGAACTACGAAAACAGCGGTTATCGTTTTCTCATCACCACCACCGCCCGCCGCTACCAGTGGCAGGCCAATCAACAGCCCGTCGCCGGTGACTCCGCACGTGCCCGCCTGACCGCCATCGACCCGCGCTGGGCCACGCCCGAACTGTGGGATGCCTTCGAACGGGCCTCCCCGGCCTATACCGCCTACTACTTGCTCAGCGCCCTGGATCTGGAGCGCACCGCCCACGGTATCCAGCGGGTCGAGCCGGACAAGCGGGTGTACCTGGACCTCACCTTCAAGACACTGAAGATCGCCTTCGTGGTCTCGCTGTTGTGCCTGGTGCTGGGGTTTCCATTTGCCGTGCTGCTGGTCAAGGCATCGCGGCCCTTCCAGATGGTGTTGATCCTGGCGGTCATGCTGCCGTTCTGGACGTCCCTGCTGGCCAGGACCACCGCCTGGATTGTGGTGCTGCAAGAGAAAGGCATCGTCAATACCTTCCTGATGAACCTGGGCCTGATCGATCATCCACTACCGATGATCTTCGATGCGCTGGGGGTCTACATCGTGATGGTGCATATCCTGCAGCCCTTCACCGTACTGCCGCTGTACAGCGTGATGAAAGGCATTCCGGCGCACTACATGCGCGCCTCGGGCTCCCTGGGGGCTCATCCGGTGCGGGGTTTCTTCCACGTCTACCTGCCCATGACGCTGACCGGAATCGGCTCCGGCACCCTGCTGACCTTTATCGTCGCGGCGGGCTACTACGTCACGCCGACCCTGGTCGGCAGCGCGCGCGAACAGATGCTGGGCTACTTCATCGCCTTCTATACCAACACCACCGTGAACTGGGGGATGGCCTCGGCGCTGGGCCTGGTGTTGATACTCTGTGTAATGGCTATCTATCTGCTCGCGGCCCGACTGGTGGGTATCCGCCAGATCGCCGGGATCAGGTAATCGGGGAACGTCCATGAATCATTTCACCCTCTGTTTCATCAGCCGCAACCTGCTGCGCCTGTTCGGCATCGCCATGATCGTGTTCATGATCATGCCCTTGCTGGCGGTGGTGCCCATTTCCTTCAGCAGCGGCACGTTCCTGTCTTATCCGCTGCCGGGCCTGTCCCTGCGCTGGTACGAAAAAGTCTTCAGTGCCGGACCGTGGATGCAGGCGCTGCGCAACAGCCTGGTCGTCGGAGTCGCCGCGACCGCGCTGGCGACCCTGCTGGGGACCTTGGCCGCGCTCGCTTTCGCCCGTCGCAACCTGCCGGGCGCGACCAACCTGCTGGCGCTGCTGATTTCCCCCATGATCATTCCGCCGGTGATTTCCGGCCTGGGCATGTACTTCCTGTTCGGCCAACTGGGCCTGACCGGCACCCTCAGCGGAATGATCCTCGCCCATACCGTGCTCGCCACGCCCTTTGTCCTGATCAACGTCGCCGCCAGCCTGCAGGGCCTGGACATGAGCCTGCTGCGCGCGGCGGCCATGTCGGGGGCGGCGCCGGTTCGGGCGTTCGTCACCATCGCCTTGCCGATCATTGCCCCCGGCGTGGTCTCCGGCGCCCTCTTCGCCTTCATGACCTCGTTCGATGAAATCGTCGTCGTGCTGTTTATCGGCGGCCCCGGCCAACGCACCTTGCCACGGCAGATGTTCGACGGCATTCGTGACACCATCGATCCGTCGATTGTCGCGATGTCATCGTTCCTGCTGGTGGTCGGCCTCGCAGGTTTGCTGACCACCACCTGGCTTTCCCTGCGTTCGAGCAGAACCCTCAAACAACCGGCGGCGTAACCCAGCCCCATCCAGAACAGGAGCAACCCCTATGTATATCGTCACAGGCGGGACCCAAGGCATCGGCGCCGCGACCGTGGCCAAACTCGCCGGCCTCGGCCATCCGGTGGTCTTCAGCGGGCGCGACCAGGCATCCGGCGAGCAACTTGCCGCAAGCCTGCCCGGCTGTACCTTCGTGGCCGGGGATGTGCTGAGCGAAAGCGATTGCCGGAACGTCGTCGCCACCGCCCTGCAACTGAGTGACGGAAAGCTCTCCGGGCTGGTCAACAATGCCGGCATGTCCGGGCGCAAGGCCTTCGTCGAGACCACGCAGCAGGAGTGGGACACGCTGTTCGCGGTCAATACCCGTTCGGTATTCTTCTACACCAAGCATGCCCTGCCCGGGCTGATAGCAGGCAAAGGCGCGGTAGTGAACGTCTCCTCGATCGCCGGCAAGACCGGCGAGCAAGGGCTGGCCACCTACTGTGCGAGCAAGGCTGCCCTCCTCGGGCTGACCCAGGCCCTGGCCCTGGAATATGGCGGGCAGGTACGCTTCAACGCCGTCTGCCCGGGCCAGATCGCCACCCGCATGATGGACAAGGTGGTCAACGACGCTTCGCGGCTGGCCGCCCTGACAGCCCGAATCCCCGAGGGGCGCCTCGCCAGTCCGCAAGAGGTGGCCGAGGCCATCTACTGGCTGCTGTCACCCGCTTCCAGCTACGTGAACGGCACGACACTCACCGTGGACGGTGGGGAGACAGCTGGATTGTTGACTCCCCGGTCGTAGTCTTCGGCAGTGATCCTGGACAGGGATGTCCAAGGCGGTGCTGCCGTCAGCCGGTCAGATAATCGCCCCGCAGAGCAAAGCCACGCCAATGGCAACCAGGGCGCTGAGTACCGACCACTTCAAACAGAAGCGCTGCAATTCACCGACCTCGCGATTCAGCAGGCCGCTCATCAGGTAGCCGGCGGCCAGCAAGGGACTGAGTGCGTGCACGGGCTGGCCCAGTACGGCGGCCCTGGCCACGTGCATCGGGTCGATGCCGTACTGGGCCGCGGCCTTGGCCAGCAAGGGAACGATGCCAAAGAAAAAGGCATCGTTGGACATGAAAAATGTAAACGGCAGACTGGCAAACGCCGTGATGATCGCCAGGTGCGGGCCGGCACTGTCGGGCAGCACCGCAATAAACCGGTTCGACATGGCATCGACCATTCCGGTGCCGGTGAGAATGCCGGTAAAGGCACCGGCCGCGAAGATCAGCGCCAGCACACTCAGCACGCTGTCTGCGTGAGCCGCGATACGCCGCTTCTGGTCCTCCAGCTTCGGATAATTGATCAGCAGTGCCAGCGCGAACGCCACCATCATCAGCACAGGCAGCGGCCCCAGCCGCAACCCCATCGCCGCCACCAACGCCAGTGTCAGCGCCAGGTTGACCCAGATCAGACCGGGACGGTGGCTATCGACAGCACTGTCCGACGTGTTATCTACCGATGAGGGGACGGCGCTTCCCTGCCAGTTCAAGCGCTTGCGCTCACGCATACCGAGCCAGCAGGCGACAACAAAGGCAAAGACCAGGCACCCCAGGATGACTGGAATCAAGCCAACGAAAAGCACCATCGCATCCAGGTGCAATGCGCTCGCGGCGCGGGCAGTGGGACCGCCCCAAGGCACCAGGTTGATCGGACTGTTGGTCAGTAACAGCAGGACCGCGATGATCAGGGGGTTCATGCCCAGGCGCAGATAAATCGGCAACAGTGCCGTCACGACCACCAGGACTGTGGTCGAGCCATCGCCATCCAGGGATATCGCCGAGGACAGCAGCGCCGTCCCCACCGTGACCCGCAGGGGATCGTTGCCTACCGAGGCCACTACCCGTCTGATCAGCGGCTCGAACAATCCGGCGTCGTACATGATCGCGAAGAACAAAATGGCGAACATCAGCATCATCGCCGTCGGTGCCAATTGCCTGATGCCGTCGAGCACCATGGTCCCGGCCGTGGAGCCGAAGCCACTGGCCACGGCGAACAGCACCGGGACCAGGATCAGAGCGACAATCGCGGAAAGCCGCTTGCTCATGATCAGGTACATGAATGTGATGACCATGCCAAAACCTACCAGCGCCATGCCTGTATTCCTTATTGTTGTGGGAGCCAAGCCGGCACGACGCGAGCAAACACACAGCGTCGTGCCAAGGCAGATTACGCCGGGACGCTGATGGACATCAGCGGCACATATTGCTGACCGCCATAGCAGTCACTGTCACGCAGTTCGCCCTGGAAGACCGGTCGGGGAAAAGAGGCTTTTATCGCCCGCGCCTGGTCGTGGTAGACCAGAGTGATGTCTTCCTCCTTCTGCCGGTAGATCTGCGCCAGCAGCGCCTTGGTGATCGGTCGGGTCCTGTTGACGCGTTCGTAGTTGGCCTGGTTGGTGAACATCAGGTCAAAGGTCAGCACGAAGGGCCCGGCATTCTTGGAGCGCACCAGGCTGCACAATTCGGCAATGGTCGTCATGGTCATACCTCCAGCAACTTGGTTCGGAACATTTCCAGCGGATTCTCCGGCAGCAGCACATGATTGACGCTGAAGCGGTAAGTGGCGCCGCGCTCCAGTTCCGGTGGCGAAAAGGGGTAGGCGATGGTGCTGATCAACCCTTCGTACCCGGGCACCGGCAAGTGCGCGCTGACATGACTGACAAACTTGGCGATCTTGCTCGCCAGTTCCTGGGAGGGGGCGGTAATGGTGATAAGGATACCCACCTCGGTCGGTACGACAGCGGTCTCGACCTCCAGCGGGCCCATCACCGCGCCGCGGCCGTAGATGCGAAAATCGATGTCGTAGTCTTCCGGACTCAGTTGACTGCCATACAGCTCGGCGATGCGTGCCCGAAAATACACCTGGGCCTTGGGCAGCAAGGCTTCAAGGGCCATGAAGATCTTGGGATCGCGAATCCCGCCGATCACCACGGTCTGGTAGCCGACCAATTGCGAGCCTTCAAGCTTCAGGCTGTAGGTCGGCGCATGATGAAAATCCGATCCGCTGACCCGCACCGTACGTGCACTGGTCGCGTAGTACACGGCGTGCTCGGTATCGACCACGCCGGAGGGCTCGGTCAACAGGAACGGGTTGCTGTTTTCATAGAGCGTATGCGCTGCGACCGACAGAGGCGTGACCTGCGCCTCCAGATCCAGCGGCTCGATTTCAAAGTGATCGTCACGGATGTAGGCCATCAACCCGTCAGCCGCCGGCGTGACGCAGCAGGCCGCGCCGCACTCGATGGTTTTTGCCGCGTGCCAGGTCAACCCGCGATCGGCCCCCATGCGCTCCGGCACCACGGCATACAACGCCGAGTCACTGGCACGGCCGGCCAGGATCACGTTGGCACCGGTATCCAGCGCGGCCGACAACGGCTCGACCCCCATCATCGCCACGATGTGGCTGCTGTCGATCACCTGGTCATCCAGGTGTGGCGCAGGCACCAGGGGCTGGATCTTGCCTTGTGCCAGGCGTTCCTTGAGGACTTGTGGCGACTGGTCGGCATAAATCAGCGCGAGCTTGAAATGCAGCCCCTCTTCATCGGCGATTTCCAGGGCGAGATCGGCCATCCAGTCCACCCCGATATCCCGGCCACTGGTGCCGCAGGAACCGATGATGAGCGGCACGTCCAGTGTCTGCCGGGCCAGCAGCAACAGCCGCAGGTCACGTTTGCAGGCATCCCGGGAAAGCTTGGCCTTGCCGCTGCCCAACGCGGCCGGACCGGAATCGGTGGAACCTGCGTCACAAGCAATGACATGCGGCCTCAGGGATACGCCCCGCTCCAGAGAGCTGGCCTTGAAGCCAGCTCCGATCACGCCGGTGGGCGCCAATACTCTTACTTCCACGATATGCCTCCAAGCACTGCCATATATTGATCAATATATGTATTGTTATGATTGTTGACAGTACGATATACAGCCATATATCAAGTGTAAATCTGGACAAGATTCATCAACCTGAGAGCCCTGCCGATGGATGCGCAAGAAGAAGATCTGTACCTGTCCGCCGATGAAGCGGCGAGCCGACTGGGCATCAGCCTGCCGACGCTATATGCCTATGTCAGCCGCAAGAACCTGCGCTCGCTGAAGGTCGAGGGTTCGCGCAGCCGACGGTATTGGGCGGCGGATATAGATCGCTTGGGCAAGGGCAAGGAAGATGCCGGCGGGATGCCGGAGCTGCAGCGCATCGCGGCCAGCAGTGCGATCACCCTGTTGACCGACAAGGGCCTGTACTACCGCGGGCGGGACGTGGTGGAGCTGGCACAGCACTCGAGCGTCGAGGAAGTGGCGCAATGGATCTGGCAGACCCCCGGTGTGTTCGACAGCACGCCCCTGCCCAAGCGCCCCAAGGGCATCGGCGCCTTGCTCAAATCGCTGGAGAACATGACCACCGCGCAAAAAGCCATTGCCCTGTTTCCGCTGATCGAGCATGAGAATCCTCGGGCCCATGATCTGTCGCCCGAGGGCTACGCCCGTACCGGCGTCGATGTCGTGCGCTGGCTGGCAGCCCTGGCCGTCGGCGCAAACGGCCCGGATGCGCGGCCCTTGCATCAATTCATCGCCGAATCACTGGGAGTCGACGCCGCCTTCGCGGACCTGATACGTCGCGCCCTGATTCTCTGCATCGACCATGAACTGGACCCGACGACCTACACGGTACGGGTCGCCGCCAACGTGGGCGTAACGCCCTACTACGCCGCCATCGTCGGGCTCGCGGCCAGCCGTGGCCGGCGGTTGAGCACCGGACGCAGCGAAACCGTCACGCGGCTACTGGAAGAAATCTGCATGGCCAGAGACGCTACCGCGCCGATCCTGCAGCGCTTTCGCCAGGGCGAGTCGATACCGGGATTTGATACCAATCAGCACGCGCTGACCGATCCCCGTGCGCAATGCCTGCTCGACGCCATGTCGGAGGTATTCGCTAGCGATGCCGAATTCATCAAGCTGCTCAAGGCGATAGAAGTCGCCCGGGAGCTCACTCAACAGCCACCGGCGTTTCTGCTGCTGTTGAGCTTCATCGGCCGCAAGCTCAACCTCAACAGCCAGGAAGTAGCCCTCGGCGGCATTGGTCGCGTCATCGGCTGGCTGGCTCACGCCAACGAGCAGTATCAGCAACAACCCCTGCTACGCCCCAGGGCCAAATATGTCGGGCTGCTGCCCGATTGATCAGGCTTCGCGGGAGAACATGGCCCCCCCTGTAGGAGCCGGGCTTGCCCGCGAAGCTTTTAGCGATTTCACGGGCCTCTTCGCTCGCAAGCCAGGCTCCTACAGACTACGTGATGCTTTCAAGTGAATGGCATCAGCTCAGCGAATGCCGATATTACGCAAGGCAGCCGGTGTGAAATCCGAACTCTTGGTTTTCACTCCGAACTGGTAGGCATTCTTGATCGAGTTGATCAGGTAGTTGGCCAGGTAGCGACCGGATGTCAGGTCATAGGTCATTTCCGCCGCCGAGATCGTCAACCGAGCGTCATACAGCGCCATGAGGTGGTTTTCCGACACGCGCCACAGATCGCCACGGCTGTCGTAATGATCCGCCTCGACAATGCTCCAGGTGTCCTCGTCGATGAACAGGTGCCGCTTGGAATAGACGTGGCGCTCACTGGGCTTGAGGGTGGCAATCACCTCCCAGACCCGATGCAACTCATAACGGGTTTTGTCCTGATTGAGATGACCGGGCCGGATCAGCTCATCAACGGTATTGGCCGGGTCTGCCAGCCGGTAGCTGTTGTAGGGAATGTAGAGTTCCTTCTTGCCCACCAACGTCCATTCGTAGCGATCCGGCGAACCGTTGAACATATCCATCTGATCATTGGTGCGCAGGTTGCCCGGTCCCGGGCTGTCGTAGGCCACCTGCGGCGCCCGGCGAACCCGGCGCTGGCCCGAGTTGTACTGCCAGGCCATGCGGGGCTCTTTCACCTGGTCGAGTGTCTCGTGCACCAGCAGTACGCCCCCCACGTCGCGCGCGGGGGCGATATTTTCCGAAGTGAAGTAGTAGAGGATGTTTTTCTGCTTGTCCGCATCGTAGTCGCTCAACTGTTCACTGAAGGCCAGCGTGTCCCGCTCGGTCTTCCACGAATAATCCCCGGAGGGTGTCGTCATGTAGGTTGAAGTGACGCGCACATAACTGTCGCCGCGATAGCGCGTGATATGGTTCCAGATCACTTCCAGGCCGTTCCTGGGAAGGGGAAACGCCAATGGGCTCGAGTAGTTTTCCAACCCGTTGCCGCCGCCGATCATCACGGTTTGCGTCGCATTTTTCCTGATCTGTGCATAGGTCGACTCCGGCCAATTGGCACTGCGATGAGTTGTGTATACCGGGAGTTTGTAGGTGTCCGGATAGCGCTTGAACATCGCCAGTTGACCGGGCGTGAGGTTGGCCTGGTAACGGGCGGCGTTCTTGCTGTCGATAATGAACAGCGGCTTCTCCGCGGTAAACGGGTCCTGGCGAAAGCCGTCAACGACCTTGCCGGCATCCTTGGGCAAGCCACCGGTCCAGGCCGGAATGCTGCCCGCCGCATTACCGGCTTTCTCGGCGCCCACGGGAGTGAGGGTCGTCCCCAGTTTCGCGGCTTCGCCCGCGTCCACGGCGGCCTGCAACGGAGTCGAAGCCAGTGATGCCCAGACCAGCAATGGGCCCAGGGTTCTTATTGTTCTGCTCATATCCAATTCCTCAGAACGTCACACCAACGCTGGCACTCACGAAATCCCGATCGGTATTGGTGGTGTAATCACCCCCGAAGAAATCGGTGTAACTGATGCTGGCGTTGTAGTTGGAGAGATAGGTGGCATTGATGCCGATACTGATGGCCTTGCTGCCTTCGGTGAAAGTCGGCCCGTAGCCGTCCACGTCATGGGAAAAGGCGATGTTCGGACTCAAGTCCAGACCGCCGATCACGCCGTTATAGGTAAGGCCGGCGCGCAGCCGGTAACCCCATGAGTCGCGGGTATAGAAGCCTTTGTCATTGCAGTACTCCGGCCGCCCGCTCAGCACGGTCCGACACAGATCGACACCGCCGGCCCCGGTGTATTCCCCCGGGCCGAAAACGCTGGCACGACCGAACCTTGGCTTGCCGTCCTGGCCTTCGGAGATACCCGAGATGTGGCTGTAGCCCACCTCCCCCAGCATCGTCAGGCGACTGGCACCGAGGATCTGGTCCACCGTCTGGGTCACGCTAAGGGTGGCCTGGGTAAAGGGTTTGCGTGTGTAGCCCTTGATCGTATCGCCCGGGATGCCAGAGTTCGGAATGACCGAAGGCACCAGCGGCGACAGGCGCAAAGTGGCGTAGGTCAGGTCGTCATAAGCCAGCGGCATGTTCGGCCGATGGCTGATTTCCCCTTCCACGGAAGCGCCCGCCACCGTCGTATTGAAGCTCAAGCCGTACAACCGGATATCCTCGGGATAATCCAGGAAGTAGGAAGCATGCGCGGCTCCAAACGCCGGGCTGGTAAAGGGGTTGACGGTGGTCATCGTCGAGCTGCCGACCGGCGTTCGACTGTGATAATTCATGCCGTACAGACTGAATTCCGTGTCATTGAGCTCGGGCATCAGCCAACGCAAGGCGATCCCGAACTGGCCGCTGTCACGCGCGTCATGGTCAGGCCCACGCGGCAGATAAATGGTATTGCCATTCAGACCGCTGTTATCGGAGGCCCCCGGTTTCATGTCGGCGCCCGCCACCACATAGCGATCATTACAGCCCCTGGCGAGAATGTCGGAACTGGCGAAGAACGTTCCACAGTTATCAATCACGGTCTTCTGCCACTGCAACTGGTAGAAGCCTTCGACGCTGACGACATCATTCAGCGACTGCTGGACATAGATCATGTTGACCGGAATCAACCCCTCCTTGAGCTCGGACCCGGGCCGGCGCAACGCACTGGCATCCAGGGGGTTGATACTGTTGATGCCGCCGCTGATAAACGTGCTGCCGCCCCAACTGACCACCTGCTTGCCGACGCGCACCGAACCCGTCTGATCCGCCAGTTCATAGTTGTGATAAACGAAGGCATCCAGCAGTTGCACACCCGAAGACTGGGCGCCGGCATCGCGATGATCATCCTGGATGTCATACAAATGCTGGTGGCCATCCTTGAGCTCGAAGTCGTACCAGTACTTGCCGCGCAGGAAGGCACCGGTATCGCCGCTCTTCAACTCCAGGTCGTGCACGCCTTTGAAGACCTGCGAAAAGACTTCTCCCTTGCGAAAGTTGAGGCGTCCGTCATCGGCCGTGCGTGAGTCGCCACGCCCGCCATTACCGATGCCGACAAAGTCCTTGTCCGGATTACGCAGAGCCCAACTGGTGCCGAAGGTCAGTGAAGAGTCCAGTTTCCCCTCGATCTCACCGAGGTTGAAACTCACAGCATTGGCCGGCGACAGACAGACCAGCGCCAGTGCCCCGAGCCAACCACGACCGCGGCCTGGGCCGCCTTTTTTTATTGTGATAAGTCTCACGTCCCGTCCACCTTATTATTGTGTTTTTACAAGCAGAATGCGGAGGTCGTTCCGGTTCGCAGCAATACATTGATTTATAAATCAACATATACAAACAGAAACAAGATTGAGACTAATCAATCAATATTGTGATGTAAATCTGTACGAATTTCGTCAACACATGCCCCTATCGGGGTTCGATAGGCGCGGTCTTGTACGGTGGGGGGGGATGGGGGCGCTGTTGGGACAGCAAGTGGGCAGCGAAGCAAACCTCACTAAGCACTCAACGCTTGCAGACACCCCATCAGGAGGGATACAAAACCAGGATATTTGGCAGACAGGAGCGTCACCCAGTGAAACCGTTCAGCGTTCGCAAACTGGAGAGCACGGATGTTGAAGCCTTGCTGGCATTCGAATCACGTAACCGCGAGTGGTTCGAATCGCAGATCGAGGCCCGCGCGCCTTCTTTTTATTCGCCGCAAGGTGCAGCCGACCATATCGAATCCTACCTGTCCGGTTTCGCCGCCGGGACCTGGCATCCGTTTGTCATCGAAGATGCCAGCGCGAGAATCGTCGGTCGGGCCAACCTGAAAAGCATCAACTCACCCAAAGGCTCGGCGGAAGTCGGCTATCGGATCGATCAAGACGTTTGCGGACAAGGCCTGGCAACCCTGGCGCTAAGGCATCTGATCCATGTGGCACAGACCCACTGGCAACTGACGCAGTTGGTGGCCACGGTGTACAAGGAAAACATGGGGTCGAAAAAAGTCCTGGGGCGCTGCGGATTCCTGCTTGAAGCGCCCTCCTCGCCGGACAGGGCCGCAGACGCATATCGACTTGCTGATTTGCAATGCCTGGCGACGCAGTCCGTGCAGACTGCATGACGCCTTCACCCAACGGGCTTTTCAACTCATTGATAAACAATACGAATTCAAATCACAGGGCCTGGCACAAGTAGTGCTGCTTTCAACGGGAGAACACAGCGGCGCGGCCATCGAGCTGCCCGTGCCCTTCCGTGACAGCAGAGGCAACAACAATGAACGCCATCGACCTTCTGAAATCCGACCACGAACGTGTAAAAGCCATCCTGACCCAATTGAGCGAGTCCACCGACCGTGCCTTGAAAAAGCGCATGGACCTGGTGGCAAAGCTCGAAATGGAAATCTCCATCCATACCCGGCTGGAAGAAGAAATCCTGTATCCGGCGTTCAAGAAAGCCGGTGGAAAAGAGCAGGATGAAATGTATTACGAAGCCAAGGAAGAGCATCGCACCGTTGACTCGCTGGTACTGCCCGACCTCAAGACCACCGATCCCAGCAGCCCCGAGTTTGCCGGCCGGGCCAAGGTGGTCAAGGAACTGCTGGAGCACCATATTGAAGAAGAGGAAACCGAGATGTTTCCTCAAGCGAAAAAACTGCTGGGCAAGAAAACCCTGGATGCCCTGGGCGAGCAGATGGAAGCCATGAAGGCGCAGCACAAGAAAGAGCTGAATGCCGCACAGATAGCCGCCTGATGCGTACCACTCACCGAGAGCCCGGCCGCGTGCCGAGCTCTCGGTGCCCATCGGACAAGCGCCAGAAAATGACCGCATGCAGCGGGATGTAACAAAGAATTTCACGAATGAGTTGATGTCCATATCTGGACACACAACAAGGAATCCCATCATGAAATTCGCCAAGTTTTGCCAACAGCTTTCAAAATGGGCGGGTAACTCGAAGACCTTCATGATCGCCGTGGTGCTGATCATCATCTGGGCCGCCACGGGCCCCTATTTCCACTACAACGATACGTGGCAGCTGATCATCAACACCTCGACCACCATCATCACCTTTCTGATGGTTTTCCTGATCCAGAACACCCAGAACCGTGACAATGACATTCTGCATATCAAGATAGACGAGCTGCTGCGAGTGACCAAGGACGCGCAAAACGCCGCCTTGTGCCTCGACAAACTGGAGAACCGCGAGCTGCGTGAGTTGCGCAAGGAGTACAGCGAAATCGGCTCCGGTGAAGAGGCGGATCAGACGCTGCTCCCTAATCCGGTTTCCCCTTCGTCCGCGGAGGAAATGGCGGAAAAAAAGCCATCTGACTCATAGCGCCAGGATGCTTTACGCCAATGAAATTCTGCCGCCACAATCGGTAATAATCCTGGCCTTGTCGCTGTTCAACCTGGGCACTAGGCTTCGGATGTCGCTGCTCATTCAGCGACCGGGCCTGGAAACCCGGCAAGAAATCAGGCGCTCGACGCCTCCATAGATTACGATTGCAGGCGTTTTTTTGTGCCCGCTAATCTGTCATGGCGGCTGTGCGCGGGAGGCCTTCGGGTCTGCCGGGGTCCTGATTTCCCGGTTTCCAGCCCGCGTACAGCTGCCACCCTTCGCCTGGAAACGAACTGTTGCAGCTCCTTGAAATCAGGAGTCATGCCATGGAAGTTTGTATTTTCTCGTTGTTTCGCACCAATGCTCGTTCTGCCTCCACCACCTCTGGAGGCGTCCAATGACCGACCATCCTCCCATCAAGACCCTCGGCGTCATTACCTTTGCCTCCTGCGGCGGGGGTGATCAGCAGTTGTTTCGGGTCAACGCCGATATCCCGATCAAGGACGCCATGGAGCACGCATCCAACCTGTTTTACTGCGCCAAGCATCTGGCCCTGGACGCGGCCATGGAGAAAGATGGAGAGCGCTATGCCTGGGCGTCTCACTACCTTTGCGAAATGGGTAAGGCGGTGGTTGATGATCTGAACCAGAGAATGCTGTCTGGTCGGAAGGTCTAGGCTAGGTGGCTACGGGTCGGTCGCAATTGCTGGCCCACATAAGACATTTCCAACAGCAGCAGTCGGCCAATTCTGTTGAAAAGACTATCTGCTCAAACGACCTGATCATTGACTGGTGAAAACACCTTTTTTACACGCTGCCACATGAAATCCGAGTCTGTAAGTCTATGAAAAAACAAAAGATTTCAATCTCGGACGCGTGCTTTTCTTATACGCAAAGCATTGCCGACTTTTTCAACAGAATCGGCCAAAATCGTTCAGTCATGGCCGACAAAATTGGTAATGATTCAATAAGTGGTATCTACATTCCTGTAATAACGAAATGCTCTACCTTTAGCGTAGGCAAGAAGCACACCTATCTGCTGTCGTGCCCGGCCCGAGGGCTGGTTTGGCAGCTCCGGCTATTTCAGCGATATGAGCGAGATAGCTGGCTATGTGCTACGTTTTCAAAGCTTCTCACCTAGCGATCTTTACGGGAGTACGTATGTTTACTGATATCAAACCAGGTCCGAAACCTAAACGCGAAGATGGTAAGGACGACCGCAGACGGCATGTGGATCCACCTAACGATAAAAAACACCCGACTTTGCCTATCCACAAGCACAAGCCTGGAGACTAGCTGTAAACTAACAGCCTTCCGTCATCGCGCATGACGGAGGGCTTTTCCACTCCGACCGCTACAAAAAAATCAAACACTAGAAACTATAATTTTTCTGTGTGATTAATTTCTGATTATGAACTGCAGCCTCTAGAACCTCCGACCCGCCTCGTATTTCCTCCCCTATAATCCACACCGTACTTCTCGCACGGGTCACGGACACATACAACCTGTTATGCGATATATAACTTTGATACATCTTACTAGCAATTGATGTAATATTAGAAAGATTTGGAACCCTACCTTTGTCCACACCAACCAATATAACTACCTCAAACTCCAATCCGCCGACATAATCTGCAACAGCAACAATATTAGCCGAGCTTTTTTCCGCATTCTTAATTGCTTCTATATCCCCACGCCTTACAAGCTGTGCGACTGGCTTTTTGTTATCCGATGCGTATCTTATTGCCTCTGAAAATAAAATTCGATCAAAAAATATAATCGCAATTTGATGCCGCTTTAAACCCTTAGAAGTTCGTAATTTTTCAGCCGCTTTAAATGTTTGCTCTAGCAACTCCTTCTGACTACTCAACATAAAATACTGTGGTGGCTCCTCATCAGAAACACCGCCATAAATATAGGGGCTTTGAGATATAGGGTTATCAAAATTTGTAAAAATATTTGCCCCATGAGAAGTTATGGAAAATGCAAGATCAGTTATTGCAGGCGAACATCTAAACACAGCACTTAAAGTTGTTTTTTCTTCAAGAGAAGTAATCCCAATAGACTCATAGAACTCAGCATCATTCCACGCTATATCCCCCAGCGCTTGTGAGAGATCAATTGCGTATGCAATAGGGGTGGTCTTTGAGTTCTTTGTCAAAAAATGAACAAGAGAGAGCTCATTCATATTAAACAAGTGAACCTCATCTATAAACAATGCATCGTAGCCTTCCTGACTTCTTCTCCTGCGCCATATTGGCGAGTCAAGTTTAGATATCGCTGAAATCGCTATATCATCCACATCAAACTGGGATAGCGCATTTAAAATTTCTGAGTACCTATTAAATATATTGAAAATAAAACGGCGATCCTCCTCTGTATTAATAGGAAGGCCATAGGCAGGCCTAGATATATCACGATAGTTATCAAAAGTTTCGTCGCAGCGACCTTTTATGACGACACTTATCTCGTGCCGCATAAGCTCTGCTATCTTAAAAAGATCATCATATTCAAAAAACTCATAAAGCTCTTTTGATATAAAACCTTTATGCCCAGCCAAATCCAACTTGTATTCCTGCAGCACCTCAACCAAATGGAGTAGCTGAATATTTTTTGACTCAAACGTATCCTCATCCAACAGCTCAGACTCATGGATATCATTTTTAAGAAAATCATTGCAAACATCTTGAAGTGTTTTAATCTCTATTTTCTGATAATCATTTCCAACATCAAAAGTCGCATCACGGTCTAATATCTCAAAAAATATCGAACATTCTGTGCCATTTCTTGGCTTGGAACAATGAATAGAAATTTTATTGCGTTACCTGATGCATTTGCATCTCTAAGCCAGTGCAGACATTTCAGCACTAGACAAATTGTCTTTCCGCTACCAGCTGGCCCCTCAATCCTAGATGGTAGGCTGAATGGTTTTCTTATAAACTCGATTTGCCTAGAAGATAGTTTTTTATAGGGGTCCTCTGCCCCGAGCAAAAGTGATGTTGAAAGCGGCTCATAATTCAAGTCTGTACTATTGAAAACCAAATCACTTTGAACGGAAGGCTCAGGATCAAACTTATAAAGAGTACGATCAAAAATAGCTTCAATTGCTTTATTAAAATTCGTTGTGGAAAATTCCTCCTTAGCCCCATTGCCTTCTGTAGTACCAAACTTATATGTTAGTAAATGCTTTCCTAAAAAACGCCTTGAGAGCCTACGTTCCCCCGCATTACGCTCAACTGTTAATCGATAAGATGTTCCCGTCGTTATTGGAAATGGGAAAATAATAGCTTTTGTCGAACCTGGAGGAAGATACTCATTATTATTTAAATTCAAATTATTCCAAAATTTTATGGCAAACCTTAAAAGCTTTTGTATTGCAGTCAGGATCATCGCAGGTTGCACATTGGAAAAATTTAGGGTTTCAAAGTCTATAGTTATGGTATTTTTTTCAGAGCGATATTGCTCTCCAGGAAATGTTAATATTTGCCCATTTTTATATGAAATTAGCTTTAACCCAATAGCACTTGCATCTTGCACCCCGCCACACCTGCACAAAATATTTATTAATGAGCGCGAGGTTTCAAAATCAACGCTTTGCAGCTCTCTATTACTTATTATTGCTTTTGCAGACTCTTCTGTTATACCAATAAAATCAATCAATTTCATGTAGCCTCCTCACTGCTTCCATGTCTTTCTTTGAGATATCCTGAGTTCCAACTCGACTATAAAAACCTGAAAATCTTTGAAGCAAAAGTTCCACATAAGGAGAAAGTAGAGTTGAGACAAAGCATGCATGCCCTCCCTCCTGAATAATTATATTCTTATATTCTGTATCTTTCTCGCGACAATATTTTACATACTCAAGCCCTTTTGATACTTCAATCAACGCCTTTTTCGAAAGGCAAATAGGCTCTGACAAATCAACTACGTAACCAGTCGGACACTCACCACAAATCAAACGCTCTACAAAAAAAGTATCGCTACGTTGATTTCTAATTAAGCCATCCATGTATTTTTTTCGATTCTCTTTTAAAATTTTATTATTAACTGAGATATCCTTTTTAACTATAAACGCTTCGAGCACTTCAAGCTTTAGCCTATCTGCAGCACTAATTCCTTTCCCGCCTAGTATTTCTAATGTTTTGCCCAGCCCATATATATCGATAGCTCTACTCGAAACCTGATACTTTCCGAGAATTTCTGATACTATATTATTTATAGCTGCCGCCGACTGCCCTGCAACTTCATGATTCCCGCGAACATCCATCCATTCAGATAAGTGATATATAGGTAAGCAGACAAGATTTCGAGCTTTCTGATGCGCAATATCGCATCGGGCGGTTACAACTATCCCGAATCTTTCGCTTCCATCGGAAACTCGAAGGCAATTAAATATCGAACCTTGAGTGTATTTCCCTATAGCTACATCATTGGTCAAGACTCGCATCACATCCTCACGGTTTTCACTTGCCCCCCAATGATGGCAATTTGCAACCTAAAGGATCAATAGAAAAAATCGTCTAAATGAAAGAGCAGATGGCAGAAAAGGTCACAGCAACGCGGTGTACCTGGGGAAAAACCCAACGAATCCGTCCTACTTCAGCCACCCACATAGAAATAAAATGTAACAAAATAGCCTCTGCACACAACAGAAAAAGACATGTAGATGAATTCAATGGATGCTTCGTACAGTTACTTCGGACTAAATCACCTTCGCCCTCTAACATCTCTTTACCACTCTGTTGTGACCTACCTATAAATGCCTTAGCACAATGCTTTGGGACGAACTGCTCGGCCAAGAGCTCGTCATACGTGCCCGTTTAGCCAGACACTGACTGGACGGACTCACTCCCCTGCTCTTGTGGTGCTTCTAAGCGTCAGGGTTACTCCTAGGCGCGGTAGGAAGAGTAATGTCGTAAGCACCGTCGCCAGCAAGCAAGTACGACCATCACTGCAAAGCTTTCCGCCAACTTGCAGCAGCGTGTCCCTAGGCGGCGGAGCTCCTTTCACCAGCCAAATAGTCGTTCTCCGGAAGAGCAGGCGATCGCCCCAGCCCCTACTCACCCTCGGCGTTCACGCTGCGCCATCGCAATTCAACGCCACCACCTGCGCCACGACCAGCCACCCAACATTAAATTTTCTACATCCACATTAATGACATAAAGCCATCACGCAGCCCTGCTACAACCGCTGGCGTAGTTCTCATAAGAGCCCGCGCCCGTGAACCTTCGTTTTGCCTTTCTCCGCAAGCCGTCCCACCGCCCCGCCCTGCTGCGTCGCCTGAGCATCGGCAAGCGCCTGCTGGCCAGTTTCGGCCTGTGCGCCCTGTTGCTGGCCGCCATCGGCGGATTGTGCCTGGTGGCGATGCAGCATATTCGCCATGAGGGCGAGTTGATCGAGCAAGGACCGCTGTCGAGTATCGCCCAGGCCGACGCCATCGCCATCGACCTGGCCAAGATGCGCACCGAGGCCGCGCTGTTGCTGGTGTATGCCAACGACCCCGCCGAACTGGTCAACCGCAAGATCAACCTGCAACAGCTCAGCGCCGAGGTGGACCAGGGGTTCACCGAGTACCTGGCCAAGGTCCCGGAAGGCACGGAGCGGGACTCGATCAAGTTGCTGCAGGACGCCGCGCAGCAGTTTGTCACGCTGTTCAGGCAGGCCGTCGATCTGGTCGAACAGAAGAAGATCAGCGAGGCCACCACCCTCTCCAACAACGACCTGTCCAACCAGGGCTCGCTGATGGACATGCAGGTGCAGTTGCTCCGTGAACTGAACAAGCAGACCACCGCCCAGGCCCTGGAAAGCACCGCCAGCACCTTCCATCAGGTGCAGTTGTTGCTGCCCATCGTCATTGGCGTGGCGCTGGCCCTGATGCTGTTGCAGGCCTGGCGACTGAGCGTGAGCATCACCCGGCCGCTGCGCCAGGCCTTGCAGGTAGCCAAGACCGTCGCCGCCGGCGATCTCAGTCAGGTGGTGGTCGCCCATGGCCAGGACGAAGTGGCGCAACTGCTGCAGATGCTCGGGCATATGCGCGACCAGTTGCACGCGGTGATCCAGCAGATCGGTGGCGCCGTTGGCCGCCTGAATGCGGCAACCCAGGAGATGGGCGCGATCATGCATGACAGCGCCCAGGACTTGCAGCAGCAATGCGGCGAGATCGAACAGGCCGCCACGGCGGTCACGCAGATGAGCCAGGTGGTCGAGGAAGTGGCCCGCAACGCCCTGGAAACCTCCACCGAATCACGCGATTCAAGCACCGCCGTGCGCGAGGGCCAGCAACAACTGGACGAAACCATGACCGACATCGGCGCCCTGGCCGATCAGGTCGAACAGGCCAGCCTGCGTGCCCAGGCCCTGGCGACGGAGACCCAGGGCATCAGCAAGGTGCTGGAGGTGATCCGCAGCGTGGCCGCGCAGACCAACCTGCTGGCCCTCAATGCCGCCATCGAAGCAGCCCGGGCCGGTGACGCGGGGCGCGGTTTTGCCGTGGTGGCCGATGAAGTGCGCGGCCTGGCGCACCGTACCGATGCCTCGACGCGGGAGATCGAGCAGATGATGGACGGTATTCACCTGGGCACCGGCCAGACCGTCCAGGCCCTGGCCGAAAGCGCCGCCCAGGCGGGCCGCACGCGTGAGCGGGCGCAGGTGGCGAAGGATGTGCTGGGGAGCATTTCCCGCTCGGTGGCCGGCATTGACGAGCGCAACCAGGTGATCGCCACCGCTGCCGAGCAGCAGGCCCAGGTGGCCCGTGAAGTGGACCGCAACCTGGTGCTGATTCGTGATCTGTCCATGCAGACGGCCAGCGGCGCCGCCCAGACCAGCACCGCCAGCCAAGAGCTGGGGCGTCTGGCGGCGGAGCTGGATGGGATGCTGGCGCGCTTTTCGCTGTAACGCCCGGCTTTTCCCGGGTCGTCAGTCCTGCCCCGTCACCAGGTGCTGCAGGTGCTCGAAACCTGCCGCCCTGGCGAAGGCCGGCAGGTTCCAGATCGCGCCGTTGGCGCCCCAGGCTCCGTCTGCCACCTCGTTCAGCATCACCGACGTCATCAGTCGTCGCGGATCATCGGCGGGCTGTGCCGCGACGAAAGCCTGCTGTATCAACTCGACATAACGGCCCCTCGATGTCTCGTCGAGGACACCGGCCGGCACATGAACCCTGGCGATGCACGGTACCAGCTGCGCGGTCATGTCGACCGAGCCGCAGGTCCAGTTGCCCGGCTCGATCTCCTCGATAACGACCCAGCACAAGAAGCGCGTGGCGGGATCCGCCGGAATCCGTTCGGCAATGGCGGCGGCCTCGTTGAGGCCACGCACCAGGTTGGTACGGGCTGCGCCGGGAAAAGCGCCCTTGGGGATTTTCAACAGGATGTTAGGCATGGACGGCTCCAGTGGATGAGAGGCCATGCATTAGGCGGCGCAAACCTGTAGGCTGCCAGTGTCCGTTATGACACCTTTACGGCGGTTTATGACAATGCATGATTTCACTCTCCTGGTCCTGCCCGGCAGCTACGCCAGCAGCGTGGCGGCCACCCTGGATATCCTCGGTGCCGCGGTTGCAGTGGCGCCGCGCCTGAAGGCGGCGCGTCCCACCTGGCGCATCGTTTCCCCCGACGGGAAGTCGGTGGCCTTGAGTGGCGGCCTGAGCCTCGAAACCACAACGCTGCCCGACAGCGCCGCCGACGATCAGTCCACCTGGATCATTCCGGGCCTGGGGCTTGAGAGCTCCGAGGACATCGACGCAAGAATGGCGAGCGCCGATGCGCAACAGGCGATCCAGGCCATTCGGGCCCACGGCGCGCACGGGGGTTCGTTCGCGGCATCGTGCACCGGGGTGTTCCTGCTGCAAGCGGCCCAGTTGCTGGCCGGGCGTCGGGCGACAACCTCCTGGTGGCTGGCCGGCGAGTTACGCCGACTGGAGTCGCGTTGTGTGGTCGACGCCGACCGCATGGTGTGCACCGACGGTCCGGTGACCACGGCGGGCGCGGCCTTTGCACAGACAGACCTGATGCTCCACCTGCTGCGCTCGCGGTTTGGCGCGCCGCTGGCCGACGAGGTGAGTCGGCTGCTGCTGATCGACGGGCGCCAGGCCCAGTCGCCATTTATCGTCCCGATGATGCTGTCCAACGGCAACGACCTGGTGACCCGCCTGACACAACGCATCGAATCGGCCCTGCCGGACCTGCCCAGCGTGGTGGAGCTGGCGGATGAACTGGCGATGTCCACGCGCACCCTCTCCCGCCACGTCCAGGCCGCCACGGGCAAGAGCACCCTGGCGCTCCTGCAGAGCGTACGACTCAACCGCGCCCGGCAATTGATCGAGAGTAGCCGGATGACCATCGAGCAGGTCGCGGCGCACGTGGGTTATGAAGACGCGACCGCCTTGCGTCGGTTGATGCTGAGGGTGTTTGGGGCCAACCCGAGCCGCTTTCGAGCATCGCGGCCGAAAGCACCGCCAACACCCACGGATGATGGGTATGGCAAAGCATCGCCTGCTCCGGCA
The DNA here is from genome assembly GCF_049319725.1 of Pseudomonas sp. Mn2068. NCBI lineage: Bacteria > Pseudomonadati > Pseudomonadota > Gammaproteobacteria > Pseudomonadales > Pseudomonadaceae > Pseudomonas > Pseudomonas sp. Mn2068. The sequence goes on along the minus strand of NZ_JBMOUG010000001.1, from coordinate 247,622 downwards.
TAAAACCACTACCGCCTCGAGTCGAGTCATCTTATGCCGCACAATCTTGAAAAATGCCCACGCTGTGGATCTGCCCAACACGTCCGGGAGAAGAAAATGCTGATCGGCGCGGCCAGCCCCAGGAAGCGTTTCAATGGTGAGGAGAAGGCAGGCTTTCGGCGTGTGGATCAGTTGGCTGTTGACGAGTGCAAACCAGAGCTGCTGAAAGAGCCCCCATTGCAACAACTGGTGGAGGGCTTTTACTGCGATCACTGCGGCATCGGCTTTGTAGCCAGCGGTCTTTCGATGTGAGCAAGCAGGGGCGGCTGTTGCTGAACGCCGGATTGTTCCAGCTCGGCTGGTTTGCCTGCGTGCTGGGCGCGCAGCGGCCGTGGCTGCTGTTGATTGCCATGGCCTGCCTGGCTGCCCATCTGCTGTGGATTGCCGACGACCGCAACGAGTGGCGCCTGTTGTTGCAAGTGGCGGCGTGTGGCTGGGTCCTGGACAGCGCCCTGCTGCACCTTGGGCTGTTTGATTTCCCCGGTTCCCAGGTAGTGCTACCCCTCTGGTTGGCCATCCTTTGGCTGCTGTTTGCCAGTACCTTGCGTCACAGCCTGAGGTGGACCGCGCGCCCCTGGTGGCTGGGCAGCCTCTTGGGCGCCTGTGCCGGGCCGCTGTCCTATCTGGCTGGCGCCAAACTGGCAGGCATCGGCCTGCCGTTCGGGGCGTGGCCCAGTGCGGTGTTGCTGGCCTTGATATGGGCGGTCTTGTTGCCGTTACTCCACCGGCTGGCCGGACGCTAGGCCGCAGAACGTCGACCTGCTAAAGCGCCAGCACCAGTCGTGGGGTTTTCGAGCGCGAACAACACGGCGTGAACTGGTCGTTCAACGCATGCTCCTTATCGCTCATGAAGACATCCCGGTGATCCGGAACACCGTCAATGACCGCTGTCATGCAGGCACCGCAGACCCCTTGTCGGCACGAAGCAGGCAATTCGATGCCAGAGGCACACAGCACTTCAAGCACGCTCTTGTCCGCTGGCACCTGGAGCACCAACCCCGATTCCGCCAGTTCGACGTCGAAGGCCTGATCGACAGCGTGCGCCACGGCCGGCACCGCAAAATACTCGCGGTGAATCTGCCCGGTCGGCCAACCCAGGCGGTACGCGGTGTTTATCACATGGTCCATGAAACCCTTCGGTCCGCAGACGTACAGGTGCGTATCAGCCCGGGGCGCAGCCAGCACTTGGTTGACGTCCAGCCATTGATCCCGCTCACCACTGTCGAAGTGCAGATGCACGCTTCTGGCAAAAGCGGACGCGGCAATCTGCTGCAGGAATGCCGCGCGTCGAGGCTCACGTACGCAGTAATGCAGTTCGAACTCAGCCTCCAGGTGGGCAAGCTGAAATGCCATCGCCAGCATCGGCGTGATGCCGATACCACCGCCCAGCAGCACTGATTTACGCGCGCCCGCGGTGAGCGGGAAGTGGTTTCTCGGCGCACTGATCGACAGCCGATCCCCCACGCCAATCCCCTCGTGCATGCCACGCGATCCGCCTCGTGACATCGGTTCATGCAACACACCGATCAAATAGCGATCACGCTCCAACGGGCTGTTGCACAGGGAGTACTGGCGGGTGATCCCGGCACTCACGCACACATCAATGTGCGCGCCCGCCGTGAAGTCTGGCAAGGGCTGCCCGTCTTCACGACGCAACTCGAAACTGCAAACACCTTCGGCCTCCTGGCGTTTTTCTACGACGATGACTTCAAACATCAATGCACTCTCCTATCGGCTTGGCCTTCTGCGGGGTTCTCTGACCCGTGTTCATTGCACCCGGCAAAGAAACAGCGTGTCGTCGGGGCTGTAGCGGGCAATGAGTCGACTGATCGTGGCAACGTCTTCGCCCAGCGGACGGTCATCGGCGTAGCGCGTCACGCGTGTGCGCACCGCCTGATAAATGGCCAGCGTCGCGGGCGCCGGTTTCAGGTCTGGCTCCAGGAGGTCATAGCTTTGGCAGGCCGCCAGCAGTTCAATGGCCAACAGGCTTTCGAGGTTGTCGAGGATCTTGTGGGCTTTCAGCGCGGCCGGTGTCGGGTGGCAAAGGATGTCTTCCTGCAATCCGGAAGTGACACCCCCATCGAGACTGGCCGGGGCGGCAAGGCGGCGATTCTGGGCCACCAGCGACGCGGCGGTGTATTGCGCGATCATGAACCCCGATTCCTCCCCGCTGCTGCCCGCCAGGAAAGGCGACAGGCCGCTCACCAGCGGATTCACCATGCGATCGATCCGCCGCTCGCAGATGGCCCCCAGTTGCGCCGCCGCAACGGCGATCTGGTCCATGGCCAGGCCAATGCCCGCCCCCACGGCATGGGCCTGGGAGTAGATCTCGGGTGCTTCGGGGCTGCCGCAAACCACCGGATTGTCGGTGACGCTGGCCAATTCACGCTCGACCACCGTCAGCGCCTGGGCCCACACGTCATGCACCGCGCCATGGACGTGCGGAATGCTGCGCAGGCTCAAGGGGTCCTGCGTCTTGCGTCCGGTGGCGGCCAGCAGAATGCCCGAACCGGCGAGCAAGGTGGTCAGCCGCTGGCTGACCTGCATCAGTCCCGGCGATTGGCGCAAGGCCATGGATACAGGGTGCAAGGCGCGGATCTGGCAACGCTGGGTCTCGAAGCTGAGCGCGGCCACGGTATCCGCCCAGGTCAACAGTCGACGCGTGCGCTCCAGCAGCAAACTGCCCAATCCCGTGACACAGGGCGAACCGTTCACCAGACACAAGCCCTCCTTCGCTTCCAGTACCAGGGGCTTGACCCCCAGTCGATCGAGCGCGACCGCGGCGGACATCCGCGCACCATCCAGCACGCATTGGCCCTGACCGATCAACAGCAAGCCGATATGCGCCATGTGACTGATGTAGCCGACCGAGCCGTGACGCGGTACTTGCGGGGTGCAACCGGCGTTGAGCAGCAGGACCAGACGTTCGACCACCGCCAGCCGCAAGCCGGAATATCCGTGCGCATAGTTGTTGATGGCGGCGACCATGATCGCCCGTGTTTCGCTGACACCCAGTGGCCTGCCAACCCCCACGGCGTGACTCATCAGGATATTGCGCGACAAGGCCTTCTGCTGCGCGGGCGGCACCACCGTATCGGACAGTGCACCGACGCCGGTATTGACCCCGTAGGCCCGCAGGTTGTTGTTCACCACGCTGCGCACGATGGCATGGGCGTTGTCGATACGCGTTCTGGCGGCATTCGACAACTCCAGTACCGCTTGCCGGGTGGCAATCTCGGCCACCTGCGCGACGCTCAAGGGCTGGTCAAGCAGAACCAGGCTCATCGGGCACCTCCTGCACGCGCAACGGGCGATCCCTGGTCGGCATACCGGCCGATCAATTCCCAGAGTTCAACAGGCACTTCGATGCCATTTTCGTTGTGTTGGCGAGCTTGCAGTCGACGCTCACCGGGCAGGCGTACCTGGGGTTCGGCCTGCAGCGCACTGAACAGGGCTTCGGTACGCGCCACGAAAGCCGCCCCACCGAAGACCGCGGGATCAAAAGCGATCACCAGTTGCCCGGTGCGTGGCGGCCCACCGTCGCAATCACCGAAAGAAGACGCCTCGAAGGAAAAGTTGGAACCGCTCAATCCACCGGCCAGGATGTCGATCAGCAAGGCCAGGCTGGCGCCTTTGTACCCGCCGATCGGGCTCAGGCTACCGGCTATTGCCGCCGCCGCATCGGTGGTCGGTCGCCCCTCGGCATCCAATGCCCAGCCAGCCGGCAACGCGACACCCCGGCGGTGCGCATCAATCACCGCCACCTTGGCCACCACACTTGAGGATTGATCGATCACCAGTGGCGGGCGCCCTTCCCGCGGGGTCGCAAAGGCCAACGGGTTGGTCCCGAAAAATGCGCGCTTGCCGCCATGGGGGGCAATCGACGGCGAGGCGTTGGCAACCATCAGGGCGACCAGCCCCTGCTCGGCCAATGCTTCGACAAAATAACCCAGCGAACCGCAGGCGTAGGACTGCCCTACCGCCAGCGCCGCGATACCCTGGCGCCGTGCGGACTCGACTAGCAAGGGCATACCCGCCGCCAACGCCGGGTGGGCGAAACCGGTGCGGGCATCGACGCGAATCAGCGAGGGCGTCAGCGCCTCGACACTCGGTAGCGCACTGCCATCAACCTTGCCGCACGCGGCGTGGTCGCAATAGGTAGGCAGGTAGGACAAGCCGACTATCTGCTGCCCGTCACGCTCGGCAAAGGCAATCGAGCGCGCCACCGCCCGCGCATTGCCGGGGCTGACATGGCTGGCAACCAGCGCGGCGGTGGCACGGTTTTCGATATCAGCCAGGCTGACAATCAACGTAGGGGTCATGCTGCACTCTCCCGATGAATAAGTTGCGTTTGAGCCAGCGGTGCCAGCTCGGCCAGGAACTGCTCGGCGTACCAGCGGATGAAGTCGCGTGTACCGCCTTCGATCAACTCGGAGTACGGACCGGGGCGATAGGCACTGCCACGAATCCCCAGGTGGTTGTTTTCGGCCAGAAGACGGTCCTGGTCATTGGTCACGGCCCAGATTTCCCTGAGCCGATCGACCTGATAATCCACGCCCTCGCGGGCATCCTTGTGCACCAGCCAGTGAGTGGTCACCAAGGTTTCTTCCGGGCCGATCGGCAGCACGCGGAAGGTCACGGCGTGGTCTGCCTGGATATGGTTCCAGGTGTTGGGCAGGCTCATCAGGCGCACCGAGCCCAGGTCAGGGTCGGTCAGGTCGCCCAGCAGGCGCGAGCATCCCGGTTTGCCGTCGGCCGTCATCGACACACGACCATCGGTGAAAGGCAGGCGCACGGCGCGGTAGCGGTCGTTACCCTGGGTATGGGCATGAGCAATACCCAGGCGGTCCCAGTCCGCCGCCTTGCGCTCGACCAACGCCTTGTATTCGGGCCTCATGCGCGGGTCGTTCGGATCGTCGAACTCGGTGATGATGTGCATCAGCTCCGGGTGTGAACCGACACAGTGGTAGCACTCGCGGTTGTTCTCGATCACCAGCTTCCAGTTGGCCTTTTCCACCAGTGTCTGGGTGCAGGCCACCTTGGCATCGTCCAGGCCGTGCGGCAGCAGGTAGGGTTCGACGTCCTGGCGAAACGGCTCGAAGTCGCTCGGCTCATCCGCGAAATTGATGAAGATGTAGCCACCGGCAACGCCCACCGCCACCGGCGCCAGCTGGAAGTCGCCACGGTCGAAATCATCGCCCATCAGGCGCGTGCCGATCAGTTGCCCGTCCAGGTCGTAGGACCATTGGTGATAGGGGCAGACCAGTCGCTTGGTACTGCCGCGCTCCTCCAGGCATATCCGTGAACCACGATGGCGGCAGGTGTTATGAAATGCCTTCACCTCGCCGTCCTTGCCCCGAATGACAATCACCGAGTCACGCCCCACTTCCACCCGCAGCCAGTCACCCGGCCTGGGGATCTCGCAGGTCATGGCCGCGAACAGCCACTGGCGACGGAAAAACACCTGCATTTCCAGTTCGAAGAAATCCCGGTCCACATAGAAAGGCTGCTCCAGCCCCCAGTCAGGGCGACGCTCGGACAGCAGCGCATAAGCACGATCAATCACATTCTGATGCATGGCGATACCTCGCAAAAAAGATCAAACGAGCGGCAGGCGGCGGAAGGTGCCGGGCTTTTCCGGGTCGTGGTATTTGTTCATCGGACCGTGTTCGAGGAAGTGTTTATGGCCGTGCGCCAGGCGCTCCTGGGACAGCGTCACACCCAGCCCATGGCCTTCTGGCACGCGTACGGTGTTGTTGCGTGGCACGAACGGCCCCTCTTCGATCACGTCGGTCACCTGCATGCGGAACAGCGACTGATTCGGCTCGCGAATCCAGCCCAATGCGGCGCACAGATGCAGGTACACCGCGCTGCCCACCCCCGAATCGCCGCTGTAGCACCAGAAGTCGATGCCGGCGTGCTCGCAGGCGCCGATGAAGCGCAGCAGTCGGCCGATACCACCAAGGACCGCCGGGTTGCCGACAATCGCATCGGGCACCTTGTGCACCATCGCCCGGGCGATGTCGGTGTTATGGGTGGAAAACGGAATCGAGCAATGGCGGCGCAGCTCGATCATTTCGTCGAGGGTCGAGACCGGGTCCTCCCAGTTGCGCACGCCCAGTTCTTCCAGGGGACGGATCAGCCGGCGCGCCGTGGCCAGCGAGTAGGCCTGGTTCGAATCGATGCGCAGCATCACGTCATCCCCCAGGCGCTGACGAATCAGCTCCAGCATGCGCAGGGAGACTTTCGGGTCATGGGTGGAGAACTTGCCCTCGAAAAACGTCGTGCCGTAGGTCTCGTTGAGCATCACGCAGTAGTCGGCCACCGCCTCCGGGGTCTGCTCGCCGCGCACCCGGCTTCCATCCCTTTGCAACGGGCCATCGTTGCGCAGGGAGAAGTAGTCGGTGAAGGGAATGTCCTTGCGCACCGCACCGCCCAGCAACTGGTACAGCGGCTGCTTCCAGGCCTTGCCGCGCAGGTCCCACAGGGCCATTTCCACGGCACCGAAGGCAGTGATCCGGGCGTTGTCGTTGATGCTCTGGACACCCGCGAAGTAAGGCAGGCAGAGGAACTCGGCACCGGCGATATCAAAGGCATCATGACCCATCAGTTTCGGTGCGATCTGATCGCGAATGATCGCCGCGGCCTGCCAGGAAGGTGCCTCGCCCAGACCGACCAGGCCGTCTTCGGTTTCGACTTCGACAATGGTCGTGGAAAAGCCTGGCAGCTCACCGAAAACCCAGACATAGGGTGCGTCCAGGGGCAGGTTGATGGGCGTGGCCTTGATGCTTTTGATCTTCATCGCGTAGCGGCTCCAGGGAATGAAAAGAGAAGCGGACTCACCAGGCTATCCATGCGATAAACAGCGTTATGTGAGTCGACCCAACTAAGCTAAGCTGCGCAGATACAAGAGTAAACGCGGTAAATTCTCATGCGATCCATGCTTTCAGATCATGTATTGGACAGTCCCGTCTTCAACCGTCGCCTGCCGCCCATGCACGCTCTGGAAGTGTTTGCCGCGGCAGCTCGTTGCGGCACCTTCAGTCGCGCCGCCAAGGCGCTGTTCGTCACCCAGAGTGCGATCAGCCGCCAGGTGCAACAGCTCGAGGAACACCTGGGCGTCGTGCTGTTCATCCGTCACAAGACCGGCCTGCGGCTGACGCCTGAAGCCGAAGCGCTGCTGCCCGTGGTCGAAGACGCCTTCGCGCGCCTGACCACCCTGTGCAACAGCCTGCGCAACGCCGGCCAGGTACTGACCCTGCGAATGCCGCCCACCCTGGCGACGCGCTGGTTCCTTCCCCTCTTGCCGGGGCTGCGCGCGGTGATGCCGGACATGGATGTGCGGGTGACGACCTACGATGCGTGGGAACCACGGTTCGAGGACAGCGACGTGGATGCCGCGATCATTCAGGGTCGCGGGGATTGGCAGGATGTCGAGGCCATCCCCTTGATGCCGGAGCGCCTGACGCCGGTCTGCTCGGCGGAACTGGCCAAACGCCTGGCCGTGCCCGCCGACCTGAAGCACTTGCCGCTGCTGCATTGCTTTCCCGTCCAGGGGTGGAGTCGCTGGCTGGAAGCGGCTGGCGTGGAGGGCGTGGCGGCCCATCGGGGGCAATCGTTCGACACCCTGGATCTTGCGCTGTCGGCCGCGACGCGGGGACACGGCGTGGCACTGGGGGATCTGAATCTGGTGCGCGAAAGCCTGAACGATGGCGTACTGGTCGCGCCGTTCGATATCGAGCTCAACCAGGGTATTTCCTACTTCTTGATTTACCCGGCGCACCGGGCGCAGTTGCCGAAGATTCGTGCACTGCGAGAGTGGTTGCAAGCGGCGGCGACCGGCAGCACTCCGACGTTGCATGAGCCGTTCGTTGCCCCGATGACGTAACGAAAGTCATCTGCCATCAGGGGGCATGAGCGCCGGAGTGCCGTGCAAGGACGCTATCGTTTTCTCAAACGAACCCGGTCACCGCATGAGGAACGTAGAAGTGCTCCATTCGCGCCCTCTCCTCTTGCGACAGCACGATATCGAGCGCCGCCACCGCATCGTCGATCTGGGCGGCCTTCGACGCGCCCACGATGGGGGTGGGTGCCCCGCGATGGCCCAGTACCCAGGCCATGGCGATCTGGGCCATCGACACCCCGCGCTCCCGGGCAATCTCCTGCACGACGCCGATGACTTTGCTGTCGACCAGGTCGGTCTTGTCCAGCACTGACTTGCCAAAGACGTCGGTTCTGCTCCGTTCGGTCTCTTGCCCATGAGGCCGGGTCAGTCGCCCTCGTGCCAGCGGGCTCCAGGGCATCAGGGCAATCCCCTGATCCATGCAAAGCGGGATCATCTCCCGCTCCTCTTCTCGATAAATCAGGTTGAGATAGTTCTGCATGGAGACGAACCGGCTCCAGTTGTTGCGCCTGGCAACCTCCTGGGCCTTGGCGAACTGCCAGGCAAACATGGACGAGGCGCCGATGTAGCGGGCCTTGCCGGCTTTCACCACATCGTGCAGCGCCTCCATGATCTCTTCGATCGGCGTGGTGTAATCCCAGCGATGGATCTGATAGAGATCCACGTAGTCCAACCCCAGGCGGGTCAAGCTCGCGTCAATACTCGACAGGATCGCCTTGCGGGAAAGGCCCTTGTCGTTGGGTCTGTCCGAGCCCTGGCCCATGTTGGGCGGGTAGAATACCTTGGTCGCGACAACGGTTTCATCGCGGCGGGTGAAGGCCTTGAGCAGCTTGCCGACGATGACTTCCGAGGTTCCCGCCGAATAGCTGTTTGCCGTATCGAAGAAGTTGATGCCTCGATCCACGGCATGTTTGAAGATGGGCCGGCTCGCCCCTTCGTCCAGTGTCCAGGAATGGGTGCCGGACCCGGCATCGCCGAAGGTCATGCAACCAAGACAAATGCGCGATACATCCAGTCCTGTCTTACCTAGTTTGACGAATTGCATCGAGTGCCTCCTCGGGCTTGGTACGAACTAATATCGGGCGAAGAGCGGTTACCGGGTTCTCGGGCCAAATCCCGCGTAGGGCTTCAACGGTACGACCGACATGACTTCCAGCATCCCGGAATTGACCAGCGGCAGGGTTGCCAGCTTTTCCCGAACGGCGGCTTCGTTCTCGGCTTCCACCAACAGGCAAGCGCCGCCCATATCGCCACGGTGCCAGATGGTGCGGATGAAACCCTCCAGATACAGCGCCCGGGCCTGCTGTGCTTCGGCCTCGAGATGGGGGGCGAAGTCCGCATCGGAAAAACGTTCCGAGACACGGCGTGACAGCGTGATGAACTGCATGTCTGTTTCCTTCAAGATGTCGGTGGTTTAAATCGCTCACCGATAGTTGCAAAAAACATTACTCTGGTCCAAGACGCGTTCTGCATGACTTGAGACAAGATTTACATGACCCTGGATATTCGTTTACTGACTGCCTTTATCGCCGTCGCGGAAACCGAAAATGTCGGACAGGCCGCCAGTCACCTGCATATCTCGCAGTCGCCGTTGAGTCGGCAAATCATGCAGTTAGAAGCGCAATTGGGCCTGAAATTGTTCGAACGCACGCGCCAGCGAATGCGCCTGACCGACGAAGGACGGCTTTTCCTGCAAGAGGCGTACAGCCTGGTCGCCCATGCCTCTGAAGTCGAAGCGACGGCACGCAGAATTGCCCTTGGCCAGAGCGGCCATATCGCCGTGGGCTATGTCGAGGCCGCCATGCACTCCAGTGTATTGCCGCGGGCCCTGGCCGGCCTGCAATCAGGCCACCCTGGCGCCACCTTCGAACTCCATCCCCTGAGCTCCGCGGAGCAGGCCGAGGCCCTGCTGGGCCGACCCCTCGATTTCGGATTGGTGTATTCAGTGCCTGAGCGCGCGGACATAGCGTCGATGGCGATCTCGACCGAAGCCTTGTTGCTGGCCCTGGGCAAACAACACCCGTTGGCCGCGCAAGCGAACCTCGAACCCCTGGACTTGAACGGCCAGCGCTGGGTGGCCTTGGCCGGCGCGAAAAACCCGGCGGCCCGCCAGCGTTTTCTCGAGAACTGCTCGGCGTGCGGTTTCTTGCCCGACATCCAGGTCGAAGCCGATGACCTGCTGGCCGCCTTGCGGCTGGTGGCCTCGGGGTTGGGCATTACCTTTGTCCAGGCGAGTCTCAGGGATTGCCTGGTCGACAGCGTCATCTTTCGCGAACTGCCCTGGTACCCGTCACAGGTCAAAGTCCATGCCATCTGGCGCAAGGACGACCCCAAGCCACTGGTGGCGATGTTCCGGCGAGCGCTCATGGCCATCGGGCACCACGCCGGGGCTGAATAAAAAACAACCCCTGCGGACATCACCAGCCCCCGGCGGCGGCCTTTCGTTACGAAACCTTGATGACCACCTTGCCGAATGCGCCCTTGCCCAGGTGCTCATAGGCCTGGCGTGCCTCTTCGAATGAATAGATATGGTCAATGACAGGACGAATCCGGTTTTTCTCGAGGAAGGCATTCATGCGATCAAAGGATGAGCGCGGAGCCACGGCGATACCCCGCAGAGTCGTCTGACGGAAGATCAGGGGCATCAGGCTCAACGCTGTCGTTTGTCCGGTCAGAAAACCGATCTGGGCGATCTTGCCAGCGGCTTTCGTTGCCGCGATCGACTGGTTGAGACCATTGCCGCCGGCGACATCCAGAAGCAGATCCACGCCCTTGCCGTCCGTGAGTTTCAGAACTTCTTCCGCCCATTTTTCGTGGGTTCGATAGTTCACACCCGCGACCGCACCGAGCTTCTTCACGGCCTCCAGGTTTTCATCGCGACTCGACGTGACGATGACCTTGGCACCCAGCGCCGTGGCGAGTTGCACGGCGAAGATCGAGACGCCCCCGGTGCCCTGCACGAGCACGCTTTCACCCGGCTTGATCTGCCCGAAATCCACCAGCGAGTACCAGGCCGTCAGTGCCGCGATAGGCAGTGTCGAAGCCTCTTCGTCGGACAGGTTGTCAGGCGCGCGCACGGCGCTTTCCTGATGGATGATCATGTACTCGGCAAGGCCACCGGGCAGCGGCGAGCCGAAGCAATAGTCGGGTTCGTCGGGGCCTGGCGCACCGTCCAGCCACCGCGAATAGAGATGCGAGTTGACGCGGTCGCCGATCTTGAATCGGTCGACGCCTTCGCCTACCGCCACGACGCTGCCCGCTACGTCGCTCACGGGTATCAGCGGTTTCGGCACCTTGTGCGGCTCGTAGATGCCATCGACGATTGCCTTGTCACGGAAGTTCAGCGAAACCGCACCGACCTTCACCAGCAACTCCCCGGCCTGGGGTACTGGTGCAGGGGTTTCGCCGAGGATCAGGTTGTCGAGTCCGAAATCGTTGAGAAGCCAGGCTTTCATTGTGTTTCTCCGAAGGACACCAGGGATCTGGTGGAATGCCGCCATTGTTTACCCACTGCCGGACTCGATAAATGCGTCGGCCATGACAAGACTGTTATGCTATTGAGCAACAATCATCTTCGGGTAGAGATGATGATTGGCAACAAACAACCCGTCCGAGGCGCCATGGAACTGTTCCAGTCAATGCAGGTGTTTGCCCGGGTAGCCGAGCTGGGCAGTTTCACCAAAGCGGCGGATTCCATTCAGTTGGGGCGGCCCCAGGTCACCAGGGCCATTCAGGAACTGGAGGCCTCGCTGGGCGTCAGGCTTTTCCAGCGCACGACGCGGCGAGTGAGGTTGACCACCGAGGGGGAACAGTTCTACGAGCGGGTGAAAGACATCCTTGGCAATGTCGCCGCCGCCACCTCCATGTTCGATCTGACCGGCGCCTCCATGCGCGGCAAGTTGCGCGTCGACATTCCCAGCGCCTTTTCCCGGCCCGCCTTCATCGCCAGCTTGCAGGAGTTCACCCACCGCCATCCGGATATCGAAATGACCCTGGGTGTCACCGACAGAACCGTGGACCTGGTGGCCGAAGGCGTGGACTGTGTGCTGCGTATCGGCGAACTTCCGGATTCAAGCCTGATCGCTCGGCGCATAGGCTTGGCCACCATGGTGACGTGTGCCGCACCTTCCTACCTGCAGGCGTTTGGCAGCCCACAGACACCGGATGACTTGAGCGCTCACCGCGGTGTCAGTTTTCTCTCCGGACAAAACCATCGACCGCTGCCGTGGCATTTCCTGCAGGAGGGAACCGAAAGGAGCTACGTCAATCGACGCGGCATCATCGTCAACGAGTCCAACGCCTACGTCCAATCCGGTGTCGCGGGATTCGGTATCCTGCAGGCGCCCGGCATCACGCTGGACAGCTGTCTGGCCGATGGGTCACTGGTCGAAGTGCTCAAGTCATTCAGGCCACGGCCACGTCCCGTGTCGCTGCTGTATCCAAGCCGCTCGCATCTTGCCCCCCAAGTGCAGGCGTTTATCGACTGGGTCAGCCGGAAATTCCCGAGTCTTTATGCCGATTGGCTGGAGCAATGAACGGCCCCTGACTCAATACGGGGCGCGCTCATCAAGGAGCGCCTGCACGGCCCCGATCACCTGCCATAGGGTTCAATTACCGATGCGTTGGTTACCGCAATGGATATTCGCATCAGAGATATCCGCTCCGAATCTTCCGGCTTCAGGGCTGGCGGAACGTTTACTTTTTTCCACCGGATAGAATTGTGCCGCCCAACGACGATATGTGAGTAGCGGCGCATCGGTAGCTGATGGCTTCGGGTATAGGGGGTAATTTCGTTTTTCCCAGATATCCATGTCTTGTTTCAGCTGTGGGAGATACCAAAGATGGAAAAGAGCAACAGAGAACACTCCGTATACAAGTTTCTGTAAAAACGCCGGCCATTTCACAAGCCAAGCGATACGCAGCCTCATGCTTTCCCGATATGTCCATTTCAAAGGACCAATCTGGGCGGGCACCACCAGGAATGTAGCGCGCACGTCGGCACGCTTCAGGCTCATTTCCACACGCATCAAGCCGAGGCCGTACAACTTGAAATCCAGGATGACCGGAAGCCCTCTTGCGGTTAAGCGAGTAAGCATATCCATGCGATGGCCATTGGCTGTCGGCTGTTGCGACACGGTGTTGCTCTCCCAGCGATGCAGCGTGTGCTGGTGAGCAGTGTCAAAGGCATTTTCGGTCGCATTCTGAAGACTGCCGGGGTGGGTACGCAGGCCTTTTATCGCCGGGCCGTAACCCGTCCAGTCGAACTCTGGTAGTTCCCACTCCGGAGGCAGCCCGTGTGCACTTTGCCAAACAGCAATGAAGCCATTCCAATCCCTTACGTGTCTGTTCTCCAACCGGGCTTGTGGGGGCTTGTCGCCGCAGCCAGTACGCACGCAGCGACCATCGGGCGCAAAGGCGAATTTATGATAAGGGCAAACAATATCCTCGCCTTCTACCTTGCCATCGCCGAGATGCGCACCCAGATGAGGGCAATAGGGGCCAACAGCGCACAAGACACCAGAATTTGTTCTATAGAGCACAACATCCCGCCCCATGAAAGGTTTGGTAATGACTGCACCAGGCTTGAGCTCATCAGTGGTGGCAATCACAAACCAGCCGTCTGGATAAGGAAATGATGAGAGATCGGTTTCGTTGGTGTGATCCGGAGCGTACATGACATCTACCCTCGAGGTTGATAGCAGTCCTGGTGACAATCACTTCATGCGGCCGGCCTGCTTTTCTGCAATATCCGCAGCGGCGATCTCATCGGTAGAGGGCAATGGTTTGATGGTCACTTCCCCGCAGATAAATCGTTTACCTTTGAAATCACTTCCGTGGTAACGCGTGCTGACCGCATGGAACTCCGCATTTCCCGAGCAGAGATGTTCCAGTTCCGTAAGGTATTCACGTACGTCGTTGCGCTCTCCGAGCGGTCCGGCAAGGACCTTGTCGCGAGAGGCAATAAGTTTCTTCTCATTTTCCAGTACGATGCCGGCTAATTTATCGAGTGCTTGCTGGAGAGTGATCCCTTCCAAGCGCATAAACAGCCAGACGGAGTTGACAGAGTCGGCGATGTGTATTTCTTTTCGAAACGAATAAGGATCGTTCACCAACGTGATCGAGTCGATAGCAGCTGTTCTTACGGCAACGAGCGACTCATCGGCAGCCAAGGTGTCAGTCATATCCACATCAATCGCATATTCAGTCATCATGGCAGCCCACTCTCCATAATTATCCACGCGCCGTAGCTCCAGGTAGCGCTCAAAGGTCAGCGTGTCCATTTCCAAAGCCAGGGAGTTGGTTTGCCTGGCGATCAAGGTGTTCAATGACTCTTCCAATCGCCTCCATACTCGTGGCGTCGAAGACAGTTGCTGCTTGATGGGAAGCAAACCCTCATACAATAGCTGGGCAATTGGGAACGCTTCAGGAGGCCTGATACCTGCTATCGCATCGCAATAGTGCTGGCGAAGCTCGGCCTGCCGCTGTTGATCTGCGAGTATTCCGGGATTTGTAGTGGTGTCATCAATGAGCGTCGTGATGCTCATCATTCTTTCCAAGTTATAGATCCTGTCCTTTTTAGTGTGTGGATAGGCGAGGCCGCCATAGGCAGTCATCTCCATGGATAAATAATGGTCAACTGCCTTCTGGCTACCATAGTGAGCCAGGATATAGGGGCTGTCAGTGAGCGCGACCTGCCTGTTCGTCTCCTCGTGATCCGGATGCCACATAGGCTGTAGCGTCAAATTGAAATCAGGGTGATATATTTTATCTCCAGGCTTTGGCAGATTGGTTAGAGCATGCACAAAATTAGATGAATCACTCATAGACTTATCCCTCACGACAATCACACTTTCCTGGATGACTGATACAACAACTCAGCAACGCTTCAATATTGCGCTGTAAACAGAAAATTTATTCTTGACTATCGCGACCGCCAAGCTTTCGCACATTACACGCAACTCTTCCAGCGCACCGGTGACACCGCTCGGAAAATTTCTTTCTATATTCGACCTTATGGCAAGCAACCAACGTATTGCGTCGGCATTGCTCGGCAAGACACGCATGTCCTGGGTGGAAAATCCGCTTTGCTTTATTACACTTAAAAAATATTCAGGAGTTTTCCGGTATTTACAGGCCAGTCTGTCAATGGTATCAGGGATGTCGGATGTATACCTTTCAAGCTCTCCACTGTAGAGATTTTCAGAAATAACAATCGTGCCACCTGTGGCGACGCGTCGCCATAGTTTTTCCATTACTGTTTTATACAAATCATCAGGAAAGTGTGATATCACCCCGCGTATGACTACCAAATCATAGGGCTCATCTGCCGCGGGCAACAAGTCAATATCTTGGGCATTGCACTGGTACAAGTTAATACGATCTGACAGGCCGTGCTCCATATGGAGTTTTGCTGCGTGCTCCAGCTGACGCCCGCTGATATTGATGCCATCCAGATGTGGGCAATCAGGAAAATATTCGGCCAGATACTTCAGGACCGAACCCCAGCCACAGCCGACATCGAGAATACGCTTGATTTCTTGGTTGCCGCCTTGTTCAAGGCCAGCCAGTTTCAGTTGCCTTTCGAAGTAACGAATACCAGATTCATCAAGTGTGACCGGCTGCGCAGAGCGTGGGTCATCATAGACACCGAACTGGAACCATAAGGCGTTGCCAATTGCTTTTCGCCAACTTTCAGGACTATCGCTATAGGCACATACAACTCTTTCCTGGTAGGGATTGATGTTCGCCCCCTGTATGACTCTATAAGGCGGGTGAAACTCATCGACGAGTGTTCTTGCAGTCTGTTTGTTCACTGGATTATTTCCTCATGGGTATTCTGCTCAGGTTCGTGTCCGGACTGAAGCGTTACCCGCCACGGCGCCGGGGACGCAGGCGGCCGCAACAGGCGTTGATCCACAAACCTTGAGAAGGGTATTTGCCAAAGGAGCGTTGTTGCAGAAACAAACGACCTGCGCCTTCGAGAATGCAGTTCGAAAACGCTCGATGCGACTGGCCTTTTGGTGGGGCACTGTTTTTTTGAGGAGGCGGCGCAGCTTTTTTGCGGGCGTATTGGGCCCCGAACAAGTAACCCTGCCATAATGAAGACTCCATCCGTTGTGTCTTCGCTACTTGGTTACTGCTGACCAGACGACGTAGGAAAAATCAGACATTTACATTGCCAAGGCGAAAATCTAGTTGGCAACTTTAGGGTTTTCAAGTTTTTAATAGAATCAATTTTATGTTTTTTTGCTGATTAATACTGAAAGGCTATATATTGGCCTGTCCCGCTGCCCAGAAACACCACCTGGGCAATGAACGGCCCCTGACTCAATACGGGGCACGCTCGTCAAGGAACGCCTGCACGGCCCCGATCACTTGCCAGCGGTTGCGTTCCATGAACACGCTGTGCGTGCCCTCGCCGATCTCCACCCAGCGTCGGTAGGCGGCATTGGTCAGCTTCGAAAACACCGCACGAGACAACTCCAGCGGACAGTCACGATCGCCGTCTGCGTGCACGATAAGCACCGGTACACGGATCAGTGAAGGATCATAAAGGGACCGGCCGGCCGCCCAGAATTCCCGCGTGTCCTGCACGGTGCCATTGGGTGCATCTAGTTGGCTTTCACCTGGCCCGAATGTCGCGTCGGCCCAGGCTTCGAACCAGGCCTCGGGCAGCACCGCTGTCTGTCGTTCGGCCGGTACGCCATTGAGCCAGCGGGCCTTGGCATCGGTGCGTTTCACTACGCGGTAGGCGCCCAGCGTGCCGCCGCTGTCTGCCAGGCTCGGCGTATCACGAGTCCACTGTGGCGCGACCAATACCAACTTGACCACGGCCTCATTGTGCTCGGCGGTGTACCTCGCCATCAGCGATGTGCCCCACGACCAGCCGATCAGGTTGATGCGACTGACGCCGCGACGCTGGCGCACGAATGCCGCGGCAGTGGCCACATCGCGGGTGGCGACGGGAGCACGCACCACCGGCGGATTGTGCTCTGCCGGCTGCAACATTTCCGGCGGTTTGCTTGAGCGGCCATACCCGCGGACATCGACCAGATAGGTGTCATAACCCTGTTGGGCCAGTTGGTCCATCCATGACAGGCCGTCAAGCGGCAGGTCAAAGGTGCTGGAGGCCGGGTAAGTCGAGCCGGCCACGAACAGCACGGTTTTCTCACCCGTCCAGGTCTCCCTGTCCGCTCGATGTTTATTGCGTACATACAGCTCGATCCCGGGCGTATCGCTGGGAATCCTGAATTCGCTGCAGATGATGGTGGACATTCAAAAGCTCTCCCGTGGATTCAGATAAACCGCCAGTCAAACTGACCGCCCGCCTCGCTCACAAGACCGGCGGAGGTGTGGGCGAAGTGGCTGGTGAACACCGTCAAGCCACGTTCTGCCGCCTGTTCCAGCAGCCAGCGGCGTGAGGCCCGGGCCTGTTCCGGGTGGCTGCAAAAGCAGCTGTTCCACTCGGGCCGAAACACCTGCAGGGGCTGGTGCATGATGTCGCCGCTGAACAGCCCGCCCTGGGTGTGATGCAACAACTCGATGGCCAGGTGGCCGACGCTGTGTCCCGGCGTCGGGTGAATCAGCAACGTGTCGCTGATCAGGCCTTCGTTATCGACGATCAGCGCCTGGCCCTTGCCTATCACGGGTAGCACGCTGTCTTCGAACACATTCGCGTTGAAGCCCTCCTGGCCTATCTGGTTGAGCCAGTATTCATGTTCGGCCCTGGAAAAAACGTACTTCGCATTGGGGAAGGTCGGCACCCAGCGTCCGTCCACCAGCCGGGTATTCCAGCCGCAGTGGTCGGCGTGCAGGTGGGTGCACATCACGTAATCCACCGACTCGGGCGTCACGCCGGCTTCGGCCAGTCGCTCCAGGAACGGCAGTTCCTGCTGATGAAAGCGCGGCATGCCGGGCCGCTCCTTGTGGTTGCCGGCACAGCTGTCGATCAGGATCGTGTGGTGTGGTGTCTTGACCACCCAGGTGTGAATACTGGCGATAAAGCGGTTCAACACGGGATCGAAGCAGTCCGGCACCATCAAGGTTCGGTGCCGTTCCAGCTCCAGGGAGTCCCAGTCGGGGTACAACACCTGTGGCGTAAATCCGGGGCCACGCTGCTCGGTCACCCGAGTCACCGAAACGTTGCCAAATGGGTAGGTATGCATGCGGTTGATTCTCCAAGCCGTTACCGGTCGATTGGGGAAAATGTTATATAGCCGCCCCTTGTTGGTGAAATCGACTCTCAGGATACGAGGCATAAGCACGATGAATATCACCGGTCATAACCTGGCGTTGCTGGCCTCCCTCAGTACCCTGCTGGACGAACGCAATGTCACTCGCGCGGCGGCTCGCCTGGCCATCAGCCAACCGGCGCTCTCGGCCCAACTGTCGCGACTGCGCGACCTGTTTGGCGACCCCCTGCTCACCCCGGCGCTCTCGGGCAAAGGCATGATCCTCACCCCTCATGGCGCCCGCTTGCAGGAGCCTTTGCGCCTGGCGTTACAAGCGCTGGAAGACGTGATCAACCATACGCCCGAGTTCGATCCCCACACCGCGCAGCGGACATTTTCGATTGCCGCCAACGACAATGCCGGCGCCATCATCGGTCCGCGCTTGATCCAGTTGACCCGTGAGGCGGGTTGTGCGGACATTCGTTTTGCGTTTCGCGGCCTCGACAAGAGCAAGCTGGCCGAACAACTGGAAAACGGAGAAATCGACGTGGCCCTGACCTCCAGGGACGCCGTCGCCAAAGCCTCTCAGCAATCGTTGCTGGAAGAGGAATTCCGGATGGCGCAACGCATCGGTCACTCCCGTGGCACCCACCCGCCGTCGCTGGCGGAATACACGCAGCTCGAACACGTGATCGTGTCGGGCGACGGTGGCGGCTTTCACGGATTCGTGGATGACGCGCTGTCGGAACAAGGCCTCAGCCGGCGTGTGGGCGTTTCCGTGCAGTACTACAGCCTGGTGCCGGTGATGTTGCAGGCGACCGACCTGGTCTGCACCTTGCCAGCACAGTTCCTGGCACGCTATGCCGAAACCCTGGAGTCATTCCCCCTGCCCGTGCAGGTGCGGCGCTACAACCTGTATGCCACCTGGCACTCACGCTTCGACAAGGACGCTGCCCACTGCTGGCTGCGCAAGATGCTGGGGGCCGCTGCACAGGCTTGAGCAGCGGCAGCAGGACTTACCCCAGCCTGACGATATCTACCGAGATCTCCACCGCAGTGACGGTTCCGCGGTTTTCGAGCCAGTGCGTGGTGTGCCTGTCCTCGGGCCAACCCACGCCCGGGCCGTAGTCCGTGGCGATGCCATCGCGATGATCGGTGAGCGTGCCTTGCAGGATGTAGACGGTGCCGGGCCGGTCCTTGTGATCATGGACGGGCCCGAAGACTCCTCCCGGCTCGATGGTCACCTTGCGCATGCGCAACTGGCGCCCGTCCATGCCTTCGATCTCGGGCCCCAGGTCAACCATTGTCAGTAACTCCACCGTGACGCCGCGCGTCGCGGGTATCGCCTGCTCATTGTTCATCGTCGTCTGCTCGCCGTGAGGGCAGCGTCTGATCGTGAGGGGGAAAGCCGGGCGCTGTCTCTATCAGTGAAGCCCCACTTTTGCACTCGGGACAGCGATACATCACTTGTCAGGCCCGGAAGCGACAAAAGGTCGGGCCGGTAAGGCTCAACCTGCCGGTACGGCGATCCGGCACCTCAGCAAGACGTCTTTGCTTTATCAGCATAACGCTGCAAGTTTTCCGCATCCATTTCAAATAGCGCAGTCAGTGCAAAGCTATAATGATCTGGATAGCGATCATAAAGATGGCGCATTGCCGCATCACCAAACAGACTGGGAAACCACCATGAATTCCCTTTGACATCCTGCAAAAGCCTGATCTGCTTCATCCGCAGAAGTTGCTGATAATCGGGAAGGGTTTCATGTTGAGCGTGTAGATAACGGCTCCCACGAAAATTGGAAATATAGATATCATGGCTACGAAGCACATAGGGTAGCCAATCATTAATAATATTCAGCAGTGTATTCCGCGCCCGATACTCTAGCGAAGGCAATAAGCATATCAACGTTTCGATATCACGCCGCATATGAGTATCAGGATGCCCGACCAAACCCATTGCTTGCGATATTTCCTGAGTGCAGCCCAACGTCTCATTAAGCTCAAACTGGTTCCATAGCTGGTCTACAGCATGATCGTAACGTGGCGCCAAATTGATGCAAGCCTCGTAGCCATGAGGTGTTTTTGGGCTTGTCAGAGGTGATTTGGCAATAAATTCAGCATGTGTCCTGCAGAGCAGGCCGGTATTATTCTCGGTGAACAGCAAAGCCAGGTCTTTACCACAGTGTGCATTGTAGAAGCTGCGCATCACTAGAGAATTATTATCCTTCGGATCATATCTTTCATCACAACCCGGGTACTCGCAACGGGCTCGTGCTCGCTGAAACACACCAAGTCGACGCAACGGATGGACGATGAATTGCGTGCAGTCCTGGTTAACGAATTTATGACCCAAACCACCCAGTTTTATCCCATGAGGATCAAAAGCCTGCGCTTGCATCGGATCAAAAACATCCACCAGCGCCGGCAGCTTGGCCTGCAACATAGCAGGCGCATGCAAACTTAAAGCCTCGACCTTTCGAAGGGTGATCTTGAGAGTATTTTTTGTCTAGGATTACCCTCCACCTGCTCGATCATCATTGGATAGGTCAATAAAATAATTCCATGCTCAGCGTAGATCCTATCAATCAATTGCCAATGCTGTTCGTGCAAGGGCATCTCGTTGCCAACCACCAGCAAATAGTCGACATCAAAAACAATGCAGTCACGCACATCACCGTTATCATCAAATACCTGCAGGGGGTATTTTTCAAATAGCGGACTGAGCAGCGCCAATAGAGCCTTGCGCGCATGGACGCTCGCCAGATAGGTTTTCCATTCCAGCACTTGATCGAGGGCTTTCTGCGCGCCGGCCTTCAGTCTGGAGCGCTGAGAAAAACTATTGCCAAACACACTGTGTGAAGACCGTTCTATCTCAACCAGTGTCAATTTCAGGGTGTTACCTGAGCAGGTCAGGTACATAAAGTCTGGAATAAGGCCGTTGGGCAATGGTCGCTGGCTGATGATGGAGTCAAGAAATACCGCACCCAGATAAAGCTTCGGAGTGTGCAGCAATACAGGGTCATCTTCTATGATCTGCTGCAACACTCGCTCATGAGGCAGTTCATCGAAACGGGCAAACCCGCGAGGTTTTTTCTTCTCGGTCGGTGCACCCACAGCCTTGCCTTTTTTGAAGCTCGCGCCTTGCACTTTATATTTGTTGGTAACGACAGGTTCACTCCCAACTGCGGTGTCAGCGAGTACCCGCTTCAAGCTTTGGCTATCCTTACTGATAGCTTGGCGAAATAGATCGACAAGATCTTCGAACTGAGCGCCGCTGGAATGGACCATCAAGAAATCCCTGTACGATGAAGAAGTTCGTGCCTGGTGGTAATAGGATCGATGTAGCCTCGGCCTAGGCCCAGCGCGTACCTGGCACATCCCACGCCAGGGCTCGCTGTTCGCGCAGCAACTGCCAGGTACCGTCGTGCAGGCGATGCATGGACATGCCCTTGAAGAATCGCTTGCTAGTGCCCTCGAACTCAACCAGCGATACCAGCAACGGCACGTCTGCTTGCCAGTGTCCTGAAATGTAGTCCAACTGTCTTTCGATAGTCCCCGTCGGCGCATAGCTGAACAGGAAACAGAACCGGGGGTTTTCTGTCATGGCGGCGTCGGAGAGTTTTTTCGGCTCATTGATTCTATTTTCACAGGGGCTCAACCACTCCCACTCGGCAAAAACCACAGCGGCTCGCAGTGTGTCGCGTATCACTGCGTCGGTGCGGTTGCTGGACTCGAAGTGAGCGAAATACCCCATCAGATCAGCGACTCGCCGCACGGTATAGCCGGTATGGATATTCCAATCAGAAGTCGAGCCCATGTCGCGGCTATAGCCATCCATGGGAAAATCGCGGTACCAGTTGTAGGCAAACAAAGTTGCGAAATCGTTCAACAGACTCGTGTCAGGCATGCCTTGTATGATCCATGGTGAGTGAGGCGCTGAAAGGACCCATCACTGTCTGGCACCCGTGTGCAGGCAGTGGCCCCCTCCAACCATGATACCTCTCTGGCGGTTCATCACCACGCCCTGCCCTTCAGTCCTTGCCCGGCTTGGGTATCGCAATACGGCTGCTGGCCTTGACCTCGCGCAGGGCCAGGCTGGACTGGATGGATGCAATGCCCATCTGGCGCCTGAGCACCTGCTCGATAAAGTCACTGTAACTATCAAGATCCTCTGCCAACACCTGCAGCACATAATCGGCATCCCCGGTGATCTTGTGGCAGGACAACACTTCGGGCAACTGCGCGATCACCGCCTCGAAGGCGTCCGGAGCATGGTCGGCGTGGGTGGAGAAGCGGATGTGCACGAACGCCATGATATCCAACCCCAGCATGCGTCGATCGAGGTTGGCCTGGTAGCCCTTGATGACGCCCGCCTCTTCCATTCTCTTACGCCGCCGCCAGCAAGGCGTCAGGCTCAACGACAAGCGCTCGCTGAGCTCGGCATTGGAAATGCTCGCATCTTCCTGCAGCAACGTGAGTATCGCCAGGTCGGTCTCGTCGAGACTGATGCGCCTGGATATTTTTTTCTGCATTACACCACTCCTGGGTAAAAACGCCCGAACAACCTGGAAAACCACGAACATAAAGCAAAGAAATCGCACCCTGACCGGAACAAAATATTTGCACCGGCCTACATTAACGGATGCGCAGAATGTTTACAGTTTTCAGTGATTCACACCGCTTGCATCACGGCACCGAATTGAAGGACGGCGTGCTCAAGCCGTCGTTCGAACAGCCCAGCCGCGCCGACACTGTCCATGACCGAGTCAAGCAGGTAGGCCTTGGTCAGATCGTCGAGCCGCGTGCGTTCGACCGAGCGTGTTATGTCAACGCGCACAGCGAGCGCTACGTCAGCTTTCTGGAAAGCGCCTGGACAGAATGGTGTGCCACCGGCCGGACTCATGACGCCCTGCCACTGGTTTGGCCAGTGCGGGATCTGGCCAACGAGCAGGTGCCGACATTCATCGACGGCAAGCTCGGTTTCTATGCCATGGACGCCGGCTCGCCCATTACCGCCACGACGTGGCAAGCGGTAAAAACCAGTGCCGATATCGCTCTCACCGGCCTGGCCTTGATCGATGAAGGCCACGACAGCGCCTTCGCCCTGTGCCGCCCGCCCGGTCATCACGCCGCGCGTGAATACATGGGCGGCTACTGCTACCTGAACAACGCCGCCATTGCCGCACAGCAGGCCATTACCCGAGGCGCCCGGCGTGTCGCGGTACTGGACGTCGACTTTCATCATGGCAACGGCACGCAAAACATTTTCTACGGACGCAGCGACGTCATGTTTGTCTCGCTGCACGGTGAACCCTCAGTGTCCTATCCGTACTACTCGGGCTACAGCCACGAAGTCGGCACAGGCCACGGCGAAGGCTACAACCTGAACTATCCGCTGCCCAGGAACACCACCTGGGAAAGCTACCGCGACGCCTTGCTCCACGCCTGCAAGAAACTCCAGCAATTCGCCCCTGAAGTGCTGGTCATTTCACTGGGCGTCGACACGTTCAAGGATGATCCCATCAGCCATTTCCTGCTGGAAAGCGACGACTTCATCGGTATCGGCGAGCTGATAGCGGGTGTGGGCTGCCCCACCCTGTTCGTGATGGAAGGCGGCTACATGGTCGATGAGATCGGGATCAACGCGGTCAACGTGCTGCATGGCTACGAAAGCAAGCGCGCCTGAGCCATCCCCTGAGTCGCAGCGTTTCACCCCCTGAACCGGAGAATAAGAACATGACTCTTTTTATCGATGTCGATCATGCCGCGCGCCTGTTCACCAGCGTCGGAATCCGCCGGGCCATCCGCGAGATGGCCACCTATATCCACGCCGACTACTCACGCTGGGCGCAGTTTGATAAGTCGCCTCGCACCGCCAATCATTCGGTCAACGGCGTGATTGAGTTGATGCCGACCGACGATGGTCGGCAATACTCGTTCAAGTACGTGAACGGTCACCCGGACAACGGTCAAAGCGACCTGCTGACGGTCATGGCCTTCGGTGTCCTGGCCGATGTCCACAGTGGCTATCCCACCCTGCTCAGCGAACTGACCCTGACCACGGCCTTACGCACCGCGGCGACCTCCGCCCTGGTCGCGCAGTCCCTGGCGCGGCCGGGGTCCAGCACCATGGCAATCATCGGCAATGGTGCCCAGAGCGAATTCCAGGCCCTCGCCTTCCATGAAATGCTCTCCATCAGGGAGATCCGCATTTTCGATATCGATCGTGACGCTTCACTCAAGCTCAAGCACAACCTGTCGGCATTCCCGGCCATCAAGGTGATCCTGGCCGACTCAGTACAGGAAGCGGTCAAGGGCGCGCACATCGTCACCACGGTCACGGCGGACAAGGCCTATGCGACGATTCTGACGCCCGAGATGATCGAGCCCGGCATGCACATCAACGCCGTCGGCGGTGACTGCCCGGGGAAAACCGAACTGCATGCCGACATCCTGCGCAAGGCCCGGGTCATCGTCGAGTTCGAACCTCAAACCCGGATTGAAGGCGAGATTCAACAACTGGAGCCCGACTCTCCCGTCGTCGAGTTCTTCCGGATTGTTC
Organism: Pseudomonas sp. Mn2068; assembly: GCF_049319725.1. NCBI lineage: Bacteria > Pseudomonadati > Pseudomonadota > Gammaproteobacteria > Pseudomonadales > Pseudomonadaceae > Pseudomonas > Pseudomonas sp. Mn2068. The sequence continues at coordinate 222,946 of NZ_JBMOUG010000001.1, read as the reverse complement.
AGGGCGAAGTCCCGGGCCGCGAAAACGACGCTCAGGTCACCGTTTTCGATTCGGTGGGGTTTGCCCTGGAAGACTTTTCGTCACTGCGCTACGTACACGACCTGGCGCGCGAGCATGCCATCGGTGAGCGCATCCATCTGGTGCCGACACCGGCCAACATCAAAAACCTCTACCAGTTGCTCGACCAGCAACCCGAGGTTCCTTCACGCCTGCGCACCGTCAGTTGATCGCCACCGGTGAGAGCTCCCGAGCCCAGCGCCAGGGGGCGGCTCGCCGTGCAGCAACCATCACCGTCAGTAGCCGTTGCATCTCTGACAAGAACGCTGGACATCCACTTTTCTGCCAAAACTCGAAAACATAAAATCAAGAGGGTTTGCAATGAAATCGACTTCTTCCGGGCGGGTTGAACAGCCCGCGCTGCAGCGCACGCTCAGCAATCGTCACATTCAGTTGATGGCCATCGGAGGCGCCATCGGCACCGGTCTGTTCATGGGTTCCGGGAAGATCATCGCCCTCTCCGGCACGTCGATCATCCTCATCTACATGATCATCGGTCTATTCGTCTACTTCGTCATGCGGGCCATGGGCGAACTGTTGCTCTCCAACTTGAACTTCAAAAGCTTCGCGGATTTTGCCGGTGCCTACCTCGGCCCAAGAGCGGCATTTTTCCTCGGTTGGTCGTACTGGCTGAGCTGGAGCGTCGCCGTGGTGGGCGATGCGGTGGTGGTCGGTGGATTCTTCCAGTACTGGTTCCCCGATGTACCCGCCTGGATCCCGGCCATCGCGATGCTCCTGACGCTGTTCGCCTTGAACGTACTGACCGTCAGGCTTTTCGGTGAAGTGGAATTCTGGTTCGCGATCATCAAGATCATCGCGGTCGTCACCCTGATCGGCGTCAGCATGGTGCTGATTGCCAGTTCCTTCGTCTCCCCCAGCGGCGTCACTGCATCCCTGAACCACCTGCTGGATAAACAGGCAGCCTTCCCCAACGGTCTGTTCGGTTTCTTTGCCGGTTTCCAGATGGCCATCTTCTCCTTTGCCGGCACTGAACTGATCGGCACCGCAGCCGCCGAGACCCGCGCCCCCGAGAAGACCCTGCCCAAAGCCATCAACTCGATTCCGCTGAGAATCATCCTGTTTTATGTACTGGCACTGGCCTGCATCATTGCCGTGACGTCCTGGCAACAGGTGTCGCCCAGCAAGAGCCCCTTCGTCGAACTGTTCCTGGTTGCCGGGTTTCCCGCGGCTGCCGGTATCGTCAACTTTGTGGTGCTGACATCTGCCGCCTCATCGGCCAACAGCGGCGTCTTTTCCTCCAGCCGCATGCTGTTCGGACTGGCCAGCCACAACAATGCGCCGGGGGCTTTTCGGCGACTGTCGGGAAATAGCGTGCCTCTGCTGAGCCTGGGGTTCACTACGTTGTTGATGCTGGTGGGCGTGCTGTTGCTGTTCATCGTTCCGGAAGTCATGACCGCGTTCACCATCGTCTCTACCGTGTCGGCGATCCTGGTGATCTTCACGTGGTCGACCATCCTCGCGTCGTACATCGCCTATCGCAAACGCCGGCCCGACCTGCATGCGCAATCGACCTACAAGATGCCGGGTGGCGTGCCGATGGCCTGGTTCTCCCTGGCATTCCTGGGTTTTGTCCTGTGCCTGCTGGCGTTGAGACCTGACACCCGTATTGCCTTGATGGTCATGCCGGGGTGGTTCATCTGGCTGGCAATTGCCTTCCAGATCACCCGCGCCAGGATGCCCGAACTCGCTGGCGGTTCGACCGGCCAATACAGCTGATCCAGAACAGCGCCTGTCAGTGGCCAGCGAGACTGCATGCAGTCTCGCGGTCCTGTGGATGCGGCAACGCCACGGATGGCGTGCATGACCCTGATGGCGCACCAGAAAAATATCGAGCTTTGTGCTGTAGGCTACTTACCCAGATTTTGATTCATCAGATTATCCAGGACAGGGAATTCGTTGGCGGCCTGCCATTCATGCAAATGCTTGCAACCTTCAGCATTGACTTCTGCGAGGTTGCTGCGCCGGTCACATACCGTCGACCATTTTTGTCGCAGGGACGGGTACTTTATGAAGTCTTCCCGAGTAGGCGGTTGGTAGCCGGATAAACGCAGGACTGACAACACCAAAAGTGCGGACGCCCCAACGCCAATAGAGCACTTTTTATAATTCATATATCGGCTTTCCGTGAAGTAGGAACTCCCGGCACCTTGAGTGGCAATCACAACCGCCACTCACTGCTCAGGACACAGAGCGACTATATGAGTTGAATGGATCGACAAGAAGATCCACTTCCGATGCATTTCATGGAGCCATTTACCCTGGCTCGATGCGCGGAACAGAAACGCCCATCTGTTTTCGGCTGCCCGTCTTTTCCTCGGACGACTGCAGCTGTCACTCATCCAGGAATATCCCCGGGTCAAGCAGCGAGCGCTTTCAGTCCTGGAGGTTTTCAGCCAGGAAGGCCACCAGTTCCATGGGGCTGCGGCTGTTGATCACGTTGTAGATCAGGTCGCGCTTGCCCCGCGGCAGTTTCTTCACACAGCTCTTGGCGGAGGCCCGCACGGCTTCGTCCGTACCGTGGATACGGGCGGCCAGCAGCAGGATGAGGACAGCGTCGGTGAGGTTCATGAATCAGTGGCTCGGTCGATCTGGACGAGAGTGTATCGGCACCTCGATGGTTTTCTCCAGGCGCGGGCCGGGATTGTCACAGCGCCTCCCCGGGCCAGCAGATCGGCGCGAAACCTCTGATACCGAACTGATCCCGAACTGATACCCCTGTGGCCTGTCGCCATCAGCGACGCAGCCCCATATTGGCTCGCCCCGATAAGGCCAAGAACACACTCAATAACGCAATTATCTACCCACCCACTACTGGGCAGGAGCAAACCATGAATGGCGAAATGGACATAACCCACGTCATCAAATCCGCGGACCACAACGGCGATCTCGGCTACGGTCGAAACCGCCTCAGCGCAGCCCGGGCACCGGATGAGCGCGTTTTTGACCCTGCCTCCGGCACAGGCATCCAGCGGCACGCGGATACACGACGCGAAGATTACTCATCGTTCTTCAGATCGATTCTGGATTATCGCCACACCACAAAGGCCGAATTCAATACCACGGCCAGCTATGGTGAGTTCTCCGCCGAATTTCACCTCAACTTCGAAAAGAAATACACCTCCCATCAAGACAACACGGCCGCCGTACGGACCCTGCGTCTGGTCTTCGGCGGCGCGAAGCTCGATGCGGTTTCGGCCGCGGTGCTCTCGCCCAAGTTCAACGCAGAAGCCGAACGCCTGCCCACGACGTTCAGCCACGAGGAGGCGCATAAGTTCTATCGGTTCTTCGACCTGTTCGGCACCGATGTGGTGACCTCGATCACCCTGGGCGGCAATCTGTACTTCCAGACCCTGGTGCAGAAATCCAAGGTGACGGAGCTCGAAAAGATCAAGATCGAACTGGAGGCCGAGTACGGCACTTTCTTCACGGCTGACGGTTCGATCGATGATACGGTCGAGCGCAAGCAGTACATGGAGAGCCGCGACGCCTCGGTCACCACCGAGGGCGGCGACAACAACATCTTCTCCGGCGTCATCTTCACAAAGCCGAAGAAATATGACGACAAGACCAACCAGTGGATCACCTCCGTCGGGAAAAAGCCGGTCGTCGTGGGGCGCGAATTCAAGCCTGTCCACGCCTTCATTGCCGACGACAAACGACGCATCGCCGCGCAGACGGCCCTCGATCATTATATGGGCCGCTATCTGAACGTCCATTCGACCTGGGTCCACAGCAGCCTCGTCGTTGGCAACACGGCACGGCGAGAGCTGAAAAGCGATGCCGCCGGCGGGCCCGGTATCAAGGTGCGCGTGATTGACCGCAAGACGCTGGAAGGACGCGAAGAGCATTTCCCGGCCCCCGCTATCGGTAGTGCCGCCGCCGACATCAGCCAGTTCTGGAACGGGTTCAAGTCAGGTGTCGAGGCCATGGGACTCGAACGCGCCATCGTACTGCTGGCGACGGAGTTCTGGCCGCGGGAAAGCCGCTACAGCCCGCCGGATCACATCATCGCATTCCTGAAGAACAAATGCGGCGGCTCGGAGGCGACACTGCATCGCTGGCGCGATGATTCCCTGCGCTGCGTGCCGTGCCCCTATGCCGGCGTCAGCTACGGGCTGATCGGCTACGGCAGCGGCACCTCACAGGACAAGGGTGGGGATGTCTACGTGATCGGCTTCGGCGATCCGCAGCGCACGCTGCGGCCAGAGCTCGAGATTTTCGCTGACATCTACACCACTGAAGACGGCACGGCGAAGTTCACTTGCAATGACATCTTCAAGGGGGAAGCCATCCCCTTCCTGAAGTTCCGCAGCCATCACTGGAACACCTGGCAGATGGCCGCCGATCCCCGTGTCCCGGAGCGCGTGATACTCGAGGACGATAGCGCGGGCGATGCCGCCAAGGCGCTGTGGTACGCGCAGCCGGCGGGGCCAAAATACGACATGCACCCCTCCTATTTGATCAACGCCCAGACCTGCGGCGTCCTGCAATGGGACAGCGGCGGCTCGGCCCTGGAGAGGGAAGCTGTGCTGCGGCCCTACGCGCCCAATCTCGACATCAACCTGTGGGACCTGCGCTACCCCTACATTTTGTGCCTGTCTTACAACCCCAACTGGGACCTGCGCGCCTTTGAAGATCGGCGCGTGAAAGTGGCGGAGTACCGTTCCAGGGACACGGAAATGCGCTGGTCGCCCATTAACGTCAGCCGTGTGATCTGACCCCTATCCGAAAGGAGTATTGAAATGCCCAAGGGATACCAATCGTTTCTGCAGAAATCGACCCGCATGACCTTCTGCAGCAAAGAGAAACTCGCCAATCACGACCTCTCCGCAGCCTGGGTTGCCAGTGCGTTGAGCCACTTCAAAATAGAGGCCTCGGACACCAAGGACTACAAATACCCTCTCGACCGCCAGCCGGCCCGGGCCAGGATCTGGCCGGAGTGACTGCAAGCGTTCCAGGCGCCTGAAACAGCACCTCGTCGCCAGACGGGGACGTAAAGAACCTGGTGGTCCATGCCGGTCAACCTGACTGGCATGGGCCGACGCGATACCGCATTTCCCTCCTCACCCATGTGCAAGTTCAGCATCTGCAGGTTATCGAGGTGCTGAATCCTGCTGCGGGACGCAGAAAAAAATCAAAGATCGATTGACTGATGTGCATATACACATATTATGTTCGTCATGAATAAAATTACCGGCCCAGATCTTTGCCATTGCCTTGCCGCACGGCGCAATGCGAGATACCTCACTCGTCTCTACGACCGACACATGGCGGCGGCGCATCTATCGGTGTCGCAATTTTCGCTGCTTGCGATGCTGGCCGAACATCCGGACATCTCAATCTCGGAGCTCACCGAAATCATGGTGATGGAGCGAACCACGTTGGTAAGGGCACTCAAGCCACTCCAGACCGCCGGCTTCATACACAGTCGCGCAGAGGGGCCACGCTCGGCATTACGGTTATCGCTCTCTTCCGAGGGGCAAGCCAGGCTCAAGGAAGCGGAGCCCTACTGGCATTTGGCTCAGCAAGAGCTTGAGGCGCAGGTCGGAGCGGATCGGGCCATATCCATTCGAGCGTCGTTGTTGGCGGTCATACCTGACACCTGAGGTTTTTTTCAATCAATGTGTGTAATTGCACACGTGATCATCTGTTACTGAGGAGACTGAAGATGAAGGCTTTTCCAAGAGTTGGGACGGGTGCGGGTGTTGACCCCGCCGATCGAATCAGCGCCATCGATTTTGTGAACCGGGTGAACTGGTGGTTCGAAACTTGGGACGTGGAATCCATGCTCGATGCGTTTCTGCCTGATGCAGTGGCTTATCATTTTCATGGCACGATCAGCGGGCGTGAGGAAATGAGGCATTTCTTCGCCCATGACTACCCCTACCTGATCCCTGGGGTGAGTCGTCATGCCACCAACCACATCGTCGATCAGGACGAGGACGGCGTGGCGGTGCGCTATCAGAACCTGCTGGTGCGCTACGCCTCCCCCGAGTCCGCTGCCGCGCTTCAGGCCGGCCATGTCATGAACAGTCCCGATGATCTGCCCGCCATCTGGCTCTACTCGCCCATGATGGACCGCCTGCGCCGTACTCACGACGGCTGGAAAATCACGGAACGCTACATCGGTGGTTCGACAACCAATACCCGCCTGGATCCTCCAGTCAAATCCGCGAACGAGATCGCTCCCTACCTTCCAAGGGTCGCGAGCATTTAGCCCTTCCGGTCGGGGCAAATGCCACGACCTTTCTGAAACAAAGGAGCATTCAATGAATATCGCAGGATCCGTTGTTTTTGTGACCGGCGCCAGCCGCGGACTCGGCCTGGCCTTTGCCAAGGTCGCGTTGGCTCAAGGTGCGTCCAAAGTCTATGCCGGCGTTCGCAACGTCGAAGGATTCAATGTCCCCGGTATTGTTCCAGTGCAGATCGATGTCACTGATGAAGCGTCGGTCCTTGCCGCTGCCGAGCGATGCCAGGACACGACCATACTGATCAACAACGCCGGCATCGCCACCCTTCAGGACGGTGCGTTGGGGGCGAACATGATCGAACTATCCCGACACCTGATGGATACCAACACCTTCGGCATCGTTCGCACCGCGCAAGCCTTCGCCCCGATTCTGTCGAGCAATGGCGGCGGTGCAATGATCAATGTGTTGTCGGATGTCACCTGGGTGAGCCCGCCGATGCTGGCGGCCTATGCGGCGTCCAAGTCGGCGGCGTGGAGCGTGACCAACGCATTGCGTCTGGAGCTGAGTGTGCAAAATACCCAGGTCGTCGCCGTGCATGTGGGCTTCGTGGATACGGATCTGACAAAAGGCTTCGACGTACCGAAAACCGATCCGCAAGTGGTCGCGCAGGTCGTGTTCGACGGCCTGAACAATGGTTCGCTCGAAGTTCTGGTGGACGCAGGCACCCGGTTCATCAAGTCCACCCTGTCGCAGGCCGATGCGGCCTATTTCAATCCACCACAGTCCGCCTGAGGCGCATGAGCGACGGTCCTGATGGGCCGCCGTCACGGGACCAACAGGATCAGGCGAAGCTCGAGGGCGGTTTCAAGCACCTCGAGCAACGCCAGTGTGACCGGCAACTTGAAGCGACGCGGGCCGGCGCTGCCGGGATTCAGGTACAAACGCTCATAACGGACAGCGCTTGCGAACTGCAGCCCAGATCAAACCGTCTTGTGCTTGCGGTTGAAACACACCAGATCAATCTCTACCAGCGCCTTGCGTCCCAACCGGGTGACACCCACGGTGGTGCGTGACGGTAGTTTTTGCGGGTTATTGAAATGCTCCACGTACACCCGGTTGAACGCCGCGAAGTCGTTGTCGTAGTCGCTCAGGTAGATGCGCACGAACAGGGTGTCATCCAGGCTGTAACCGGCATGATCGACGATGCGGCGCAGGTTCTCGAAACACAGTTGCGCCTGCGCCTCGATCCCCTCTCGCAGCTCGGCGGTGGGGTCGTCAGGGTCGGTGGGCAATTGCCCGGTGACGTACAGCCAGCCGTCGGCCTGGACCGCATGGGAATACATCGCCGAGGGCGGCGGTGGGCTGGCATTGGGCACAAAGTGGTGCAGCGTGTCCTGGGTCATTCGTAGGGTCCTCAAGCAAAAAAGTCAGAGCGCCTCTAGCGCGGCCTGAAAGCATTCCACCGGCGCCAGTGCCACGCCGATGCCAATCCAGCCCGTTACGCCGTCGCGGTGGGCGATGCCGGTATGGATCCGGATGGGCTCCGCCGCCGCGACCACCGCCCGGGCATCCAGCCCCGTCCCCACGCCCTCAGGACCGGCCAGCGCCGGGGCTAGCAGTGGGTGCTGGCCGACAAACAGCTGGCGCATGCGTCGCCCGCAGTCCCGGGCCTGTACCCAGTCCTGGCCCATCAAGCGAGCCAGTTCGGGGGCGGCATGGGCGATGGTACCGCCCAGTCCGTAGGCTTCGACGATGGCGCTGTCGCCCAGGTCGGGCTGGCCGTCGCGGGGCCGGTGCGGTGGAAAAAAATACCCCTGCGGCTCGCTGGCCGCGTGGGTGAACCAGCACTGCCCTGCCCCGGCGATGCGCACGCCACAGTGCACGCCATTTCGCGCAATCGCCGTGATGATCGACGAACCCGCGATGCCGCTGGCCCGGTCCAGGGCCAGCTTGGCGGCCGCCATGGCATAGTTCAGAAAGTGCTGCGGGTTGCCCAGCAGCCATTGTCGGCTTTCGGCTTCGAGGCCCGGCAACTGAGCCGCGAAGGCGTACATCGCGCCGACATTGCGTTGATGGGTGTCATCCCCCAATGCGATGCCCTGGGCAATCAGCGGCAACAGCGATAATCCTCCAGCGGGCAACGCCTTGATGATACTCGGACCGATCACCCGATCCAGGTAATCGAGTTGCTCGGCGACCACGCCATCGTAGCAACCAAAGCGCAACGCCCGGCGCCCGGACTCGGCGAGGGTGGCATGCACCACGTCGCTGCCCGCGCGGTTCTCGATGCGCATCAGCAACTGCCCGGGGCGCGCCACGCCGGCCATGGGCGAAACGGTGCCGAGATCATGGTTGGCATGCAGGGTGATTTCGCCGTCGAGAATCAGCCGCCTGGCGCTATCGACGTCACCCGCCCAGCCCTCGTGCACGGTCGCGCCGGCCAGGGCGTTGAGCACCACCGCCGGAATCTCCCCGGCATGAGCAAACGGCGGGCCGGCATGCCCCAGGTGGCCGGCTTCGAGCCCCAGGGCCGAGGATGCCGGTTCAGACCCGACCAGCACCGGCTCGGTGGCGAGAATACGTTGCACGGCCAACGCATTGGCGTGAGCTTCAGACATGTTGGGCAACCGCCTCCGGGCGATGCTGGTGGGACAGAAACTCCTGCGCCCGACGGGTTTGCGGCGCACTGAAAAACGCGTCCGGGGTAGCGGTCTCGACAATCCGTCCATGGTCCATGAACACGATACGATCGGCGCTGCGCCGGGCGAATTCCATTTCATGGGTGACCACGATCATGGTCATGCCCGCCTGGGCCAGGGACTGCATGATCGCCAGCACCTCGCTGACGCGCTCGGGGTCGAGGGCGCTGGTGGGCTCGTCGAACAACAGCAATTGCGGGCGACTGGCCAATGCACGGGCTATCCCCACCCGCTGTTTCTGCCCCCCGGACAGGGTGGCCGGGTAGACATCCGCCTTGTCGCTCAGGCCGACCCTGGCCAGCAGTTCGAGGGCTTCGGCCTGTACTTCCAGCCTGGGACGGCGCTGTACGTGCAGCGGTGCCTCCATGATGTTCTGCAGCACCGTCAAGTGCGGCCACAGGGCAAAATTCTGGAACACCATGCCGGTTCGGGTGCGGATACTGGCGATGTTGCGTTCCGACATCTTGCTGCCGTCTTCATTGAAGCCGATGCGCTGGCCGGCGACATGGATGCTGCCGTTATCGGGCACCTCCAGCCAGTTCAGGCAGCGCAGCAGGGTCGATTTGCCGGCACCGGAAGGACCGAGCAGGCACACGGTCTCGCCCACCGCCACGTGCAGGTCGATGCCCTGCAGTACCGGGCGCCCGGCGAAGCTTTTGTTCAGCCCCGCCACCTGCAAGGCAACGGGAGTGGGGTTATTCAAGGAAGTCATTGATAACGCTCCGCCTTGCGCCGCAGCATCGAAACGCCCAGCTCGATGACAACGCAGATCAACCAGTAGAAAAACACCGCCGAGAACAACGCGGCGAAGGGAATGTAGTAGTTCGATTGCAGGCTGTTGGCCGCCGAGGTCAGCTCGGGCACAGCGATGATGGTCAGGAACGAGGTGTCCTTGACCACCTGGATCATCTGGTTGCCCAGGGCCGGCGCACTGCTGGTCCACAGGTTCGGCAGGATCAGCCGCCGCGCCAGCAACACACCGCGAAAGCCGAACGCCAACCCGGCCTCGATCTCTTCACGGGGTCGCGCCAGCCAGCCGGCGCGCAGAATCTCGGCGATATAGGCGCTGTGGTACAGCAACAACGCCAGCAACCCGGACTGGATATTGCCCAGGCGCAGCCCGAAGGATGGCAGGCCGTAGTAAACCAGGTACGCCAGCAACAGGAACGGCGTGCAGCGCATCAGCTCGATAAAGCCGCGCAACACCGACGCCAGCCAACGCTGACGCCCCATCAGCAGCAAGGTCAGGCCGCAGCCGGCCAGCAGCGACAAGGCCCCCGCCGCGACTGACAACACCACCGTCAGTCCGGCCCCTTCGAGCAAGTCGCCCAGGTGCTCCCAGACCACCGCAAACTCATGGGCGATCATGCGAGGCGCGCCTTGTAGTGACGTTCAAGATAACGCTGCGCCGCCACCACCAGCCAGATGATCACGATGTACAGCAGCAGCGCCGCAATCAAGGGAGGCAACGGCCGGTAGGTATTGGCACCGATGCGTACCGCGGTGCGGGTCAGCTCGACAATGCCGATCACCGCCACCGCGGGGCTGTTCTTGATCAGGATCGTCATCTCGTTCACCAGCAGCGGCAACACCTGGCGTCCGACCTGCGGCAGCACGATGCGCCGAAGACGCAATGCCGCGCCCATGCCGCCGGCCTTGGCGGCATCGAGTTGATCGCGGGGAAACTGCGCAAAGCCACCGCGCCAGATTTCGCAGTTGAACACCGAGGTGTTGAGGGTCATGGCGAGGACCGCTGCCGCCGGTGCCGAGATGTCATACCCCAACGCCGGGGTGATGAAGAACACGGCCAGCGCCAGGGTCAGCAACGGTGTGGCGCGCAGCACGCTGATATACGCCGCCAGCAGCGCACCGAGCAACGGCCATTGCTGGCGCCGCAACAGCGCCAGTCCCAGGCCGACCACCTGGCCGAGGGCGATCGATACCGCCGTCAGTCCCAGGGTCACCAGCGCCCCCATCAACAAGGGGCCTGGCTCCAGGCCCCATTGAGTGAAGTTCATGTGGACTCAATCAGTATTCGGAGACGAAATGCGCTGGCGGTTCAGGGAATACCGTGCCAAACCACTTCTGCTGGAGTTGCGCGATATCGCCGTTCTTGCGTTCCTGGTCGAGGAAGTTGTTGAGGTAGTCGAGCACGCTCTGATTACCCTTGGCCACACCCCAGGCCACGTAGGTCTTGCTCGACACCGCCTGGCCCAGTTCGAACACACCAGGCTTTTCCTTGAGCAAGGCGTTCAGGCCCACGATGTTGTTGACCACGTAGTCGGTACGGCCCAACGCGAGGTCCTGGTACGCCTCGGGGTACGAGGTGTACTGCACGATCTTGCCCAGTTTGCCACCGCTGGCCGCCAGCAGTTTTTCCAGCTCCGGCAAGCGCTGATACATCGCACTGCCCGCCTGGATGCCCAAGGTCAGGCCATTGAGATCGGCGACGCTTTTGATCCGGTCATCGCCCTGGCGCTTGAGGTAAAACACCGTGGCTTCGGCAATCGGCGTGGTGAAATCCAGCGACTGCTGGCGTTCACGGGTGATCAGCAAACCGGTGATGGCGGCGTCGTACTTGCCACTGACCACACCCGCCAGCAGCCCGGTGAACGGCATGATCTGCTGGTGTACATCCAGCGGCCCGGCGGCCTTGAGCTTTTGCACCAGTTCGTTATCGAAGCCTGTGGGCTTGCCGTTGTCCACAAACTCGAAGGGACGGAATTCATCTTCCGTGGCCACCGACAGGTAGCCGCGTTGCTTGACCTCGTCCAGCGTCGCCGCCTGCGTCAGGAAGGGAGTCAGAAGAGTGGTGAGCGCCAAAGCCATGCGCAAGGAACGTCCATGACCAGGCTTGCGTACTGTCGGTGCAAAGCGAAACGCTGTCATGAGGGATCGACCTGTGGAGGATGCTGCGATGTTGGGGACTGGCAGCGAGCGTAGCGGCGTTTTGTAAGTCCGGAAAAGAATATCGAAATCTATTGATATTCTAAAAATACATATTCAAGTCGAGCGAGGGATTGCGGCGGACGCGCCATGAGCACCAACGGGAAGCCTCGCTTCCCGTTGGTGCTTTTTACGGTTCACATCACTCGCGGCATGATGATGCTTGGGACCGGCGCCAATCCGATACCCGCGGGATCCGCGCTCTTGCAAGTGCCCCTCGGCGCACCGTTCAACCTTGCCGCCAGACGTTGTCCATCCCCAGGCTCAACGCCACTTCATAGACGTTGACCGGGAAGATCACTTCGAAACTCTGATTGACGTCTGTGGCATCCAGGACAGTTCCGGCGTGCACACCTGTCCCGGCGGCAACCCAGTAGCGCGGTGTCGACGGCGGCGTGAAGACAGAGGTCAGATTCGGGCCGGCTTGCGTGACGAAGGTCCCGGCGCCGCTCATGCTGATACCGACGGAAAATACCGCGTTGGGCACCGTCTGGTCGGTACTGATGACCAGTGAGCCGGCAGGGTTGCCCGTGAGTGCCGCCTCAAATCTGGGCGTATTGTTGCTGCAACTGAACTTGATGGTGTTGTTTTCCAGCAGCCCGCCCGGAACGCATTCGGAGGCCGAGAACGTCACCCCCGGCATGACCACCCCGACCTCATCCCATATGAAACCGTAGTCCGTGTTCCAGTTGAAAGTGATCTGCGCACCTGGCGCTATGCTGTAGGGGCTGGCGAGCCAGGCCAGGGGAAAAACATTATCGATCCCTGGGTTGGGCTGCACCTGGTAAACATAAAAGGTCCATGCCCTGCTGGAGTTATTTTTCAGGCTCAAGCTGTACGACCTTGCCATGTCTGTCGCTCTCCAATTGCGCAAATAAGGGTGTGCTCCCAGGTAAGGAAAGGCTCCGTCCGTTAACGCCACCAGCCGACAGAATCCTGTGCTCCGGGAACTTGCGAACACTAGTCGGTATTTGAGGACATTGCACTGACAAGCCGTGCCAGGTTTCAGGTCTGAAGCGCATTCGGCCCCGTGAGCAAGGCGATAGCGGTTTGATTTAGCATGGGCTACCGACCCGACTCATCGAGCCGGTAGCCCCTCCCCGCGTTACTTCATTTTTTCAATGGACTCGATCTTTGCCACAGTGCCCGAGAGACCGAAGCTGAAGGTGACAGGGTCGTCTTTGCGAAGTCCCACCAGTTGCGCCGGTGTCGCAGAAAACGCCATGGTCATGGCCGGCCATTGGATAGACGCGATGGCGCCGTGGGCAATGGTCACCGTATGCTTTTCGGCATCTATCGCCTTGATCACACCTTCTGCCTTGGCCACGGCCACCTGATTGGGCGCCCGGTTCCTGGTCATGGTTTGCATCGACTCTCCGCCCATATTCATCTCTTCCGCATAGGCATTCAAAGAGAGCACGGCCATGGCGGTTACAACGGTAATCAGAGTACGTTTCATCGGTTTTTCCTTCAAAAGAGGTAGGTTCAGCAATTTGTTGTTCCTGTGTTCTTCCATTGCGCGAGCCAAAAGACAGGCGCAACAGTCCTCTTGCGCAAACGCGGCATGAGGCTCAATGAGGGACAGGAATCAAACCCGTGGCGGGCGCCACACCCCGGACGGGGTCTGCAGGGGCAGCAAATCGCTGGAGAAGGAAATGACGGCAGGGAGGGATAAGCTGATCGGCGGCTTGATCACCGAGACTTGCAGCATGCTTGCGGTCTTGCACTCCTGGCCGGGCTTGCACAACTTGCCGTGCTCGGTGGCGCCGTTCTTCGCCTCCTGACAGCAGTCCGGGCCCATGCCATCCATCGTCGTCTTGCCCGCCATCTCCATCGGGCACGGTTCTGCCGATACGCGAACGCCCGCCATCCCGCTGAGGGGAAGCGCCAGGCTGATCACGAGCAGGAGACAAAACCGCAGATAACGCTTCATGGAGTGCCGGGCAATCTCGCAAAAGGCCGTTCAACGTCATGGACAGACATCACCCACACCCCATCAAGGGTGTTGAGTGAAGGCCATATCGCCAAACCTGCATTAAGCCAGTGTTATCAGTCCGGTTTTTTCACGATGCTGCGCGACTTCCACCCTGCCCTGCGCCTGGAGTCTAAGGCAGATGCAGCCTGGCATGGGCGGTGAGCCTGTCGAGAAAGCGGCTTACCGTACTCTTCTGCTCAACCCCTTGGCGGGTGATGCAATGAAAGGCCGAGCGATAAGCCAGGCGCTGCGGCATGATCGATCGCAGCCGGCCTCGCTCGACCCAGCTCGCTGCGTAGTGCGTGGGCAAGTAACCGATGTAGGTATCGGAAAAAATCAGCAGTGCGATGGCCTCCATCGAAAAAGCGCTGACCGCGCTGGCGAACCGGAGCTCGCACGGTCGTTTGTTCTCGGCGACATAGCCTCGGTCGACATAATCCGCCGCGCTCAGCTCTTCATACGTCAGATCCTGATCGGGCCGCTGGAAAAACGGATGGCCGCGGCCGCAATACAGATGCTGTTCCTCTTCAAACAACGCCTGGTAGTGAAGCCCGGACAAGCGGTGGTGAAAGGCACCGACGGCCACCTGGATGCGCTCTTCGAGGACCGCCTGTTCAAGCTCGTCGGGCCGCATGACTTGCAAATCGATATGAACGCCGGGATGCCCCGCACGCAACTGGGCAATGGCCGCCGGTACCGGGCTGTGTTCGAGGGTGATCAGGCTGTCGACCGTGCCGATGCGCAACAACTCCCGATGGCGCCCGCTGAGCACCGCCGTGCGCTGGCGGAAATGGCCAATATTGGCGAACAGTTCCTGTGCCGCCGCGTAGGTTTCTTCACCTTCTTCGGTCAACTGGAAACCGCTTTTCCCGCGTTTGCACAACGAGTAGCCAAGCCTGACCTCAAGGTCGCGAACAAGCACGCTGAGACGCGACAGACTGGTGTTCAACGGGACCTGCGCCGCCGTAAAACCACCGGCATCCACGATCGCGCAGAAAATCCGCAGCATGCGCAGATCCACATCCGTCAGGTTCACCAGCATGCCGCCCTCTCCTCGTGTTTTGCGTACGAGCACAATCAGCCGTTCATTACACCGCCGCCATTGACCCCCAGAATCTGCCCGGTCATGAAACTGGCCTGCGCCGAGGCCAGGAAGATCACCGCGGCGGCGATTTCCTGTGCCGTGCCCAGTCGCAGCATCGGGTAACGCAACGCTTCCTCGCGAATATAAGCCTCGCCCAGGCGTTCGACCATCGGTGTCAACGTGCCGCCGGGGGCAACCCCGTTTACCCGTATACCATGGGCCGCCAACTCTCGCGCCAACGATTTGGTCAGGGCAATGATTCCACCTTTCGCAGCCGAGTAATGGCAGAGATTGGCGCACCCGAGTTGCCCGAGATCGGAGGCGATATTGACGATAGCGCCGCTGCCCTGGTGGATCATCAGGACCGCCGCCGGTTTGCAGAACAGGAACGCCCCATACAGATGCACGCGGATCATCCGGTCCCAGGCCTCGAAGCTGAGCTCGCTCAGCGGCGCTTCCTGCAAGAACCCCGCGTTGTTGACCAGCACATCCAGGCGTTGCAGACCGGAAAATGCATGTTCCGCCGTTGCCGGATCCGACACATCGCCCAGGGCAAGACGCACCTCCACCCCTCGCGCCTTCAGCTCATCAGCCAGGGCCAGCAGCGCCGGACTTTCCTGCAGGTCGTTAAGCACGGCAAGACTGCCCTGTTCACCGAGCGCAAGCGCGACCGCGCGGCCGATGCCTTGTGCAGCACCGGTTACCAGATAGGTTTTCATCAATCACCTCGGCTTTCAGGCCATTAGTAGGGATGCTGTTCCAGCCACTGCGCATACATGGCAATGCCTTCCTCCAGGGAGAACCGGGGGCGGTAGCCCAGTTGCCCACCCGCCGCCGAAATATCGAAGCGCGCATTGTCATCGAGCACGCTCAAGCTACCGGGGCCGATGCTGAGTTGGGCCTGGGGGTAGACCTTGCGAATCCGTGCCGCGACGGCCCGGTAACTGTCCTGCTCGCCGGCCGTCACATTGAACACCCGTTGCTGCAAGCGCTCTTCCTGAACATTGGCCGCCAGGACACAGGCGTGGGCGACGTCCACCACGTGCACGTACTGAAAGCGGTAATCGCCACCTTCCTCCTCATGCCACGGCTCGTTGTCGATCGCGCTTCTGAGCATGCTCTTGAGGTAGCACTGCATGAACTGCCCGGGACCGTAGATCCAGCCCGGACGCAGCGACACCACGCTGACCTGATACAGGTCGCTGTAGACCTGGCCGAGCTTTTCGGTGAACACCTTGGTACAGCCATACGGCGTGGTCGGCTCAAGGGGCGCGCGCTCGTCGATCACGTCCATTTCCCGATTGGGTCCGTAGGCGCATTCGGAACTGAGATTGACCACCCGGGCAATACCGCTGAGCCGGGCGCATTCGAAGACATGGGTGGTGCCCAGGGCATTGGTCAGCACCGTTTGCAGCGGAATGCGCCGCGAGTCCACCGGGTGCGAGATCGCCGCGGTATGAATGATCACGTCGACCGGGCGGCTGCGGCAGCTCTCCAGCAAACTCGCCAGGTCGGCCAGGTCACCTTGCACGTAGCGATACGCCGCGTGCTCGATGGCGCACACCAGGCTGCGGTCGTAGCCCACCACCTCGTCTCCCCGGGCCAGTAACTGACGCACCACTTCCTGACCAAGAAACCCGTTGGCCCCGGTTACCAGTATGTTCATGATCCGTCCTCAGTAAGGGTACAGCGGCAGCACCAAGTCGCCCGCCTGCCAGCGAGCGTAGACATCATCAGGCGTACAGATCCAGGCATCGTCATAACGCTGAATCTGCTGGATCAGACGCTCCAGCATCGCGATGCGCGAGGCGCGACCGATCAGTTGCGGGTGCATGGTCAGAATGAAATGGCTGGCGTAGTGACGCATGCCTTCCAGCTCCGCCGACCAGAGTCGCAAGACCTTGTCCGGGTCTTCGATCACACTGCCCACCGCCGGCTCCGCCGAGTAGGCGAACTGCTCCCAATCGTCCAGCAGCCAACTGACGGGCAGCTCCAGCAGGCTCTTTTCAGGACTGCCGACACGATACGGCCGGTCATCGCCCATCAGGCTGCTGTCACTGTGGAAACCCAGGGCGAGAAGTGAATCGACGACGTCCGGAGTCAGCTCCCACAAGGGGGCGCGGTAATGGGTGACCGGACGGTCGATGGTGGCTTCCAGGAGGGCCTTGGAGTCTTTGAGAATCTGCAGGTTCTGCTCGGGCGTCTGCTCGTCGACACGCTCATGGAAGTAGCCATGGCAGCCAATCCCGTGCCCGGCAGCGGCAATGCTGCGCACCCCCTCGGGGTCGATCTCGGCCACTCGGGCGGGAATATAAAACTGCGCGCGGATACCGTAGCGGGCAAGCAGCTCCAATAGGCGCGGCACTCCGACACGGCGGCCATAGGCCCCCATCGACAGCAGGGAGAGCCGGCGCCCGGACAGGCTGGATGGTTCCCAGGCGCTTTCTGCATCCAGGTCGAAACTCAAGGTCACGGCGAAGCGTTTGTTCTCAGGCCAGGCGATCATCGATGCGATTCCTTCTACGAGCGACGCTTGATCGAGTCGGCGAGAATGCACAGCAACTCGAACATCATGGTTGCCCCCACCAGCGCCGTGGCCCCGCCCACGTCAAAGGGCGGCGACACTTCCACGACATCGGCACCGACCAGGTTCAGGCCTTGCAGGCCTCGAATCAGTTGCTGCGCCTGCAAGGTGGTGACGCCACCGATCTCGGGGGTGCCCGTCCCCGGGGCAAAGGCCGGGTCCAGCACATCGACATCGAAGGTGACATAGGTGGGCTCGTCACCCACGATGCGCCGCGCCTCGGCAATGGTTGCGGCAACGCCGATGTCGGCGAACTCCTCCATGTGGATCACCCGGATGCCGCAGTCCCTGGCGAAATCTTCGTCTTCTGCGGAATAGATCGAACCGCGGATACCAATCTGCACCGTGCGCTTGGGGTCCAGCAGCCCTTCCTCGATCGCACGGCGAAACGGCGTGCCGTGAGTGTAGAGGTTGTCGCCGAAATAACGGTCATTGGTGTCGGAGTGAGCGTCAAAATGGACCATGCCGATCGGCCGGTCCCGGGCGATGGCGCGGAAGATCGGCAACGTCACCAGATGATCGCCACCGACGGACAGCGGCACGGTGCCGACCTCATGGACCTGCCGATAGAACGCTTCGATACGCTTGAGCGAGTCGAGCAGATCAATGGGATTGACCGGCGCATCCCCCAGGTCGCCAACCCGCACCAGGTCATAGGGGGCAATATGACTGACGTGGTGCACCTTGCGCATCATGCTCGACTGGTTGCGCACCTCCCGCGGACCATGCCGGGCGCCTGCGCGGTTGGTGGTGCCGCCATCCCAGGGGATGCCCAGCAAGGCGATCTGCACGTCGGCCGGGTCGGTGAATATCGGCAAGCGCATAAAGCTCGGCATACCGGCAAAACGGGGGATGACGGCAGCGTCCAGAGGTTGCGGAAAATCATTGGCCATCAATATTGCTCCTGGTTGTCAGCAGATGAATGGGCGATAAGAAAGGGAAAGCTCAGGGAACGGCTTCACGCCTTCGCCGGTATCGCTCCGGCCACTTTGCGGCGGCGCTTGCCCGAGACCACGATCAGCACGCCGGTCACCAGTGACAGCGCACCCAGGTACCAGGCGGTATGGAGATCTTCCGGGGACACGGGATTGGCCCCGGCGGTGTAGCCGATATAGGCGAGCACAAACAGCGCCAGCAACGCGGGGATCGAAAGCAGGATTGCGGTGGGCGCCTTGTGCTGTTTCCAGGTCATGACCATGAAGGCCGCCAGCGCCGAGATGTAGGACATCACGAGGGTGATGGTGACTACGTCGTAATACCAGACGATCTTGTCCAGCGGCTTCCACCAGACCAGGGCGATACCGGCAAGCGACACCAGGCCCAGGGTGAACCACGGCGCCTTGAAACGGTTGACCGCGCGAAACGTACCGGGAAGATGACCCTCTTCACTCATCCGATACAGCGTGCGCGCCGATGAATTGGACGAAATCTGCAGGCCGGCACAGGCCGAGGTAATCACCACGAACAGCGCCAGCCAGGCCATGGCCGGTGGCAGGTAGACATTGGCGACCGCGGCGATGGGCCCGCCGTTGCCGTTTTCAACAATCGCGGCCAATTGCTCCACCGGAACCGCGTACTGCCAGCCGATGGCCGCCAGGCTGTAGATCACGAACGCCGAGGTCAGGACGATCAGCAGTGAGCGCTGCACGGTACGCACCGGCACACGCGCCTCTTCGATGTAGTTGATGGCCGAATCGAAGTTCGCCAGCATCCACACGCCAAACAGCACGCCCGGGCCGATCGCCGCCAGGCCGCCGGCGCCTTGCAGCGAATACATCGAGGCAAAGGACAGGTTCTCGACCTGGGGATGGATCAACCCCATGAAGCCGAGGCCGGCGACCACGGCTATCTCGAAAACCAGAAAGGTACTGGCGAGCTTCGCGGTCACTCCGACCCCGCGCACCGACACCGCGAAGAAGGTCGCGATCAGCAACGTACCGATGATCTTCGCGTTGAGCTCGCCGGCCAGGGAGGGAATCAGCGCCTGGATGTATTCGGAGCCGATCAGCGCGCACATCGGCGTGACGGCAATGCAGGCGACAGCGTAGGTCCAGCCCAGGATACAGCCGACGTCCGGGTGCAAAAAGCGCGAGCAGAAGGTGAAGATGCCCCCCGCCGACGGTGCCTGGCGTGTCAGCGACACCATGCACACGGCCAGTACCAGCATGGGGAAGAAGAAGGCGATCAGGATCGCCAGGGGCGCTTGATGGCCGGAGATCGAATAGAGGATCGACATCGAGGATGCGGCCACCCAGGCCGGCGCGTTGAAGCCCAAAGCAGAAAAGCTGACGTCCTTGGTATTGAGTTTTCCTTTACTGAGCGCGGTGTCGAGTTCGCTGACAACACCGTGGCGGTCATAACCGAAAAGTTCGTAGAGTTTCATGATTCATCCCAGGCTCGTTTTTTATTGGCAGGTAGCGAAAACGCTTCTTGTAGGACGGAGCTCTTGAGCAATACCCGATGCATGCCGGGCATTTACATCGATTCAAGATAGGGAGTCGGCTGCGCAGCAACAATTACCAAAGACGAAAGCTGACTTGCGCAAATCCGCACGGATGCCGCGCGACATCATCTCGACGGCCAGCGGTGCGGTCGCGGCCTGGCTGGTAGGCCTGTCAGGGAAAAGGAAGCAGCCATGCGCGGTGGAGCAGCGCTATGAAACACTCAAACGTTTCGAGCCTGATTGACGATCCAGTCGATGAACAGCATGACTTCGGGCTCAGCGCTGCGCTCTTCGTTGCAGACGCAAAAGTAGTCCATTGCGGTCGGCACCTTGAGCGCAAAAGGCTGCACGAGCGTGCCGTCGCGCAGATCCCGCGACGAGCAGATTTCATCGCTCAGGGCAACGCCGAAACCGTCCCTGGCCGCCTGCAACGCCATGCCGAAGTCCTCCAGGTGCACATCCGCATCACCCGGGTACGGTATACGCGCCTCAACCAGCCAGCGGCGCCACTGGGAACCATCGTCCTCGTGCAAGAGACGGTGGTGCATGAGGTCTGCGGGATGCTTCAGCCCATTGCGTCCATGCAGCAGTTGTGGGCAGCAGACCGGGAACATGTGGAGGTTGATCAGGGGCCTCCACCAGAACCCTTCCCAAGGGGGCGTGCCGTAAAGAATGGCGACGTCTGCCCTCTTCCAATCCACGTTTGTCAGGCCATCGGCGGCGAGAAGCCTCAGGCGGATCTGCGGGTGTTCCGCCCTGAAGGCAAACAGTTTGGACATCAGCCAGGAAGCACCGAAGATCGGCTCGGTCGATACCGTCAAGACGGCAGGCGCAGGCAGGGAATGCGCAGGGTCACTGGCCAGGCGAACACCCTCGGCGAACTCGGTCAGTCCGCGGGCCACCGCCTGCTGAAGTGCCAACCCCCTTGGAGTCAGTACCAATGACCGACCTTGCTTGACCAGCAGCTTTGTTCCCAGCGCATCGGTCAGTGCGCGTAACTGCTGGCTGACAGCGCCGGGGGTGACATGCAGTTCAGCGGCGGCGGCGCCGACATGACCCAGTCTGGCCACACATTCAAATACGCGCAGCGCCTTGAGTGGAGGAAGGTTCATGAGCTTACCGTTTAGTTTTTTTATCGATTTTTCCAACACTTTATATCAATTTACTATCAATCATGCGGCGTTCAACAATCGTAGTCCTGAATGACCCCACCCCTCAGGAAGGTACGTCCATGGAACACCCCGTCATTGATCAGGCCATCACCCGCGCAGACCTCTATGGAACCCACGCGGAAAGTACATTCGGCGGTATCACCAGCTTCATGCGGCGCCGTTACAGCAAAGACTTGTCCGGCGTCGACCTCGTCGTCTCCGGCGTTCCCTTCGATACCGCCACGAGTAATCGGCCAGGCAGTCGGTTTGGCCCCCGTGCAATTCGCCAGGCCTCGGTCCAGTCTGCATGGGCGCGCCATTGGCCCTGGAAAGTCGATCCTTTCGATGTCCTGGCCTGTATCGACTATGGCGATTGCGATTTTGACTACGGCACCCCGCAAGACACACCGGAAGACATCAGGGCCCACGCGGAGCATATCCTCGCCGCGGGTGCGGGCATGCTGACGTTGGGTGGAGACCACTTCATCACCTACCCGCTTTTGCAAGCCCATGCGGCCAGGCACGGGCCGTTGTCCCTGATCCATTTTGATGCGCATCACGACACCGAGTCAGACGGCGTCAACAAGCGTATCGATCACGGCTCGATGTTCTACCACGCGGTGCGCGAAGGGCTGGTTGATCCCTCCCGTTCCACGCAGATCGGACTTCGTGTCAGCAACGATGAACCGATGGGGTTCCAAGTCATCAATGCGCGCCAGGTACACACGCTGTCGCCCTCTGAGATTGCCACCGCCATCTGCGCGCGCGTTGGAAATCACCCCGTCTACCTGACCTTCGATATCGATTGCCTGGACCCGGCGTTTGCACCGGGAACAGGTACTCCGGTCTGTGGCGGTCTTTCCACGCACCAGGCCTTCGAAATTCTGCGTGGGTTGCAAGGCATCAACCTGATCGGCATGGATATCGTCGAGGTAGCGCCTCCCTACGATCACGCCGAGATCACCGCGCTGGCCGGGGCGGCGATCGCGATGGAGATGGTGTGCCTGTACGCGGCAAATCCCAACCGCTGAAAGCACGGACAGCCAGTCGGACCCAGCCCCCGGCCGGTTGACCCTGGGTCCAGACGGCACACTCTGATGTCGATCAACAGCGCCTTTTCTCTTTCCCGTCAACGCTGGGTCCGGAACGAGGACCAGATCCGAGTGCGCTCACGCATGAGTCGTAACGTCATCGGCTCCTCCGCAAAGAGCTTGTCGCGCACGGCGGCCAAGGGATAGATGGCCAGGTTTTCAGCGATGTTCTTGTCGACATACCGGGTCGCGGCAGTGTTGGCGTTGGCAAAGAAGAAGTTGTTCGTGAGTTCTGCAAGTGATTGCGCGCGCGTAATGAACTCGATAAAGAGTTTGGCCTCTTCGGGATGCGGTGCATCGACCGGGATGGCCAATGTATCAATCCAGGTGAGCGTACCTTCTTTGGGAGAGACGTACTCCACCCTGGCGGATGACTTTGCGCCTTCAGCCATGGCCTCGGCCAGGACGGCATCACCGCTGTAGGTAAGCGCCACACACAGATCGCCGTTGGCCAGATCACTGGGTTGGGTACCCGAGCCAATGTAGCGGACCGATGGTCGTAGCTGATCCAGTAGTAGCTGGACAGCCTTCAGGTCTGCCGGGGCCTGGCTATGTGGCGGTTTTCCCAGATAGTTCAAGGCGATACTGATCACTTCCTGGGGAGCGTCGAGGATCGAAATGCCGCAGTCCTTCAGTTTGCTCGCGAACTGTGGCTTGAACAGCAGATCAAAACTGTCCAGGGGGGCATCGGCAATACGCTTCTCGATTTCCTTGCGGTTGATCGCCAGGCCTGTGGTGCCCCAGGTATAGGGGACCGCGTAGACATTGCCTTTGTCCAGCGCCGCCAGTTGTGACAGCAGCACAGGATCAAGTTCACTCAATCGATCCATCTGTTGCAGGCCGCTGGGCTGAAGTGCGTTTGCTTTCAACAAGCGGTCCAGCATGGCGATGCCGGGAACCACGACATCATAGCCACTGCGTCCGGCCAGCAGCTTTGCCTCTAGAATATCGGCACTGTCGAAGACGTCGTACTGGACCCGGATCCCGGTTTGCGCTTCAAAATCCTTCAGGGTCTTCAGACCGATGTATTCCGCCCACCCGTACACCCGCACGACCCTTTCCGTAGCAGATACAGACACTGAGAAAATCGCAAGCACAACGACAAAAACAATCGCCCTGAGCCAACCGCCAAAGGCAGATAGCAGGCTTTCCAAGCGAGTCGTATTCAGCGCGTTCATGAAACCTGATTGAGTGGCTATCATCCAACTTACCCTTATCATTATTCTAATCACGCAGTAAGTCTGTTTGTCGCGTCCGCCATACATTCAAGTACCTGCTCATAAAGTACTCTCTTGACTTGAAGACAAATAACCCCCTTGAACAATTGACATTGTTCAATAGAATGTTTTATCAACTTCACTGGCACAACGTTTCAACGTACTGACTGCATTGCCCCTCCGATTATTCAGCGACCCCACACATCAATCAATTGATATAAAATCGCTGACGATCGATTAACAAAACTAAACGATGCAATCATTTCACCCGTAAAAAACCAAAGCCACCAAACGCTTCGGCGGTTTGCTGGCCTTCGCTACGGCCTTATTTCAACGAACCTTCCTCACATGATTAACGAGAACAAAGGCATACAGTCCGTCGAGCGCGCGATGATGATCCTTGAAACCCTCGCGGCGGCAGGGGGCGAAATCCGGTTGGTGGACCTTGCGATGCAATCCGGTTTGCACAAGAGCACCTTGCACGGTTTGCTCAATACCCTGGCCGCCATGGGCTACATTTCCCGCCGCGGCACCCACTACGCCCTGGGGTTGCGCTTGCGTGAGATCGCCCAGCCGTTGAACGACACGGATGCGATGCTGCGTGAAACCTTTGCCCCCGCATTGCGTGCGCTGGCCGAACTCAGTGGCGAAACGTGTTTTCTGGCGGTGCCCTGCGGTACGCGCGAGTACCTGTATATGGATGCCCTGGAGGGCAGCGGTACCTTGCGCGTCGCCAGTCCACGAGGGCGTCGCGCGGGACTCACCACTTCGGCCATCGGCAAGGTATTCCTGGCGTTCGACGAGGACCTGCGCCGCAGCCTGCGCCGATCGGATCTGCTGCCCGCGGAACTGGAGACCGAGTTGGGCGGCATCGTCCGCGAGGGTTACGCGCTCGATCTCGAAGAGGCCGAGCCAGGCTTGAACTGCGTGGCGCTGCCCTTGCGCTTGCAAGGTCGCGTAGTCGCGGCACTGGGTGTCGCCGCCCCTGCGCCACGCTTGCCCGAAGCAGAGCTGCGCAAGCTGGCGACCCTCGCCATGAGGAAAATGTTCGACATGCTCAAACTTTAGCCGCCAGTGGGTGTGGCCGTGTTCCCTTGAAAAGCAATCGCCGGGATCATCTGGATTCTGTCGTTTGATTCAAAGGAATTTGCGAATGTTTGAGCAACTGTCCCAGCAAGTCATCAATCGTGCAAAATCATTGGCGAGCGATCAAGGTTTCGCCGTCTGCATCAGCGTCGTGGACGATGCCGGGCTTCTACGTCACTTTATCCGCATGGATGAGGCGTTGCCCGGCGCCATCGATGTCTCGCTCAAGAAAGCGCGCACCGCGGCATTGTTTCGTACCGACAGCGCCCAACTCGGTGCCGAAGCACAACCCGGTGGCGCCATTTACTCGCTGGAGGCCACGAATGGCGGGCTGATCAGCTTCGGTGGCGGCGTGGTGCTGTGCGATGAGCACGGCAAGGTCATCGGTGCCGTGGGCGTTGCGGGAGCCACCGTTGAGGCCGATCAGTGGATCGCCCTGCAGGCGGCAGGTCGTCCATGAACCGAACCACGCCACGTATTCATCCAGGCGTGCTGGCGCTGGCGGTGACGGCCTTCGCCATTGGCATGGCCGAGTTCATTGTCGTCGGCATTCTCCCGGCGATCGCCTCTGACCTGGACATTCCCCTGGCGCGCGCTGGAAGCCTGGTGGGGCTGTATGCCTTGGCGCTGGCGCTCGGTACACCCCTCACCGTCCTGGCTCTGGCCCGCCTGCCGCGCAAGCCGGTACTGCTGACCCTGGTGGCCGTGTTTCTGGGCGGGAACCTGATGGCTGCGCTCTCCACCGATTACCCCTCGTTACTGGCTGGACGCCTCATCACCGCGCTCGCCCATGGCAGTTTTTTCGCCATCGGCGCCACCGTTGCCGCCAGCCTGGCACCGAAGGGGCAGGCCAGCAAAGCCATCGCGGTGATGTTCGCCGGCCTGACACTGGCGATGGTCATCGGTGTACCGATTGGCAGCTTCCTGGGCAATGCGCTGGGCTGGCGGTTGCCGTTTTATGCGGTGGCGCTGTTGGCCGCATTGGCCTGGATGGCGACCGCCCGGTGGCTCCCCCCTGCACCGACGCCATCGTCGGGCAAAGCGAGCGCTCAATGGGCGGCACTCAGGCATCCGGCGATTCTGGCAATGATGGCCGTGACAGTACTGGGTTTCGGCTCAAGCTTTGCCGCCTTCACCTTCATTACGCCCCTCCTCACAGGCATCAGTGGCTTCTCCAGCGCGAGCGCCAGCCTCCTGTTGATCGTCTTCGGCCTGGCGACCCTGGCGGGCAATCTCGCCGGGGGGCGACTCGCCAGTTCGATGGGTTGGCAAGCGGCGCTGCGAACGATCTTCATGCTGCTGACACTGGTGCTGGCCGCGCTTGCGCTGCTCCTGCCCTATCAGTTGCCAACGGTGGTCATGCTCTTTTTTTGGGGGGCGTTGGCGTTCGGCCTCTCCCCTGCGGCCCAGGCCGGCATGCTGGCGACCGCCGAACGCTACACCCCGCAGGCGGTGGCCTTCGCCTCGGCACTGAACATTTCGGCCTTCAACCTGGGCATTGCCCTGGGAGAAACCAGCGGTAGTGCCCTGGTCGATCACGGGCAAATCGCCCATACCCCTTGGGCGGGCGTCGTGACAGTGATCATTGCCCAGTTGCCATTGGCCTGGCTGGTGTCGCTCGACCGAAAGGACCAGCGCCTGCATCGTCCCCACACGACTGCCGGTTGAGGCTATTACCGCAGGGGGTACGCAAGGCCGCCCTGCACGACCAGGCTCTATGCCGATCCCTCCCTGCGCACCTTGCAGTGGAAGCGGGACCTGCCCGGCATCTCGCAGAAAATGCTGACGCAGCCTCTTTTTCCCGTGCCCTCGAAGAAACGCACGGCAGCAACCAAGCGCCGCCGTGCGCCAGGATCATTTGGCCAGGAAGTCAAAACGCCACAGGCCATTCTCCCGGGTCAGGATGACATCCACCTCCGTGGCGGTGATGGGTAGGACGTACTGGGTCGTATCAGAGAAGTTCTGCATGATATAGGTCTGCCCAACCCTCGGTGGTGTCGCCACCATGAAGTAGAAGTTCGGCAAGTATTCGAAGCTCACTGTCATCATCACATCCACCTTGGGCATGGTCACCACCGGGCTTCCGTTGACGTACCAGTTGCAGTCAAACTGGAAGTAGGGGTTGGTCTTGTTGATTACCCCGCACTGCTGGGGGGTCAATTTCTCCATCGCCAGCGAGGTCGGGGCCGGTTGCAAAAGCGGCGACAGTCCGTTCGGACTGATCGCTTGCAACAGCGCGCCAGGAGTCATAACCCGGCGCTCCGAGACAATCCTCTTGTCATCCCTTCCGCCGAATGTAGTCACATCGGTTTCGATGATCGCCTCGTAGTTGAACGATTCGGTAGCGCCCGGCGCGCCCTCCAGTACCTGCCAAGCATGAATCTGGTAGTCGCGCTGCGGTTGTTGCGGCTTGAGGAAGACCAATACAGTCCGGCCTTCCATGTCGTCGACAGCGAAGTTCACGTTAAAAATGGTCATGGTCCCTCTCTTTTTATTCCGTTGGTTGGACTTTCCTCTGTACCGTAGAACAGTTCAGTCACTGAGATTTTCAGCCAGAAAGGCTACCAGCTCCATGGGACTGCGACTGTTGATCACGTTATAGATCAGATCGCGCTTGGCCCGGGGCAGTTTCTTCACGCAGCTCTTGGCGGAGGCCCGCACGGCTTCGTCCGTACCGTGGATACGAGCGGCCAGTAGCAGGATGAGGACAGCGTCGGTGAGGTTCATGAATCAGTGGCTCGGTCGATCTGGACGAGAGGCTATCGGCGCCCTCAGGGTTTTCTCCAGAGGCCGGGCGGATCGGCGCTCGGCCGGCAGGCTGGGTCAGCGCAGAAGCTGAACCAACTATTGCGCAATCACCATAAGCAAAAGCTCCCTTTGCATATCAGTTTTCCGGCTGTGATCCCGCGACGTCTTGAGGAGGATTCGAGGCTTCTCTCTCAGGAGCCTCACCATGCACTTCTCTCGCCATGATCCCCCCCGCCTCAATCATTATCCCGATGAAAGCACCGCCCCACGAGGCTCCAAACGACTGCCTACGGGGCCGATTGCGGTCACCTCGCTGGTCATCTTCATTGCTGCTGCGTTCAACATCGGCGGTATCCACATCATGCAGGGACTACCCGCCTGGCAGGCCTGGAGAGAGGACACCTACTGGTATTTCGTGACCTGGAGAGCCCTGTTGTACAGCCTGCTGATCTGGGGCTGCCTGCGCTTCAGAAAACGGCTGCCGGTCGACCGACCGGCACTTACCCAGGGGGTTGTACGATCCGCCAAGGGCCTGGCCCTGCTGTTGCTGCTCATGGAACTGCTGCGGGCGTATGCGCGCTGGGGAGCCTGACATGACGCTCTACGCCAATGATTACCTGGAGTATTACCTGACGCTGGTGGGTTGGCTGGTCGGCAACGGAATCTGGGAGGTGCTCACGGACTCCGGCCTGTTCGCACTGCCGTTTATGGTCATCGTGCTTCAGGAGTGGTTCAAGGGACGTGAGAAAGGACCCGATGGCAACAGTGTGCTGGCGGCCAGCGCCAGCATCGAAACCCGTCTATGGCTGGCGACGGCGGTGATCATGTTCGCCGGGATTCCCTTCATCCACCTGGATCTCGGCACCCTGCAGTTCGATCAAAGTCGCTCGGAACAATGCCAGGTTCTTCAGCCTATTCCCCAGGACACTGGCTGGGGACGATCCTTCACCACACTGAATGGTCAAACGGCGCTGGTGCCGGTCTGGTGGTTCTTCGTGCACTCGATGTCCAAGGCCGTGACCGGCGCCGCCGTGGCCGCCATCCCCTGTGGGACCGATCTACGGCAGATGCGCATGCAGGTGTACAACACCCGCCTGCACGATCCCTTGCTGGGTCAGGAAGTCGCGGATTTCACCAACGATTGCTACGGCTACTCGCGGGCGAAACTGTTCATGAATCGCCCGACCCTGAGCCTGGAGCAAACCCACGACATCAACTGGATCGGCTCCAGGTACTTCAGGGAGCAGTCCGGGTACTACGACACCTATCACTCCAGGTCGCCGCGGAGCGAATGGCCCTACGATCCTGATCGGGACATGGGCCTGGCCCAGGTGGCAAACGGTGGTGGGTACCCGACCTGCAATCAGTGGTGGAACGATGGGGACAAAGGGCTGCGCTCGCGCTTGCTGGCCGAGGTGGAAAGCAGCCTGATCGAGCGCTTCGCGCGATGGGCAAACTTTGTCAGCCAGGAGGAAGTGAACGACGCGATCGTTCGGCAGATCGTCTCGCCGAGCAGCCAGACCATGACACAGGGCCGGGCCTACAGCGATTATGGCGGACAGGTCGGCGGCTCGATGTTCAACGACGTGAGCCGCGTGACGGGGGCTGTCGGCCTCACCGTGGGTACAGCGGCCTACTTTCCAGCCATGGATGTCATGCGCCAGGCGTTGCCGATGGTGACAGCGGCGCTGAAGATGGCGCTGGTGATCTGCATTCCCCTGGTGCTGATGTTCAGCACCTACGACTTGAAGGCAACCATCACCGTTTCAGTGGTGCAGTTCGCGATCATCTTTGTGGACTTCTGGTTTCAGCTTGCCCGCTGGCTCGACACCACCATTCTCGATGCGCTTTATGGATGGGACTCGCCGCACTCGAACCTGAACCTGTTGCTCGGGATGAACAACACACAGGCTGATATGTTGTTGAATTTTGTGATGGGGGCGCTGTTCATCATTCTGCCAACGTTTTGGATGACAGCATTGACCTGGGCTGGGATTCGCACTGCAGCAATTATCCAAGGACTAACTGAAGGAACCAACAGCGCTCAGCAACATGGAGGCAAAGGGGCAAACTTAGTAACTAGTAAGCTGAAGGGCCAGCTCAAAAAGTAAATGCCCCCCCTCAGAGATCATGATAGAAAGCTGGATTATTCATATTCTCCGGCGAATAAGGATCAGGATTCAGTTTCCTGCTATCAGGAAAAGCCATCTCTTCTTCAGAGTCTGAATTGCCTGATGGAAGAATCGTCAAAAAAAACAGCCCCATCGCAATAACCGCCACCCAGAACACCAGATACAAAAAACCACCTATCAATCCCAGCCTCACACACCACCCCAGCATGCCCGCAAAAACAGCGGGCATGCCTTTCCTCGTCATCCATCCCAGAAGCGCTTTCTCGTACCTGAAATAACGACGAGAAAGCCAACCAACCCCATAGCCCAAACGGTAGATGAGTCCTTTCTTCCTTGCTTCAGCAACCATGCTTATGACCTCGCAGTTGAGTTTTCGCGCTCGGCACGGCCCAGTCAGCCGACGCACGATTCAGCTTTGCAGGCGGCCAGTAAAAGCATCCATAGGACTTTTCTCGATAAGAGACGGATTCTTCAGCAGAGAGCTGGCGTTGTCCAACTATGACCTTGGACCCAAGGCAGGTTCGAAGTCCCTCCCTGTCACCGTGCTGCTGGAGGACTTGCCTCTGCCCAGGGATCGGGAAACCATCCTGCTCGACGTCTACTCGATTCTGCAGTCCGCGGCAGCCACGGCCTATGAAAACGCCGACAACCAGACCGGCACGAATCGCAAGGTCGCGATGGGTGTGGTGCACCTGATCGAGTTGGCGCAGCAGAAGATAGATTCAGTGCTGGATATGCAGGAAGCCCGCGTCAGAGGTTGATGCGCCAGAAGCACAAACGGGAAGCCTCGCTTCCCGTTTTGCTGAACGCTCTACAAATCCTCACTCGCAGCCCGGCGTTATGACTGGGCTGTTTCGGGTGCGCCCTGGAGCTGTTTGGTGGGTGCGCAGAATGCTTCAGTGACGCAACGCAGCCGTAGGTGCCTTGAGGGGCTCAAGGAAGCCGGAGATGCTCACAGCCACCAATGGCAACAGCGTGGGCAGCAGCAGCGTGTGGTGGAACGCCCCAAACAGGACACTGAAGCGGTACAGCTTGTTGCTGAAAACACCTCGAGTGGATTGCTCGATATCCGGCCCCAGGATAGCGGCGCTGATCACATAGGCAGCCCCCAGTACCATGAGCAGCCCAAGGTAGCTTTTCTTGTAGTTGTCCACCCTGAAGAAACCAAGAAAGCTCATGCGTAGCGAGAACCGACAAAACAGCCCTCCCCAGATCAGCATAAGTGCCAGCAGCACGAGATCCTTTTCATAAATCCAGGCGGTTTTCTTCAGGAAATCGAGTTGACCCTGCGCGATGAAATAGTCTTCGGCCCGCGCGATCACAGGCAGCCAGCGATGTAGATCGCTGCTGAGTGCAATATCACTGTAAAAAATGCCAAGGCTGGTCAACCACGACACAACCAGGTAGGTGCCCCAACCGTACACCAATGCTTTCACTGCCATCCCTGAATCCCTTGTGCTGTAATTTTCAATCACCAGCGTAGCTCCTGGCCCACAGTAATTGCGCCGTATTAGACCACGCCAACAAAACCCTCTCGCGCCTCCGTAACGATAATCATTATTGACAATATGCCATCATCTTGGCATATATGCACGCTTTTCGCCGCTGTTCCTTCCGACGCTGACTGCATCTGCAGAGGATCTGGCTTGGCATCTGAGACGTCGTGACGAATTTCGTATCACGAGCGCGCACCATCCTGCGCATGGATGAGTACAAGGAGTACACCGTGAGCTTCACACCCGACCAAATCGAACAAGCCAAGTCAATCTCGGACCTCATGGGCGCGCTGGGGAAAGCCCTGGAAAACAGCCCGAACGCGAAAGCGAAACTACTGGGTGAAGCACTCTCTCATTCGGGTGACATCAGCTCTGTGTTATCCGATATGGCGAAGCTTGAAGCCACTTCAGATGACTTCCTGAAAATGCTCGACAGCGCCGCTGAAGTTGCCGCGGGCATGCTAGGCGGTGCTGGTGGTATCGCCGCGCTGGACAGCTTCATTATCGGCAGTGTGACTCGTGCTCTGGCAGTCGGTGCACTGGCCTCCGCCTTCCCTATCATGGGGACACTGGCGCTGGGGGCTGCTTTCTTGGGAGCGGCCTATGTCGGCGGTACGTTGCTTGAAGGCGCTTATGGTTGGGCCAAGGACGCGGCACAAACGTTGTCCTCTCAGCTCCCTTCTGGCGTGATTGAGTTGCCAGAAACCTTCGTCGCCGGCCAATATCCAGACGCACTGGTACTTGACCCTACTTACGTTAACGGTGTGTATGACGGCTATCCGCTCGAGGCTGACACGCAGCAGTTCCTCAACAACTATGAGCGAGGCCTGGAGCGCGGCTTCCTCGAGCAAATGCAAAAGGAAATCAACGAATTCAACTTCTCGTTGTCCAGCCTGGTCAAGCCCGGCAATGGTTTCCTCTATCGCGACGGCAACGGCATGCTCGGCTGGGACGGAGGCTACGGCGCACTTCAGGACTATGCCTTTAACAGCGGTGGCCTTGATCTTTCGGGCGCCAGTTGGCAAAGCGCTTTTAATGAAAAAATGACCCGCCTGATCGACTCGGCCAACAGCATGGAGGCTTTCATCAACAGCAATTTCGGCCGGGCCAACGAGGCGCTGGGCGGTCAAGCCTCCGCGATCTCCAACAAGGCCGTGGAAGCGGCGCAGACTGCTGACGAGGCTTTTGCCGAATTGACGCCGCTGGCGTTTGACCTCAGTGGCAAAGGCATCGAAACCCGCTCGATATTCGATGGCATCAAAGGCTTCGAGTTTATCCCGGGAGAAAAAGGCGCTTACCATGGTTGGCTGGACCGCAATAGCGGGTTCCTGGCCCTTGACCGCAATGGCAACGGTATCATTGACGATGGAAGTGAGCTGTTCGGCGGGCCGATGGAAGATGGTTTCACTGCGCTGCGCCGACTCGACTCCAACGGTGACGGACGCATCGATTCAGCCGATGCGTTATATGACAAATTGCTGGTCTGGCAAGACAAGAACCAGAACACCGTGTCCGACGCAGACGAATTGATGAGCTTGCAGGAGGCAGGTATCAAGTCAATCTCACTCGATAAGGTTGAGAGCGTCTATCGACCTGACAAGAGCGGCAACACCATCAAGTGGATCTCCGAATACACCTTGGAATCAGGTGAAACCCAGGAGATCGCGGATGTCTATTTCCGCTACAGCAAACCAGCTTCGGCGGTTTCTGAAAAGCCGACTACCAGTACGGTCGACCCGGCTCTGGAGCAGCAAACGCAGCTATTGGTCAACAGCATGGCGGCGTTCAACCCGCCAGCCAGCGGTGACATGCTGCAACCGGCCCATACAACTGACCTGCTCAACGTCCCGCTGGCCGTCAACTAGACATCTCGATCGTTGCTCACCCTACCCCGCCCACACGCGGGGTTTTCATTGGCTGGAAGCATCTCGACCCAACCCTACGAGAGCATTCGGCTTGGCTCAAGCCCTCTAGGTGCAACATCAATCGGCAGTCTCCGTTTTTTGTTCGCACCCCCTGGTGCAGAAACCGATCCAGCCGCGCTGCGGTCAGGGTCGAGTCATCGGCAAACGTCGTTGTCCGCTGGCTGAACGGCAAGTTGCTGGTCAACACCACGCTGCCACGCTCGTAGCGTTTGGCGATGACCTGAACTCGCGGGACATACAAGGCAGAGAACAAGGTTATTGCTCTAAATGACGTAGTTAATCAGGGACTGTAGGATGCTAGCCTTCTTCCTCTCAGAGCTACTCCACCTTGACCGACCAAACTTTCACCGCTGCCATGCATTTGCTCGATGTGCTTTATAAGCTATGGCCCATAGTCTGCGGCCTAGTGGTCGTATCTATCGTTTACTATCGAACGAGATCATTTTTTTCATTTTTCATCAGATACTGAAATGGCTCGGGCTGGAAGGAAAATATACAAACCCGAAAGATCAGAAAGTCGCAGATGATTATCTAAACCTCAACAAATTTAACCTAAAAACGGGTTTTCGACTGAACTCAGTGAAAGCCAAATCAAGATTACATGAGTGGCTACACGACAACGATTTTGAGTTTGCAGAGCTACGTCACGCAGGCTGGTACTTCAAAGCCAATCAACTGAAATTCGACCTTCCAGGCAGAGCACAACTCTGGCTTTCTCGAAGCTGCTTCATATTGATTGGATTATATCTTATTTCGATGAGTGTATTTATTCAAAAGCCTGGTTACGCCTTGCTGACCGTCACCGCAACCGGGACAGAATTCTGGGTCGGCAAGAATGAGGCTTTTAGCCCGCGATACGATTTCCCGGCTCTGCTGCGAGGGAATCCCTGGAAAATCCAGCAGGGCGACTGTCGGTATCTCCAAGATTCTACACCAATTGAAAATAGCTGGGACAAAGACGTAATATGTGGCTTGGTTTTAGGATTCGCTGATGAGTACTTAACCGAAGCCATAGACTCACAGAAGAAAATTGGAGCGCTGATGGGGTTGGCAGGACTTATATGCTTCGGCCTATGCGTACTATTCATATTTTGGCAGCTTACAGCAGTCAAGCTTTCCAAACGCCTACTCTCAGATGATCAAACCCCAACGACGAGTTCCACTCCTATTACCTGCTCACCAAACCCTAGCAGCATCAGCAATACATCAAACGAATTGGATTGAAGGGGCCTGAGACAGACAAAGGCGGTAAGGATGTGCGACGGCTTACGTTGTGCCAGTGCATAGTTACCTGCGTCAGCTTGAACAGGACGTCATCAGCAGCTAGGACAATGAGCCCATCGCCCGCTACAACATCGTGCCACTATACGGCCCATCTTGTCTCACTACGTCCTCGGCCCCCGGACAGGTTCGAACCCCGCCCCTGTCACCGTGCTGCTTGAGGATTTGCCTCTGCCCAGGAACCGAGAAACCACCCTGCTCGACGTCTACTCGATTCTGCAATCGGCAGCGGCCACGGCCTATGAAAACACCGACAACCAGACCGGTCCAAATCGCAAGGTGGCGATGGGTGTGGTGCACCTGATTGAGCTGGCACAGCTGAGAATGGATGCGATGCTCAATGAGTTGAGCGTCAGCGCCAACGGCTGACAAAATACTGCACACGAACGGGAGGCCTGGCTTCCCGTTTTGCTTATCGCCCAACGCTGGGCGCGCCCTGGCGCCGAGCAGCCGGTAATCGCGCCCCTCCCCCGGTCTATCCGTGAGCAAGGAAACTGTCTCACCGCGTTCTACAATGGGAGACGACCTAGTGAAAACTCGGCTTGATCGTACGAGGGCGTCCAGGTGGGCGTGGTCGGTTCAGGAGCATGGCCGTGTGCGCCTGCATATGCTGTAACTGCCACGCAGCCAGGTAGGCGGGAATGTCATGATCCCATTGAGGCACCCAGGTGCCGGCCTGGAGCACGCTCTTGCAGATCTCGAACTGCTCGTCAGGTGTCAACCCGTAGGGTGTCAGCAGGGGTCTTATTCGTGCCATACCGTCGGCAAGGATCTTGACCTCATGAGGCTGAACCGCCCCATAATTCAGGGAAAGAAAGTCATAGGTGTCCTCATACTCCGCAAAAAACGCATCGGCGGCGCGCTTGAGTTGATCAGCGAATTCACTCACGCCCTGAAGAATACCCACATCCAAATCGCGCACTTTATGCGCCACGACCGTATCCCCATACCCGACCCCGACCAGACTGACCAGTCGTCTGAGACCATACAGTTGAATGTGCAGAATGGTTTCGTTGGTCACGAACAGTCCGTGCAGATGCAGGCACGGTAGCGCCATCTCGCAGGAGACCGTGGAGGTGGTTCCGCCCAGGTCCTTGACGAAAACCACATGGCATCGAAAGCCGCCATTGTCGGTAAAGAAGCGTTCCAACGAGGTGCGCAAGAACAGCAGCCGCCTGGCCCTGCCCTTGAACATGAACTGGAAGGCCAGCATCGGACAGGCAGAGGCGATATTGATCTGGGTTGCGAACGCCCGCACATCCTCAGCGGCAAGCGGTTCGGGAGTAGCATCATCAGGGATGGCTTTGCGCAAGGCTTCAGCAATTTTCTCAAACGCGACCTCGACACCACCGCCACCTTGCCAATTGTCCACAAAGACAAAAGTGTCGATCCGGCTGGCTGAGGACAACAATGCGTTGGCGATGTCAGCGCCCGAGCCCGGGTACAGGAGAGTGCCACCCTGCGCCGGAGCACACGTGCAAAGGTCATTGGCGTAGGTATCAATGACGTCCAGCACCGCGACCCTGACTTCGTTAAGCCCCCAACTGCACATTGAACTCCCTCCCCAACAACGTCCATGGTGACGCCCC
The DNA here is from genome assembly GCF_049319725.1 of Pseudomonas sp. Mn2068. Lineage (NCBI taxonomy): Bacteria > Pseudomonadati > Pseudomonadota > Gammaproteobacteria > Pseudomonadales > Pseudomonadaceae > Pseudomonas > Pseudomonas sp. Mn2068. Next base: position 187,230 of record NZ_JBMOUG010000001.1, on the reverse strand, counting down.
GGGGCGTCCTGTCGAGTGGAGCGTAGTTGACGGCAGGCGTATCAGTTGCCTGAAAGGCGACCTTTCTGTGAGGCACGGACCGCAGCCTCCACGCCACGCCGCGCCCACAGCAGCAGCTCATCGCGGTCATCCAGCGCACTATGGGGAATGGACCAATACGACAAAGCCACCTCGCGACCGCGTGACCGATAGGTAAAGGGATAACACTGCGCGGCCTCGAAAAAGCCTACGCTGTCGGCGTCGGATTTGACATACACACCGTCGTCGCCATCAATGAGTGCGAACATCAGGCCGTTCAGGTAAATGCCCATGCATCCAAACATGCGCTTGCTGGCCACCGAGCCCAGAGGCTCCAGTTGTTCCAGGACAAAATTCAGATATTGGCGAGAACTGGACATGACGGTGCCTCCCTGTGGCCTCACTGATGCTTGTACCCGGCGTCTTGCTTGAGGAAGTCGGCCGCCGTTTTTCCGCGCTCTTGTCGGAATGGCTCATCGAGCACTGACATCTCGGTCATGCGATCCAGGCGGAACACCCTGAATGCGTCCCTCATTTCACACCAGGCCGCCAACAGCCAAACGGGACCATAGAAGGCCATGATGAGCGGGCGAACGGTGCGAACAGAAGCGACGTCTTGCAGATCGATGTAAGCGAAGTTGATCTTGCGCTGGTATCGAATGGCCGCTCTCAGCGCCGCACGGTCGATGGAAATCGATTCCTGTTGAGGATCGCCAGGCGCCCACAACGACAGCGCGTCGATATGCGGCCGCAACTTCTGTGGCAATACTGCGCGTATCTTGGCGATCACGTCGTCCGCAGCCCTTCCCAATTGCGGGTCCGCACAGGATTGGAGAATTCGAGCGCCCAGCACCAACGCTTCCAGCTCCTGCTCGTTGAACATCAACGGCGGCAAATCATACCCAGCGCGCAACGCGAAACCGATGCCGGCTTCGCCCACGATAGGCACACCATTGGCCATCATGTCCTGGATATCCCGATAGACGGTTCGGCGCGACACCTCAAGCTCTTCGGCGATGCCCGCAGCCGTTACCGTTCCTCGCCTGCGCAATATCTGGATGACCTGAAATAAACGATCTGCTCGACGCATGACACTCCTTATACGCGATGACTGCGCTGAACATGAACCCGCGATGACACGGGTTATCGACACTGTTGCCACAAGGGTGGCAACAGGCCAATGCTAGGATTTTATCCAGTTTGAAAAATAGAGATTGGGTAATGTCGATCAACAGAAGAGACGCGTTAAAAATGACGGCTGGCTTGGCTGTCCTGAGCGCCATCAGAACCACGATGGGCGCCGAGCATGCAACCCACATCGAAGACCATCTGAAGACTCGAGATGAGTTTATGACATTCAACCTCGACATGCCGACACCCGATGCCGTTGAGCACCTGTACGACGAGATGGATTTCCAACGGGCCACCCAGTGCTACCTGTGGAGCGTGCCCATCGTCGGCATGGAGAGCGCGCGTCAAATGCTCGTCGACAATGCAGACGCCCAGAGCGGTGATCTTGTGCTCGTCCATGGTTATCGTGAGGTCAGCGTGATGCTGGGCTCGAACGTCACAACCCCCTATGTCTTCGCCTACTTCGATCTGTCCCACGGGCCGATGATGCTTCATTACCCGCCCGGCGCCACGGCGGGCTCGCTGATTGACTGGTGGGATCGCCCACTGACCGATGTCGGCATGACCGGCCCGGATGCTGGCAACGGCGCGGTGTATGTCCTGGTCGGGCCGGGCCATGTTGCTCCCGCTGCCGTTCCTGCCGACGCACATATCCTGCACTCACGCACCTGCAAGGTAATGATGTTCTGCCGTGGTCTGGATACCGACCCCGACAAGGTGGCGACGGTGTTCTCAACCACGAAAGTGGCCTTCTGCAACAGCGGCCAGGTGCCGCAGTCCGCACGCCTGCTGCGTTTCAAGCCTGAAGGCGAACTCACCAGCATGGCCCATCCTGGCGGCATTGCTTACTGGTCCAGACTGACGAACGCGCTGCGGGACGAGCCCGTGGAGGAACGCGACCGCTTCTTCGCGGCCATGCTCAGACCTCTGGGTATCGAAATGAACCGCGTCTTTGCGCCGGACGAACGCCAGCGGCTTATCCTGGAAAAAGCCGCATCGATGGGCGAGGCCATGGCCAAGGTGACAGCTTTCAGCAAGCGCCTGGCCGGTATCCACTATCGAGAGGACACTCGCTGGGAGTACCTCATCGCCCCCCATTACGACAATGAGCAAGACGGGCCCACAGGAGCGCTGCTGGAGGAACGGACGGCATTCTTTTACGAAGTCACCGGGACATCGGCCGCAGTCCTCACCCAAACGCCAGGGGTGGGCTCCGCGTACCTCGCCGCTTATCAGGACAAATCAGGAGCAGCGTTCGACGGCGGCAGAACCTATCGCCTGCGGGTACCGGCGCACGTCCCGGCAAAACTGTTCTGGTCCGTCACGCTGTACGACACTCGGACGCGCGGCCTGATTGGAAACACCCGGGAGATCGCCGATCGTTCTTCACGCCAGGACCTGCTCAAGAACCCCGATGGGTCCATAGACATCATCCTTGGCCCTACTGCGCCGGCCGGCTATGAAAGAAACTGGATTCCGACGACACCGGCCAAGTCCTGGTACACCTACTTTCGCCTCTTCGGCCCACTCGAACCTTATTTCGAACGATCATGGGTACTGGCGGATATTGAGCCCGTGCTTCAGATACAGGCTTAGGTCAAGGTTCGAGTGTTTGTGGACTAACAACACATAGGCATCAAGCCGGCCTCGGATGACTGATCTTGAATTACTCATAAAAAACGTATTAATCATAGGATCTGGGCGGACCTGGGCAACGAAGTCTTTCTCGCCGCCGGATATGCGCCCCGCTACGAGGCCTCCGCGCTCGATGCGCCAGCGCTGGACATGGTGCACGACGCAATCGGTCATATCCTGCTGGCACACAACCCGGCGCCAGCGATCGTCATCGACAACCACTGGAACATCACGGCCGCCAACACCGGCACCGGGCTGCTGCTCGCAATAACTGATGCGCCTGGCGGCGGTGAGTCGGGCCTCAATCTGCTGGACACCTTGCTCAGCCCGGGCGAAGAGTTAGCCAAGGTCGAAGCTTTGCACCGTGCCATCTCCGCAGGACTGATGAGCCTGGAGCAAGGCCGCCTCATCGAGATTGGCAGTGACCAGCTAGAAGCATTTATGCCAGAGAGTTGATCAATGCGTTCGATAGCATTGAAGGTCAGTTCCGACTGCTCACACAGCCGGTAACGTAGAGTCGGGAATATCGGGTTTGTCGGGCATGTTTTTCTGAGCTGCCTGTGCGGCAGTAAACCAAGGGATCCCTGTACAGGCGGTGGGATTCGTTTTCTTAGCTGCCTATACGGCAGTGAACCGACTCAAGAAGCGCGCCGGGATGGGTGCCAATTTCTGAGCTACCTACACGGCAGTGAACGCATGCCCGCCACATTGGTGGGCTTGCTGAGTTTTCTGAGCTGCCTATACGGCAGTGAACTCGGGTAGCAAATGTTGGAATGTGGCCGTAATTTTCTGAGCTGCCTACGCGGCAGTGAACGGCAAAGCGCTCCCTTACACCTTGCGGCGCATTTTCTGAGCTGCCTACACGGCAGTGAACCCGGCTTCGAGAAGGTCGCAACGCTGCAGCACTTTCTAAGCTGCCTACACGGCAGTGAACATCACAGATTCAGGGCTCGAACAGGGATTCATTTTCTAAGCTGCCTACACGGCAGTGAACGCTACGGCGCGTGCCTGCTGTTCGGTGCGGAATTTCTAAGCTGCCTACACGGCAGTGAACCCCGCCCGCGACGACGGTCAGAATGACCCGCATTTCTAAGCTGCCTACACGGCAGTGAACAATCGGCATCGCTCTCAGCTTTCGCCCCTTGATTTCTAAGCTGCCTACACGGCAGTGAACCGCCGGCGGGTTGATCTGCCGCATCAGCGACTTTTCTAAGCTGCCTACACGGCAGTGAACGTTCCCGCCACACTCCGCGCACTTGCTGTTCTTTTCTAAGCTGCCTACACGGCAGTGAACACCTACGCCCGTGCCGGTGACATCGACAACGATTTCTAAGCTGCCTACACGGCAGTGAACAACGAGGCTTGGGACTTGCTGATCTACGTCATTTTCTAAGCTGCCTACACGGCAGTGAACATAGCCGCGGTGCGCAGGTGGTGTTTTTGATCTTTCTAAGCTGCCTACACGGCAGTGAACCAGGATCAACTTTCCCGATTGGCTGCCGACTTTTTCTAAGCTGCCTACACGGCAGTGAACGCGGGCCTGGGTGCGCTTGGCAAGGTGCTCGGTTTCTAAGCTGCCTACACGGCAGTGAACTTTTCATGCCCAGGGGGGTTCGAAGTGATTATTTTCTAAGCTGCCTACACGGCAGTGAACCTCGCGCCAAGTGGCCATTGCTTACCTCGACATTTCTAAGCTGCCTACACGGCAGTGAACCAGCCGCACCCCGGCCTTTGCGACTTCGGCCATTTCTAAGCTGCCTACACGGCAGTGAACGTAACCGTCCGGGTCCTTCGCGCGCAGCGCCTTTTCTAAGCTGCCTACACGGCAGTGAACGACCAACAAACTGACGCTCTCTCGTAAGGAATTTTCTAAGCTGCCTACACGGCAGTGAACTAGACGCTTTTCCCGGTAAGGTCCTGTCTGCAAAGACAAATACCCGAGAAATGGGTCCTTACCCCTCTTTTTTGACCCCTTCGTAAGTCCTTGATTTTACGAAGGGGCCTGCCTTGCTCAAAAAAGAGGGTCCAGAGGGTCAGAACCAGGGGATGGTGGCGGTACTGCTCAGGCCGTAGCCGTTGAAGGTGCCCGCCTTGGCGGTTTCCACAATGGCGCCGTGGCGAATGAACAGCGCAAATGCCTGTCCGGTGCCGTTGCTGCGCAGGTTGACGAAGGGCAAGTTGCAGCGCTTGGCCGCGCTGTCCGGAATGCGCTCGCGGGCCTCTTGCTCGCTGATGCCATGGCGCTTGATCAGGCGCCGGCGCAAGCGTTCCGGGTTGCTGTCCACCTGCACGCGACTGACCTGCCGGTAACGCACCTGCGCCGGTACAGCAGCCAGTTCGCTCAGTTGCACATGGTCCCGCATACCCGTCAGCCAGTTCAGCGCCAGTAACTGGCTCAACGCCTCCCGATTACCGTGCAAGCGCAAGCGGCTGCCCAGGTGATGCCGTGCAGTCTCGACGTCGGGAAAGCTGATCCCCACGTCATCGCGCCTCAGGTCATGCAGACCCCGGTGCAGTTTGGACACCAGCGCGCTCATCAACTGCGTGGCCGCGAACTCCGGATCGGGTAGCAGCTTCAGGTCGATGTAGTGGTCCATGACTTAGCCCGCCTCACCGAAGACACCGCCGCGGATCAGTGTCGCAATCACGAAGTGCTGTTGCTCCAGCGCGGGCGCGTTGTCCTTGAGCACCCAGCCATCGAGCAAGGTGTAGAAATCGTCCTTGGTACCGCGTGGCTGACGGTAGGCTTTGCCCTGGGTGGTGACTGAGCCGTAGGGTTCAACGGCAATCGGGCCATTGACATCGGCTTCCTGGTACCAGGTATCGATGCTACGAATGGCATTGCCGATTTTCTGCGAGTGCAGGCCCGCCACATCGTTGACGTGGTAGAGCGTCTTGCTCTTGTCGCCCCGCTCCAGGATCAGTTCCTGGGACGGAAAGACTTCCTGCCCGGCGCCCATGCGCACATAAGCCGTCACGCGCAGCAGCACATGCTGGCTGCCTGTCAGGCCGCTGGCGATCAGTTGCGTCAACTCACCCAGGGCGCCAGCGTTTTCAGCGTTGGTGTCGAAGTTGCGCAGGGACAGGGCCAGTCCGTCGAAACTCCACTGGGTCGCGGCCTTGCCATCGACCAGATGCGCGACTTCCACTTGCACCTGTTCGGCGCCGATACGGTTGCGCCAAAGGAAACGGCCGTTGGCCAGGTTGTGGGCGTAACGCCGCGCCAGCTCGGTGAAGCCATGGCTGTCGACGTAGCCTTTCACGGTGTCGAGCAGCTTCTGGCGATAGTCGCTGTCGTTGCAGGCCGAAGGCTGCCCGGTACCGGCCAGTACGCGCAGGGTGAAGCTCACACGCAGGGTGTCGGCATCGTGCGGCAAGGTCGCCACGTCCACGGTCTGCAGGTTGGGGTTCTGCATCTGCGCATCCAGCTTCGCCGGATCCAGGTCCTTGGTCTTCATGCGGTTGGAGATGGTGCCACGGACGGATTTCTCACGAACCGCCACGGGCTCCCAACGCTCGCGTGACTGCCAGTCGCCTGCGTGGAACAGGGCATCAGAAGGATCCAGCTTGCGTTCGAAAGCGAGAACCGAAGCGGTCTTGAGAGCGTCTTTAGTTTCTTTGGCCATGATCAAATACCTTTTAGGACAATGGGCTGAGCGTTAGCTGAAGTCTTCGATTGGGGTCGCGCGGTAGTCATTGCGGCAGCGGTAGCGCCCCTCATCGGCTGCTGAGTCGGCGTACCACAGCAGTTGTTCAGCGCTGTGCAAGCGATGCGGGCTGACCCACTCACCGACGCTGTAGAGGCTTTCAACGAAGCGGAACGGGGTTTGTCCGTCGCGAGCGTGAGTCACGGAGCCAGGGGCCTGCTCTTCACCCAATGCGCCGTAGCCGACAGGAATGGGCACGATCCAGCCCAGGCTCTTGCGGTCGTTCGCCCACTGGGCTTTGTCTTGCGACTCACCCGGGGTGCAGGTCCAGTTGATCCGCGACAACGACAGCCAGGCTTCCAATTTCGAAGACTGAGGATCGAGTGCCTGCTGCTCCTGATACCGCTTCTCCAGCAGGTCAGTACGGTCCACCAGGGCGAAACCGGGTAGCAGGCGAAGCTTGATCTGGTTAAACAGCCCTTCGCGCTGATCTTCATCGACCATGGACACGATGTAGGGACGCTGCTTGCGCGGTGGAGCGGGAGAAGGAATCACGCTGCCGCCGGCAATGCGCATCTGCGAAAGGATATCGCGGACCTGGTGGGCGATTTTTTCCGACTCGTCCTGGCTGGCGTCGCCCAAGGCAGCGCTCTGCACGCCAAAGACCAGGCTGATTTGCAGATGAATACGCCCCTCCTCCACGATCGCCGCCGTACTGCCATCGCGGTTGACCGGGTTGCGGGTCAGCCGCAGGGTGTGGACGAAGCCACCCGAAGTGATCTGCTCCTCATGGCGGTGGGCGATCACAGCCGTGGCATTGAACTGCAGGGCCAGGCCAGCGTCGCGCACCTTGCGCTCCAGCGCCCACATCACACCCAGAAAGGCCGTGATCGAGGGAAAGCCATGGGTCAATGGACTGGACAGTGCGTTGGCGTTTTGCACCTGGAGATGGGGAATCACTAGCAGGTAGTCAAAGTGCGGACATGCATCAGCCATGGGTGACCTCCTGCTCGCTGTCCGCCGGGATCACGGAAGGTTTGAAGGGCATGGGGGACTCCGCTTCGATAATCGCCTGCTTGGCCCAGTTCTTTTGTTCCGCGTCTCCAACTGGCAATTTCCGCTCCCGCAAAATAGCGTTGAGCCAGCTGCCGAAGCGTTGGGCAACTTGATCAGGCCAGTCTTTCCAATGGAAGGCTGCGACAAAGGCCTGATCCTCTTCGAGGTGCTCTTCGCGCGGGGGCAGCGAGATGCGGTCCGGATCCAGCCACAGTTGTTCGCATAACGGCAGCTTGCAGTCTGGGTCACGACTCCAGCCGGGTTTGAACAGCTCACGGCTGGCGAGGCCGAAGGCCGCCAGAGATTGAATGATCTCCTGCTCAATTTGCTTGCGCTGACCGCGGATTTCCTTGATCGACGTAGAGTCGCTTTCAAGTAATGAGCAAAGAGCATGAAGCTGTTCTCTCACACCAGGATAGTGACGGAATCGCTCCAGGACAGATTCGATCTTCAGGAAGTTGCGCGGTCGGTCCTGATCCCAGATCGGCGGGAGTGACGCCAGCAGATAATTCGTTCCGCCTCGGTCACTGTTGAGCTGACTGATGTTTTGCGGCTTGGTGCCGCCCAGCTTGCGCATGACCAGGTTGCGATAGTCCCGATAGACCCCGTCGTGAGGCTCCTGCTTGCGCCTGGCCTGACGGGCGAGTTTGTTGATTTCGCCAAAACGCGCCGACTGAATTTCCTGGTGCACAGCATGCGCCAGGCTGCTGGCGAACAGCGGTTGCAGCAGCTGAAAGTCGGTATCGTCAGTGGGATCCCCCTTCAGGCACCAGTACACCTGTTTGGCCAAGCCATGGGAGGCCAGGCTGGCTGCCGGACGGATCAGGCTCTTGAACGCCGTGGCCCACTCCAAGGCCGTGGCCTCGTCGTTGTCCAGCGCGGCGAGCAGATCCGCATCGTTCAGCAGGAACCAGTCGAGCAGCCGTTTGCCGTCGACCTCTCGCTTGAGGAACTTGTAGACGTCCAGCGCGGCGGCATTGCCCACGATGTCGTCGGCATACTGATCACCCAGCACATGGGTGCCAATCTCCGCGTGCGGCGGCAATGACTCGGGGGGAATGTGCAGGCTGCTGCCACGGGCATCGGGGTGAGTCGCCTTGAGCACGTGGGTAACGGCCTGAATCTGCGTCACCCGCCGCGCTGCATCGGCCAGCCAGGTGCTGTAGTCATATTTGGCGGCTTGCGCCGCATCACCCTCGGCGTCCTTGAGCTTGGCCTCTTTGCGCTCGTCGATAAAGGCAGCGATAGCACTACGAAAACGTGTGATGCGTGGTATCTGATCTGATGTTTCATCCATGTGCATACCCATAATTGAATCGGCGTGGCGAATGCCAGGTCCTTGAACTGCACTTCATCCTCTGATCCGACAGCCCTCCTCTTTCAGGGTCCTTTGTAACGGTCAAATCCCAGCACCGGGTGATACCGCCACCCAAAAGTGCTCTCGTACACGCTGACCACGGTGAACTTCTCGGCGCAGGTCCTCAGCGAAAGGTGCTGTGCGTCGACCTGTTCGTTGAGCAGCGTCATCAAGTCGTGCCGCCCCCAGGGTTGGATCCGTGGACCAAGCTGACTGTCCAGATCGATCTCGGTGAGCGAACCCTGCGCAGTGGTGTAGATCGCCGGCACGCCCTTCCTGGCTTCTTCATGAATACGGTGCAGCACCAGCCCTTCCTCATCGTCATCAGGTAGAAAGACCAGTTCGACCTCATCGGCGCTGTTATCGCGGAACGGTTGCTGCTGGGGTAGAGCCCAGGTCAGCGCTGCCTGCGGAAACTGCCAGGCGCAGGCCGCGTCCAGTCGCTGTTCCGTGGGCTTGACTCCACGGGCTGCTGGCTGTCGGTTGACGCGATCCTTAGGCAACATCTGCACGGCGAGTCGAGCGTGTTCCAGGTCCACCAGGCTCTGCTTCGGCTGCCATTGCTGTTGGGGTCGAGGCTGGATGCGTGGGCGGGCCGTCAGGGGCTGGTACTCGTCCTGGTTGAGCAATGCGCCGAGACGATAGTCGCTCAGTCGGAAAGGGTCGCCCGGCTTGCCAGCGGCATTTTCAAAGCCGGGCTTGATAAAGGCCGCGGCCTTCTGACCCTGACTGTCCAATGGTTTTTCCAGGTGCCGCAGATTGGTGTCGAAGATGAAGATGTTCGGCGACTGACAGACCGACTGGCGGTGACGCTGCACCCGCCCGGCCAACTGGATCAGCGAGCGCATGGATGAGGGTTCGACAATGGCCCAATCATAATCGTGGTCACGGCCTACCTCAGTCACGGGAGAGCCAAGCACGACGAACAGATGATTGGCCTCCGGATACTCGTCGATGGCTCGGCGAATCTGCGGCCGGTCGTACACGGCATCACGGTCACGGCGATTCAAAGCGCCGTCCAGTTGAGCCTCGATGGCCGAACGGATCAGCAGCGGGAAACGCGAGTGATACACGCACAGGTGGATGCGATGATCACTGTCAGCACCCATCTGAAACAGCGCCTGAGCCACCTCGAACAGCGGCTCGATATTGGCCATGCGCACCAGGCCGAAACTGACGCGCTTGCCGCTCCTGGGGCAGGTTTCAGCGTGGCGTGAGTGAGCGGTCAGCATCGCCGTTCGTACCTGAACCGCAAACTCCCGGCGAATGGCCTCGCTGCCCTTGACCGTGATGTCCAGGGGCAACAGTTCTCCCCAGCGGCGAGCCGGCTCCTTGGCCAGGGCCGCTACCCGCGCCTCGACGAACTGGCCGTGCTGCCCGGTAAATTCTTGCACCCCCTGACAGGTCCCCACCTGAGTCGTGAACTCATCGACCCACAGGCAAGAGATATCCGGCATGGCTTCCTGCACGCCAGGGACGCCGCGATTGCGTTGATAGTGGGCGCGCCCCGCCCTGTAGGCTTGAAACATGCCCTCCAGCAGCGCCGGCGGCAAGGTCGCCGATGACAACAGAACCCGTGTACCGAGCAGCCCCGCCCAATGCACCAGTCGCGTCAGTGCGGGCAGATCATCCAGATCGAAATCGTCCAGCTCATCCAGCACCAGGTCGCTGCTGAGCAGGCGCAACATGGGTGCGATCTGTCGGCCGGCGCGCTGGGCTTCCGTGGCGGGCATCAGGTGATCGATGGTGCAGACCAGCATCGGCGCGCTCAACAATGAGCGGATATCGGCGTTGTCCATGGCCTTGGCAAGCAGGCCATGATCAGCGATCTGCCCCTCGTAGAGCACATGACTGTCTTCATCGATCAGCGCTTGTGTGGACGCCGAGCCTGTGGTTTCCGCCTGGGACTGATAGAACTCGAAGAGCTTGCGGCTCGCGGCTCCACCGACGCGTATGGCCAGTTCATCGTCCTTGAGGTGCAGGTCCTGGCGATAGCTGGCACCGGTCTGCTGAGTCAGGGTACGCAAGCCCAGGGCAAAGGTGCAGCGCATCCCCTGCTGCGGATCGGCCAGGGCGTACATGATGCGCGCATTGGCCAGGGTCTTGCCGCAGCCGGTCGAGGCCATGTTGACGATAAAGGCCCCCTGCTCGCGGGCCTGCGTGCGCAATCCGGCAGCGGCGTCAGCGGCCTTGTCCTGCCAACGGAAACGCTCGACCTTGCTGCGCTTGCGCAGGCCGCGATGATTGGCAAGGCGTGGCAGGTAACGCTCGAAACCCGGTAGGCCGTGGACGACCGTCGCCGTGAAGCGAGCGACGCCGAGCAGGTGTTCGTCCAGTGCCTGCTTGAGGCTGCCGTCCTTGTCGGTGTTGGCAAATACCGGATAGCCGCGGTCACCTTGCACGCGTTGCGCAGAGTGGGCAGGCAGCGCCGAATAATGGTGGTCGGCCAACATCAGGCTCATGCGTGCCAGGTGCATGACATAGGGGTTGGCCAACCAGTCGCCCTTGCCCGCCTTGCCGCACAACGCCAACAGGTGTGTCGCGACCTTGGCGGCCTGGGCGCGCCACTTGGGCAGCACGACGGGCAAGGTGCCTTTGATCTGCCAATAAGGCCCTATCTCGGCCTCCGTGGCCGGGCGTTTTATTTCGTTCCAATCGTGGGTCACGCCCTCCAGCAGGTTATCGAGCCTCTGTGGGCTGAAGCTTCTGGAGCGACTACCCAGCGACAACTGATGCCCCTCGACGGGGTGGTACACCGGCAACACCGGCAAGCGATGGTGCGTGACCACCAGCCAGGCAATGGCGGCGGCCAGGGGCGGTAAATCGCGAAAGGGGGGTAACGCCTCTTCATCGAGCCCGTCACGTCGATAACGATCAGCGGCCAGCCAGGTCGCATCGTCCTGCTCGCTGGGCTGAATCAGGCGCTGTAGCCATACTGCGTCAGGATCCTGGCCGACAAAAGCGAGAAACAGGCGTAGGGATACCCACTCATGGCGGTAGAGGTTCTTCTCCCGAACAGGCTTTGTCAGGCGCGTCTGGAACGCCACGCTGGCCTTGCCCAGGTCATGCAGCAAGGCAGCCATCTGGGCGAGCAGACGGATGTCTTCGGCGGTGTGCCAATCGTTTTCATCGTCCTTGCGCAGCACGTTGCGTTGGGTGGTATTGGTGGGAACGGCGCCCTGCTCGTTGAAGCGGCTGGCGTCGCCGACGATCCACAGCAGCTCGCTGTGATCGAGCCCCCGAATCAAATGGCAGGCCACGGCGGTGTTGCGCCGGGCCGTCTTCTTCAACAACTGGCGCAGGGTATCCAGACCGGCTTGGGTAATGGGGGTTTGCCAGGTGCGCTCGCCGCGGCGCTCGGCGAACTGATCCAGGATACGTCGGCTTTCGACCAGGGCTCGTTTGTCACACTGGCAAATCAACAGGATATTCAAACCAGCGGCGTCCCCAGCTGTTCGGCAATACCCTTGAGGCTGTCGATCATGAAATCCAGGGCTTCACTGCGGGTCAGGTTTTCGATGCAGGCCTGGCGGAAGGTTTGCTCATCCTCCCCTTGCATGGCACTGATGAAGGCCTGTGGCAGAATCAGTGCGTCTTTCACCAGGTCTGCCACATCGAACACCAGACCGCCGCGCCGGGTCTTGCCGTGCAGCACCGCCAATCCATGGGGCAGCCCCAACACCCAGGTCGCCGTCGCACCCAGGCCATAGGCGAGGTAGTTGCCATGATCAAGAAAACTGTTGGCAGGATCCCCGCCACTGCCGCGCTTGGCCCGGGTGAAATCACCATAGCGGGTGGCGGTGGCCGCCAGCTTGAACAGGCGTTTGGTCAGGCGGGCTTCTTCGGTGAGCAGAAAGGCGTGGTCAGGGGCTGCGTTCAAGGTCGCCAGGGACTGCGCCAGGGCACTGGAAAGCGCTTCAGGATCGACCTGAAAACCGGCCTTGCCGAACGAAGGGTGATTACACCAATGCTGTTGGATGAACTCCAGGCGCAGCCGCTGAAAAGCTTTTGCCGCCTCAAGTCGCCGCACCTCATCGAACCAGAACGAGACCCAGCGTTGCAGGTATTCGGTGGGGCGGTATTCACTCTGCGGCGAGAACCAGGCCATCTCGATATCGATCTCGTTGGCGCTGAATAACGGCGTTCCCCCGCCTCCGCAAAAGCCGACCAGAACCCCGGCCCGGGCCAACTCCCGCATCGCCGCCTGAGTGACCGAAGTGCCGGTGCCCAGCAATACGGTGGTGGTGTTGGCAATGGGGATGTTCCAGTACAGCGACTGCTTGCCGGCGTCGGTCACATATTCGACCCGACCGCCATTGACCAAGACCCGGCAGTGCTGCAGGTAATAGATATTGGCGCGTTTGGAGTGAAGGATCGTCTTGAGATCCGAGGAGCGGATTTCTTCCATAAACCTGCGACCGATCATGTCCATTCAATCATCGAGCAAAGGTTATAACGGAAAAGATGGCAATGTGCCAACACCTCAGGCACAACCTATGCCTCCAAGCTTGGCTCTCCAGGCAATTGTTCGTTTTGCTGTGCGATGGATAGAGAGCTTTGAGCCAAGCCACGCAAGAATGCTGCCTGTGTAGCGGAGAGCGGGCTATAGAGAATTCTCTATATTTCTGAGCTGCCTACACGGCAGTGCACACTGCTGGATCTGCAACGACCACCGTGAACCTTTTCTGAGCTGCCTATACGGCAGTGCACAGGGTGCGCTGCGCCGGCATCCTCACCCGTTCTTTCTGAGCTGCCTATACGGCAGTGCACACAACGTTGTGTGTCTCTCTGCGTTGCATCGTTTTCTGAGCTGCCTATACGGCAGTGCACATGACCCTGGCATTTACCCACAAGTCCTGGCTCTTTCTGAGCTGCCTATACGGCAGTGCACCGTCGAAGGTGGTCGGTCTGGTGAACCCTAACTTTCTGAGCTGCCTATACGGCAGTGCACTTCAGCTCTTGCAGCGATTGGGCGCCTTGCATTTTCTGAGCTGCCTATACGGCAGTGCACTCGGCCAGACGCTCGATTTCGTTGTCGATCGCTTTCTGAGCTGCCTATACGGCAGTGCACCCGGAGACTACCTGTCGTACCAGGAAATCGATTTTCTGAGCTGCCTATACGGCAGTGCACAGGTAGAGCCATTCAACGGTCTGACACGTCGGTTTCTGAGCTGCCTATACGGCAGTGCACCCCCCGAGCCCGCTTATGGGCCTCTGTCTGCCTTTCTGAGCTGCCTATACGGCAGTGCACCGGCATTTATCGCGAAAAAGAGTCGGGCGCCATTTCTGAGCTGCCTATACGGCAGTGCACTGAGATCGGCCACACCGTGAAGATTTCTCTGTTTTCTGAGCTGCCTATACGGCAGTGCACCAGTGGTAACACCAGTACATCCGGCAGCAGCTTTTCTGAGCTGCCTATACGGCAGTGCACAAAGTCAATTGAGCAGTTGCAGATCCTGCCGTTTTCTGAGCTGCCTATACGGCAGTGCACTGGTACTCGATGCGACTGACAACGATCCGGTATTTCTGAGCTGCCTATACGGCAGTGCACGTAGTGTGACGGTGAAAGCCGCCGCGACTGCTTTTCTGAGCTGCCTATACGGCAGTGCACGGGTAACGCCGTTGCCGGCGCAACCGTGAACTTTTCTGAGCTGCCTATACGGCAGTGCACTAGACGCTTTTCCTGGTAAGGCCTTGTCCGTAAAGACAAATGCCCTGCGTTTGCTAGCTTAACCCTCTTTTTTCACCTATTCGTAAGTACTTGATTTTACAAGGCACAAACTTTCACCAAAAAAAGAGGGTCAAGGCAGAAGGGACTGTGCGGCGGCTCATCATCTCCCAAAACATGCCCCACTCGGGGTTCAGCGGGCAACTGGCCGCCCGTAGCGCCCCCTGCCCCATCACTGCTTGATCTGCTCCAGCATAGCCATCACCTTCATGACCTCTGCCAGTTGGCAGGTAGCGATCAGTCTCAGGCATGTCCCTCGCACCCTGGAGGAAAATCATGATGTCCTGAAACCATCAGGCAACGACGCCCGGTGCTGTGGTAGCCTCACGGCTCTGGAACGTCGATTTACATCTGGACAAGTCGCCCGATGGGTACAGAAGTGCACCACTGTCAGGAACGTTTTATGTCGCTCAAAACAGCCTTTGCCACCGTGCTCAAAGCCATGCGCGCCGCTCGAGGTCTTTCACAGAAGAGTCTCGCCGAGGTCAGCAGTCGGACCTACATCTCGAAGTTGGAACGTGGCCAGTGCTGTCCGACGATGGAGATGATCAGCGCCCTGAGTGTCCCCCTCAACGTGAGCCCGCTGACATTGGTCGCTATCACACTGGGGGCAGAGACCGGACAGTCCATCAAGATGTTGGCCAGTCGCATGGAACGGGAAGCCGCCGAGTTGGCAGAGTCGGGCGTACTCAAGAAACTGCAGATCCCGTTCAACGAGGAACCAGCAATGCCACAGCGTCGCCCTCAACCACGGAGCAGAAGCTCGGCAATAACCCTCCAGCAGATTGAGTTCAGCTTTGCCGAGTAACCTCTTTGCCTGCCTGGATAGAGGTTTCCCCTCAGTGCGCTGACCCTTCAAGCGCACTGTTCCCGGTTCTGCCCGCTCCCATTTCTGATGGAGAGGCCAGAACAAGCCTGGGAGGGCTGTCTACATTCACGACGCAACCAGACACTTACACCTCACAGCAATTGGGAATACCCTTGCGCTCGATTGTCGGCGTTGTGCTCGTCTCCACGCGCGACACTGCAACACAGGCAAATCACCAATAAATCAGAATACTGCCCCCCATGTGGAGCCTTGTTCAGGCTACTCAATACCTCGCTTAATTTTTTATCTCCAGTCAGGCACACAATCCCCACATCGTCCAAACCGCCGCCATCGAGGTAATACTTGGCCAGCATTCTTTCGCAGAACGCCACGTTGAGGTCCTTTGGCGTCAGGCTGATATCAGGGATTACACTCTTTCGCGTGGAGAGCAATGGCGTTTCATTTGAAGCTCCTTTGGATGGAGTCGCCACTTTCTGGATATCGTAGCTAGTGCTAGGCGTACGCCCCATTTGGCCGCGTCGGCGGTAGCAGTTGTAAATCTCGAGTAGTGGAAAACCAGTATCCGACTCATACCATCCATAGTTGTCTATTCCCCACGGAAAATACACACTCATATCGGCAATGAATCTTTTATCAATTTTTGTCCCATGCCCGACAATATAAAAAATGGACACCGTGTCAAAATCAACGCCATCCATTATCAGAGCCATGACATTTTTATCGATGGATATTCTTTGAGGCATCGAATCGCTCCTTGAGATTTGACCTGCTTCATTAGCGCCAGCGCCACTGACTGACAGATGTTCGAATGAACCCAGCCTGCTCATCAGCACGACAAACCGGTATGAGGCAAGGCAGGAACACCTCCTCCTGGTCGATGCCTTCCGAGAGCGTAGATCAATAGCCAAATGCCATGATGCAACAAACAAAGATTTCTTGAGGCGATGCCGGAGAACTCAGGTTGAGTCATCGTGCAGCAGGCAGGCGACTACCGAATGTGTGCCCTTTGGCACCAGGCGAGATGTTGACCAAAGTTTCTGAACTGCCTATACGGCAGTGAACCTCGATCCGCATGAGGCTGTGGTGCTCTCTATTTTCTGAGCTGCCTACACGGCAGCGAGCTCACTTATGCCCGGTTCTCTGAATGCCCAACTTTTCTGAGCTGCCTATACGGCAGTGCACGGGCGGACGCCCTGGCAAGAAGCAACACGGCGTCATTTCTGGCAAGCGTACCTGTACGAGTGGCCACTGTCCCGGAGATAGCTGGCCGCCAAAAGGTAGAGCATGCCTCCGAGACTTGTGGAGTGAGGATGCTTCCTTCATTTCAGCGACACCCGCACCATGTCCAGGGTGGCCTCATCGATCTCCCTGCCTTGACCCTCTTTTTTTGGGGAAAGTTTGTGCCTTGTAAAATCAATAACTTATAAGCAGGTGAAAAAAGAGGGTTAAGCTGGCGAAGGTAGTGTATTTGCCTTTACGGACAAGGCCTTGCCAGGAAAAGCACCTAGTTCACTGCCGTGTAGGCAGCTCAGAAAAGAGCAAACTGCAGACCTCTGGCGTATTCAGCGTTCACTGCCGTGTAGGCAGCTCAGAAAGGTGACATCGCGGTCATAGAAGGCGTTGATACGTTCACTGCCGTGTAGGCAGCTCAGAAACACTTGACTGTGCAATGCCCGGAGAATCCACCGTTCACTGTCGTGTAGGCAGCTCAGAAAAGTTCACCGTCGCACCCGCAACCGCGTTGCCCGTTCACTGCCGTGTAGGCAGCTCAGAAAGCTGATAGCGCGCAGAAAAAGGCCAGAAACGAGTTCACTGCCGTGCAGGCAGTTCAGAAATGGAGCGGAACCTGATCGAGCTTCACAAGGACGTGCACTGCCGTATAGGCAGCTTAGTAAAGCAAGCTCTATATGCAGGAGTGTTACCCGAAGTTCACTGCCGTACAGGCAGCTCACGCAAGAATGCTGCCTGTGTGGCGGAGAGCGGGCCAATGCCCGGACCTGGTTTGGGCTTCTGGAGAACCCACTGGTAGCCCATACGGGATACCTGGCACAGCCAGAAATCGCGGAGATCGTCGTGAACGGCTACAAGCCGGATGCGGACGACCATTGAGCTCTGCCCCCGCGACAGCGATGGCAGAATCACGACAGCTCTCGGCCAATCGGCTTCAAGCCTGGCGAAACTCGCTGGGCGTGACGCCTGCTTCGCGGCGAAACACCTGCGAAAAATGACTGGGGCTGGAATAGCCGACCTCCAGCCCTACATCGATGACGCTGCGGTGGGTCTCGAGCAACAGATGCCTTGCACGGGCCATGCGCAAGCGGATGAAGTACTGCGAAGGCGACAGCCCCGTCGCACGTTTGAACATTCGACTGAAGTGGTACGCGCTGAGTTCGGCAAGCCCGGCCAGTCGGGCCAGGTTGAAGTCGTCAGCCAACTGCGCGTTCATCGCGTCGATGACCCGGCGCAACTTGTAAGCCTGCAACGCGTTCACCCGCCGCCCCGGACGGCGCGCAGCGAGATAAGTACGCACCAGATGGACAGCCAATGCCTGTGCCAGGCTCTGGGCGAACAGTGGGCTCGGCGAGCGCTCATCTACCAGTTCGGTACGCAGCTGTTCCATGACAAACGCCACGCGAGCGTCTCGTGCACCCGATAGATCGCGAAAGGCCACGGGAGCAGCCCGTTCTCCCAACAACTCGCGCGCGGCATGGTCGATCAGCGGCAATCCCAGGTACAGGTGCATGACTTCGAATGTATCGCCGCCCAGGGTCTGCCAGCGCATCTCATAAGGCTCAGCCGAACTGGTGAGGAAAAAGTCGCCGGCACTGACTTCAGCCACGTCCCAGTCCCCGCCGAGGGCGCGCTCCTCCACCCTCGCCGCCCCGGCAAGAACAAGCACCAGCAACGGCTCAACCACGGCGGGCACCAGAATGGGCTCGACGATGCTGTGATGGCTGAACAGCTGTATCACTACGTCCTGGATCTGTGGTCGCGACGGCTGATCCCTGGATTCTCCCGGCAGATAGTCGCGCATCGACTCCCCGGTAATGCGTTGATCCGCACAGGGAGTCGCAGTCTGTGTCGTGCCTTGTCGCCTGGCTTGCACCATCAGAGCCTGCCCTCGTTGCACATGCCGATCCATGTGATTGGACGAACAGTATGGGGCTTTCGCCAATCGACAAGCGAGGGACAAGCGTCCCCCCAACGACATCCGGCGCAAAACCCCGACAGTCTCGGCAAGTCGGCGAAAGCCCCCTCTCCAGCGTTGCGAGACAGTAGGCCTGTCGCTGACGACAGCACCTTGCAGGTGCCGATCGGGTGAATATCTCGCCGGATCACAACGCTGGAGAACAGCATGATCGATATCAAGCACAACATGCCTCGGGAAGTGGAAGGCAAAGTCGCCCTGGTGACCGGTGCCGCCAGCGGGATTGGCAGGGCCATCGCACTGTTGCTGCACGCCCGCGGCGCGAAAGTGATTGCCGAGGACCTGAACCCCGCGGTCGAGGAACTCGCCCTCCCGGGCCTGGTGCCACTGGTTGCCGACATCACCCGGGACGGCGCCGCCGAGCGTACCGTCGCCCTGGCCGTCGAGCAGTTCGGCCGGCTGGACATTCTGGTCAACAACGCCGGCATCATCCTCAACAAACTCGTCATCGACATGACCCGTGAAGACTGGGAGCGCATTCAGGCGGTCAATGTCACGGCGGCGTTCCTGCACAGCCGCGAAGCGATCAAGGCGATGATGCCCAACCAATCCGGGGCGATCGTCAACATCGCGTCTTATGCGTCCTATTTCGCCTTCCCGACCATCGCGGCCTATACGGCCTCCAAGGGCGCACTCGCCCAATTGACCCGAACCCTGGCCCTGGAAGTCATCGAACATGGCATTCGGGTCAACGCCATCGGCGTCGGTGACGTGGTGACCAACATCCTCAACGATGTCGTCGATGACGGCCCGGCCTTCCTTGCCAAACACGGCGAAGCCGCGCCAATCGGCCGCGCGGCACAACCCGGGGAAATCGCCGAGGTGGTCGCCTTTATCGCATCGGATCGCGCCAGCTTCATGGTCGGCTCAGTGGTCATGGTTGACGGCGGCATGACTGTCACTGCCGGGTAGTCCATCTGCATTCCAACGGATCAGGGCGCAAACGGGTAAGGTCAGTAACTTCTGGCGCGTATCGATTCGACTCCAGCCAACGCACTGAATCAATCGCCGCACTCGACGCCCTGAACAACCTTGGCTATACATGACCCGCATATCCCGACAGGAGCTTCCCGCATGAGCATCATCACCACCGAAGTGGAATTCACCCTGCCCATTGGCTACCGCGACGGGGACGGCAATCTGCACAAGAACGGTGTCATGCGCCTGGCCACGGCAGGCGATGAAATCCTGCCGCTGAAAGACCACCGGGTCCAGGCCAACCCGGCCTACCTGCCGATCATCGTGCTGTCGCGGGTGATCGTGCGGCTGGGCAGTCTCGAGATGATCAATACCAGGGTGATCGAAGAGCTATTTTCCGCCGACTTTGCCTATCTGCAAAACCTGTACAACCGCATCAACCAGGTCGACGCCGACGACAAACCGATATAGCGCAGGCCCTTATCCAACCAGCGACAGCAGATAGAGCCGCAGCATCTCCCTGGCTTCCGCCAATAACACCCGCTGCCGGGCCGGCGCTTCCTGACTGATCAGACCCACCCCCTTGAACTGGATCAGCAGCGTCCCGGCCACGGCCTTCAACCTGGCGGCGGACAGGGCCGGGATCACCTCGCGTACCACCGCCTCGATCCCTTCCAGCATGGCCTTGCGAAAACGCTGGCGCTCGCTGTCACTGGCCCCGCCGATATCGGCCAGGTTGATGGCGAAGCGACGCTGGGACTGCAAGCCGAGGCTGAAATCGATAAACGCCGTCGCCAGTTCGTCCGGGGTCATTGCGCGCGCCTGCATGGCCAGCGCTTCAAGGGACGTCAGGGCGTGCTCGACATAGTTCAGCAACAGCGCTTCGGCAACGGCTTGCTTGGTCGGAAAGAACCGGTACAGCGAGGCAATCGCCGTTCCCGAGCGGGCAGCGATCTCGGTCATGGTCGTCGCGTCGAAACCCTTCTGCGTGAACAGTTCGACGCCGGCCTCGAGGATCGCCGCCACGCGCAAGTGCCCCCGGGCACGCTGTGGCTCCTGCCCCCTGGCGGGTGGTTTTGTTGACATATGAGAGGATGCCCTTCACTATCTTAATAGAGGATATCCTCTCATATTAGCACTCCCCCAACCCGAAGCAACGCCCGGCAACCACGCCGGCTCACTCAAGGGGCCTTTCATGTCCAACGCGGATAATCATGCCGCCAGTGCCGGAGCCGGCAAGTACGTCTCGGTCTGGCAGTGGGCGGTATTGCTCGGATTGTCGGCGTTGCTGGCCATGTTCCTGACCTGGAGCGGTATTCCGGCGGCGCTGCTGCTGGGACCGATGCTTGGCGCAATCATCGTGGCGATCACCTTTGTCGAGAACCGGGTACGGATTGCCCGGTCAGCCTCGGCCTTCGCCCAAGGCATCCTGGGTTGCATGATCGGGAAAACCCTGGTGCAGTCGCTGTCCGGCGCGGCCATCGGCAACTGGCCGTTGTTTATCGTCGGTGTACTGGCGGTGATCGCCATCAGCGCCGCGCTGGGCTGGCTGCTGACCCGACTGCGGGTGCTGCCGGGGACCACCGCCGTCTGGGGCCTGAGCCCGGGGGCCGCCACGGTGATGATCCTGATGGCCGAGAATGCCGGCGCCGACGCGCAACTGGTCGCCTGCATGCAGTACACACGGGTGATCCTGGTCGCGGTGATCGCCACGCTGATTACCCATTTCACCGGTGCCGGCGTGGTGCATGCGGTGCACACCCTCATCTGGTTCCCGGCCATCGACTGGCTGGCGCTGGCCCAGACTCTGGGACTGGTAGCCGCCGGCCCGCTGGTGGCGCGCCTGAGCAAGATCCCGGTCGCCTCGCTGCTGGTGCCGCTGCTGGGCGCAATTGCCCTCACCCACTTCGGTTTGATCACCCTCGAGATGCCGCACTGGCTGCTGGCACTCGGTTACGCCGTGATAGGCTGGCGGATCGGCATGCCCTTCACCCGGCCCCTGGTGAAATATGCCCTGAAGGCCTTTCCGGCGATTCTCGCCAGCACCCTGGCATTGATCGCCGCCTGTGCCGCCCTGGCTGCGGTGTTTGTCTTTGCCGCCGGTATCGATCCTCTCACCGCCTACCTGGCCACCAGCCCCGGCGGCGCCGATTCCGTCGCGATCATCGCCGCCTCCAGCCAGGTCGACATGCCCTTTGTCATGACCATGCAGATGGCCCGCTTTGCCGTCGTGTTGCTGGCGGGTCCGGCGATTGCGGCGTTTATCTCCCGACGCCTCGCCCCGTCGGGCAGTCGTGTGGATACCTGAAAACCCAGTCGCTACCTACTCTTCGTTACGGAAGGTGATCCATGTACATTCCAGCATTCCTTGCCGGCGTATTCATCTGCAACGCCCTGCCACACCTCGCCGCCGGATTGCGCGGTGAAATCTTCCCCACGCCCTTTGCCAGGCCGCGCGGGAAAGGTCCCTCCTCGCCGCTGGTGAACTTTCTCTGGGGCATGTTCAACCTGCTGGTGGGTCTGGTGCTGTTGTCGAGGCAACCGGTGACGATCGGTTACGACCCGGCGTTTATCGCGCTGATGGCGGGAGCACTGGCGATCGGGACCTACCTGTCGATCCATTTCGGCAAGCAGCGGCGCCCTTCTGCCCCGGACTGATGACCCAGGGCCCGTGGTCGGCTTCACGCCAGTGGCGATAAACGAGCGATGCCCCTGCGCATCATCGCCCACCGACAGACCGCAAATCCGACGACAACCTCGACGGCCTACCACTCGGCGGCTGCCGACGAAACGCCTTGCACTCGATAGGCCACCGACTATGCTCCAGCCGCTGCCCCCCAGGATATTGATCCCGGCAGCAAGGCCTGCGGCTTGCCCATCCCGGAAACCGCCTCGCTGATCAGCAGGAAGTTCACCCTGACGACGCCCATGCGTTCGCCGCGCGGTGTTCCCCAAGGAGGGAGCCATGCCAGTACCAGGACGGTACCTGATCGCAATCCCGGTCTATAACGGCGTCGATCTGCTCGACGTCTCCGTGCCCTATGAGCTGTTCAACTGGATGGCTCTGCTCGAACCGCAACTGCCCGATACACCGACCCGAGAGGTGCGGCTGGTCTCCCTCGACGGGCCGGCCATCACGACTCGCGATGGCCTGACCCTGGGCGGCAACTTGCCGAATTTCGTCGATACCCACGAACAGATCGACCTGTTATGGATTCCCGGCGGCGATCCCCGGGACTTGCAACGCCTGATGCTCGATCAACCGCGCATGGACTGGCTGCTGCGCCAGGGCCAGGCCGCGCAGTTGGCCGCCTCGGTCTGCGAAGGCGCCCTGCTGGCCGCCGCCGCGGGACTGCTCGATGGCTACCAGGCCACCACCCACTGGGCCTTTATCGCCTGCCTGAAACTGTTCCCGGAGATCGAGGTGGTGCCCGGCTATCCGCGTTACAAGCGCGACAGGCAGCGCATCACCGGTGGCGGCATTTCGTCGGGGCTCGACGAGGCGCTGGAAATCATCGCGAAAATTTCCAGCGACACCGTGGCGCAAAAGGTCCAGCTGAACATCCAGTACAACCCCTGCCCGCCCTTCAACAGCGGCGATCCCTCGGTTGCCGAACCGCCGGTCTACACCCCTGGGGACGCCAGCCGCTGTGATGTTTCCGGCATGGCCGGAACCATCGCCCAGGTCCTCCGACGCAGAGGCCACGCCCCGTGAACCGCTGGTAATCCGGGACCTGATGTCGGCTCCGATAACACTCGAATGATCAAGGGACACGCGGCCGCGATGGTCGTCGCCGTTACTCGCGCATTGGCGCAGGGAGAACAACATGGCTTCACTTCGCAGGGTCCTGGCTGGACTGTTGGTGTGTGCAAGCTCTTCGGCGGCACTCGCCGACCTGACGTCCCAAGCCTTCCTCACACCGCCCAGGCTCCTTGAAAAAGGTGCGCCGGGTCCCCTGAAGACCACCGAACTGGAACTGGCGGGCACAGGGTGCAACCCGGCGGGCGATATCACTCGCGATGGCCAGACCGTCGAGCTGAACCTGCAAGTGCAGAAGCGCGAGAACCAGATCAACAACCCGAACAATCCCGGCGGCGCGAAAGACACCGTCAAACTGCGCTCCTACGGCGGCTGCCTGGGCGGCCCACAGATCGACGTGCGGCCGGGCAATACCTTGCGCGTGCACCTGGACAACCAATTGACCAAGGACGATCCCAGCTGTCCGAACGGCGGCGATCCGGCGGATGGCTCGCCGGGCTGTTTCAACACCATCAACCTGCATTACCACGGGCTGCACGTCTCGCCGGCGGGCAACAGCGACAACGTGCTGCTCAATATCGGCCCGCAAACCCGTTTCGAGTACGAGATCAATATCCCCACCGACCACCCTTCCGGCACGTTCTGGTACCACGCCCACCGCCACGGTTCCACCGCGCTGCAAGTCGCCAGCGGCGCTGCCGGCCCGCTGATCATTCGCGGCGACCGCCCCTACACCGGAGGCAAGCCGGGAGACATCGATACCATTCTCAAGGATGCGGCAGGCCAGCCCATTCCCGAGCAGGTGCTGCTGTTCCAGCAGATCCCCTATGCCTGCTTCGATGACCAGGGAAACATTATCCAGGATGAACTCGGCACCTGGATCTGCCCCAACGGGAAAACCGGCGTGATAGAGAACTTCGACGCGCAGCTCTCCTCACCCACCGTGTGGGACAACAGCGGGCGATTCACCAGCATCAACGGCGTGGTGCAGCCGACCATCACGCAGACATCTGCCGGGAAAAACATCCAGGCCGGCGAGATAGTGCGCTGGCGCTTCATTCACGGCGGCATCCACGACACGGTGAACCTGCAGATCGTCCCCCTCGACACCACCAGCCCCAAGGCCAAGCTCGCAAACGCCCTGGCTCCCCTGGTCGGCACCCCGAAGGAACAGGCACAGCGGATTGCCGATCTCTGTCCGATTACCGTTGCGGACAGCAAGGCGCCCGTCGAACTGGTGCCGCAGTTCGAGATCGCCGCCGATGGACTCACCCGTACCTCGATCCGCCCCATCGGCGTGAACAGGAAAAGCGTGAGCGGCGGCATCGGCAGCAACTTCCTGCAGCCGGGCTACCGCAGCGATGTCCTGCTGATGTTTCCCCGCGAGGGCACCTACTGCGTGCTGAACCAGGCGGCGACCCCCGCCGAGCGCGCCAATGCCGGTGGTCCCGGCAAGGGCCCGGGCGGCCAGGGACCGAACGAAACCCAGTTGCTGGCGACGGTCGTGGTCAAAGGTGGCAAGGTCGTGACGAGCGATCCCCAGGCGTACATCCAGCAGGCGCTCTACGACGCCAACAAGGCCGACAAGGATCTTCCCGCCGCCGCCCTGGAAGGCCTGCGCAGCGGCAACCTGTCGCCCTGGCGCGGGATGCCGGACCTCAAGGACGAGACGCCCGACAAAGAGCTGCAACTCGCCCATTTCTTCATCGGCAACCCGCCCTCGCCACCGTCGCCGGCTGTCACACCACCAGCCAAGCCGGGCGATCCCTGGACCGGAGCATTTGGTTTCTACATCAACCACAAATCCTATGATCCGGATCGCATCGACTTCACCCGCCAGGTCAACACCACGGACGATTGGAAGCTGACCTCAGGGGGTGAGCCCCATATCTTCCATATTCATGTGAATCCGTTCCAGGTGATGGATGTGCTCTACGGCAAGCCCGGCGAGACGGCCAGGAGCATCTTCGGCCCCAACGGCGAATGCCTGGTGCCCGCCGACGAACTGGGCCTGCAGAACCAGTACTGCGGCATGTGGCACGAGTTCAAGGACACCATCTTCGTCCAGAACGACTATCAGGTTCTGGTACGTACCCACTACGACCGCTATATCGGCGAGTTCGTCATCCACTGCCACATCCTCGACCACGAGGACGGCGGCATGATGACCAACATCCAGATCGTCCCGGACCTCAGTGCCGCCGGCGGCGGCATCGGGATGGCCGGCATGAAGCACACCGCGCATCAACACCCGGACAAACCGTAGCACTGATAAGGAGATGTCACGCATGAGCAATCCCTTTGCTGGAAAATGGACCTACAGAAGCTTCCTCAACAACCCGGCGCTCACCGACGGCGACCCGGCCAAACTCATCAAGCTGCTGTTCGCCGAAGGCGTGTGGAACGTGGAGAACACCGCCGACAATACCTTTATCGGCGTCCTCAGCTTCGGCACCGACGCCATGGACCTGAAAGGCGTCATCACCCCGGCCCACGGCAATGTGGCCGCCCACGTGCATATCCAGGGCAGCGGACGCCCCGGCACCGCGACGAAAGATTACTTCTACGACTATGACGGCTCGCTGACCGAACACTGGCCGAATGGCGTGAACCAGGTCGCGGCCATCACCGGCTCGGTCATCCGCGTGAAGCCGCATGATGGCGCACCGGCGGGGTTGGTGGCCTCGTTCATCAGCGTCAAGGCTGGCTAGACACCCTCTGCGCTCCCCACTCCCGGATCGCCAGGGCACTGGCCTCCGGGATTCGTGCCACGGGAGCGCCCGAATGCTGTTGACGACAAGGAGTTGGACATGCCATCGACCACCAAGACCGCCCCGATCGCGAACCCGACCTGGTACGGGCAGATCCGCGATATGTTTACCTCGGTAGACAGGAACCATATGGCCGCGCAAGGCCTCGACCTCGCCAGCTACGACGCCGTGATGACCCATGCTGGCGACATCTACCAGCAGGTCGCCGGCGGCAACATGCCACCGCACAATCCCTGGCCCGCCGACTGGGTCGGTACTTTTCTCAACTGGATGAACAACGGTTACCCGAAAGGCACGCCTCCGGCGAAGTCCGGCGTGACGAACTTCACCGCCCGCGCCTGGTTGAGCGCCGCGGCTCCGGCCGGTCGGATCCGCAAGGACGTCACCACGTTATCCAGCAAGGAACTCGACCTGCTCAAGAAGGCGTTTTCCGCCATGGTCGCCAAGGACCCCAGCGACCCCAACAGCTTTTTCGTCCAGGCCGCCTACCACTGGTTCCCGGCGCCCAACACCTATTGCATGCACCATGTCCCTGGCTACAACCCCTGGCACCGGGCCTATCTGGTCAGCTTCGAAAATGCCATGAGGTCGATACCCGGTTGCGAGAACGTGACCCTGCCGTACTGGGATATCACCACGCCCTTTCCCGACGTGCTCAAGAGCGCCCCCTTCGACCGCTATGTACTGCAGAAGGACGCCAGCCCCAAATACCCGCAGGGCTACACCACCCAGCGATTCGCCTATGACGAGATTGCCCGGAATCTTGTGACGTATGACGTTACTGGCGACGTCAACCGCGCCATGAGCAAGACCGACTGGGAAGACTTCCACGGCTTCTGGTCCGGCGCCGCCTACAACACCATCATTGCCGCCCACGACGCCGGCCACAACTCGATCGGCCCGACCATGCAGGACCAGGGGATAGCAGCTTTCGACCCGGTGTTCTGGTTCTTCCATTGCAACTGGGACCGGCTGTTCTGGGAATGGCAGAAGAAGATGGAGGCCACCGACCTGCATGGCCTGCTCACCACCATCAACGAAGCGATCGACCCGGTCAGCTACCAGATTCTCACCGTTCCGGCGCTGCAGTTGCTTAACCCGTTCACCAACGATCCGCCGAAACTGAATACCGTGACGATCATCGATTCGGTGGCTCAGCTCGACATCGACTACCACTCACCGGCGGTGGCGTCGAAGGTGGCTTTCCTGACCAAGACCCAGCGCACGTTGCCCGCGTCAAAACGTTTCACCGTCGCGGCCGATCGGGTCAATGTGCGGGTCAGCGGCATCAATCGCCTGAAAATTCCGGGCAGTTTCTCGGTGCACTTGCAGAAAGACGGCAAGACCATCGCCTCCAAGGCCTTGTTTCAACCGGAGGAAGCCCAGACCTGTGCCAATTGCGTGGCCAATGCCCTGGCCCATTTCGACTTCGAACTGCCGTTGGCCACGGTGCAGGGTGGCAAGCTCAGTGTCTGGGTGGAACCGGTGAACCAGGACTTCGTCGGCGACCGGTTTCCGCAGAAGCTGATGGGCGACCCCACTATCGACGTGACCCTGCTGCTGCAAACCGAGTGAGCGTGCCGCCGGGCCCGCACGATGACGACTTGCGGGCCCGGCACCCCCTTCAATCAGGGCTTGGCGACATGCCAGACCTGGTTGACACCGTCACCACTGGTGTCGCCCGGCTTGCTGTCCTTGACCCAGCTGTACAGCGGCATGTTCTTGTAGGCCCACTGCTGGCTGCCGTCATCACGGGTGACAATGCTGTAGCCATCGGAGGCCTTGGCACCGGCAGCGGCTGGCAGCGGCGGCCAGTTGCTCGCGCAAGGACCGTTGCAGGCGGACTTGCCCGCGCTGTCCTTGGCGAAGGTGTACAGGGTCATGCCCTTGGCATCGACCAGGACCTTGCCCGCTGCGGTGTCGGCGACCTTGGCCGGTGCGTCGGCAAAGGCCACGCCGGAAAGACAGGTCATGGCGACAGCAGCAGCGAGGGTGATTTTCTTCAGCATGGGGAAGCTCTCTGTTTTCAGGTTAAGTGGCCGTATCGAGGTGGCGCAGGCAGGCGCCACATACGGCAAACACATCACCCGGCGTTTTATTCGCCCCCTCTGGAAAATATTTACACCCGGTCGCGCTTCATCTGCATGACCAGGGTGAAACGATCGCTGGGATAGACCGTCTCGGACACGGCAATCAGCGCCCCGTCCTGGTCCCGGTACTGGCGAATGATGTTCAGCCCGAGGGAGCCGGCCTGGGCCTTGAGGCTGCCCGCCAGCTCGGCGCCCAACTGCACCGGTCGCACTTGCTGGTCGACCACATCGATCTGCCGTGCGAACGCCTTGCCGATCAGCGCGGCGATCAGCTCGTCGGGATGCTCCCTGGCCTGGGGGATCACTTCGGCGAAGGCCTGCTCGGCATAGACGTCGGTCCAGCACAGCGGCGCATGGGCCTCGCTGTTGTCGACCTTGATGCTCGACACACAGAAATAGTGCCAGCCCGGCTCCAGGCCCAGTCGCCGCGCCAGCGCAATATCGGCGACGAAGTGCCGGACATCCTGGATATCCCGGACATGGGTTTCCGCCACCTGCACCAGGTCGGCCACCGAGGCCAGGGCCTGGGAATAACCGCCCTGGGGCGATGCCGCCTCCACCCGCGTCCCCACCCGCTTGCGCCGGGACACCATGCCCTGCCCCTGCAACTGATCGATGGCCGCGCGCACCGTCTGCCGGCTCACCTGATACAGCGCACAGAGCTCGAACTCTGTCGGCAGCAACGAGCCGACGGGGTAACGGCCATTGCCGATACCGTCGATCAGATCCCGAGCCACCACCGCATAACGCCTCTGATTCACGCCTTCCATTGGTACCTCGCTATCGAGTTGACAGTGTATCAGCAGTCAGGCAATCATAATGTACGGACATAATATATATGTACTTAATAAAACATACAAATCAGGATTACCGCCATGTCGAGTACCGTCTTTGATTCCGCCCTCTTTCGCGACATGTTCGGCACGGCCGAAATGCGCGGTGTGTTCTCCGATCGCGCACTGATCGAACGCTACATCGAAGTGGAAGTCGCCCTGGCCCGGGCCGAAGCCCGCTGTGGGGTGATTCCCGCCGAGGCCGCCGAACAGATCGCCGCCCTCTCCACCTACGACGCCCTCGACCTGGCCCTGATGCAGCACGAGACCGAGATCGTCGGCTACCCGATCCTGCCGCTGGTGGAGCAACTGTCGAAGATCTGCGGCGACGCCGGTCGCTACGTGCATTGGGGCGCCACCACCCAGGACATCATGGACACCGCCGTGGTCCTGCAAGTCCGCGCCGCCCTGGCTATCGTCGAGCGCGATATCCAGGCGGTGCGCGGACTGCTGGCCGAACTGGCGCTGCGTTATCGCGACACGCCCATGGCCGGCCGTACCCACCTGCAACATGCCCTGCCGATCACCTTCGGCTACAAGTGCGCGGTCTGGCTGAGCATGTTCGACCGCCATGCCGAGCGCCTGGTGGAGCTGCGTCCACGGGTGGAAATCGGCCAGTTCGCCGGCGCCGCGGGCACCCTCGCCTCGCTGGGCGACAAGGGCCTGGACGTCCAGCAGGCATTGATGGCCGAGCTCGGTCTGGGAATCCCGCAGGCCACCTGGCACGTGGCCCGCGACGGCCTGGCCGAAACCCTGAACTTCCTCGGCCTGGTCACCGGGTCCCTGGGCAAGATCGCCCTCGACGTCATGATGATGATGACCAGCGAGCTGGGTGAAGTATACGAACCCTTCGTCAAGGGCCGCGGCGCCAGCAGCACCATGCCGCAGAAACGCAACCCGATTTCCTGCGAGCTGATGTACGCCGCCGCCAAGGGCGTGCGCCAGCACGCGGGCCTGATGCTCGACGCGATGATCCAGGACTTCGAGCGCTCCACCGGTCCCTGGCAGGCAGAGTGGATCGCCATTCCGGAAGCCTTCGCCCTGAGCGCCGCCTCCCTCGGCCAGGCCCGGTTCATGCTCGCGGGACTGGAAGTGCGCACCGAGCGCATGCGCAAGAACCTCGACATGACTCAGGGCCTGATCGTCGCCGAAGCCGTGATGATGGGCCTGGCCCCGGCACTCGGGCGCCAGGTCGCCCACGACGTGGTCTATGCCGCCTGCCGCCTGGCCAACGACCAGGGCACCAGCCTGCTCGATGCGCTGCTCGCCCAGGGCGAAGCCACCGCGCAGCTGGACATCGAGGAACTCAAGCGCCTGACCGATCCGGCCAACTACCTGGGCCTGGCCCCACGGATGGTGGACATCGCCCTGGCGCGCGAAGGCTCCGTCAGACGCTGATCGTCAGGGGCTCATGACGAGCGAGCCCCCGACCCGACTCTCGCCAATAACAACAATGAGATCGCGACATGACTACTCTGAGCAAAAAACCGTTCTACAAGGACCTGACCTTCCAGGTCGTCGCCGCCATGGCCTTGGGTATCGCCTTCGGCTTCCTCGTCCCGGAGCTGGCCGCCAAGTTCAAGATCCTCGGCGATATCTTCCTCAAGCTGATCAAGACCGCCGTGGCCCCGCTGGTGTTCTTCACCGTGGTCCACGGTATCGCCTCGGCCGGTGATATCAAGCGGGTCGGCAAGGTCGGCCTGCGGGCGCTGATCTACTTCGAGGTGGTGTCGACCGTGGCCCTGGCCATCGGACTGCTGTGGGGCAACCTGCTGGAGATCGGCGCGGGCATGCACAACGCCCATCCCAGCACGGCCACCGCCGCCGCGGCCTCGGCGGCCGTCGCCAAGGGCCATGCCCCGGCATCGACCCTGGAATTCATCTACGAGATCTTCCCCGACAACTTCGTCGGCGCCTTTGCCGGTGGTCAGCTGTTGCAGGTACTGGTGATCTCGGTGCTGTTCGGTTTCGCCTTGCTGGCGCTCAAGACCGAACGCCGTGCCGTGATCGAGGACGGCCTGAGCCGGATCTCCGAATGCTTCTTCGAGTTCATCAACCTGATCATGAAGTTCGCCCCGCTCGGTGCCTTCGGTTCGGTGGCCTACGCCGTGGGCAGCAACGGCACGGCAGTGCTGATGTCGCTGGCGAACCTGGTGCTGATGTTCTACGTGGCGATCCTGTTCTTCATCTTCGTGGTACTGGGGCTGGTGTGTCGCCTGTGGGGGTTCAGCCTGTGGCGTTTCCTCCAGTACATCAAGGACGAGATCTTCATCGTCCTCGGCACCGCCTCCTCGGAAAGCGCCTTGCCGCGACTGCTGCAGAAACTGGAGAAGTTCGGCTGCTCCAAGCAGAGCGTCGGCCTGGTGCTGCCCACCGGCTACGCCTTCAACCTCGACGGCACCTCGATCTACATGTCCCTGAGCGTGCTGTTTATCGCCAACGCCTATGGCGTACCCATGAGCTGGGAACAACAGTTGGGCGTCATCGCCATCATGCTGCTGACCTCCAAGGGCGCGGCGGCGGTCTCGGGCGGCAGCTTCGTGGTGTTCGCGGCCACGGTGACCGCCATCGGCGTGCTGCCGGTGGAAGGCCTGGCGTTGCTGTTCGGCGTGTATCGCTTCATGTCCATGGCCATCGCCACCTGTAACACCATCGGCAACAGCGTGGCGACGGTGGTGGTGTCGAAATGGTCCGGCGAGTTCTCCGAGCAGGCGGCCCAGGTCGAGTATGAGCGCACCCTCGGCCGAGCGCCCGGCGCCGCGCTCTGACCTTTTGCGGCGCGGGTCAGTTCGGCCCGCGCGATCTCCTTCGAAACCCTTTTCCCGGAGTCATCTTCATGTCCAGCATGCGCATCGAACACGACGCGTTCGGGCCCGTATCCATCCCCGCCGACCGTTACTGGGGCGCCCAGACCCAGCGCGCCCTGGCCGTTTTCGGCAGCGGCAGGGAGCAGTTTCCGGCGTGTCTGGTACGCGCCTTCGGCCAGCAGAAACTGGCCGCCCTGCGCGCCAACGTGCAACTCGGCGCGCTTCCGGCCGACATGGCGGCGGCCATCGAGCAGGCGGCCGGAGAACTGATCGATGGCCGGTTCGACGAGCACTTCCCGTTGTCCATCTGGCAGACCGGGTCGGGCACCCAGACCAACATGAACGCCAACGAGGTCATTGCCAATCGGGCCAACGAGATACTGGGCAACGCCCTCGGCAGCAAGTCCCCGGTGCACCCCAATGACCACGTGAACCGCTCGCAGTCCTCCAACGACAGCTTCCCGACCATCATGCACCTGACCACCCTGCTGGAACTGCGCGGCCGCCTGCTGCCGGCGCTGGCGAGCCTGCGTGACGGACTGGACGAAAAGGCCGTGGCCTGGCGTGACGTGCTGAAGATCGGCCGTACCCACCTGATGGATGCGGTGCCCATGAGCCAGGGCCAGGCCTTCGACAGCTTCGCCCGGCAGATCGGCCATGGCATCGCCCGCGTCGAAGCCTGCCTGCCCAGGTTGCGCAGCCTGCCCCAGGGCGGCACCGCCGTCGGCACCGGGCTCAATACCCCGGTCGGTTTCGATGTGGCGTTCTGCAAGGCATTGAGCGAGATAAGCGCTGAGCAGTTCGAGCCGAACCCGTGCAAGTTCGAAGGCATGGGCACCCACGATGCGTTGGTGGAAGTCTCCGGGGCCTTGAATGTGCTGGCCGTGTCCCTGACGAAAATCGCCAACGATATCCGTCTGCTGGGTTCCGGTCCGCGCTGCGGATTCGGCGAACTGCTGGTGCCTGACGACGGCCTCACCTCCTCGATCATGCCCGGCAAGCGCAACCCGACCATCGCCGAAGTGCTGGTCCAGGCGGCCATGCAGGTCATGGGCAACCACACCACCATCACCATTGCCGGCGCCTCGAGCACCTTCGAACTGAATGTGGCCAAACCGGTGTTGATCCACAACCTGCTGCAGTCCATCGACGTGCTGTCCAACAGTGTCGGCATCTTCACCGAGAAACTGATCAAGGGCCTGGAAGTCGATCGTGAACGGCTGGCCGGCAATGTCGACAGCTCGTTGCTGCTGGCAACGGCACTCAACCCGGTGCTGGGTTATGACAAGGTGGCGCGGATCACGCGAAAGGCCGCCGAGGAAGGGCTGACGCCGAGGGAGGCTGCCGTGCGGTTGGGCTTCATGACGGCGCAGGAATACAACCAGTGGGTACGCCCTGAAACGATGATCCATCCAGCGTGACGGGGCGTTGTCGCGATCAGATGCCCTGGCCGCCGGAGACTTCGATCCGCTGAGCGTTGACCCAGCGATTGTCCTCGGACAGCAGGCTGGCGATCATCGGCCCGATATCGTCCGGCACACCGGCACGGCCCAGCGCGGTCATGTCGGCGAACAGCCGGTTGATTTCGGGGTTGTCGCGCACCGCGCCGCCCCCGAAATCGGTTTCGATGGCACCCGGCGCCACGGTGTTGACCGCGATGCCACGACCTCCCCACTCCTTGGCCATGTACAGGGACAGCACCTCGACCGCCGCCTTCACCGCCGCGTAGGCGCCGTAGCCGGGGAACGACACCCGGGTCAGCCCGGAGGACAGGTTGACGACGCGACCACCGTCGGCCATCAGCGGCAGCAGCGCCTGGCTGAGGAAAAACACGCCTTTGAAGTGTACGTTGACCAGGCCGTCGAACTGCGCTTCGGTGGTCTGTTCGATCAGTGCGTAGTCGCCGTGGCCGGCATTGTTCACCAGATGGTCGAAGGTCTCGCGTTGCCAGGTTTCCTGCAGGGCCACGCGCAGGCGCTCGGCAAAAGCCGCGAAGCCGGCGACATTGCCCGTGTCCAGTTGCAAGGCCACGGCCTTGCAGCCCAGGGCCTGGATCTGCGCGACCACGGCCAGGGCGTCTTCGGCCCGGCTCTGGTAAGTTATAACCACATCGCCGCCATGGCGGGCGATACTCAGTGCAGTGTTGCGGCCCAGGCCACGGCTGGCGCCGGTGATGATAGCGATCTTGGTCATGTGACAGCTCCTGTGTGGGGTGTGATGCCATGATAGGGAGCGCGCCACCACCCGGTTTTGCCGAAAAATGGACGTTCCCTGCCCATTTCTCCAAATGTTGAACACCGCCGTTGCCCCACCTGAGGAACGCTGCATGAGCGATACCTTGCTGACCGCCGTTCGCCGCTATGTCGAAGCCAATGCCGACGCCACGGGCATTGCCCAGACACCGGTGCCCGGCCTGACGACAATCCGTACGACCAGCCCCAGCGGCCTGGTCCACGCGATTACCCGGCCACTGGTGTGCCTGGTGCTGCAAGGTTCCAAGCGCGTGGCCATGGGCGCACAGAGCTTCGACTTCAATGCCGGCGATTCACTGCTGATCACCGCCGATGTGCCGACCGTCAGCCAGATCACCCGCGCCAGTGCCAGCACGCCCTACCTTTCCCTGGTGCTGGACCTGGACCTCGCGGTGATCGCCGAGTTGGTGTTGCAGATAAAGGAAACCGCGGTCGCCGATGGCGGCCCGGTACGGGTCGAGCCCACCGACAGCGAGGTGGCCGACGCGGCGTTGCGGCTGATGCGCCTGCTGGACCGTCCGGAATCGGCGGCGGTGTTGCACACCCAGTTGGTGCGCGAGCTGCATTACTGGTTGCTGGCCGGCGAGCACGGCCCGGCGATCCGCCGCCTCGGCGGTGCTGGCGGCCATGCCCAGCGCGTGGCCCGGGCGGTGGCGCTGCTGCGGGCCGAGTTCACCCAGGCACTGCCAGTCGAGCGCCTGGCCGCGACGGCCGGCATGAGCCTGTCGTCGTTCCACCAGCACTTTCGGGCGGTGACCTCCCTGACCCCGCTGCAATTCCAGAAACAACTGCGCCTGATCGAAGCCCGCCGGCTGATGCTCTCGCAAAACACCTCGGCCAGCAGCGCCGCGTTTGCCGTGGGCTACGAAAGCGTTTCGCAGTTCACCCGCGAGTACGGTCGGATGTTCGGTCTGCCGCCAGCGAAGGATACCGAGGCACTGCGCAGCTGGGCGCAGGGAGCCTGAGCGCCATGGCTCAGACCGACCGCGCCTCGCCGAGGAACTGACGGTACTGTGCCACCGTCTGCTCCGTGCGCTCGACCATCGGCAGATGGCCCACGCCGTCCCAGCACTCCAGGCGGGCATGGGGAATCCCGGCGATCCAGGTCTGTGCGCTGGCCAGCGGCACCATGCGGTCCTCGCGTCCCCATAGCAGGAGGGTCGGCACCTGGATATTGCCCAACCAGGGCTCCATGCGCGGGCTGTCATGGAAGTCATCGAAGATTTCCGCCAGCTCGCTGCGTCGATCCATATAGAGCTGCGCCTCCGACGCCAGCAACACCCCCGGAATCCACGGCGGCGAAGCCATGGTCATGGCGAAGAAACGGTCGAACTCCGCCCGCGAGCGGATCAGGAACGGGTTGCGACCCTGCTTGACCAGTTCCTCCACTTCATTGGGCTGCGGCAGGTTGACCCCCACCGGCCCCATCAACGCCAGGGACAGCACCCGCTGCGGGTAATGCGCCGCCAGCCAGGTAGCGACATACGCGCCCATGGAGCTGCCGACCGCATGCACCTGATCGATCCCGCAGGCGTCCAGCATTTCGACCATGCGCTTTGCCTGGGCGGCGATACTGTAGTCGCCGCCGGCCTTGAAGCCGCTTTTTCCGTGACCGGCCAGGTCGGGAATGATCACCTGGTGGTCGGCGACAAAACCGCGGGCGAAGCGGATCCACAGGTTCTTGTCGGCACTGAAGCCGTGGATCAACAGCAAGGGCGCCGTATTGCCCGGGGTGCCGCCCTGGAAGGTCGCCAGGGTCATCGAGTCGATCGACACCGGGATCTGTGTCAGGCGTGAAAGCCGCGCCTCGATCGCGGTAATCAGGTCGAACAGCAGCCCTCCTACACGGGGATAGGTCCACCACGCCCAGGCAACGGCCAGAGCGATGAGGGCAAGGATCAAGAGCATCAAGGCTTCTCCGGGGCTGGATTCGCGGCAGCATGTTCACCACTGCCGACTCATGGCAGCAGTCTCCCCGCTGGCGTGCCGGCAACACAAGCAGAACCGCCTGCGGCCCCGCAAGATTCATGTTCGGCACAACAACCGTCATAGCGCTTCTGCTAGGCTGCCAGGCCGGACCCTCAACCCCACCAGGCCCCCTCCGATGTTCACTATCCGTACCATGACCCTGGACGATTACCCGGCCGTCATCGACCTGATGCGCAGTACCCCCGGCATTTCCCTGCGCGAGGCGGACTCCCGCGAGTCGACCGCCCGCTACCTGGAACGTAATCCCGGGATGAGTTTTGTTGCTGAAATCGACGGCGAACCCGCTGGCTGCATCATGTCCGGCCATGACGGGCGCCGGGGCTACCTGCAGCACCTGGTGGTACTGCCGCGTCACCGCCGCCAGGGCATCGCCAATGCCCTGGTGCAGCGCTGCCTGTCGACACTGGAGTCCCACGGCATCCTCAAGTGCCATCTCGATGTGATCAAGACCAACACCAGCGCCGCCGAGTATTGGCACAGCCAGGGCTGGCAACTGCGCCAGGATATCGACCGCTACTCGTTTACCCGCTCGGACAATCACAACGTCTAGGTGCACGGCCCGCGGTCAGTTGCCCAGCTTGTCCACCATCAGGTCGATAAAGCGCCGCACACGCGGTTCGAGGAAACGTCTGGTCGGGTAGATCACCAGGATCTCGACCTCGCCGGCATCCACCGCCGGCAACACCGGCACCAGGCGTCCCGACGCCAGGTCCGCGGCCACCAGGAAATCCGGCATTTGGGCAATACCCAATCCGGCGAGGGCGGCTTCACGTAGCGCCTCGGCGCTGTCCAGGCGCATGCGGCTGCGGCCCTGGGCCTTGACCCAGGTGCCGTCGCTGTCCCGCAGGCGCCAGCTCTGCTTGCGCGTGCGGCTGCTGAAGAACAGGCAGTCGTGGCCGACCAGCGAATCGATGTTCGACGGCTGTCCGTGCCCGGCGATATAGCCCGGTGCGGCGCACAGCACGGCCTTGTAGCGGGTAACCACCCGTGACACCAGTTGCCGGTCCAGGTTGGCACCGCCGACCCGTACCGCCAGGTCGAAGCCCTCCTCGACAATATCGGCCATGCGATCGCTGAAGCTCACCTCGACCTGCACCTCGGGCCATTGCTCCAGGTACTGCTGCAACAACGGCAGCAGCACCAGCCGGCCAAAGGCATCGGGCACGGTCAGGCGCAACAGACCCCGTGGCGTGCCCGTCGCCCCGCCGACGCTGGTCTGGGCGTTATCGACCGCCGCGAGGATCTGCAAACCCTGGTCGTAGAAGATCCGCCCTTCCTCGGTCAGGCTCAGCGTCCGGGTGGTGCGGTTGAGCAGGCGCACACCGAGGGTTTCCTCGAGGCGCGTCACGGCCTTGCCGGCCGCCGAACGGGTCAGCCCCATCGCCTGCCCGCCACCGACGAAGCTGCCAGCGTCGACCACCGCCATGAAGATCAGGATTTCATTCAGGTTGGTGCGCAACATCGAAACGCCCTCCTCTGTAAGCAACGGGTGGCCGGGCACCCACCCGGCACCGACTACCCCTTGGCCAGCGAACCCGACACAGGCAGGCTGTCCAGCAGCCGCAGGCCGGTGGTCTTGACGAAGGTGGCGTAGTCCATCGGCCGCTCGATGGCGGTTTCGGCGTTCGGCAGCACATAGGCCCAGGCCCGCCCGGACGCACTGTCATAGACCAGCTTGAACAGTCGGGTCGGCACCCAGACCCGGTTGTCGCCGATGGTGCCGTGGCCCTCGTCGAACAACGGGCCGGTAAACACATAGACATTACCATTGGCGCGCATGGCGAATTTGCGCACATCCGCCTCGACCTTGCTCCAGATCTTGCGGTTGTTGGTCGGGTCCTGCGGCACCATGTTCGACAACGCGAAGGACTGGGCCATGGCATTGGGGCTCGGCGCATCGGCCGCCGGCGACTGATGCCCGCGGTCCACCGCCGGATGCTGGCCACGATAGTCACTCAGTTCGGCCCGGCCGCCCTTGGGAATACGCGGGTCCGGGTAGAACTGGTTGGTGCGCTCCTCGCCCTTGGCGTCCTTCAGTTGCGCCGAACTCAGGCGTTCGACTACCACCAGCGGGGTCTTGCTGGTTTGCGAATAGAGCACGGCAAAGTTGTCGGAACACAGGGCCAGGGGCTTCATGGTCGCCGGCACGCTGCCGGGATTGATCGGCCTGGCGTTCGGGAACAACTGCGCACAACCGTCGAACGAGGGCTGGCGCTCCTGGCTGGAATACAGGTCGAGCGCCGCGTCCTGGCTGATGGAGCCGGAACGGTGTGCCTGTTTCTCGTGCTGGGCCGGTGGAGCGATGAGATCCAGCAGGCTGCGCGCTTGCGCCGTGCCGCTGGTGAACAATAAAAGGGCTGACAACCCCACTGCGATCTTGCCTGGGTGCATGCTTGAAATCTTCGAATTGGATGGCCGGAAACTAACGAAAAAGCCCTCTGGATCGGGGCTCGGAGGGGCTTTTACCATCTACCGCAGGCAAATGACAGCGATTCCTCGATGCCGTTTTTTCGCGGGAATGGGGTTAAAATGCCGGCCCTTTCAGATTGCCGACCCTGCCCGATGAATCCCCAAGCCCTTTCCACCCTCCACGCTCACCTGCTCGACGCCCTGGCGGCGGCCCCGGCCGAAACCCGGCGCCTGTTCCACGGGCGCGGACGCTGCTGGCCGGGACTGGAGCAACTGACGGTGGACTGGCTTCAGGGCGTGGTCATGGTTTCGCTGTTCAAGGAACCGGAGCCCGAGCAGTTGGCGGAACTCAAGCGGGTGCTGGGGGAACTGAGCCAGTCCGCGACCTGGACCGGCAGTGGCGCCCATACCCTGCTGCTGCAACACCGCTACCTGCCATTGAGCCCGGCCGAATGGCTGCTCGGCGAAGCCATCGACGAATGGACCCTGACCGAAGACGGCCTGCGCTATCGGGTGGACCTGGGCAAGAAGCAGAACAACGGCCTGTTCCTCGACATGCGTTACGGCCGCGACTGGGTGCGGGCCAATGCCGGGGGCAAGCGGGTGCTCAACCTGTTCGCCTACACCTGCGGCTTCTCGGTGGCGGCCATCGCCGGCGGCGCGCAGCATGTGGTGAACCTGGACATGTCCCGCGCCGCCCTCAGCCGTGGCCGCGACAATCACCGCCTGAACGGCCACGACCTGGGCAAGGTGAGCTTTCTCGGCCACGACCTGTTCAAGTCCTGGGGCAAGGTGATCAACAGCGGGCCTTATGACCTGGTGATCATCGATCCACCCTCGTTCCAGAAAGGCAGCTTCCTGCTGACCAAGGATTACCAGCGGGTCCTGCGTCGCCTGCCGGAACTGCTGACGGCCCAGGGCACGGTTCTGGCCTGCATGAACGACCCGTCCACGGGTTCGGACTTCCTGATCGACGGCGTCACCCGCGAGGCGCCGAGCCTGCGCTTCGAACAGCGCCTGGACAATCCACCGGAGTTTCCCGACAGCGATGTCGAAAGCGGCTTGAAGGCCCTGGTGTTCCGTCAGCACAAGACGGGCGACACGCCTTCACACTGAAAGCGACGCCGATCCCTGGCCGCGCCTGGAAAATGGCCGGCCGGTTTGCCTCGACCGCTACAAAGTATCAAGCTGTCGACTATAAGAAACCCATGTTCGCCCACCCGTGAGGCTGTTGTGTCCAGAGGCATTGTTCTATCGGTATTGGCGTCCTGCCTGTTCGCCATCATGTATTTCTACACGTCCTTGCTCGAGCCCCTGAACGGCGAGGACATCTTCGGCTGGCGCATGCTGCTGACCGTGCCTTGCATGACGGTGTTCATGCTGCTGTCCGGTGACTGGAAGCTGGTGCCGGCGATCTTCATCCGCATTCGCCAGCAGCCAATGCTGCTGGCCAAGCTGCTGCTGTCCTCGGCGATGCTCGGCGTACAGTTGTGGATATTCCTCTGGGCGCCGCTCAACGGCCACAGCCTGGACGTGTCCCTCGGTTACTTCCTGCTGCCCCTGACCATGGTCCTGACCGGGCGTATCGTCTACGGCGAAAAGCTCTCGCGGCTACAGACCATCGCCGCCCTGCTGGCCCTCTGCGGCGTACTCAACGAGTTGTACCAGGTGGGCAGTTTCTCCTGGACCACCTTGCTGGTGGCCCTCGGTTATCCGGTGTACTTCGTGCTGCGCCGGCGCAACGGCACCGACAACCTGGGCGGGCTGTGGCTCGACATGGCGTTGCTGTTGCCGGTGGCCTGGTGGTTCGTGCAGCACGGCGAACAGGGTTTTGCCGTGCTCGACCGGCGACCTTCGCTGTACGTGCTGATTCCATTGCTGGGAGTGATCAGTGCAGCGGCATTGATCTGCTACCTGCTGGCAAGCCGCTTGCTGGCATTTGGCTTGTTCGGCCTGCTGGGGTATGTCGAACCGGTGTTGCTGGTGATCGTCGCCCTGCTGCTGGGCGAAAGCATCCGCGCGGGGGAATGGCTGACCTATATCCCGATCTGGCTGGCGGTGGTGGTACTGGTGCTCGAAGGCGTCAAGCGCCTGCTGGGACAGCGCCGCTCACACTGACCACAGCCCGAGCAGGCTCAAGACCAAGGGGTTGGCCTTGGCGAACGCGAACGGCAGCAGCACGCGGCTGCCGTTGAAACCTGCGCTCCCTGACTCGTCGTACTGTCGAGGCTTTGCGCGCACCTCCCACCGTGGGCTGACCACTCGTCGCCACTGTCATTTCTGACAGCTAGTCAGCCACTGCCTCCCGGCGTTGAATGGTCTTTACGACTCGCCATCCGGGCTTTCGGGTCGCCTTTTTCCGTGACCTGTCAGGAACCCCGACCATGAACGACAGCCTCGATCCCACACGCCTCGCCGACAACCCGCTGCCCGTGCGCACCTTCGATCTGAGCCAGCCAGAACCTATCACCCCCGTGCCCTTCAACGAGCTCGATCTCTACATCCCCAACATGACCGCGCCCGTGGTCGGCTTCGACGGCGGCATCAACCGGGCGGCCCTCGATGCCCACCGGGACAAGGGTCTGCAGTGCATCCTGCTGCCCTACCGGCCCATGGCCGAAAACGACTTTATCGAGTTGTTCTGCCGTGACACCGTCACTCCTGTGGCCTTTCATACCGTCAGCGATATCGAGGCCGCCAACAACGCGCAGATATCACTGTTCATCCCCCGCGCACGCCTGCCCGACGGCCCCGCCGATCCGGTGTTCTTTCACCTGACCCGGGTGAGTGGCAACGACGATGAAACCGCGCGCTTTCGCCTCAAGGTCGATACCGTCTCCCCAGGCGGTCGCAATCCCGTCGCCAGCACCTACTACAACGAAAACCTGGCCATGCCGGTCTTTCCCCAGGACCTGATCGACTTTGGGGTCGGCGAAGGCGACATCATCGCCCTGGTCCCGGTCCGCATCGATTTCTACCCCGCGGTCAGCAACCCGGCACCGGACATCAACCGCGCCGTACGCGATCGCATCCGCCTGAGCATCGGCGGCCATATCATCGAGCACCGGGTCACCGAGGGCGAAATCGAAAGCACCGACCCGATCACCCTCTGGGTCAATACCGGCGACTGGCAAAAGATCGGCAGCGGCGAGCATGTCTGTGAATACGAGGTGGTCGACGAGGTCGGCAACTACTCCGATGGCTGGTCACCGGCGCAGCTACTTGAAGTGCGTCTGGACGATCAGGCCGAGCCCCTGCTCTACGAACCCTATGTGGAGGAATCCGACGAGCACAATGAACTCGATGCCGATGCGCTCGACGGCGCCGATGCCACCATCGTCGTGGTGGTGCACCGGGATGATTTCGCGGTTGGCGATACGATCCGGATAAAGCTCAATAGCAAGACTTCGACGGGGCTGCCTGTCATCCGCTATATCGATCATCCCGTCGCGGCCAACGAAGTGGGACGCAGCGCGAGAATTCCCTGGGACAACGCCGAGATCAGGTCGCTGATCAAGGGCCGGGTACAGATTTCCTATAAACGTATCCGCCCCTCCGCGCCGGAGCGCGGGTCGCGTAGCGTCATCGTCTATATCACCGGCACCCAGGTCGGCACCGGCCTGCCGGCGCCCACGGTCGAAGGCGCGCCCGGCGATGTATTACCGCCGGATATCGCCTTCCTGATCGTCAATATCAAGGAATATGTGGGCCAGGATCCTTTCGACCGGGTCACCCTGGTGCTCGACGGCACCTATGCCAATGG
Organism: Pseudomonas sp. Mn2068; assembly: GCF_049319725.1. Lineage (NCBI taxonomy): Bacteria > Pseudomonadati > Pseudomonadota > Gammaproteobacteria > Pseudomonadales > Pseudomonadaceae > Pseudomonas > Pseudomonas sp. Mn2068. Next base: position 145,029 of record NZ_JBMOUG010000001.1, on the reverse strand, counting down.
CCGGTCGTACTACAAGGAAGTCGACGATATCGCCGGCACCGGCGATATCGTCTTCCACTTGCAGAACGGCCCCAATGGCGATATCGCCCGGCTCGAAGGCGGGACCTTGCGCCTCTACTACTGGGTGGAAAACGAGAGGGGGAAATTCCCTTCCGAGGACCTGCTGCTCGATGTCGGCCAGCCCCAGGCTTCGCTGCCGCCGGTAGAGGTGGATGAGGCGCCACCGCCCGATCACATTTTCGACCCCGAGGTGTCGCCGTTCGATGCCAGGGTACTGGTCAAGGCGAACGTGGACATCATCGAGAACGACATCATCAACCTCCACGCCGAGGGCAGCGTCGCCGGGGGCAGCGCGCCGGTATTCGTCTTCCCTGTCACCGCGACCTGGGTCGGTCGGGACCTGCCCTTCACCCTCAAGCGCGAGTACATCCTGCCCAACCTCGACCGCTCGATGCACCTGTACTACACCCTCGCCCGGGCTGGCGCACGGCCCCGTTTTTCCCATCCCTTCATCATGAAGGTCGGCGGTGCGCTGGACCTGCCGATGCCCCATGTCCTGGAAACCACCGAGCCAGGTGGTCACCTGCTCAACCCGATCCATGCCCAGCACGGGGCGACAATACGGGTTCGCTATGACGGCATGAAGAACTCAGACAATATCCAGGCATTCTGGAAAGGGGTTGCGGGATCGATAGGCAGCCCGGACATTGTTCCCAAGCCGGGGAACGAGAGCCAGCAATACGTCGACTTTGACGTCCCGGACACGACCGTCGCGATCAATATCGGCAAGCAGGTGGAAGTCAGCTACGCCATGACCCGCGCCGGTACCACCACGCCTTCGGCTCCGCTGAACCTGACCCTCCAAAGCCTACCGGGCTCAGGACTGCCGCCCTTGCAGATACTGGAGGCTGGCTCAGGCCAGGTGGATGTCAACGGCACCGTGACGTTCCGGGTCGATGCCTGGCCGTTCTATCGCCAGGGTGACCGGGTCTGGCTGGCCCTGGAAAGCGACAACCCGGATGGCACGCTCAATCGGTTACCGATCTGGACCGCTTCGCCGATCAGTGCCGCGGAATTCGGTCAGAAATTCCTGACCCGGGTCATTACCAGCAATCCCGACTACGCGACATGGTTGCGAGCTCTGGCGCATGGCAGCGAATTGCGCGTCACGTTCAAGGTCGTCTTTGGCGGCGGCTCGAATGAAGCCGATGCGCTGACTTTCCCGGTGCGCAGCTATATCGTCCGTAACGCGGTGCAGGTAGAGGCCCCGACCATCACCTCCGTCAAGAACGCCGCTAACGGTGAAATCACCAATGGCTCCACGGTGGTCACCACAACAGTGACGGTCACAGGCACCGCCCCCAATGGGCAACAAGTGCAAATTCGAGACGTCAATAACGTGATGGGCACCGCCAACGCCAACGGCAGCGGTGTCTGGACCTCATCCGCATTGACGGTGACGAACAAGGCCTACAGCATCAACGCGCGCGGCGTCTATGACAGCAACCCGGTGTCCACGCCGCCGCGCACCTTTACCGTCACGGCGCTGGTGGCCCCTAGCTTGACTTCCGTGAAAGATCCCAAGGGGGCTGAAGTCGAGCAAGGGACTACTACCCGGGAAAGGGTTTTCACCCTGACAGGGGTCGCCAGCAATCTTCAACGCGTCCAGATCGAAGACGGCAACGGCCCCTCAGCTCAAGTCCTGGGCACCGCGGCTGCCAACGCCTCGGGTATATGGACCTTCACCACATCCACCCGACCAACCGGTGAAAGAAGGTTTTATGTCCGGTCGCTCTATCACCCCTCCACGGTTTTTTCGAACGTACGCACCTTTAACGTCACCGACGAGGTGAAACCGAATATCACCGGCGTACATACTTCCTCAGGACTTTCAGTCCCCCACAATGGCACCACGAACCAGACGAGCCTGACACTCTCTGGCACCGCAACGCCCAACTCCACGATAGAAGTACGAAATGGTGGGGATATCCTCTTGAGCACCGGTGTCAACGGTTCCAACGCCTGGAGCGACCATATCCATAACTTATCGGAAAAGAAATACGATCTTGTCGCTAAAATAGTGGGTGGGACACTTTCATCGGATATCAGGACTTTTACGGTGCAATTACACCCGCCCCTGGCCATGAACACCTCACCGATGGTTCTGAATGGGAAAGCCATCCGTACCAGCCTCGGTTGGCCGCAGACCGGAAACGATTTTCTCAACAACACGGCTACCCGCACCCCGACGGCAGGTTCCGGCTCATACACCTACAGCTCGAACAACATCAGCATCGCCCCCGTATCGGAAACAGGCAAAGTCGTAGGCCTGAGAAACGGCAGTGCACGGATCACCGTCCGGGACGAACGGACCGGGCAAACCCTGGGATATGACGTGACGGTCAGCAATGTGTGGGAATTGAATATCAACAACTCACGACTGGCATCTTATGAAGCGAATACCTGGAGAATCAACAGGAGAGGAAGCAATTTACCTCAGAGTGATATGGACTTATTGAAAAGGTATTACACCAGCCCATTTCCACGGAGTAATTTACTGCAGAATGCATATTGGTGCGACACCTCAGGCGCCGGCTGTAGCCTGGGCCAGAATCTGATCTACTCATCGACCACTGGAAATGTTTCCTGCAGCCCGACATCTGCCAGCTCGTGGGGAGCATTTTGCATAACTGAATATAATTAACAAACCATCCGTGACTCTTTTGAAACGGATTTAAAACCTTGTAAAAAGGGGAGCCCCGCTCCCCTTTTTGGTATCAGCCCCGCGCCAGGCAACCTCAACCACTCGTCGCCACTGTCATTGCTGACAGCTAGCCAACCCCTCACGGCGTTGAATGACCGTCACGACTCGCCATCCGGACTTTCGGGTCGTTACCTGAATGCGCAAAAGGTTGCCTGCCCCCCGACTCAGAGCGCGGCAAATCCGCGTTGCAGATCCTCGATCAACGACGCCACGGCCTCCAGGCCGATATGCAGGCGGATCACCGGGTTGCGCGACGGTACCGGGAACTCGCGATCTTCCAGGTCGGCCAGCGTCACCAGGCTTTCATAGCCGCCCCACGACGCCCCCAGCCCGAACAGGTTCAAGGCGCCGATAAAGCGCTCGGCCTGCTGCGGATCGGCCTCGGCGAACTCGAACGACACCAGTCCGTTGCTGCCGGTGAAATCGCGCTGCCACACCTCATGCCCCGGATGCTCCGGCAACGCCGGATGAAAGACCTGCCGGACCTGCGGTTGTGCCTGCAACCAGCGGGCGATTTCCAGGCCCTGGCGCTGGTGCACTTCCAACCGCGCCGCCAGGGTCCGCGCACCGCGCAGCACCAGGAAAGCATCGTCGGGACTGACCGTGTTGCCAAAGCTGTCGCTCATGCGCGCCAACGGTTGCCAGGCGGCCTCGTTGGTGCAGACGCTGCCCATCACCACATCGCTGTGGCCGGCCAGGTACTTGGTCAGGGCCATGATCGAGATATCCGCGCCCAGTGCCAGCGGCCGGTACTGGTACGCCGAACCCCAGGTGTTGTCGACCGCCACCAGGATATCGCGCGGCTTGCACAAGGCGACGATCGCCGGCAGATCGCTCAACTCATACAGCAGCGAACCCGGCACCTCGCAGTAGACCATCCGTGTCGTCGCCCGCAACCGGGATTCGAGATCCCGGCCATCCGCCGGGAAATACTCGACCTCGATGCCGAACGGCGCGAGAAACTCTTTCGCCAGCCGGCGTACCGGTCCGTACACGCCATCGGTGATCAGTACATGATCGCCCGGGCGCAGGTACGCCAGCAGCGTCTGCGCCACCGCCGCCAGGCCGGTGCCGAACAGCCGCGTGCGATAACCGCCTTCCAGCTCGGTCACCAGGTCTTCCAGGGCAAAGGCCGTCGGATTGCCACGGGCGCCGTAGCTCAGCACCCGCTCGCTGTCGCGTCGGGTACGGGCGTCGCGCATCTGCGCCAGGTTGTCGAACAGCACCGTGCTCAGACGCGTCACCGGCACATTCACCGCCCGCGCCCCGCTACCCTCGCGGGTCCGCGCGGCGTGGACCAGGCGGGTGCGCACATCGACCGGCGCGCTGGCCGGTGCCAATGGACTCAGGCTGGCGATCTCGGCCTCGGTCATCTGCCCCAGCAGGCCGGTTTCCCAGGCCAGGTACTGGCGCGCCGCGTCCTTGTTGCCGGAGTGACGGTCATGGGTGAAGAACAGGAAGTCGATGCACTGCTCATCCGGCAAGGCCGACGCATCGGTGATCAGCTTCAGGCCGTTGTCCTGCCAGGACTGGATATCTCCCGACAGCACACGGGCCTGGGTGCGCTGGGCCGGCGGCAAATCCAGCAACGCCAGTTGCGCCACCGCCAGATCGTCAGCGACCAGCACCAGCGGCCGTGTCTCGGCGGCCACTTGTGCCGCCAACAGCGAGCGGATCGACCATTGCGAACCGGCCAGATGGCTCTTGCGGAAGGTCATGCCCGGACGCAGGTCGATCAGCGCCACGCTGTCTTCGGCCAAGGCCCGCGCCAGGCTCGCCGCGTCGATGGCGGGCAGTTCGGAGAATGCCGGCAAGGTCGCCACCGGCAAATGCAGGCCGCTGTGCAGGCCTTCGTCGAGGACTCGCGCATCGTGACCCAACTGGCGCAACCAGCTGGCCACGATCGGTGCACGCACGCCATCGCCGTCGAACACCACCACCCGCGCCTTGCGCACGCCGATATACAGGTCGGTGGCCTGGATCAACTGACCGCCGGGAGTGTGTTGCGCACCGGGCAGGCTGCCCAGGGCGAACTCCTCGGCACTGCGCACGTCGCAGAGAAACAGGCTGCCCTCGCCGCTTGCGGCCCAGGCACTGACCTGCGCCGCGCTGACGCTGGGCACGCCGGCACGCCGCGCCAGTTGCCGGGCCGCTTCGCGCTGCTGCTCCAGCCCGGTCGGCGCCACCTCGTCGCGATAACGCCGGCTGCTGCCGTGCTCCAGTTGCAGGTCGGCGAGAAACCAGCCCTGGGTACCGTTCTCCAGGGCATAGACCGGGTTCTTCACCCCCAGATTGATCAGGGTCTGCGCGCCGATAATGCTGCGGGTACGCCCGGCGCAGTTGATCACCACCGGCGTCGACTCATCCGGCACCAGGTCGTGCAGGCGATAGCCCAGCTCACCGTTCGGGCAGCAGATCGAACCGGGAATGGTCATCTTGCGGTATTCGTCGAACGGCCGACCGTCGAGCAGCACCAGAGGCTTGCCCTCGGCCTGCCAGGCCGCCAGCTCGCCGGCACTGATATGCGGTGTGTGACAGGCTTCCTCCACCAGCTCGCCAAAGGCCTTGGACGGCACATGGACGCCGGCGAACAGCTGCAGACCGGCAGCCTGCCAACCCTCGGCGCCACCTTCGAGGCGGTGCACCTGGCTGTAGCCGAGTTCGGCCAGCCGCCGGGCGGCCCGCAATGACAGATCGCCGCCGTCCTGGTCGTAGACCACCAGGCGTACCGCCGGATTCGGCGCCAGGCGCCGGGCTTCCAGCTCCAGGCGGCTATAGGGCAGGTGCACGCCGTGGAACAGGTGCGCCGAGCCGTATTGCCCGTGCTCGCGAATGTCGAACAGGGCGATTTCCCGGCCATCGAACAGCCACGTCTGCAACTGTGCCGGGGTAATGGTTGTGCTCACGAAAGCCTCGCCTCGGGATAAAGAAGTCATTCCAGCACCAGTGAACGTTCAGCCGGTGCCAGCTCGCGGCCGCGGGCATAGGCCCGCTGCACGGCCGGACGGGCCTTGATCCGCTCGCGCCAGGCACTGATCGCCGGGTAGTCGAGCAAGTCGAAACCCTGGCGTTGCGGCTGGATCCACGGAAAGATCGCCATGTCGGCGATGCTGTAGTCACCGGCCACGAACGTCCGTTGGGACAGACGCCGCTCCAGCACCTCATACAAACGGGTGGCCTCGCCCTGCAACAGGTCGAGGGCAAAGGGAATCGGCTCGGGGGCCTTTTCCCGGAACAGTTGCCACTGGCTCAGGTACGGCGTGATATGCCCGACCTGCCAGAACAGCCACTCCTGCACCCGCTGGCGCTCGACACTGCCGGCCGCCGGCACGAAGCGCCCGCTCTTGTCCGCCAGGTAAGTCAGGATAGCCCCGGATTCGAACAGGCTCAGCGGTTCGCTGCCGGTGTTCGGGGCATGGTCGACAATCGCCGGGATCCGGCCATTGGCGCTGATCTGCTGGAAAGCCGCGTCACGCTGCTGCCCGGTGCGGATATTCACCGCCTGCAGGCGATACTCCAGCCCCAGTTCCTCAAGCAGGATGCCGACCTTCAAGCCATTGGCCGTCGGCCAGTAGTGGAAGTCGATCATGCGTAGGCCTTGATCGAAGGCGCCATCTGCGACTTGTTGTAGTTCAGGACGGTGCCATCGTCCTGCACGCCGTAGCGGCCTTCGAGGGACTCCAGCGGACGACCGTAGAGGTGGAAGTGCAAGGTGGCCTGTTCGCCATCGACGCGGATGCTGTGCAGGTCTTCGCCGAGGAAGGCGATCGAGGTGCCGGGCTGCACCACCACTTCACGTTCGAGCGCCAGTACCGCGCGCTTCGGGTCGGAGCTATCGTCGCTGCGGGTGTACACGCGGTTCAGCTCCTGGCCTTCGATGGCGCTGATCACCGCCCAGGTCTCGTGGTTGTGGGCGATGGTGTTCTTGCCCGGCAGCAACGAGTTGAGGTACAGGGTCGGGGTCTCGCCGTCATCGTTCAGGCGGTAGCGGAAGGCGGTGTTGCCCTCGCCCGCCACAGGTGCCGGAAAATGCTCGAAGTTGAACAGGTCGCGGCGCTCGGCCAGCTCTTCCAGCAAGGCGACGATGTGCTCCAGGGCCGCGCGATCGACGCCGCGCTGATGGATGGCGCGGATCTTCACCAGGAAAGATTCGATCACGTTGGCGCGTTCGGTGGTGCTCATGGGCAGGCTCCTTATCAGGTGAATCACGGTCAGATGGACAGGCTAAAGGGACTGATATTGCTCAGCCGGAACGGGTCGGCCTGCACCGGGCGGCGGTTGGCGTCGCCCAGGGCATGCCGGAGGAACTCGCGGGTGCGTTCGCTCTGCGGCTCCTGGAAAATCTGGTAGGCACTGCCGGACTCGACGATCCGGCCGTTCTCGGTGAAATACACCACGTCGCTGATGTCCTCGGCGAAACGCATTTCGTGGGTCACCAGTACGCAGGTCATGCCCTCCTCGGTCAGTTCGCGAATCACTGTCAGCACTTCGCCGACGGTTTCCGGATCGAGGGCCGAGGTCACTTCGTCGAACAGGATCAGTTCCGGACGCATCGCCAGCGCCCGGGCAATCGCCACCCGTTGCTGCTGGCCGCCGGACAGCTGGCCGGGAAAGGCCTCGGCCTTGTGCTCCATGCGCACCTTGGCCAGCAGCTGCCGGGCTTGCTGCTCGGCGTCCGCGCGGCTGCGCCCGAGCACCTTGCACGGAGCGATCAGCAGGTTTTCCAGGACCGACAGGTGCGGGAACAGGTTGTATTGCTGGAACACGAAGCCGACCCGCTTGCGCAGCTCGATCAGTTCGGCCTCGCGCTGCAACTGGTGCACCTCGGTGCTGCCGACACGGATGCTGCCGCGCTGGGGCTTGAGCAACCCGGTGATGCACCGCAGGATGGTCGACTTGCCCGAGCCGGACGGGCCGATGATCGATACCGCCTGGCCGCGCTGGACATCCAGGTCGATGCCCTTGAGCACCGGGTTGGCACCGAACGACAGGTGCAGGTCGCGCAGGCTGACGAGCGTTTCAGTAGAAGGCATAACGTCGCTCCAGGCGTTGGGTCAGACGGGAAATCGGGTAGCAATAGGCGAAGAACAACGCCAGTACGCTGAAGTAGATCAGGACGGTGAATCCGGTGCGGTTGACGGTGTTGCTGGCGATCTGCGCGGTGTCGATCAGGTCATGCACGCCCACCAGCGACGCCAGGGCGGTGCCCATGGTGATCACCGCATAGAGGTTCATCCACGGTGGCAGCATGCGCTTGAAGCACTGCGGCAGGATGATCGAGCGAAACAGCTGGCCGCGACTGAAGGCCAGGGAACGCGCGGCTTCCCACTGGGTGGCGGGAATCGAGCCGATCGCCCCGCGAAAGATCTCGGCGACGTTGGCACTGGCCGGCAAGGCCAGGCCGATGGTGACTTTCAGCCAGTCGGGAAACGGCAGGTAGTGGCTGCCGACATGGATTTCGAACGGGAATACATAAGTGGTGAAGTAGATCAGTACCAGCCACGGCGCGTTGCGGAACACCTGCACCCACAGCCGCGCCGGCAAGCGCAACAGGCGCAGTGGCGACAGCCCCAGGGCGCCGATCAGCAGGCCCAGGACCGAGCCGATGGCGATCGCCAGCAGGCTGATCAGGATATTCTGGCCAAAGCCCACCGCCAACGCCGGGGACCAGCGCAGCAGCGATTCGATAACCGGCAATTCAATGGCCATAGCCGGGCATCCTCAGGCGCGCTTCGAGATAGCGGCCGACACAGTTGACGATAAAACTCAGCAGGCCGAAGAAGCTCAGGATCAGGATCATCAGCTCCAGCACGTTGTCGCTCTGGGTCCAGATCATGATCGAGGCGTAGGTGATATCACCGACGGCGATGGCCGAGGCCACGGCAGTCATCTTCACCAGGTCGATCAGGTTGTTGACCAGGGACGGCAAGGCAAAGCGCAAGGCCAGCGGCAGTTGCACGTTCCACAGCAACTGGCGGCTGCTGAAGGCCAGGGAACTGGCGGCCTCCAGGGTCACCGCCGGTACCGCCTCGATCCCGGCCCGCAGCGCTTCGGCGTGAAACGCGCCCTTGTGCAGGGAAATCACGATCACCACCCAGGCGAACGGCGTCAGCGGGTTGGCCGCGCCGACGGCCTGGGTCAGCAGCATGTTCAGCACCAGGAACGCGCAGTACAGCTGTACCAGCGTCGGCGTGTTGCGGGTCACTTCGACAAACACCCGCGCCGGGCGCGCCAGCCAGTTGTTGCCGCTGGTGAGCATCGCCGCCAGGGCCAGTCCCGCCAGGAGGCTGCCGACAATGGTCAGCAGGCACAGGAGGATGGTGGTCCAGGCGCCGTCGATCAGGCTGCCACGCTGATAGGCATCCAGCAGGAACCGGTAGTTGAGGCCCAGGTGCGCCGCCCATTGCACAAAGCTTTCCATCAGCCGTGGTCCTCGACCAGCCTGGCACAGGCCGCGGCGATACGCCGGCCGGCCTCGCGGACACTGTCGGTGGCGGTGGCGATCGACAGTCGGAACCATGGCGACAAACCATAGGCGCTACCCGCGACACCGGCCACGCCCTCTTCCAGCAGGTAATCCACCAGGTCATTGTCGCTGCCGATCAGGCGCCCGTCCGGACGCCGCCGACCGATCAGCCCGGCACAGCGGACAAAGACAAAGAAACCGCCCTCGGGGGTCAGCACTTCCAGGCCGTTAACGTCCTTCAGCGCCGCCAACAGCAGGTCGCGACGCTCGCGATAGGCCGCCACCTGCGGTTGCAGAAACGCCAGGCCACCTTCATAGGCGGCCAGGGCCGCGGCCTGGCTGACCGACGAGGCTCCGGACGCCGACTGCGACTGCACGACCGCCATGGCACTGGTCAGCACCTGCGGACCGGCACCGAAGCCGATGCGCCAGCCGGTCATGGCGTAGGTCTTGGATACCCCGCCCACCAGCAGGCAGCGCTCCTGCAGGTCCGGCGCGACATTCAGCAGGTTGAGCGGCGACTGTCCGTCGAAGCGGATATGTTCGTAGAGCTCGTCCAGCAGTACCAGCACCTTGGGATGGCGACGCAGCACCTCGGCCAGGGCCAGCAGCTCGGCCGCGCTGTACACCGCGCCACTGGGGTTGCCCGGACTGTTGAGGATCAGCCAGCGGGTGCGCTCGCCGATCAGCGCCTCCAGTTGCGCCGGTTGCAGCTTGCAGCCCTGCTCCAGGCCCGACTGCACGAACACCGGCTCGCCGCCGTTGATCCGCACACTGTCGGGAAACGACGGCCAGTACGGCACCGGCACCAGCACCTCGTCGCCTTCGTCAAGGGTCGCGGCGAAGGCATTGAAGATGATCTGTTTCGCGCCATTGGCGATGACGATGCCGGACAACGGATAGTCCAGCCGGTTTTCGCCCTTGAGCTTGCGTTGCACCGCTTCGCGCAGGGCCCGCACGCCCGGGGTGGCGGTGTATTTGGTGGCGCCGCCGGCGATGGCCGCGTAGGCCGCCTGCTTGATGTGTTCAGGGGTGTCGAAATCCGGCTCGCCGGTGGTCAGGTCGAGAATGTCCCGTCCGGCCTCGCGCAGTGCAGTGGCCTGGGACTTGGCGGCGGCATTGGCCGACAGCGAGACTTTCTGCACCCGTCGGGAAAGTTGAACGGTCATGGCAGCACCTTGCCTGGGTTGAGCAGCCCGCGAGGATCGAGGGCCTGTTTGATCCGGCGCATCAGGTCCAGCTCCACCGGGCTCTTGACCTCGGCAAGCAACGCGCGCTTGCGCTGGCCGATGCCGTGCTCGGCGCTGATGGAACCGCCGAAGGCGTGGGTATTGCGATGGACCAGGGCGCTCAAGGCGCCGTAGTTGGCCATGTGCGCCTCGACCGACTGGCCGATGGGCGCCGCGACGTTGTAGTGCAGGTTGCCGTCGCCCAGGTGGCCGAAGGTCAGGTTGCGCACGCCGGGGAAGTGTTCTTGCAGCAAGACATCGGTGCGGCTGACAAACTCGGCGATCCGCGAGATCGGCAGCGAAATATCGTGCTTCATGTTGCGCCCTTCGCGGGCCTGGGCTTCGCTCATGTTCTCCCGCAGCTGCCACAGCGCGTCGCTCTGGGCGAGGCTTTCGGCGATCAGCGCATTGGCCAGCAGGCCGGCCTCGAACGCTTCGCCCAGCACCCGTTCGAACGACTCGCGGGCATGTTCGGCGCTGTGGTTGTCGGAGAGTTCAAGCAAGGCGTACCAGGGCTGTGCGGCCCCGGCAAACGGCTGCGGGCCGTCCGGGAACTGCTCGCGCAGCAATACCAGGCAAGCCGCGGACATCAGTTCGAAAGCCGTCAGGTCGGCGCCGAACCCGCCTCGGGCATGGGACAGGAAACCGACCGCCTGCTCCAGCGAATCGAATGCCAGCAACGCTGTGCTCTGGGCCCTGGGCAGGGGAAACAGCTTGAGGGTCGCGGCGGTGATGATGCCCAGGGTGCCTTCGCTGCCGACGAACAGGTCGCGCAGATCGTAGCCGGTATTGTCCTTGCGCAAGCCGCGCAGGCCGTTCCAGATTTCACCGTCGGCGGTGACTACTTCCAGGCCGAGGGTCAGCTCGCGGGTATTGCCATAACGCAACACGCCGGTGCCGCCGGCATTGGTGCCGAGGTTGCCGCCGATGGTGCAACTGCCCTCGGCCCCCAGGCTCAGGGGAAACAGGCGTCCGGCCTGGCGCGCGGCGTCCTGCAGGTTCTGCAGGATGCAGCCGGCCTCGACGGTGAAGGTGTCATTGTCGGTGTCGATCTGGCGGATGCGGTTCATCCGGTCCAGCCGTACCAGCACGCTGCGACCGCTGTCATCCGGGGTGGCCGCGCCCATCAGGCCGGTATTGCCGCCCTGCACCACCAGCGGCGCGCCATGGTGGGCACAGACGCGGACCAGCGCGGCGACTTCCTCGGTGCTGGCCGGATGCACCACGGCGACCACCTTGCCGTGGTAGACCCGGTGCTTGTCGCTCAGCCAAGCGGCCGCGTCGGCACCCTCATGGACATGGGCGGCGCCCAGCAATTGCTGCAACTGCGTGAACAAAGCACTCATTGCGCGGCCGCCAGGGGTGCTGCGCCACGGTATTGCTCATGCAGCTTGAGCAGGGCCTGGGACGGCGGCATGCCGGTACGCTTGCCCAGCTCGATCAGCCAGCCGCTGCGGTGCCAGTCACGCACGATGGCGTCGAGACGGGCCTGGGTGTCCTTCTCGCCCTTGCGCACCCAGATCACCGACGGCGACGGGATCAGGTCGTCGGGCAAGGGGATCTCATAGCCGCTCCACTCCGCTTCGTCGAGCAGGCTGTGCATGGTCGGGCTGACGTGCACAGCCGCCACGCAGCCGTTGCCGCGCAGCGACAGCAGCGATTCGGACTGGCTGCGGAAGGCCTTGATCTGCGCGCCATAGGTTTCCTGCAGCGGCTTGATGAAGTTGCTGCCCTGGGAAACGCAGACCGGCTTGCCCTTGAGGTCTTCCCAACGGCTGATACCGGCGCCCTTGCGGATCAGCGCGGCGCCGCCGACTTCCTCGTAGGGGGTCGGCACGTAGTCGAGGATCTCGGCGCGTTCTTCGGTCAACTGCATATTGGCGATCAGCACATCGACCTTGCCCTGCTGCAGGAACTGCACGCGGTTGGGCGCCAGCACCGAGACGGTTTCCAGCTCGACGCCGAGGCGTTCGGCGAGGCCCTTGGCGAGTTCGACGTTATAGCCCTGGTGGGCACCGGTGGCCGGGTCGATGGTGCCGAACGGCGGACCACTGAGGATCACGCCGACACTGATCTTGTGGCGCTGCTGGATCTTGTCCAGGGTGGCATCGGCGTGGGCCAGGCCGGTCAGGAGGGCCAGGGCGACGGGGAGGTATCTGAACATGTGGAATATTCCTTGATGATCGTTCCCACGCTCTGCGTGGGAATGCCTCACTGGACGCTCTGCGTCCTTGTTGTGACGCCGGGCCTCAGGGGCTGCGCGCCGTTGCTGCGCGTGGGAACGATCGAAGTGAGGTAAGGGTCAGCCCTTGAACTGGTTATGCAATTCAACCAGCGCAGGCGATGCAGGGGTGATGTGATTGCGGCTCTCGGCCTCGATCAGCCAGCCACTGCGATGCCATCCCTGGACCACGCTATCGAGGCGCTTCTGGGTGTCGGTTTCGCCGAGACGGGTCCAGATCACCGACGGCGCCGGGTTGAGTTCCGGCGTCAGGGCACGGTAGTCCTTCCACTCCGGGTTGCCGGCGAGCAACGGATTGATCAGCGTCGCGTCATGGACCGCCGCCACGCAGTTGTTGCCACGCAGCGCCAGCAGGGATTCCGACGAACTCTTGAAGGCCTTGAGGTCGGCGCCCAGTTCGCTCAAAGGCTTGACGTAGCTGCTGCCCTGGGAGGTGCACACCGGCTGGCCCTTGAGGTCTTCCCAGCGGGTGATCTTGCTGTCCTTCGGCACTGCCGCGGTGCCACCGACCTTGTAGAACGGCGTCGGCACATGCCCCAGCAGGGTGTCGCGCTCGGCGGTCCACTCCATATTGGCGATCAGCAGGTCGACCTTGCCCTGTTGCAGGAATTGCACCCGGTTGGCCGGCAATACCGCGACCAGCTCCACCGCCACATCGAGGTCCTTGCCCAGGGCATTGGCCAGGTCGACGTTGAGGCCCTTGGGGTCCTGGGTTGCAGGGTCGATGGAACCGAACGGTCCGCCGGACAGCAGCACGCCGACCACCAGCTTGTGCCGCTGCTGGATCTTGTCGAGGGTGGCATCCGCCTGAGCGGCACCGGCCGCGCCCAAGGCGAGCACCGTTCCGAGCACGGCGGGTAGGAAACGTTGGATCGATGTGCGCGTGAACTGCATGAATATCCCCTCGGTGGCGATCGGCGTCTCCCGACCTCTTTGCCCGCATGCTAGGGAGCGCTCCACCGGAACGGAAATGCAAATATCTAATATTGTTATAACTTTCTGGTTATTAGCTTTTGAGAAAAACGGCATAACCCCTGTTTACTGGGACTTTTCAAGCCACCTGTAATTTCCTCTCGCCAAATACATAAGAATCCGTAATCTATTGAGGATCGCCCTTGATATGAATTCGAGCCGCCATGCCCTCCCCGACCCTGGACCTGGAACTGCTGCGCACCTTCGTCGCGGTGGTTGACCATCACAGTTTTGCCGAAGCCGGCCAGCACCTGGCCCGTACCCAATCGTCGGTGACCCAGCAGATGCAACGCCTGGAACATCAGGTCGGGGTCAGCCTGTTCCAGAAACAGGGCCGGCAGAAACAGCTCACCGAGCCCGGCCGGCAACTGCTGCGCCATGCCCGGCAGATGCTTTCGCTGAACGACGAAGCCCTGAACTCGCTGCACGAAAGCCACCTGAGCGGCGTGCTGCGCATCGGCTCGCCCCACGATATCGCCGATACCATCCTGCCGCCGATCCTCAGCCACATCGCCCGCTCGGCGCCACGGCTGCGCCTGGAAATCGATGTGGGACGCAGCCCCTACCTGATGGACGACCTGCACCGGGGCAAGATCGACATGGTCATCTCCACCCGCGAGGACTCGCGCCTGCAAGGCTTTGCCCTGCGCACCTCGCCGGTGTGGTGGATCTGTTCGGCGCAGTACATCCATGTGCCCAGCGAGCCGCTGCCGTTGATCCTGGTGGAGGAACCGAGCATCTATCGGCGTTATGCCATGGAGGCGCTGGAGCGGGAGGGCATCGCCTGGCGCCAGGCGTACCTGGCGTCAAACCTGATCGGCATCAAGGCGGCGATTCGCGCCGGACTCGGAGTGACGCCCCGCAGCATGGAGCTGCTGGGCCCGGATATGCGCGTACTGGGGGAGAATGACGGCCTGCCACGGCTGCCGGACGTCACCTATCACCTGTGGATCCGGCCCAACACGGTCAATCCGCTGGTGCGCCGGGCCTATGACCTGATCCGCGCCAGCCAGGGGCTCTAGGAAGATGGATGCCGCCCTCCAGGGCCTCTTCGGGGGCAAGCCCCCTCCCACAGTATCCGATCAACCTTTTGGGAGGGGGCTTCTTCCACATGGCTACTCAACCTTGTGGCAGGAGACTGCCTCCCTTCCACATAGCCACTCAACCTTGTGGCAGGAGACTGCCTCCCTTCCACATAGCCACTCAACCTTGTGGCAGGAGACTGTCTCCCTTCCACATAGCCACTCAACCTTGTGGCAGGAGACTGCCTCCCTTCCATGTAGCCACTCAACCTTGTGGGAGGGGGCTTGCCCCCGAAGGCGGGCTTGAGGTTGCCAACGACTTCAGACCGCCGGCAACCAGAGGCGGAAACGCGCGCCGCCCAGCGGCGAGGGTTCGGCGGTCAGGGTCCCGCCCTGGGCCTCGGCCGCCCGGCGGCTGATGGCCAACCCCAGGCCAAAGCCGCCGGTGGAACGGTCACGGCTGCGATCCAGGCGGTAGAACGGCTCGAAGACCCGCTCGCGCTCCTGCTCGGGAATGCCGATGCCATCGTCGTCGACCCACAGTTCGCAGCCTTCGGCATTGGCGCGGATACCGATCTGGATCCGCCGCTCGCAATACCGGGTGGCATTGCGCAACAGGTTCTGCACGGCCCGCGCGGTCAGTCGCGGATCGAGGGAAAAGCGTTCCAGGGAGCCGTGCATCAGCACATCGATAACGATGTCCGGAGCCTCCAGTTCTTCGTCGAAACTGCCGAGGATGCTGTCGACAAACTCGTCGAGCGACACCATCACCCGCTCCGGCGCCCGCCCCGGGTTCTGCAGCCGACTGTAGGACAGCAGTTCCAGCACCAGCTCGTCCAGTTCGCGGATATGTCCCACCAGCCCTTGCAGGCGCTCGCGCGAAGGCTGCGGCAAGTCATCCGACAGCGCCAGGGCCAGGCCGAAATCCAGCCGGGTCAGGGGCGTGCGCAGTTCATGGGAGACGGCATTGAGCAGGTCGCGCTGCTGGTTGAGCAGGCATTCGATATCGCCGGCCATGGTGTCGAAGACCGACGCCAGCTCGCCGATATTGGAGCGCGGCGAAATATGCGTGCGTTCGCTCAACTGGCCCTGGCCGATGCGCCGGGCGGTCTGCTTGAGGCGTTCCAGGTCGCGCCAGTGCGGGCGCAGCCAGAACAGCAGGCAGGCCAGCAACGCCGCGCCGATCAGCACGTTCATGCTCCAGTACAACAGGTTCACGTCCAGCGGATCGGGCGGCACCACCAGTTCCACCGCCAGTTGCCCGTCCAGCGGCGAGGCCACCAGGTTCGGCGCTCCCCAGTCGCCCAGGCGGATCACGTTCTCGCCGCGGCGCAGGCGCTTCTGCTCGGGCTCGCTGAAGCTGATGTCGTCGATACGGATCAGCGCCACCCGCAGCGGCGCGAAACGCTTGTCCAGCTCGATCGCCAGGGCCGGCCACTGGCCGTTGGGCACCTCGTGGAACTGCTTGACCAACAGCCCCTGCATGCCCCGGGACTGGTCGATGTTGTAGCTCATGAAGCGCTCGCGAAAGAGCCCGATCACCAGGTCGGGCACCAGGTAGATCGCCGCGCTGAAGGTCACGATGGTCACCAGGTAGAGGCGGATCAGAATCTTCAGCATCGACTCAGCATTCCCACTCGGAACGGCTGAACAGGTAGCCCTTGCCCCACACGGTCTTGATCTTGCGCGCCTCGCCGGCATGGTCGTCGAACTTGCGCCGCAGCTTGGAGATCGCCACGTCCACCGAGCGGTCGGTGCCGTTGAACTCGATGCCGCGCAGGCGCTGCAGGATCTGGTCGCGGCTGAGCACCTCGCCGGCATGCCGGGCCAGCACCACCAGCAGGTTGTATTCGCCGCTGGACAGTTCCACCGGCTGCTCGCGCCAGGTCACGGTGCGCTCGGACAGGTCGATGCACAGGTTGCCCATCAGGATCTGGTCGCTGGCCACCTGCGGCTCGCTGAGGCTGCTGCGGCGCAACAGGGTCCGCACCCGGGCCAGCAGCACCCGCGGCTCGCAGGGCTTGGTCACGTAGTCGTCGGCGCCCATTTCCAGGCCCAGCACCTGGTCGTGGCTGTCGTCACGGGCGGTGAGCATGAGGATCGGCAGCGTCGCCGAATCGGCCCGCAACAGGCGGCACACCTGCAAACCGTCGAGGCCCGGCAGCATCAGGTCGAGGATCACCAGGTCCGGCGGATTCTGCCGGGCCCGCTCGCGCACCTGGTCGCCACGGGCCAGCACATTGACCTGATAGCCGTTGCGCTCCAGGTAGCTGGCGATCAGTTCGGAAAGTGCGGTGTCGTCTTCGACCAGGAGAATCGTCGGCATAAATAACTACAGGTAGGTGGAAAACCGTGAAGGATATACGCCCTTTCGCGTGCGCGAGCACAAGCTTCACACTTTTTCACCAACGACCTACATAGCTTCACAGCACCGCTTGACAGCCGCCCTTAGCATGCCCGGGTCATTACTGGGACTCGATTATGTTGAAGAAGCTGTTTGCCCCGCTCTGCCTGTCGGCCCTGGCCCTGGCGTTGAGCGCCTGTGACAAGTCCGCGGGTCCGCCCGAGGCCCCGCCCGCGCCCAAGGTCCGGATCGAGACCATCCGGACCCAAGCCCTGTCGATCAGCAGCGAACTGAGCGGGCGCATTGCCGCGCCACGGATCGCCGAAGTCCGCGCACGGGTCGCCGGCGTGGTGCTCAAGCGCCTGTTCCACGAAGGCAGCGACGTCAAGCAGGGCGATGTGCTGTTCCTGATCGATCCGGCACCGTTCAAGGCCGACCTCGACAGCGCCGTCGCCAGCCTGCAGAAAGCCGAGGCCAATGCGTTCCAGGCGAAACTGCAGCACCAGCGCTACCGCGAACTGGTGGACAGCAACGCCATCAGCCGCCAGGACTACGACAACGCCCAGGCCGCCGCGCGCCAGAGCGCCGCCGATGTCGCCGCCAACCAGGCCGCGGTGCAGCGGGCGAAGCTCAACCTGGGCTACGCCACCGTCACCGCGCCAATCTCCGGGCGCATCGGCCGGGCCCTGGTCACCGAGGGTGCGCTGGTCGGCCAGAACGAAACCACCGCCCTGGCCCTGATTCAGCAACTGAACCCGATCCACGCCGACCTGACCCAGTCCACCCGCGAGTTGAACGACCTGCGCCGGGCCTTCCGCGCCGGCCAGTTGCAACAGGTCGGGCAGAACCAGGCCAAGGCCACGCTGATCCAGGACGACGGCAGCGCCTACCCGCTGCCGGGCAAGCTGCTGTTCACCGATATCAGCGTCGACCCGAGCACCGGGCAGATCATCCTGCGCAGCGAGTTCCCCAACCCGGACCTCGACCTGCTGCCGGGCAGCTTCGTGCGGGTCAAGGTCGAGCAGGCCTTCAACCGCGAAGGCATCAGCGTGCCGCAACGGGCGATCCTGCGCGACAGCGCGGGGATTCCCCAGGTGCTGCTGGTGGACGCCGAACAGCGCGTGAGCCAGCACCCGGTCAGCCTCGGCGCGGTGCAGAACGACCGCTGGATCGTCAACGACGGCCTCAAGCCCGGCGACCGCATCGTCGTCGAAGGCCTGCAGCACGCCCGTCCCGGCGAGCTGGTGCAGGTCGATGACAGCCCTGTTTCCCTCGCCCAGTCCAAAGGACAGTGAGCATGCCGCACTTCTTTATCGACCGCCCGATCTTCGCCTGGGTGGTCGCGCTGTTTATTCTCCTCGCCGGTGTCCTCGCCATCCCGCAATTGCCGGTGGCGCAGTACCCCAACGTCGCCCCGCCCAAGGTGGAAATCTACGCGGTGTATCCCGGCGCCTCGGCACAGACCCTCGACGAAAGCGTGGTCAGCCTGATCGAGCAGGAACTCAACGGTGCCGACCACCTGCTGTACTTCGAATCCCAGAGCAGCCTGGGCAGTGCCACCATCACCGCGACCTTCCAGCCCGGGACCAACCCGGAGATGGCCCAGGTCGACGTGCAGAACCGCCTCAAGGCGGTAGAACCACGCCTGCCCGCCGCCGTCACCCAGCAAGGCCTGCAGGTGGAGAAGGTCTCCGCCGGCTTCCTGCTGCTGGCGACCCTCACCTCCAATGACGGCCAGTACGACGACACCGCGCTCAGCGACTACCTGGCGCGCAACGTGATGAACGAGATCAAGCGCCTCGACGGTGTCGGCAAGGCCCAGCTGTACGGTGCCGAACGCGCCCTGCGGATCTGGATCGATCCGCAGAAGCTGGTGGGTTTCAACCTCACCGCCGCCGATGTCAGCGCCGCCGTGGCCGCGCAGAACGCCCAGGTCTCGGCCGGCAGCATCGGCGACCTGCCGGGACCGTCGACCCAGGAAATCACCGCGGCGGTGCTGGTCAAGGGCCAGTTGTCGACGCCCCAGGAATTCGCCGACATTGTCCTGCGGGCCAATCCGGACGGCTCCAGCGTACGTATCGGCGATGTCGCCCGGGTCGAGGTCGGCAGCCAGGAATACCAGTACTCGACGCGCCTGAACGGCAAGCCGTCGACCGCCTTCAGCGTGCAACTAGCCCCCGGCGCCAATGCCCTGAAGACCGCGACGCTGGTACGGGCGAAGATGGATGAGCTGTCGCGCTACTTCCCGGCGAACGTGGAATACAAGATCCCCTACGACACCTCGCCGTTCGTCAAGGTCTCGATCACCAAGGTGGTCTACACCCTCGGCGAAGCGATGCTGCTGGTGTTCGCGGTGATGTTCCTGTTCCTGCAGAACATCCGCTACACGCTGATTCCGACGCTGGTGGTGCCGGTGGCGCTGATGGGCACCTTTGCCACCATGCTGGCCCTGGGGTTCTCGATCAACGTGCTGACCATGTTCGGCATGGTGCTGGCCATCGGTATCCTGGTGGACGACGCCATCGTGGTGGTGGAGAACGTCGAGCGGATCATGGTCAATGAAGGCCTGTCGCCGAAGGAGGCGACGCGCAAGGCCATGGGCCAGATCAGCGGCGCGATCATCGGCATCACCCTGGTGCTGGTGGCGGTGTTCATTCCCATGGCGTTCATGCAGGGCTCGGTGGGCGTGATCTACCAGCAGTTCTCGTTGTCCATGGCGACCTCGATCCTGTTCTCGGCGTTCCTCGCCCTGACCCTGACGCCCGCCCTGTGCGCCACCCTGCTCAAGCCGATCGCCAAGGGCGAACACCATGCCAAGGGCGGCTTCTTCGGCTGGTTCAACCGCCGCTTCGAACAGATGAGCGCCGGCTACGAACGCTGGGTGGTCCAGGCCCTGAAACGCAGCGGCCGCTATCTGCTGCTCTACGGCGTGCTGGTGGTGGTCCTCGGCCTGCTGTTCAGCCGCCTGCCGGCCTCGTTCCTGCCGGTGGAAGACCAGGGCTACACCATCACCGATATCCAGCTGCCGCCGGGGGCGAGCAAGAACCGCACGGTCAAGGTGGTGGAACAGATCGAGGCCAATAACGCCACGGAGCCCGGTGTCGGCGATACCACGATGATCCTCGGTTTCAGCTTCTCCGGCAGCGGCCAGAACGCCGCGCTGGCCTTCACCACGCTCAAGGACTGGTCGCAGCGCAGTGCCCAGGACTCGGCGGCGGCCATCGCCGAACGGGCGAATATCGCCTTCGGCGACCTCAAGGATGCGGTGGCCTACGCCATCCTGCCGCCACCGGTGGATGGCCTGGGCACCTCCAGCGGATTCGAGTTCCGCCTGCAGGACCGTGGCGGCGTCGGCCACGAAGCCTTGATGCAGGCCCGTACCGAGCTGTTGGCGGCGGCGGCAAAGAGCAAGGTACTGGCCAATGTCCGCGAAAGCGCCCTGGCCGAGGCGCCGCAGGTGCAGTTGGAAGTCGACCGCAAGCAGGCCAACGCCCTGGGCGTGTCGTTTGCCGATATCGGCAATATCCTCTCCACCGCGGTGGGTTCGTCGTATATCAACGACTTCCCCAACCAGGGGCGCATGCAACGGGTGGTGATCCAGGCCGAGGGCGACCAGCGCGCCCAGGTCGCGGACCTGCTGAAGATCCATGTGCGCAACAGCAACGGCAAGATGGTCCCGCTGTCGGCCTTTGTCGAAGCCCGCTGGACCCAGGGCCCGGCGCAGTTGACCCGCTACAACGGCTACCCGGCGATTGCCATTTCCGGCGAGTCGGCGCCCGGCTACAGCACCGGCCAGGCCATGGAGGAAATGCAGCGCCTGGTGACGCAACTGCCGGCGGGCCTGGGCCTGGAATGGACCGGGCTGTCGTTGCAGGAGCGCTTGTCCGGCTCCCAGGCACCGATCCTGCTCGGCCTGTCGCTGCTGGTGGTGTTCCTCTGCCTGGCGGCGCTGTATGAGAGCTGGTCGATTCCGACCTCGGTGCTGCTGGTGGTGCCGCTGGGCGTGCTCGGCGCGGTGCTGGCGGTGACCTTGCGCGGAATGCCCAACGATGTGTTCTTCAAGGTCGGCTTGATCACCATCATCGGCCTGTCGGCGAAGAATGCGATCCTGATCATCGAGTTCGCCAAGAGCCTGTACGACGAAGGCCATGACCTGCTGGACGCGACGGTACAGGCCGCGCGGCTGCGCTTGCGGCCGATCATCATGACCTCGCTGGCGTTCATTCTCGGCGTGGTGCCCCTGGCGATCGCCACCGGGGCCAGCTCGGCGAGCCAGCAGGCCATCGGTACCGGGGTGATCGGCGGGATGATCAGCGCGACCCTGGCCGTGGTGTTCGTGCCGGTGTTCTTTGTGGTGGTGATGAAGCTGGTCAAGCGCAAGGAGCCTTGATCAGGGGTGATCTCGAGGGCCCCTTCGCTGGCAAGCCAGCTCCCACAGGGAATCGAGTCGTGCGCATCATTTGTATTCGACTCGGACACTTGTGGGAGCTGGCTTGCCAGCTCTCACAGGGAATCGGGTAGTGCGCATCATTTGTGTCCGACTCGGACACTTGTGGGATCTGGCTTGCCAGCTCCCACAGGGAATCGGGTCGTGCACCTCATTTGTGTTCGACTCGGACACTTGTGGGAGCTGGCTTGCCAGCGAAGAGGCCGGCACAGGCAACACTCCTGTCTCGGCTATTGCACCAGCTGGTTGATCTCGATGATCGGCAGCAATACCGCCATCACGATCACCAGCACCACCCCGCCCATCACAACGATCATCAGCGGTTCGAGCAGCGCGGTCATGCCCATGGCCCGCCGCTCGATATCCCGCGACAGGGTCTGTGCCGCGCGCTCCAGCATCGGCGGCAAAGAACCGGTTTTCTCGCCACTGGCAATCAGGTGGATCAATACCGGCGGAAAGACCTTCTCGACCTTCAGCGCCGCTGCCAGGTTCACCCCTTCCCTGACCCGCGCCGTGGCCTCGGTCACACTCAGGCTCAGGCGATCGTTCGACACCGTCTGCCGCGCCGCTTCCAATGCCCGCAGCAACGGCACCCCGGCACCGCCGAGAATCGCCAGGGTCGAGGCGAACCGGGCGGTATTGAGTCCCAGCACAAAACGCCCGATCAGCGGCAGGCGCAGGATCCGGCTGTGCCAGCCCAGGCGTGCCGCGGGTTTGCGCAGGTACAGGCGCCAACCCCAGAAACCACCGGCCATGACGCTGAAACAGAGCCAGCCCCAGGCGCGGATGAAGTCACTGGCGTTGAGCATCACCAGGGTCAGTCCCGGCAGATCCTGGCGCGCCTGGGAAAACGCGCTGACCACCTGCGGCACCACATAGCTGAGCAGGAAGATCACGATGGCCACCGACACCAGCCCGACCACGCCCGGATAGATAAAGGCGGTGAGGATCTTGCCCCGCAGGTTGTTGCGCTCCTCGATGTAGTCGGCCAGTCGCTCCATGACCTGGGCCAGGTCGCCGGACTCCTCGCCCGCGGCAATCAGCGCCCGGTAGATCTCCGGAAAGTCCCTGGGACGCTTGGCCAGGGCTTCGGCCAGGCGCATGCCGCCCCGGACATCGGCACGCACCGCGCTCAGGGTCTGGGCGATATGCTTGCGTTCGGCCTGTTCCACCGTGGCGCTCAGCGCCGCCTCCAGTGGCAGGCTGGCACCCAGCAGGCTCGCCAGCTGGCGGGTGGCCCAGGCCAGGTCGTTGTCCGACAGCTTGGCGCCGAACAGACCGCCGCCCGCCCCGCCACTCTCGCCCCCGTCGGCCTTGACCGACAAGGCGGTCAGGCCGCGACTGCGCAGCACGCCCATCGCCGCACTCTGGCTGTCCGCCTCCAGATGGCCGGATTCGATCTTGCCGAGAGCGTCGGCGGCTTCGAAGCGATAGCGATTCATCAGGCGTCCCGTGTCACGCGAAGGATTTCTTCCGGCGCCGTGGCACCGCTGCGCACCCAGCGCTCACCGTCCTCGCGCATGCTCAGCATGCCGGCCGCGCGGGCGGCCAGGCGCAGGGCCTGTTCCCCGGCTCCCTGGTGGATCAGGGTGCGGACGTCATCGTCGATGCAGAACAGTTCGTGGATGCCGGTACGGCCGCTGTAGCCGGTGTGATTGCAGGCGCTGCAGCCCACCGGACGCCAGGTGCCCGGCGTGGCTGGGTCCTCCTCACGACAGTGCTGGCACAGCCGTCGCACCAGCCGCTGGGCCAGTACCCCGAGCATCGACGACGCCAGCAGGAACGGCTCCACGCCCATGTCGATCAGGCGGTTGACCGCCGACACCGCGTCATTGGTGTGCAGCGTCGCCAGCACCAGGTGACCGGTGAGCGAGGCCTGCACGGCGATCTGCGCGGTTTCCAGGTCGCGGATCTCGCCGATCATGATGATGTCCGGGTCCTGGCGCAGGATCGCCCGCAGGGCCAGGGCAAAGGTCATGTCGATCTTGGCGTTGACCTGGATCTGGCTGATACCCGGCAGGTCGTACTCCACCGGATCCTCGATGGTGAGGATATTGCTGGTACTGGCGTCGAGCCGGGCCAGCGCGGCGTAGAGGCTGGTGGTCTTGCCGCTGCCCGTGGGACCGGTGACCAGGACGATGCCGTGGGGCTGGCGGATCAGGTGATCGAGCCGGGCCAGCACGTCGGGGTCCATGCCCAGGGTTTCCAGTTGCAGGCGCCCGGCCTGCTTGTCCAGCAGCCGCATCACCACCCGCTCGCCATGCCCGGTGGGCACGGTGGAGACGCGGATATCGATCGGACGCCCGGCCACCCGCAGGGCGATCCGGCCGTCCTGGGGCAGGCGTTTTTCGGCGATGTCCAACTGCGCCATGATCTTGATCCGCGAAACCAGCGCGCCATGCAGCGCCTTGCGTGGCGACACCACGTCGCGCAGCGTGCCGTCGACCCGGTAGCGCACCACCGAATGGGTCTCGAACGGCTCGATGTGGATGTCGCTGGCCTCGTCCCGTGCCGCCTGGGTCAGCAAGGCGTTGATCATGCGGATCACCGGCGCGCCGTCCTGGGTGTCCAGCAGGTCGGTGATTTCCGGGATGTCCTGCATCAGCCGGTCGAGGTCCACCTCGTTTTCCGCCGCGCCGACCACCGCCGCCGCGCTGCCGGTATCGGCGTAGGCACTGGCGAGCAGACCGTCGAGTTCTTCGTCGCGCACACGCTCCAGGCGCGCCGGACCGAACTGGCGGCGTACCTCGCTGATGGCCCAGCCCGGCGTCGAGGGACAGGCACTCAGCACACCGTCGCACAACACCACCCGCTGCGCCTTGGCCCAGGCATACGGCAACGCACTCATGGTGAACACTCCCTTCGCGCCGCTTGCGCCCTACCTGTGGGAGCGGGCTTGCCGGCGAAGAGGACCTCGAGGACGCCAAAAGCTTCGCGGGCAAGCCCGCTCCCACAGGGTTTCATGGCTGCGACCTGTCATTGAGCGACACCGGCACCGCGCGGATCGGCGCCCGTGGCGTCTGCGGCACGGGCGACGGCTGCGAACCGGGGATCGCCTCGGCGGCATTCGGCAACTGCGGCGCCTGCATGTCCGGCATGGCCCAGTTGCGATCCGGCTGCAGGCTGCCCTGGGCGCGGCGGATAAAGTCGTAGCGATTCAAGGTGATCGCCCGCCCCGCTGCACCATCGCGAATGATGTAGGGCCGCAGGAACACCATCAGGTTGGTCTTGTTGGTGGTACGTCGTTCGTGGCGAAACAGCGCGCCGATGCCGGGGATGTCCGACAGGAACGGCACGCCGTCGTTGCTCTGGGTGTAGCCGTCCTGCAACAGGCCGCCGAGGACCATGATCTGCCCGTCGTCAAGCAGGATGCTGGTGTCGATCGCGCGCTTGTTGGTCACGGTGCCGGCGGCCGTCGCGGTGGCGCGATCATCGACGCTGCTGACTTCCTGGTAGATGTCCAGCTTGACCGTGCCGCCCTCGGAGATCTGCGGACGGACATTGAGCTTGAGACCGACTTCCTCGCGCTGGATGGTCTGGAACGGGTTGTTGCTCGAGTTGCTGCCGTTGGTCACGTACTGGCCGCTGACAAAGGGAATGGTCTGGCCGACGAAGATGCTCGCCACTTCGTTGTCCAGGGTCAGCAGGTTCGGCGTTGACAGCACATTGGAGCCGCCCTTGCTTTTCAGGGCCTTGGCCAGCACCTTGAGGTCCATCACCCGGCCGATCCCGGGAATGTCCACGGCGCCGCGGACCACGCCGACACTCAGGCCCTGGGGCAAGGCATCGATGCTGTTCTTGGCGGTGGTGACCAGCCCGGCGCCGCCGAGGTTGACGCCACCGATCACACCGTTGCCACCGAGGTTGCCGCTCTGCCATTGCACGCCGAACTCATTGGCGTCGTCTTCGCTGACTTCGACGATCAGGCTTTCGATCACCACCTGGGCGCGACGCTGGTCGAGCAGGTCGATGACCTCGCGCAGGTTGCGGTACAACGGCTCCGGTGCGGAGATCAGCAAGGTGTTGGTGGTGGCATCGGCCTGGATGGTCACGCCACCGGCGGAAAACGCCACGTTCTGCTCGCCGGACGCGGTCGCGCCACCGGCCTGGCTGGCGCCGGAGCGGGCGCCCTGGCCGTAAACCGAGCCGCTGCTGGCGCTGGTGGCGGTGCTGCCCTGGGTGCTGCCATTGGCCTGGCTGCTGTTCTGGTTGTTCTGACTGCTGCTGTTGCTCCCGCCACCACTGAGCATCGCCCGGGTCGGGTCGCCCTGCCCTTCGCCGCTGTCGCTTTCACCGGTGAGCAGGCCGCGCAGGGCCTGGGCCAGCTTGCCGGCCTGGGCGTTGCGCAGGTACACCACATGCAGGTTGCTCGGATTGCTCTGGGCATTGTCGAGCTTGTAGATCAGTTCCCGCGCCAGTTGCGTACGCTCCGGGCTGCTGGCGCGGATGATGATCGAGTTGGAGCGCGGGTCGCCGAGCACGCTGATCTTCTGGGTCGGATCGTTGCCCTGGTTCTCCAGCAGCTCGGCGACCATGCTGGCGATATCGCTGGCGATGCCGTTCTGGATCGTCACCACGTCGGTGTCGATGGCGCTCGGAGTATCGATGCTGGCGATCAGGCTCGCCACCCGCTGCAGGTTCTCCGCATAGTCGGTGATGACCACGGTGTTGTTGCCAGGATAGGCATTGATCGGGTTGTTCGGCGAAACGATCGGCCGCAGCACCGGGATCAGGTTGACCGCATTCTCGTATTGCAGGCGGAAGGTGCGGGTCAGCATGCCGTTTTCCGCCGGGCGATCGGCACTGTAGATCGGCCCGCCCAGCAGCTTGGCGTCCGCTTCCGGCACCACCTGGCTGACACCGCCGACATCGACCACGCTGAAACCCTGCATGCGCAAGGCCGCCAGCAACATGTCATAGGCCCGGTGGGCCGGCACTTCGCCTTCGGAAACCAGGGTCAGGTTGCCCTTGACCCGCGGATCGACCAGGAACTGCCGCCCGGTGGAGCGCGACAAGGCGCGGACCACCGCCTGGATATCGGCGTCGACAAAATTCAGTTGCACGGGCTGGTCACCCAGGGGGTTGCTCGCCGGCAGGCTTTTACCGGCAGCACCCTTGCCTTTCCCCGTGGTGTTCAGCGGATGTTGCACGCGCCGTTGCTGTTCGACCTGGGCCTGGACCCGCTGCCGATCCGCCACGGCGTCGCCGCTCTTGACCGTCGAGCCCAGTGGCCGGCCCAGCTCGCTTTCCACCAGCAGCGGAGCCTGCGGTGTCGTGCCGCTGCTGCACGCCGTCAACGCCAGCAGCAACCACGGGGCCGCCGCTTGCCGACAACGCAACCCATACAAAGAACCTGACCACTTCATGAAGCTTCCTTAGCGCCACGCGCCTGATCCATGCGAACGGTTCCGGACAATCGGCCGGCCGAGCCATCGAGTTCGGTCGCACCCGTGCGTTGCAGACGGGCCTCGACCACTTCCAGGGTGAAAGAACGGGGGTTGCCCAGCAGCCAGCCCACCAGCGCATCGGCCGGGGCGTCGTCGAAGGTCAGCAGCCAGCCTTCGGCACTGCCCTGCAATTGGTAATGCCCGGCCAGCCCGCTGGCTTCGAGGCTGGCGCGCAGCCCCGGCTCGACACCGTCGACGCCCGGCATCGCCAGGCCTTGCAGCAAGCTGTCGAGGGTCTGGGCCTGGGTGCGCAGCCTGGGAGTTTCCAGCGCCCAGAAATCGATTTTCTTCAGCGGCGGCTGGATCAGTACCAGCCAGACGAACAGCGCCGAGACACCGAGGGCCATGCCGCTGACCAGGCGTTTTTCGCGCAACGCCAGGCCGCTCCAGTACGCCGGCGCCTGACTTGCCAGGACCTGCCAGCGGGCCCGATACCGGTTCAACCAGGGGTTATTCATTTTCCGCCTCCGCCACCGGTTGTATCGGTTCGGCCTGGACCCTGAGGGTCCAGCCTTCGGGCGCCGGCGTGGCCAGCACGCCAGCCTGGACCAGCGTGGCCTGCCAGGTACCGCCGTTGCCCGGCTTGCGCATGTCCGGCAGGGTATCGAGGTGCAGTTCACCGTTGTCGAACACCAGGCTTTGCACGCCACCGACCATGAACGGCATGGCCAGGCCGGCCTGCTGGACCAGTCGGGAAAAATCGCTGTCGCCGTCACCGGCCGTCTGCCGCTGGGTCAGTTGCTGACGGGCCTGCTGCAGGGGATTGAGCACCATCGGCAGCGCCGGAAAGGCCTGCTTGACCCGCTGTACCATCCACGACTTGAGCTGCTGGCCCTGCTCGACCTGCCGCGCCGCATAGAGGTTCAGGCCCACCGCCCAGACCACCACGGCCAGCGCACAGCAGGCCAGCGCCCGGCCCCAGTGACCGCCTTCGACCCCCGGCTGACGCAACGCGCCGTGCAAGCCCCAGGTCGGTGCCGGGCCGCTCCAGCGCCGATTGGCGGGCAATGCCTGGACCAGGGCATGGCTCAGCGGCGGCTCGCCCAGCCAGTGCAGCACCTCGCCCCGTCCGAGCAGTTGCGCCAGCGCCTGATCGATATCCGGATGCACCTCGGCCCGGTCGGTGCCCAGGCGGATCAGCAGGTGTTCATCCAGGGCCTCCACCACCGGCTCGCCGGCAATCACCGGCAGGCAACCGGCGGCCGGATACAGGCCGCGCAGCTTGATCCCGGCCTGTCGCAACAACGCGCCGAAGCGTTCCAGCGCAGCGCGTTGCAGCCAGGCGATCTGGACCTGGCCCTCGGTGTCCCGTGGGCCATGGACGATATGCATCGACTCGCAGCCGCCGAGGATCAACGCCTGGGCAGCACAGTCGACCGCCGCGCGAACCTTCGCCGGCGCCAGGACCGGCAGTTCGAGACTGGCCAGCAGGCTGTCCCGTGGATGCAGGTAACACTCCACGGCCAGGCCTTTATGCGCCTGGGCCAGGTGCGCCAGGCTGGCCTCGCCGGTTGCTTCGACCTGGCCCTGGCGATCCAGCCGGGCAAAGGCCAGCGGACTGTCGAGGCCCAGGCTGTCCAAGGGCGACAGCGCCACGCGGAGCAACGTCATACGCCCACCCGCGACCAGATCACCTGGGGCATCTGCTCCTGGCTGCGGTGCAACAGCGCCGCCAGGCTGACGCGACGCCGCTCGCCACGCGATTGCCCGGTGAGCAGGAACCAGTCGCTGGTGATCCCGACCTTGATATCGGTGACGATCAGTTGCGGCATGCGCAGGCGATTGACGAAGTCGCCGCGGTTGATGAACCACTGCCCCGCATCGCGCTCGTTGATCAGGCCACGGGCACGTTGCGGTGACAGTCCCGGGACCTGGGACGCCAGCACCTCGGCGGTCGCGGTATTGCCGTTGACCCAGGTGTTGGCCGGCAGGATGGTCACATGGGGCGCGAGCAAGGCCAGGGTCTGCTCATCCACACCCTCGACGCTCCTGAGGTCCTGCAGGCTGCGCAGCATCGGCCGGGTCGCCGGCAGTGGCTTGAGGGCGGCTCCGGGCGAGGTCAGCCGGCCGCTGTCGAAACTGCCGCGCACGGTCGTCGCCGGCACGCGGTCGGGGTCCGACACCCGTGGATAGGAGGCGATCACCCGCTGGGCGATACGCTGGCCCACCGCCGCCTTGACGCCGAGCAACTCGCACAGGCGGGCAAAGCCCTGCATCTGTTCGGCGTCGACCCGCTCGTCCTGCACCAGGTTG
The DNA here is from genome assembly GCF_049319725.1 of Pseudomonas sp. Mn2068. Lineage (NCBI taxonomy): Bacteria > Pseudomonadati > Pseudomonadota > Gammaproteobacteria > Pseudomonadales > Pseudomonadaceae > Pseudomonas > Pseudomonas sp. Mn2068. Next base: position 115,843 of record NZ_JBMOUG010000001.1, on the reverse strand, counting down.
CGCAGGTTGAACTTGCCCTGCTCGTCCTCCAGGCGTCCGTCGAACTGGCTGCCACGCTCGCCCGACGACGAGGCGACGAAGGGTTGGGCCCAGGCTTGCGCCAGATGGGTCAACGGATCGCGCTGGCGGGCTTCCCACAACAATTGGCGACTGAGCTCAAGGCCGCCGCGCAACTGCCAGGAGCCCTGGACCCGCAGTTGCTCGGCCTCCAGGCCACGGGTAAAGACCGTCTCGCGGGTGAGCATGCCGCCGGCGATCACCGCCACCACGGCGGCGATCAGCAAGGCGCTGATGATCGCCATGCCCTGTTGCTTCGCCGCTGTCAGCGAATAGGCGTTCATGGCTGGCGCTACAGTTGCCAGGAGCCGATATCGGCATTGACCCCGTCACCGTCCGGCTTGCCGTCGGCACCCAGGGAAAACACGTCGACTTCGCCATTGGCGCCAGGATTGAGGTACTGGTAAGGACGCCCCCACGGATCGTTGGGCAGGCGCTCCAGGTAGGAGCGCCAGTTGCTGTCCTTGGCGTTCGCCGGACGCTCGGCGAGGATCTTCAGGCCCTGGTTCTGGCTCGGATAGCCGCCGTGATCGAGGCGATAGAGCTTGAGCGCCTGCATCAATCCGCCGATGTCCTGCCTGGCCGCGGTGGCCCGGGCCTGGTCGGGACGATCGAGGACCTTGGGTACCACCATGGCGGCGAGAATTCCGAGGATGACCACCACCACCATGATCTCGATCAGCGTGAATCCCTGCTGTGCCCGACGAGTGCTGGAACGGGAATTGATGCGCGCGATATCCATCTCGACAATCCTTGGCTTGATTCGATTCGCGGCGGATTGTTGCAAGAAGATATGTCACTGGTATTGAAAATCCTCGGGTGAACAGGGCCTTGGTTTCTGTACCGGACCAGGCGGGGCTGTGGGTCTGTGGATCTGTAGAGCTGTGGATCTGTGGGAGCGGGCTTGCCCGCGAATGGGGCAACGCGGTGCCCCAGGTTCTCCGTATCGCTTTCTTCGCGGGCAAGCTCCGCTCCCACACAGGCCACCATTCCCATGCAGATCCACTCAGCGCAGCACGACCTACGCCCGCAGACAGCCCCGGGAGAAAAAGCTCGGGAGCTTTGGTCAGCAAGCGGTCAAACAAGCGCGCTAGGCTCCTGCCTCGGTTTCCCGTTCCGAGACGCCCATGCAACGCCCTCCCCGCCAACGCGGCTTTACCCTGATCGAAGTGCTGGTGGCCCTGGCAATCATTGCCGTGGCGATGGCCGCGGCGATCCGCGTGGCTGGTCTGATGACCCAGAGCAACGGTCTGTTGCGCGACCGTTCCATGGCCCTGCTGGCGGCACAGAGTCGCCTGGCCGAGCTACGCCTGGAGGGCCGCCTGCCCCTTGGGCGCAAATCCTTTGAATGCGATCAGGGCCGCATGGCCCTGCGCTGCGACCAGACCATCGGGCCGGGGGGCGGTCCGCGGCTGTTCAGGGTCGAGATCCTGGTGCTCGATCGACGCCACGAGGCGCCGCCGCTCGCGCGGCTGGAGACCCTGTTGAGTCCGCCGCCGGCGGTGTCGGACCTCAGGGTCGGGTCAGTTTCGGCAGGAACGGCGCCTCGCTGAGACGGGTCACGGTCAGGTGCAGTTTTTCCGTGCCACGCTCGATCAGAATGCCGTCGCCCTCGATTGCCAGCAGCTTCACCCCCTGCCCCAGGCGCTCGCCGGCCAGAAAGCTGCGGGGCGGACCGTCGTTCAGGCTGAGAATCGCCACCGCGCCGCGCACGCCGGCCATCACTCCGGAAACCTTGATATCGAGCTGCGCCGGCTGATTGGAAAACCACTGCAGCGCCGGATTGTCACTGCGCGCGACCGCGCCCGGCGACTGGCCCTCGGGCACCTGGGACACGGCCGGGGTCAGCAGCAGCGTCGACCAGACCACCGCGCCCGCCAGGGCCGCGAGCAGGCCCACCGACTGGACAATCTGGGGCTGGGAAAAACGCGGGGTCCATTGCATCGTCGAGGCTCCTTTTCCGTGGGTGATCCGAAACCTTTTCAGCCTAACAGGCAATTCTCACGTTTTTATTTCACACGCCCATCATCTTTGCCGCGCAGCATGCAAGGAGACTCAAGGAGCCTTGTCGAATGGATGCCCCATACCCTGCCCAGGCGGGTTTTACCCTGATCGAACTGATGGTCGTGCTGGTGATCATCGGCATCGCCAGCGCGGCCATCAGCCTGAGCATCAAGCCCGATCCGCTGCAATTGCTGCGCAAGGACGCCGAGCGCCTGGCCCAGGCCCTGCAGGTGGCCCAGGCCGAAGCCCGCGCCGATGGCCGGCCGATCCGCTGGCTGAGCGACGCCAGGGGCTATCGCTTCAGTCGCGCGGATATCCAGGGCGGCCTCGAACAATTCAACGGCGACCCGCAACTGCGCCCGACCCGCTGGCAAAGCACACCGATGCAGGTGCAACTCGACCGTGGCAAGAGCCTGGTGCTGGACGCCGAATGGATCGCACCACCGCTACGTGTCTCGCTTTCCGACGGCCAGCACAGCATCGGCGTGGTGCGCGCTGCCAATGGCGAGATTCGCGTGCAATGAAGCGCCAGGCCGGCTTTACCCTGATCGAAGTGATGATCGCGATCATGCTCATGGCGGTGGTCAGCATCATTGCCTGGCGTGGCCTGGACAGCGTCAATCGCGCCGACGAACACCTCAAGGCCAGCGCCGGACAGACCCGTCAACTGCTGGCGGCGCTGGGCCAACTGGAGCGTGACGTGGCCTTGCGTGCCGGTATCGAACTGGTGGAACCGCCGATTGCCGACAAGGAGCCGCTACCGTCGCAGGCACCCGCTGCCCTGACGGTGCGCAGCCCGGACGGCAAGGGCTTTCGCCTCGACCTGATTCGCACGGCCGCGGAACAGGACGGCAGCCTGCAGCGGGTGCGCTGGTGGTTGCAGGGCGGCACGCTGTATCGCGCGGTGGCGCCTGCCCGTACGCGCTTCCCGTTGCCGGCGCCCAAGGACGGCGTGGCGGTACTGGAGCAGGTGACGTCGATGGAACTGCGGGTATGGCAGCCCGGCAAGGGCTGGCGGCGACTGACCGGCACTCAGCAGGACAACCCGACGGGACTGGAGATCAGCCTGGTGCGCAATACACCGCAAGGGCTGGAGCGCTATCGGCAGGTGCTGGGGCCGCTGGAGTGAACTCGGGAATGGGTGGCAAATCTTGAGGGCCCTTTCGCGGGCAAGCCCGCTCCCACAAGGGAACACGGGTGAATCAGGGATTTTCAGGGGCGCGAGGCCCCGCAATGGGAATTTTAACCGTGGGAGCGGGCTTGCCCGCGAAGAGGCCCCAACAGGCACCACAACAACACTAGCTGAGCAACACCACCCCGCCCGGCAATTCGGTGCACTTGGCACCGTAGGCATCGCGGATCAGCAAGGCCACGCCCGCCAGTTGATCGAGACTGAAACGCGCCTGCACCTTGCGCTTGCCCAGCTCGCTGTTGAGCAACACCAGCATGCCCGGCCGGTAGCGGTTGATCTCGCTGATCACGCTGGCCAGGGTAGCGTCGTTGAACACCAGCATCTTGTTGCGCCAGGCGATCACCGCCGACGGATCGGCATTCTGCAGCTCGCCGACCTGATGGGCGTCGTACACCAGTTGGCGACCGCTCTCCAGACGGAACCGGCGCCCCTGCACGTCGACCGTCAACAGGCCTTCGATACAGGTGACGCAGACGCTCTGGTCGAGATTGCGCAGGTTGAACCGCGCCCGTTCCGCCGTCAGCAGGCCGCTGCCGGCCTGGACCTTGACCGGCGCCTGGGTGCGCGCCAGCACTTCCACTTCACCGCTGACCAGTTCGATCTGCGAGTCACCGTTGACCGAAGGCAGGCGATTGATCCGGGTCTGGGTATTGAGCTCCAGGCTGATGCCATCGGCCAGGTCGACCCGCCGTTGCTCGCCGACCTCAGTGGTGTAGTCGGCGCCCAGGCCGGAGAAACCGCCCGGCACCGTGGCGCGCACCAGGAAAAAAGCCGCCGACGCGGCAATCGCCCCGCCGAGAAACGCCCGGCGCCCGAAATGTCGGGCCCGCGGCGGATGCTGCAACTGTTCGAGGGCCGGCTTGAGGGACTGCCACAACACCTTGGCCTGTTCAAAGGCCCGGGCATGCTCGGGGCTTTGTTCGCACCATTGGCGCAGGGCGCGCGCATCGGCGCCGGTGGCCTGGCCGGAGGTCAGAAGAATCAGCCAATCCTGGGCTTCGCTCTGCAATCGGGCGGTCTGGCCGCCCGGCAATTCGGTGATGGAAGTCGTGTTCAAGCGCACAGGTACTCACGAAGATTTCGCTGATGTATTACTAAGACGGTTTTCCCGCCCCGGGACCGAACCGCTGAATCACTTTTCTTTCCAGGCGGGCCGCGCAATGGCCCAGCGCGGCCTTCAACTCCTTCTCGACCATGCGCGTGGAGATGCCGAAACGCTGGGAGATCTCCAGGTGCGGCGCCTCTTCCAGGCGGGCGGCGATAAAGATCCGCCGGCGCCGCGGGGGCAATTCATACAAGGCCTTGAGCAGCGACTGGATTTCCTTCTGGCCCCCCACCACCCGCTCCGGGTCGAGGGCTTCGTCGCTGAGCTGCAACAGTTCCTCCACTTCCTCGCCGGTCAGCAACCGGGCATCGGCCTGGCGCCGGTCCGCGGCGATATTCAGGGCCATGCGGTACAGGTAGGCATTGGGTTGGGTCAGGTTCAGCGGTGCTTCCATGCGGTCGACCCGCAGGTAGGTTTCATGCAGGACGTCATTGGCCAGATCCTCGGAACCCAAGCGCCGCCGCAGGCGCACCTTGAAGTCGTCGTAGGAGGTCAGGAACAACCGGACCATCGGACTGTGCCCGATATTCTTCATACTCCGGCGGCTCCTTTGCGTTCTGTGCAATCCATGCTTGTTCCTGCTGAATCCGGCATTAAAAGTAGGGTCACGGGCTGGCGCAGCGACGACGGTGCCGGACGCTCTACCCGGACCGTGCGCAAGCGCTCCACCAGCGCCCCGTCGCGCTGAACATCTCCGGTCGAACTGACCAGGCGGCTGTGCTGCAACTCGCCGCCCTGGCCGATCCACACCTGCAACACCGCCCGGTAGGTCCCCGGCCGGGTCAACGGCAAGGCACACAGCGCCTGCTCGATCGCCAGCTGGATCGCCCGGGCATAACTGCTGGCCAGTGCCGCTCCCTTGCTGCCGCCAGGATCCCGGGGCGACGGTACATCGCTGACCTGCGCCACCTGCAAGGTAAAGGCATCGGCCCGGGCATAACGCGCCATCAGCCCGCTGCCGGTGAGCAACAGGCTCAAGGCCTCGCTGGCGCGATAACGCCCGTGAACCGCCAGCGAACGCCGTGCGCGGGTCAGGTCGCGATCCACCAGCACTGCCATCCCGGTCTGGCGACTGAAGGAATCCAGTGCGCCAGCCAGGTCCTGGGCGGCAATATCCAGTTCGACGCGGGCCTGGGGATCGACCATGAGCGGCTCGGCGGCCAGGCACGCGGACAACCCGCCACCGACCAGCCAGGCCAGGACGACGGTCACCAGGCTCAAGCGAAAAAACGACAGACGCATGGCCACGGATCGAAGTCCCTGCACTGCTGACGTGTCCCTCAAAACCGCTATCCTGAGGGCTGTTTATGAACCTGTTGTTACGGCGTCTCGGGTGGCCGTTGCGGTTTGCTGATATCCGAAGCACGGCAAAGTGCCGAGGTTACTGCCGATGCCTGGTGGATGTATCGTCAATTTTGTCCCTTGATTTCAAATCGATGAACCGCAACCAGATAGGCCAGGTTTTCGACTGGATGGGTTTCAAATCTGAAGTGGCCCGCCAGGTACAATTCTGGCGCGCGATTGACCAGTACGAACTCGCCACTCTTGACGGGGTAGGTCTTGATTGCACCTTCATTATTCGGTTGCGTTGCGTAGAGGACGTTTTTTATTTTTTCGCTGGGAAGGGGGTAGGTGCCCGACGGCAGGTCCGCTTCAGACAGGGTGAATTCCAGTTTACGCCTACCCGTACCCGCGTCACCGATATCCACCAGTACGCGAGTGCCGCCCGATACGACTGTGCCCCGATACATTGACGTGGTCTCAAAATCCAGGCTGATGCCCAAGGAGGTGAGCGTACCGACCAGTTCCCCGGTGGTTGCCTGCGGTGTATTCGCCGCGCTTTCTCCCGTTTCAAAATCCTCGATGTCTGCCATGTGGGTTCACCCTTGCGTTTAAATCGTGAAAATGCGGATTTTCAGTCCTGGCTGATGTGCAGGGGAAACAGCCCACGACTTTGCACGTCGGACCGATAAATCAGTCTCTACCTACCTGGAGAGTGATGCCTACTGTCAGAAATGACAGTTCGAAGGACCTTTGATCGGAAACCGGCCGTGGAGCCAGTGTCATCGGCAGGGCCTGGACAGGCTATCTGGCATTCGGCTACTGCAAAAAAACCATCACCCAACCGGTGCGGCCTTTGCACTAGACTCAGGGCTCCAGGACCCCACTTCGGGGTCGGCCAGGAGGGCCTTATGAAGTACCTGTCGAGTTGTGCCTGCATCCTTCTGCTCGCCGCCGGTGTGTCCGGCCCGGGCCAGGCCGCGGAAGCCACGCCGGTCGGCTGCGTCGAAGTCAGTGTCGGTGGCTACAAGGCGCCGGACTACAACTGCCTGAGTCAGCAGATGAGCAGCCCGGAGAGTGCCGAAGCCAATCAGAAAAACCAGGAAGCCCTGAAGGCCGGCATCAGCAAAAAAGCGCCGAACCAGGTCGGCCTGGCCACCCCGGCGGCGACCAGTATCCGCATGGGCAATACCTTCGGTACCTCGGTAAAGCCACAACGGCCGCCATCGGGGCAGTAGGCCCGGCGGCCTGATCAGGCGGCCTGCAGCGCCCACTGCCGGGCCACGACCGCCAGCTCTGCCTTGGCCCGCTCCAGGGCTTCAAGACGAGCCTCGGCATCGGAAAACTGCAATGGCTGCGCGTCGACGAACTGCGGGTCCCGCACACCGATAAAGGCAAACGCCGCTTTCAGCGCCGGGGTCAGCGCATCCATCCAGGCCATGGGATTGCCCGGCCGCAGGTCGGCGCCGCGACTGGTCAGGAACAGCACCTTCTGCTGGGTCAACTGGCCGACGATGCCTTCCGGGGTATTCAGGTAGGTCAGTTCGGTACGGGTGATGCTGTCGATAAAGGCCTTGAAGGTCGAAGGCATCGACCAGTTGTACATCGGCATCGCGAACAGACAGGCATCGGCAGCCATGACCCGCTTGCACAGGGCATCGGAGGACGCCAGCGTCTGCTTCATCGCCTCCGTGCGGGCCTGCGGATGGGTATAGGTCGCCACCGCGAATGCCTCGGTGACATGGGGCGGGGTTTCGACGCTCAGATCCAGGTAATCGACTTCCAGCTCGACCCCCAGCTCGCGCAACTGCTCGATAAAGTGCCGGGACAACGCCCGGGAGTTGGACCATTCACCTTTCGCGCTGGCGTCGACGTGCATCAGTTTCATTGCAGATAACCTCTTTGGTACAGATGTAAGAGAAGAAGGTGGCTTCAGACCGCCAGCGGTTGGCGAAACGCCACGGCCAGGCGGTTCCAGCAATTGATCGCGGCAATCGCCATGCTCAGGTCCACCAGTTCGCGCTCGCTGAACTGCAGGCGGGCCTGGGCATACAACTCGTCACTGACCGGATCGTGGGCCAGCAGGGTCAGGGCCTCGCTCCAGGCCAGCGCGGCCTGCTCGCGGGCGCTGTACAGCGGCGAGTCGCGCCAGGCCGGGATGCCGTACAGGCGCCGTTCGCTCTCGCCCCCGCCGCGGGCCTCCTGGCTGTGCAGGTCGGAGCAGAACGCGCAATGGTTGAGTTGCGAGACCCGCAGCTTCACCAGGTCCAGCAGCGGCTTTTCGATGGACAGGCCGAAGGTGGCCTCTTCCAGCAACAGCAACCCCTTGAGAGCCTGGGGTGACGCGGTATAGAAATCCAGGCGTGGCTCCAAGGCGCGACTCCCTCGTGGTTCGTTGACGTGATTCAGTGACGCCCAGCCTAAGGCCCGGACGCCAAATGACGGATAGCCAATCCCGGCTTTTTTGCGGAGGCCAACTGCGCCTCCGGATTGGCCCGTGGGATTTGCCGGGAATTGGCTATAGGTCCGGCCGGCCCCGCGCCCTACTCTTTGTCGACACCGCCCTGCCGTCGGGTCGGCCGTCACACAGGAGAATCCAGAATGCCCGCTCACGTGATCAACATTGTCCGGTTCAAGGCGGTCCCGGGGCATAGCGAAGCGCTCGGACAGCAGTTGAACGCCCTGGTCGAAACACTGCGCTCGGCACCCGGCTGCCTGGACTATTCGGTGGTGTGCGGCGCTGAGGCGGGCGACTGGACCGTGACCGGGCACTGGCACTCTCCCGCGGCGCTGCAAGCGCATTTCCAGTTGCCGGCGTTGCAGGGCTTTATCGACCTGCTGGGCAGCCTGGCTTGCGGCATCGATTTCCAGCACTGAGCGCTTGATTTCCGAGTGCCTGATTTCCGAGCGCTCAAGTCATGAGCACTCCAGCATTCACCTCCCACGCGAGAACACATCATGAAAACCCTGAAGTTCGTCACCTCGACCCTGATCGCCGCGACCCTGCTCGCCAGCACCGGCGCCTTTGCCCATGAAGCCGGTTCCAGTCAGGAAAAGATCACCGTGCTGCAAGAACACCCGCTGCTCAATGCGCCGGGCAAGAAAGCCATGATGCTGACGGTCGACTACCTGCCGGGACAGTCCTCGATTGCCCACAAGCACCAGGGCACGGCCATGGCCTATGTGCTGGAAGGCGAGATCACCTCCCAGGTCAAGGGTGAACAGGCGATCACCTACAAGGCCGGGCAATCCTGGTACGAACCGGCCGGCTCCGAACACCTGGTATCGAAGAACGCCAGCGACAAGAAGCCCGCCAGGTTGCTGGTGTTCATGTTCATGGACGAGAAGGACGCGGTGCTGATTCCGCTGAATCAGTAAGGAACCTGATTCACGCTCCCGACCACTCACCGATACGCAAGCGGTATTTCTACAGGCTCTGACCTCGTTCCGATGAGCCTTTCAGATCCGCTTGCGTGACGGGTATCTCACCACTGCGATAACAAGGGAGCACACATATGTCGTTATCCGTAAACGGAGGATCTGCGTTCATTCCGCAGAACCTCACGCCACACGAACACTCCGCAACGGCTGGCCACAACGGACAGAACAACCTTGCCGCCTCCTTGCTGTTCGGCAGTGGCAACGGTGGTGCGGTGAACTTTGCCCCGCCCTCGTCGCGAATCGAGGGCACACATGACGCCTCACACGCCTCGGCAGCCCATAACCGCTCGGTGCAATCGCCCGGCAACGAGGGCGAAGCCGGTGGCATGGACGAAGTCATCAAGCTGCTGCAGTCCCTGTTGCAAGCCTTGATGAAAATGATGGGCGGTAGCAACGCGGACGATAGCGACAGCGACTCGGACAAAGCCGGGGGCGCTGCCGGAGCCGGCAACAGCCGTCCATCAGGCAGCGGCGCTTCGCCCGCGCCGCAGAACCTCGCGGCTCAACCCGGCAACAGCCCGCAGAAAGCGCAAGGTGCCGACGGCGCCGCCAGTACGGCCGATGTCGGCAACGCCCCCAAAGGCATGCCCCAGAGCCTCTGGAAAGATTGCGTGGAGTCCGGCAAGAAATTCGGCGTCGATCCCTACGTGCTGGCGGCGCAGTCGAAGCAGGAAAGCAACTTCGGCAAGGATCTTTCCGGCCCCAGCGGCGGCGACGGCGTCATGCAGGTGGAACCGAGCACACGGGCCGCCTACGCCAGCCAGTTCCAGGAAAAGACCGGGCACGCCTACAACCATGGCAGCCAGTCGGATCAGGTGGCAATGGCCGCGCTGATCATGGGCAGCAAAGGGGGCGACACGACCTCCCAACTGCAGAAGTACAACGGCGGTGATAACTGGAAGCCGGGCGCGACGGACTCCTATGGCCGGGTGATCAAGGCCGACGAGTACGCCGCCAGTGTAGAAAAGATTGCCCAGCAGTTGCGCAACAACGTAGCTTGAGGATGCCCGCCGTCCTATAGGTTAGGTCCTGCCGGCATTTCGAGCCCGTTGAAGTGCCGGCGTGGCGCTACGCCCGGGACGCGATCCGTGGCTGCAGCAGCATGCCCGTGTAATGGATCAGGAACAGCGCGAACGACAGGCTCCAGAGCGCTGCGGCGATCCCCAGGCCGAGATCGAGGAACGGCACCAGGACAATGCGGCACAGCGCCCCCAGTTGCAACGTGGCAAATGCCCAGCCCAGCGCCCGAGGCGGCTGCAGGGCACGTCCGGTATGTCCCAGGCTGACCCGGGCGATCATCGCCAGGATCATCCCACCGATACCGCCAACCGCCAGGCCATGACTGACCAGGCTCTGTTGCACCAGCCACCCCAGATGCCAGGCGGCCATGCCCAGCGTGGCCATCAACAGCCAGCCATAGGCCAGGTACAGCGACCAGAGCAGCGGCACCCGCCAGAGTCCGCGATCATGCCAGCGCCACAGGCGCAGGCCATGCAACCCGGCCAACGGCAGGTAGAGCGCCGCCAACCATGAATGGGCAGACTCGCCGAGACCACAGGCCGTCAACAAGGCCACCAGCAACGTGCCGAGCAACAGCACCTTGTCCTCATGGGCCAGGGCCACGAACGGCACGCTGCTACCGAGCCCGCGCTGGATGAAGAACGGTATGACCCGCCCGCCGATCACGCTCATAAGGGCGGCAACCAACCATATTCCGGCCAGTACCCCACGACGCTGCAAGCCGTCGTCCTGCTCCACGATGCCCCACAGCGTCAGTCCCTGACAGACAGCCAACAAGCCCAGCACCGCGACAATGGGATAGTTGTTGCGCTTCTTCGCCGCCAGCAACTGCTGCCCGAGCAACCAGGCCAGCGTGGGCAGGAACGGCAGTTGCAGGGCAATCACCCAGGTACCGGGCAGCGGCAGCCACCAGGCGATACGCGCCAATGACCAGAGCGCGAACAAGCCGATCAACGGCCAGCCATGGGTACCAGGGCCTCCGGTCCAGTTGGGCACGGCGGTCAGCAGAAAGCCCGCAATCAGCGCGCCGGTGAAGCCGAACGGCATCTCGTGCCGGTGCCAGGCCAGTCCGCCGGCGAACGGCTGCCAGTTGCCGAAACCGCCGTACAGCCAGACACCCCAGCCCGCCAGGGCGATACAGGCGAACAGCGCCCCACCGAGAAAGAATGGTCGAAAGCCCAGGCTCCAGAGCGGTAGCGACTTCATGCCATTTGCAGCCGCTGGCCGGCAAGACCCAACTGGCGCTGGGCGAGCAGGCGCATCACATAGCCGATCTTCAACAGGGTCGGGCCGAGAATCACCATGGCGTGCATCGACACCAGCACCGGCAGGCCGAGATGACCGTCGTAGAGGTAGGCACCATAGATGCCCAGGCTTAAGAGGAGCAGCCCGAGGACAAGGATACGAGTGGACAGGTGCAGGACATTCAGCGGGGATTCGAGAAAGGCGAACATGACATGGCACTCCCGGTGCAGTTCAGTGACACCTGAACTGCATCACGAATCGTGCCAGTCATATAATCAATTAAAATCAAACAGTTAGAGGCATACAAGTCAATTTGACCACAACCAAAGCATAGTCATAAAGACACGAAAAGAGGTCACTATGACTCTACCCGTTCGGCTGCCGCGACCGAATCCGGCGATTACAAGCGACCCTGCCGCTTGTCCTCGGCCAGCTTGAGCAGCGGTGGCGCGGTGTACAGGTTTTCCGGCTGGAGCCGTTCCCAGAGGCCGCCCTTGCCCAAAGCCCTGCCCGCCTGATCTTCGCGCTGGAGCCATTGCTCGACGCTCTTGATGCGGTTGGGATGGATTTCATCCAGCAGCGCGTAGTCGCGCTCGACGATTCCATGCTTCCAGACATTCCAGAAGCCGGTGAAGTTGTCGCGGAAACTCATGGTGCTTTTGTCGTTGGGATCGGCGTTGTAACCGGCAGGCAACTGGGCGGCCATCTTCAGCGGACCGTTCCAGTAGGTTTCCAGCTCCGTGTCGATGTAGCGCGCCGGATGCCCGGTGACCTTCTCGAACGCCGCGGCCAGGGCGTGATAGTCGACATGTTCGATGGCAACCTCCAGGTTCATGCCGTTCGCCTGCTGCTGATTGTCGAACAACCAGCGGGCGTAATACCCGCAGTCCTCGAGTGCTACATGGGGTATGGCACCGGTGCCGAGCGGCACCCGCCAGGTCACCACACCGTCTTCTACCGAAGGCGTCATGGGTGTCATCGCCGAGATCGCCATTTCCATGTAGGGCCCCGTGGTGAACACGGCCGCCCCCATCCGGTCCCTGTTGACCTGGTTCTGGAACAGGATCCACTCACCGATTCGCCCCTTGCCGTCGTAGTGACCGGTCCGGAACCTGGAGTCATAACCGGCCTTCTTGAGCGCGTAGTCGAGATTGCCGTAGACGAAGAAGCGGACGCCTTCTTCGATGGCGATCTCATAGCTGCGGATGGCCCAGTAGATCTCGGTCTTCTCGCCGGTGTTGAACCCGTCGATGTTGATATAGGCGCCGTCGCACCCGCGAAAGCCTTCCCGCAGGGTGGCCTCATCGGCAAACGTGCCCTCGAGGATCGAAACATTACCCAGCGCGAGCAAGGCCTTGGCCCGACGCGAGTTGGCATCGCGACTGAGGGCCCGGACGGTGTATTTACCGTCGGCGACCAGGGCACGGATGACGGGCAAGCCCTGGGCACCGGTACCGCCGACAACAAAGATCCTGGAAGGGGTTTGGGAAGGCATCGATATCTCCTTGAACATGACGAAAAGGGGCATCCGGGCATTCGCGGCGAGGGTTTCATCGGTAACGGCCCAAGTCGATCTTATAATAAGAGTTACTAGGTGAACAAGCACCCTTTCTGCTCGAAGAAACTCGAACACGATCCACGTCCTGGGCCGGCATGCCTGTGTCGGCACCGCGAATCAGTTAGACTCTTATGAAGAGAGTGATGCACCGAACCTCCCCTGCCCCCCGAGGAAATGACTTATGCGTTCGAAAGGTTTCGACGGAATGGTATGTCCGATCGCCGGCGTGATGGCCGCGATCGGTGATCGCTGGGGCCTGCTCATCCTGCGCGATCTGGTTCTCGGTCTCAGCCGCTATGACGACTTTCGCCAGTCATCCGGCGTGACCAACGCGACGCTCAGCGACCGCCTCAAGCACCTTGAGGCTCACGATCTGGTCGAGCGGCAGCGTTACCAGACGAATCCCGAGCGCTTCGAATATCTGCTGACCGCAAAGGGCCGGCAGATCGCCGTGATCCTGCCGATACTCGCGCAGATCGGCGATCGCCTGGGAGTCTCGGGCGCTTCGACACCGCCGCTGAAGGTCGTGAATCGAAAGACCGGGGGCGATGTGGGGTGGAGTTTCATCGACCAGGATACCGGCGAGCCCATCAGCCCCAGGGACCTGGCTATCGAGGCAGGCCCGGGAGCGGACGAACTGATCCGCTGGAGGCTGTCCCATGCCGAACGCCGCCACAAGGTCGACGACACGGTCGCCTCGCCAAGCGTTTGACCCGTGGAGCCCGGCCGGTTTCCGACCGGCGGCCTTTTGAACTGTCATTTCTGACAGTAGCCCTTGCGCGGGAACGGGAAGAAGCTGGGCTTCTTGGCTCGAAGCAGAAAAAACACTTCGCCGTTCTTCAGACATGAGCCGGGCATCAACATCATCAATATTTCAATTGAAGGGTGAAACGACATGTCTGACTTCCAGAACGCCAAGCACAAAAAGGGCTCCGCCAAGGCAGAAGGCGTCATGATCGGGGTGATCGAAAATCTGTTTGTAAGCGACGAAAAGAACTTTGTCGCTGACGATGTCTTTCGCGACACGCAAGGCACACGCATCCTCGGCGTCATGCTGGAGGGGGGTGTCCGGCACTCGGTAAGCTTCACACTCGGCAACGGACAACTGCCACCGGGTGAGTATGAGTTTCCCGGCGACGAAGTGGATCACATCTACTACATGATGGTGCAGCCAGGTTTTCCCGAGCTGATCTACCGGGCCGAACGCGCCAGATTGACCATCAGGGAAAACGACTCGAGGCCCTACATCTCGGGCGACTTGATCTTCGATACCGAAACGGTTGATTCCTTTCATTATCAGGTAAGGATCAACAATTTCGAAATCACCGGGTAACTCCGAAAGCCCGGTAATACAGCTGTCGCAAAACGCAACCTTGCGCCATGCCTGTCGGCATACCAGGCAAAATCGCCGCCAGCAGAGCCTGGCACTCTGCTGGCGGCGATTTCGATCAGCCGATAACGCGCGACTTTTTCACGGCATCCCCAGCCAGTGCGGCAGGGCCAGCGAGATGATCGGCACGTAGGTCACCAGGATCAGGAACGCCAGCAGGATCATCAACCACGGCAGCGCCGCGCGGATGGTCTGGCCGAGGGTCAGGCCGGTCACCGCCGAGGTCACGAACAGGTTCAGGCCCACCGGTGGATGCACCAGGCCGATCTCCATGTTGACCACCATGACGATGCCCAGGTGGATCGGGTCGATGCCCAGCTTCATGGCGATCGGGAAGAAGATCGGCGCAAGGATCAACACGATGGCCGACGGCTCCATGAAGCTGCCCGCCACCAGCAGCACGACGTTGACCATCAGCAGGAAGCCGATGGGCGTCAGGCCTTCGGAGATCACCCAGTTGGTGATCTGTTGCGGGATCTGCTCGGTGGTCAGCACGTGGGCGAAGAGGATCGCGTTGGCGATGATGAACATCAGCATGATCGCCAGGCGGCCGGACTCCATCAGCACCTTCGGGCAATCGCGGATCTTCATGTCCTTGTAGATGAACAGCGCGACAAACGCCGAATACACCGCCGCCACTGCCGCCGCTTCGGTCGGGGTGAACAGGCCGCTGTAGATCCCGCCCAGGATGATCACCAGCAACAGCAGGCCCCAGAACGCCCGGCGCGCCGCCGACAGCCATTCACGGAAGGTCGCCCGCGGTTGCGCCGGCAGCTTCTTGATGCGCGCGACGATATAGATCGCGACCATCAGCATCAGGCCCAGCAGCAGCCCGGGAATCACCCCGGCCATGAACAGCTTGCCCACCGAGGTTTCGGTCGCCGCCGAGTACACCACCATCACGATCGACGGCGGAATCAGGATACCCAGGGTGCCGGCGTTGCAGATGATCCCGGCGCCGAATTCCTTCGGGTAACCGGAACGCACCATGCCCGCCACGGCAATCGATCCCACCGCCGCCACGGTCGCCGGCGACGAACCGGACAAGGCCGCGAACAGCATGCACGCCAGCACCGCGGCAATCGCCAGGCCGCCGCGAATATGCCCGACGCAGGCGTTGGCAAAATCGATCAGGCGCTTGGCCACGCCGCCGGTGGTCATGAAGGCCCCGGACAGCAGGAAGAACGGAATCGCCAGGAAGGTGTAGGCGTCGGAGGTTTCGAACAGCTTGATCGCCAGGGAACTGAGGGAGTCCTGGCTGAAGATCAGGATCGATACCGCCCCGGACAGGCCCAGGGAAATCGCGATGGGCACCCCAAGGAACATGAAGGTGAACAACAGCAGGAACAGACAGAGTACGGCCATCAATGCTGCTCCTTGTGCTCGCCGGCAAGCTTGCTGGCTTCGCCGGCTTCATCGGCCAAGCCGAGACCGCTCTGGCGACGGGTAAAGATGCGATAGAAGATTTCCAGGTAGCGGATCAGTACCAGGGCAAAGCCGATGGGCACGATCACCACGATGTAGCCGACCTTGACCCCGAACTGATCGAGGTCCTCGGCGCCGATACCGGCAGTGAGGACCGCGCTCAGCCACTTGTAGCTGGCCACCATGAACAACCCGGCGTAAGCCAGGCAGCAGGTGCAGGCCAGCAGCGCCAGGTAGCGTTGCACCGGGCGCGGGGTGAGCTTGACCAGTGCGTCCACGCCGAGATGGCCGGCGGTGCGCACGCCATAGGAGATACCGAAGAAGATCAGCCAGCCGAACATGGCCTTGGTCAGCGCCACGCTCCAGGTCATGTCCTGGGCCACGGTCATGGTCGCGTCGCCCAGGGTGTTGAAGAAGCCGCTGCTCCAGGCCCAACGGTCGGCCAGGCTGAAGAACAGGGTGTAGACGTTGTTGGCCATCACGTAGACGAAAGTCACCAATGTCATGGCGGCCAGGAGAAAGGCGATCAGGCCTTCCTCGAAATGTTCCCAGATGCGTCGCAAGGATTGCGCTTGCATGGACAGGACTCCGCGAGAGAGAAAAGGAGGTACCGGGCGTGAGCCGCGATGCCGATCAATCAAGGCCGGACACGGTCCCTTGTGGGAGCCGGCTTGCCGGCGATGGGGCCCGTGAGCCTTGCGGCCCATGATCGGCCGCCATCGCCGGCAAGCCGGCTCCTGCAGGTATTCGGTGTTCGCAACTGCGTATCAAGGCTGGTTGGACTTGTCCGCCGCATTGATCAGGTCGGCACCGATTTCACCCTCGAACTTCTTCCACACCGGTTTCATCGCTTCGCGCCATTGCCCGCGCTCCTGCGCTGTCAGCGGAATGATCTCGCTGGTCTTGGAGTCGATGATTTTCTGCCGGGCGGTCTGGTTCAGTTCTTCGGCCTGCTTGTTCACCTCGACGGTGACTTCAGCCATGGTCTTTTCCAGCACGCCGCGGACATCCGGTGGCAGGCCGTCCCAGAACTTGCTGTTGGTGATCACCATGTAGTCGATCAGGCCGTGGTTGGTCTCGGTGAAGTACTTCTGCACTTCGTTGACCTTCTGGCTCTCATAGTTCGACCAGGTGTTCTCGGTGCCGTTGACGGTACCGGTCTGCAGGCCCTGGTAGACCTCGGCGAAGCTCATCTTGCGCGGGTTGGCGCGGATCGCCTTGAACTGCTCTTCGAGCACGCTGGAAGCCTGCACGCGGAACTTCAGGCCACGGGCATCGCCCGGCACCCGCAGCGCCTTGTTCGCCGACAGTTGCTTGAGACCGTTGTGCCAATAGGCCAGGCCGAGAATGCCCTTGTCCGTCATCGAGGTCAGCAGCGCCTTGCCCTGGGCGGCCTGGAAGCGGTCGACGGCGGCCAGGTCGTTGAACAGGAACGGCAGGTCATAGATCTGCACCTGCTTGGTGTACTGCTCGAACTTGGCCAGGGACGGTGCCAGCATCTGCACGTCGCCGAGCAGCAGGGCCTCCATTTCCTTGCCGTCGCCGAACAGCGAGGAGTTCGGGTAGACCTCGACCTTGACCCGACCCGGCAGGCGTTCTTCGGCGAGCTTCTTGAACAGCAGCGCGCCCTGCCCCTTCGGGGTGTTTTCCGCAACCACATGGGCGAACTTGATAACGATGGGATCGGCCGCCTGCGCGAGGCTGGCGGTGATCAAGGTGGCGGCGCAGAACAGCGCCCGGGTCAGCTTGAGCATGGAAATCACCTTCTTATTGTTGTGTTGTCAGGCAGGTTGCCTAAAGCAATGCGTGTAGTGAATTTCGAATTTTGAGTACCTGCGTTCGGTTCAGACGAACGCCAGCAAACGACGCGCCCGCAGCAGCACCGGCGCGTCGACCATCTGCCCGTCGACCTGATAGGCGCCGGCGCCGTGACTGCCGGCATCCACCACCCGTTGCGCCCAGGCCAGGTCCTCGGCGCTGGGGGCCAGGGCGGCATGAATCACCGGGACCTGGCGGGGATGAATGCACAAGGCCCCGGCAAAACCCATCTCGTAGGCGTGACGAATCGACTGGCGCAGGCCCTCGGGATCATCGATCGCCGGATGCACGCCGTCCAGCGGCGCCACCAGGCCAGCGACCCGCGAGTGGACGATCAGCGCCATGCGCGCCTGGTCGAGGGCGAATTGCGCGGCGGCCGAACCGCTGCTCAGGTTGAGGTCCAGGGCCAGGTCGAGACCGCCGAAGGACAGGCGCTCGACCCCTGGTGCCGCGGCGATCTGCGCCAGGGCCAACAGTCCACGGGCGCTTTCGATGATCGGCCAGACCGCCTTGCCGGTATCTGCCACGGCCTGGACCTGGGCGGCGCTTTCCACCTTGGGCAGCAGCACGCCGGCCACACCGGGATGCTGTTTGCAGAAGGCCAGGTCGGCCCTGTGTTCGGCATGATCCGGAGCATTCACGCGCACCAGGACCCGGGCCTGGGGGTTGGCCGTGAGGAACTGCCCGAGGTGATCGCGGGCGATGCGCTTGAGCGGTTCCTCGACGGCATCCTCGAAGTCGACGATCACCGCATCGGCGCCACTGGCCAGGGCCTTGGCAAAACGCTCGGGACGGCTGCCGGGCACGAAAAGCGCGGAGCGGGCAATGGATGAAGACATGTCATGGTCCTTGTTGTTCGGTTGTGCGGGGTATCCGGGAGGCCGCGTTATCGTTCTTCGCGGGCAGGCCCGGCGCCTACAAGGTTCGAGTCGGACTCAAATCCTGCGAACGGCATAAAACCTGTGGGAGCCGGGCTCGCCCGCGAAGAGGCCAGTGAGAGCAGCACATCAATCAGACCACCCCACCCGCCCGCAACTGCTCCACCGCCTCGGCGGAGAAACCCAGTTCGCCGAGAATCGCCTCGGTGTGCTGGCCCAGCCCCGGCACCGCGTCCATCCGCGGCGCGAAGGCGGCATTGCGCGCCGGCGGCAGCAGCGACGGCAGTTTTCCCGAAGGGCTGTCGACTTCACGCCAGCCATCGCGCGCCTTGAGCTGCGGGTGATCCCATACACCTTGCATGTCGTTGACCCGGGCATTGGCGATCTGCGCCTCTTCCAGCCGGGCGATCAGTTGCTCGACGCTGAGCCGGGCAAAGCTGTCGACGATGATCTGGCGCAGCACTTCACGATTGGCCGAGCGCTTGAAGTTGGCCGAGAAGCGCTCATCCACCGCCAGTTCCGGCATCAGCAGCACCTTGTCGCAGAACGCCGCCCATTCGCGCTCGTTCTGCAGGCCGAGCATCACCGTGCCGCCATCGCCCGCCGGGAACGGGCCGTAGGGGTAGATCGTCGAATGTGCCGCGCCGGCCCGTGGTGGCTGCGCCGCGCCATCGAAGGCGTAGTACATCGGGTAGCCCATCCACTCCACCAGGCTTTCCAGCATGCTGACGTCGACCCGGCTGCCCTCCCCGGTCTTGCCCCGCAGCAGCAGCGCCGAGAGGATGCCGCTGTAGGCATACATGCCGGCGGCGATATCGGCGATGGAGCAGCCGGCCTTGGCCAGTTGGTCGTCACCCGGACCGCCGGTCACCGACAGGAAGCCGCCTTCGCTCTGGATCAGCAGGTCGTAGGCCTTTTTCTTTTCATAGGGACCGCCTTCGCCATAACCGGAGATATCGCAGACGATCAGCCGCGGAAAACGCTCGTGCAGCGCCTCGAAGGACAGGCCCATGCGCGCGGCCGCCCCCGGTGCGAGGTTCTGTACCAGCACGTCGGCCTGGCCCAGCAGGTCTTCGAGAATGTCGCCGGCCTGGTCCTGCTTGAGATCCAGGGTCAGACTTTCCTTCGAGCGGTTGGTCCAGACGAAATGCGAGGCCAGGCCGCGCACCCGCTGGTCGTAGCCACGGGCGAAGTCACCGCTGCCGGGACGTTCGATCTTCACCACCCGCGCACCGAGGTCCGCCAGTTGCCGGGTACAGAACGGCGCGGCGATGGCGTGTTCCAGGCTGATGACCGTGATGCCGTCCAGCGGACGGGGGGCCGGGGTGTTGCCTGCTGCCGTGTTCATCAGCGCAGCTCCTTCAGATCAGTGGTGTTGCGCAGGTCCCAGACCTGGCGGATCAGGGCTTCGCCCTGCTCGGGTGTGCGCGCGCCGGAGAACTGCAGCAGGCGGCGGAACTTGTCTTCCAGTTCGGTCCGCGACAGGCTGTTGCCCGGATCGCCCTTGGGTTCGTCGATCGCCCCGTGCAGCGTGCGGCCATCGACCGTGGTGACCCGTACCCGGCCCAACCAGCGCTGGGGATAGGCACCATCGACCTCGGGGTCGAGCGTCATGCTGACCTTGTCGCGAAAGGCCGAGACAGCCGGATCGGTCAGGGACAGCTGGTGGAATTCCGGCAAGCCGGCCTTGCCATGCACGGCGATCAGGCCGAGCACGGTGCCCATGGAGAATTTGGCCTGGTGCACGGTCTGCGGCACCTTGACCCGTCCCAGGACGTCGATGGCGCCCTGGTGCACGCGGGTTTCCACGTGCCGGATCTGCTGATGCTCCAGGCCTTGCTGCCACATCAGGTCCAGCAGCGCATCGGCGGCCGGATGGGTATGGCGGCAGGAAGCGTGGAACTTGAACGAGGTTTCCACCAGCGCCCAGCGACTGCCCAGGCGGTCGGACAGCCGGGTCGGATCGGCATCGCTGGACATCCCGGCGGCCATGCCCTGGTCGCCTTCGAGGATATTGCGCGCACCGGTCAGGCCGTCCGCGGTCAGGTAGGCGGCCAGCAGGCCATCGGCGGCGGCCTTGGCGGTGTGCAGTTGCTTGGAGTCGGCGGCATCGCGCAGGAACTCCCAGAGCCCGGCGGCCTGGGTGCCGGCGCTGCCGAGCAGGTTGATGAATTGTTCCTCGTCGAAGTCCATCAGCTTGCCCACGGCCACGGCGGCTGCCAGGGTGCCAACGGTGGCCGTGGTGTGGAAGATCCGGTAGTGGGAACGCCCCAGGAACTCGCCGATGCGAATCCCCGCCTCGTAGCCGGCAACCGATGCCAGCAGCAGTTCGCGACCGGACTTGCCAAGGTCCTGGGCTGCCGCCAGGGCGGCCGGGAAGACCACGGTGGCCGGGTGCAGCACGGAGCTGTTGTGCAGGTCGTCCTGCTCCACCAGATGGGACGAAGCGGCATTGACCAGGGCGGCGAAGTACGCCGAACTGCTCTGGCCGTTGACCAGGATCCGCGCCGGACCGCAGACCGGGCCCATCTTGCGCGCATAGGCCTCGAACAGCGGGATCGGATGGGCGCCCTGGCTGGCCAGGGCCGAGGCCAGCCAGTCGAGGAACAGGTCTTCGGTGCGCTCGAACACGGCCTCGGGCACCTGCTCGTAACGCAGCTCGGCGAGGAAGGCGGCCAGGACTCGGGTATGGCTCATGGCGTGCTCCTCAGAAGCTGCGTGGCAGTTCGAGCAGGTGCTCGGCCACGTAGGACAGGATCAGGTTGGTGGAGATCGGCGCCACCTGGTACAGGCGGGTCTCGCGGAATTTGCGCTCGACGTCGTACTCGCAGGCGAAGCCGAAACCGCCGTGGGTCTGCAGGCAGGCATTGGCGGCTTCCCAGGAGGCCTTGGCCGCCAGGTACTTGGCCATGTTGGCGCTGGCCCCGGCGTTCTGGCCCGAGTCGTACTCCTCGCAGGCGCGCCAGCGCATCAGGTCGGCGGCCTCGATCTCGATATGCGCCTCGGCAATCGGGAACTGCACGCCCTGGTTCTGACCGATGGGCCGGCCGAACACTACGCGGTCGCGGGCATAGGCGCTGGCCTTCTCGATAAACCAGCGACCGTCGCCGATGCATTCGGCGGCAATCAGCGTGCGCTCGGCATTGAGGCCGTCGAGGATGTACTTGAAGCCCTTGCCTTCCTCGCCGATCAGGCTGTCGGCCGGCAGTTCGAGGTTGTCGAAGAACAGCTCGTTGGTCTCGTGGTTGACCATGTTGGCGATCGGCTGCACGGTCAGGCCGTTGCCGATGGCTTCGCGCAGGTCGACGAGGAAGATCGACATGCCTTCGGACTTCTTCTTGACCTCGGGCAGGGGTGTGGTGCGGGCCAGCAGGATCATCAGGTCGGAGTGCTGGATCCGCGAGATCCATACCTTCTGGCCGTTGATCACGTACTTGTCGCCGCGCTTGATCGCGGTGGTCTTGATCTTGGTGGTATCGGTGCCCGTGGTCGGCTCGGTCACCCCCATCGATTGCAGGCGCAACTCGCCGCTGGCCAGCTTCGGCAGGTAGAAACGTTTCTGAGCCTCGCTGCCGTGGCGCAACAGGGTGAACATGTTGTACATCTGGCCGTGCACGGTGCCGGAGTTGCCGCCGCAGCGGTTGACTTCCTCGAGGATCACCGAGGCTTCGGCCAGGCCCAGGCCGGAGCCGCCGTACTCTTCGGGAATCATTGCCGACAGCCAGCCGGCGTCGGTCAGGGCCTTGACGAAGGCTTCGGGAAACCCCTTCTCTTCATCGATCCTGCGCCAGTAGGCGGCATCGAATTCGGCGCACAGGGCGCGCACGCCCTCGCGGATGGCATTGAGTTCTTCGTTGTGATTCGGATTCATCGTTGGATGTCCTTTTTCTTGTCAGTCGAAGTGCACTTCGGCGCGCTGGGCGATACCGCCGGCATTGCCGGCCCAGAGTTCGGCGACGCCGGGGCTGACGATCCGCCCGCCGACCTCGAAGGGCTGCGGAGCGATCAGGGGGCGCAAGCCGCGATAGGCGAAGCGCCGCAGGTTCGCCTCGGGATGGGCCCGGCAGAAGGCCCGCAGGTTCAGGGTGGCGATCATCGGCCCGTGTACCACCAGGCCCGGATAGCCTTCGGTGGCGGTGACATAGGGGTAGTCGTAGTGGATGCGATGGCCGTTGAAGGTCACGGCGCTGTAGCGGAACAGCAGGGTCGGTGTCGGCTCGACGGCTTCGCGCCACTCGCCTTCGACCAGCGCCTCGCCACTGCCCTGCTTGGGCGGCGTGGGTTCGCGGTAGACGATGTCCTGTTCCTCGCGGATCGCCACCCGGCCATCCTGGGAATACTCATGCTGCACGGTGACGAACAGCAGCGAACCGGTACGCCCCTGCTTTTCCTCGATCCGGGTGATGGTCGAGACCCGGGTGGCATCGTGACCGGCGCGCAGCTCGTGGAAGAACTCCAGGCGACCACCGGCCCACATGCGGTTGCGATTGTCCGCCGGCGGCAGGAAGCCACCGCGGGCCGGGTGACCGTCGCCGCCCAACTGGCTCTCGGCTACCGGATCCTGGAAAAAGCACCACTGCCAGAGCGGCGGCAGAGCCTCGCCGTGGGAAGGCGCGCTTTCACCAAAGGTCGCGGCAATCCGCTTGAGCAGGTTGCGACTCAGTTGGTCGTGGGCTTCTTCGGTCCGTCCCAGCCAGGCACTCAGATCCGTCACACTCATTGGAAGGTTTCCCCTTGCCGATTGTCGTTGTGTGCCGATGATGCAAGCTGATCGCCGTTCCGAGAATTTGCATTTCAATAAGCCGGCGTTCAGTTATGCTGAACGCCTAGCCGTTGACTGGAGTCGCCCATGCATTTCGACCTGGCGGATTTGCGTCTCTTCATCCATATCGCCGAATCGCCGAGCCTGACCCAGGGCGCCAGGCGTGCCTTTCTTTCGCCGGCCGCCGCCAGCGCGCGGATCAAGGCCCTGGAAGCGCAGCTCGACACCCGCCTGCTGTACCGCGACAGTCGCGGCGTCGAAGTGACCCCGGCGGGCCAGCGGCTGCTGCAACATGCGCGGCTGATCATGCGCCAGGTCGACTACCTGAAAAGCGAGTTCACCAGCTATGGCGGTGATTCCGCCGGACATATCCGGATCTTCGCCAACACCACGGCGGTCACCGAATTCCTGCCGGAGGTGCTCGCCGGGTTCCTCTCGAAACGCCCCGGGGTGACAGTGGACCTGCAGGAGCGCCTGTCGCGGGATATCGTGCGCGGCGTGCTCGACGGCACCAGCGACATGGGCATCATCGCCGGCCCCGTGGAGGCCAGCGGCTTGCAGGTGATGCATTTCAGCACCGACCGCCTGGTACTGATCGTGCCGGTGGATCACCCACTGGCGACCCAGCAATCGGTGACACTGGGCAAGACCCTGGCCTACCAGCATATCGGCCTGCATGAAGGCAGCACCCTGCTGAGTTTCCTGCGCGAACACGTCGAGCGGCTGGGCAAGACGCTGTCGCTGCGGATCCAGGTCTCCAGCTTCGAAGCGATCTGCCGGATGGTCGAGGCCGGCGTGGGTATCGGCATCATTCCCGAGTCCGCCGCCCTGCGGCACAGCCGGACCATGCAACTGGTGACAGTGGCCCTCGACGAACCCTGGGCGATCCGCGAGCGCAGCATTCTGGTGCGTGAACTGGAGGCCCTGCCCGGCACCATCCGGGCCCTGATCGCGACCCTGATGCCGACGACGCCCGCATGAATTGTCCGACGTTTTGGGTTGCACAACACCTGCGTTCGGCGGCATTCTTGGGATATTCCCCCGACAGAACTTTTTACGCCACAGGCACTCAATCAGTGCATTGATCCACGCCCTTCCCGACAGAGACGCTCATGACTTCGAAGCTGGAACAACTCAAGCAGTTCACCACCGTGGTCGCGGACACCGGCGACCTCGACGCCATCACCCGCCTCAAGCCGGTCGACGCCACCACCAACCCGTCCCTGCTGCTCAAGGCCGCGGCGCTGCCGGGTTACGCCGAGCTGCTGAAAAGCGCCGTGGCCCACGCCAAGGGCGATGTCGGCCTGGCCTGCGATCACTTTGCCGTGTCGGTCGGCAGCGGCATCCTGAAGGCGATTCCGGGGCGCATCTCCACCGAGGTCGATGCCCGCCTGTCGTTCGACGAAGCCGCCCTGCTGAGCAAGGCCAACCAGCTGATCGAGCTGTATGACAAGGCCGGCGTCGGCCGTGACCGCGTGCTGATCAAGCTGGCGTCCACCTGGGAAGGCATCCGTGCCGCCGAGAAACTGGAAAAGGCCGGTATCCAGACCAACCTGACCCTGCTGTTCTCCTTCGCCCAGGCCGCCGCCTGCGCCGATGCCGGGGTGTTCCTGATCTCGCCGTTCGTGGGCCGCATCTACGACTGGTACAAGAAGTCCACCGGCAACGAATACACCGGTGCCGACGATCCGGGCGTGCAGTCGGTGACCCGCATCTACAACTACTACAAGTCCAATGACTACAAGACCGTGGTCATGGGCGCCAGCTTCCGCAATATCAACCAGATCGAACAACTGGCCGGTTGCGACCGCCTGACCATCAGCCCGGACCTGCTGGAGAAGCTGGCCCAGGACCAGGGCACCCTGGCCCGCAAGCTGGCTCCGGGCAATGCCGGCGAAGCGCGCCTGAACCTGAGCGAGGCGCAATTCCGCTGGGCCTCCAACGAAGACGCCATGGCCACCGAGAAACTGGCCGAAGGCATTCGCCAGTTCGCCCGCGACCAGGAAAAACTGGAAGCCCTGCTCTCCAGGTAATCCCTGCCACTGATGATCGTTCCCACGCTCCGCGTGGGAATACCTTTGTGCACGCTTTGCGTCCGCTCTTGTGACGCAGAGCGTCACGGGCTGCGTTACCACGCGGAGCGTGGGAACGATCTATGGTGCTTTGCCCTGAACGCAAAAGCGTTGTTCCTGTTCCTGCATTTTTCTCACAAACGAGCCCTGTGATACTGGCTGTCATCTCCAGTCACCTACAGGCCCGTGTCATGCACCCTCGCTTTCAACGACTGCTCGGCAGCCAGCAATTCTCCATCGGTCTCGAACTGCCCCTGGACAATGACTGGTCCAGTCACGGCCAGCGCTCGCGCAACGAACAGCAACGCCCCTTCGGCGTTCCCGACCTGGCCCTCCATGCCCAGCTCGCCCGTGCGGCGGACCAGGCCGGCTTCCGCGCCCTGTGGGTACGCGACGTGCCGGTCTACGACCCGAATTTCGGCGACGCGGCCCAGGTTTTCGAAACCTTCTCCTACCTCGGCTACCTGGCCGGCATCACCGACCAGATCATGCTCGGCACCGCCGCCGTGGTCCTGCCGCTGCGCCAGCCCTGGCTGACCCTCAAGGCCGCCAACAGCATCGACCACCTGAGCGGCGGCCGCTTGTTGCTCGGTGTCGCCAGCGGCGACCGGCCGATGGAATACCCGCTGTTCGGTGTCGATTACCAACAGCGTGGCGAATCGTTCCGCGACACCGTCGAACTGCTCCGCAGCCAGGGCCGGGAACGCCTGCCCGAGGGTGCGCAATTGCTGCCACGACCCGAGCAAGCCCTGCCGCTGCTGGTGGCGGGTCTCGGCCAGCAATCGCCGGCCTGGATCGGCGAGCATATGGACGGCTGGCTGAGCTACCCGGGTACCCCGGAAGACCATCGTCGGCGCGTCGGCCTGTGGCGCGAAGTCGGCGACGACAAACCCTATGTCACCTTCTTCCACCTCGACCTGGCGGCCAATCCCCATGCGCCGATGCAGCGCCTGCGGTTTGGCGGGCGCGCCGGACGACTGGCCCTGATCGATGAATTGCAGGCACTGCGCGAGGTCGGCGTGCAGCATGTCGGACTGCATCTGCGCTACAGCGAACGCCCCCTGGACGAGGTGATCGAGGAACTGGCGGAACACGTGCTGCCGATGTTTCACGACCCGCGTTGAGTCCCACCTGCCCCGATCAGCTCCGTCGTGCCGCGCAGTACGCCACGATCACTTCGCCGAGGGCCGCGATAATGGCCTGATCGGCCTGCGGCGAGGCGAACAGGCGAAACTCCGCGTCAGGCAACGCCGGCAGTCCTGATTCGGGGCCCAGTATCGACAAGCCCGGACCGAGTTGGTTCAAGGCCATCGGGGCCACGGCGAATCCCGATACGGCAGCGGCGCGCAAGGCATTGTTGCTGGTGCAGAGCATCGCGGTGCGCTGGGCGATACCGGCCTGGGCCAGCCGGGTCAGCGCCACCTCGCGATACGGACAGGGCTCGGGGAACAGCGCCAGCGGCAAGGGCGTGGGCAAGGTCGTCGACGCCTGGGCGGAAATGGCCCAGACCAGGGGTTCCTGCCAGAGCAGTTGCCCGGCCTGGCGGGTTTCGCACAAGGAGCCGATGACCAGCTCCAGTTCCCCCTGCGCCATCAGCCCCAGTAGCGTGCCGGGAATATTCACCTGCACTTCGATGTCGATGCCCGGGTACTGGGCGGCAAACTCCTGCACCGCGCGCAACAACCGGGGTTCGGCAAAATCTTCCGAGACGCCGATCCGCACCCGGCCCTGGAACGGCAAGCGCGTGAGTTCGGCCCAGGCATCGCGATTGAGGGAAAGAATGCTCCGCGCATAGGTCATCAGCCGCTCCCCCTCCCCGGTCATCTGCTGGGAACGGGTGGTGCGCTTGAGCAGAGGCTTGCCGACCTGGCCTTCCAGGCGACGCAGATGCCCGCTGACCGCCGACTGGGTCAGGTGCAGCTTCTCCGCGGCGCGGGTGAAACCGCCTTCATCCACCACGGCGACGAAGGTGCGCAACAGCAAGGGGTCGAACATAGTGATAACCGTGATCAATCATTCATATATTTACGATTTATAGAATGAAAATAACTATGTTGCAATGTCCGCCTCCTCCCACCGAACCGAGGCCGTCATGACCACCCTGCTGCATATCGAATGCTCGCCGCGCAAACACCGCTCCGCCTCCCTCGAAGCGGCCCACGGTTTTATCGAACGCTACCGGCACCACCGCCCCGCAACCGAAGTGATGACCCTGGACCTGTGGAGCGAGCCGTTGCCGGACCTCGACCAGCCCGCCATGGACGCCAAGTACGCCGCCCTTGCCGGCCTCGCCCTGAGCCCGGAACAGGCCAAAGCGTGGCAACGACTGGAGGCACTCGGCGCGCCCCTGCTCAAGGCCGATCTGATCGTATTGTCGGTGCCACTGTGGAATTTCGGCATTCCCTACAAGCTCAAGCACTTTATCGACCTGGTGTCCCACAAGGGCATCCTGTTCGAATTCAGTCCCGAGCGCGGGCTCGAAGGCCTGCTCGGCGGCAGGATCGCCGTGGTCACCTACGCCCGCGGCCTGGACTTTTCCGCGCAATCGGCCACCCCCGCCGAACGCTTCGATTTCCAGAAACCCTATGTCGAGGCATGGCTGCAATTCGTCGGGATTACCGAGGTGCATTCGGTGACGGTCGAAAAGACCCTGCTCGGCCAGGACATGGATGAAGCATCACGCCGCGCGGGCGCGGAACAGGCGCATGCCCTGGCGGACAGGCTGGCCGGACAACGCTGATGAACTCACCCCGGCGTCATCGGCAGATCCTTGCAATGACGCCCCGGGTGATGCGCTTACATCCTTGCAACAACCCTTCACAACCCCACTACAATCTCACCATTGAGCCCGGCACCCGTGGGTGCCTACACTCTCGCGCCTGCCCCAGTGAGAGATCATCATGACTGCCCCCGATACCCCTGCCCACGACGCCCGACAACGCTGGATCGCCCTGATCGTGCTGTGCCTCGGGGTCCTGATGATTGTGCTCGACACCACCATCGTCAACGTCGCCCTGCCGTCGATCAAGACCGACCTGCAGTTTTCCGAAACCTCCCTGGCCTGGGTGGTGAACGCCTATATGCTGACCTTCGGCGGCTTCCTGCTGCTCGGAGGACGCCTGGGCGACCTGTACGGACATCGCCGGCTGTTCCTGCTGGGGATCGGCTTCTTCACCCTGGCCTCCCTGGCCTGCGGCATCGCCCAGACCCAGGTGGTGCTGGTCTGGGCCCGCGCCTTCCAGGGCCTGGCCGCTGCCGTGGTCACCGCCGTGGCCCTGTCGCTGATCATGGATCTGTTCAGCGAACCGGCCGACCGCGCCAAGGCCATGGGTGTCTATGGTTTTGTCTGTGCCGGCGGCGGCAGCCTGGGCGCGATGCTCGGCGGGGTCCTGACCAGTACCTTGAGCTGGCACTGGATTTTCCTGGTCAACCTGCCGATCGGCGTGGCGGTGATCCTGCTGTCCCTGCGCCTGCTGTCGAAAACCCTCAACGAACATCCCTCCCGCGACCTCGACGTGGCCGGCGCCCTGACGGTGACCGCCGCGCTGATGCTGGCGGTGTACGCCATCGTCAATGGCAACGAGATGGGCTGGGGCTCGACCCGCACCGTCGGGCAACTGGTCCTGGCCGCCGGCCTGCTGGTGGCCTTCCTGGTGATCGAAACCCGGGTCAGGGTGCCGCTGATGCCGTTGCGCCTGTTTCGCCTGCGCAACCTGGCCATCGCCAATGTCGTCGGCGTGCTCTGGGCCGCGGCGATGTTTGCCTGGTTCTTCCTCTCGGCCTTGTACATGCAACTGGTGCTGGGCTACACGCCGCTGGAAGTCGGCCTGGCCTTCCTGCCGGCGAACCTGATCATGGCGGTTTTCTCGCTGGGTATCTCGGCCAGGCTGGTGATGCGCTTCGGTATCCGCCTGCCCCTCGCGGCAGGGCTGGCACTGGCGACCATCGGCCTGCTGCTGTTTGCCCAGGCGCCCGTGAACGGCACCTTCATGCACCATATCCTGCCGGGCATGGTGCTGCTGGGGCTGGGGGCCGGCATTGCGTTCAACCCACTGCTGCTGGCAGCGATGAACGATGTCGCGCCATCCGAATCAGGCCTGGCGTCCGGAGTGGTCAATACCGCGTTCATGATGGGCGGCGCACTGGGCCTGGCCGCGCTCGCCAGTCTCGCGGCGGCGCGCACCCACTTGCACCTGAGTGCCGGGTTGCCGCCCCTGGATGCCCTCAATGACGGCTATCAGGCAGCCTTCCTGGCGGGCGCGCTGTTTTCCGCGCTGGGCGCCGGCATCGCCGCGACCCTGATGCGCACGAAAACCGGCAGCAGCCTTGGCGGCGAGGCACCGCTGGTCAGCGGTCATTAACCCAGCACTTTCTGCTGCTCGGCCCGGCTGATGTCCGCCATGAAGCGATCGGCCGGCAACGGGTGTCCCAGCAGATAACCCTGCAGGGAGTCGCAGCCCAGCCGGGTCAGGAAGTCCTGCTGCATGTCGGTCTCGACACCTTCGGCGACAATCCGCAAGCCCAGCGCCTGACCCAGCGCGACAATCGCCGAAACGATCGCCGCGTCGTCGGTGTCGTGCTCCAGGTCGCGGACAAAACCGCGGTCGATCTTCAGCTCGTTGGCCGGCAGCCGCTTGAGGTACATCAGGCTCGAATAGCCGGTGCCGAAGTCGTCGATGGACAGGTCCACGCCCATGTCCGACAGTTGCTGCAACACCGTCATGCTCGCATCGGCATCGCTCATGGCGGTGGTTTCGGTGATTTCCAGGGTCAGGCTGTTGGCCGGCAACCGGTGCCGTTCCAGGGCGCCGGCAACGCTGGCGACCAGGCCGCCATGGCAGAACTGCAGGGCCGAGAGGTTCACCGCGATACGCCAGTGCTGGTAGCCCTGTTCGTACCAGAGCCGCATTTGCCGGCAAGCCTCGTTCAACACCCACTCGCCGATGGGGATGATCAGGCCGCTCTTTTCCGCCAGGGTGATAAAGGTGTCCGGCGGCAACAGGCCCTGCTCGGGATGCTCCCAGCGCAACAGGGCTTCGGCACCGATGGGCAAGCCGCCCCGCGCATCGAACTTGGGCTGGTAGTGCAGGCGGAACTGGTCGCACTCCAGCGCCTGGCGCAGGTCCTGGAGCAATTGCAGTTGCTTGCGTGCATTACCGTTCATCGAGGCATCGAAGAAACTGTGGCCGTTCTTGCCCGCGCCCTTGGCGTGATACATCGCCGCATCGGCGTTCATCAGCAATTCTTCGGCGGTCTGGCCGTTGCCGGGGTACATCACGATGCCGATGCTGGCGGAGATCTGCAGGTCATGACCGGATACCCGGAACGCCTGGGACAGCAGATTGACCTGGCGTGACGCCACCTGCAGCGCATCGTCCGGCTCCGCCAGTTGCGCCAGCAGGACGAACTCATCGCCGCCGATCCGCGCCAGGGTGTCCTGGGTCCGCAGGTCCTCACGCAGGCGCAGCGCGACTTCACGCAACAACTGATCGCCCATGTGGTGGCCAAAGGCATCGTTCACCGGCTTGAAGCCATCCAGGTCGATAAACATCAGGGCAAAACAGCCGCCATCGGCGCTCACCTTGTGCATCGCCTGGTCGATGCGGTCCGCCAGCAACACCCGGTTCGGCAGGCTGGTCAGGGTGTCATGCAGCGCCAACTGGGTCAGTTCCTGGTTGGCCAGGGTCAGCGAATCGGCCAGATCGGCGGTGCGCGCCTCCAGCCGGGCATCGAGGATCGAGGTCAACAAGGCAATCGACAGCACCGCCAGACTGGTCACCAACACCAGCAGGTCCAGGCCCTTCAGCGCCAGGCCGCTGGCAGCCGCGCCACAGAAGCTGCCTTCGGCGAAATTCGCCGCCGCCATGCCGGTGTAATGCATGCCGACAATCGCAATCCCCATGACCACCGCCGCCCCGCTGCGCGCCAGGCGCACATGGGGAGTGTTGTGCCGCAGGTGGAAGGCAATCCACAGTGCCGCCGCGGAGGCCACCACCGCAATCACCAGCGACGCACTGAACAGGGTCGGGTCGTAGTCGATGCCGGGCTGCATCCTCAATGCCGCCATGCCGCAGTAATGCATGGCACTGATACCGGCCCCCATGACCAGCGCGCCAAATGCCAGCTGCCACAACGGCAGGCGCGGCTGGCTGACCAGCCACAGGGCAAAACCGCAGGACAGGATCGCGATCAGCAGCGACAGCGCGGTGAGCGGCGCGTCGTAGCCGAGCTCGATCGGCAGGCGGAATGCGAGCATGCCGATGAAGTGCATCGACCAGACCCCGACGCCCATCGCCAGGGCGCCGCCGGCCATCCACAGATAGACGGCGCGGCCACGGGCGGTGGCAATGCGCCCGGTCAGGTCCAGGGCGGTATAGGAGGCCAGGATCGCCACACAGAGCGAGATGAAGACCAGCGCGGGGGAATAACTACCAATGAGCATCGAAATTCTCTGGAGCAGCGGACCGGACGGCATATCAGCCCGTTAAAACCCCGGATTGTACCTGCTTCATTTACGAACGCACGGGTTTAGAAATTCGCTGCGACGTGCTGCATCATCCGGTGCGAGCCCGCAGGTCGGGGAATACCCGCTAGGGATGCCCGTCGCGCTCGATGGCGTTGATGCGCTCGACCTTGGCTCCGGAACGCTCCGCCTCGAACTCCGATTCCAGGAACGACTTGACCACGCTCTTGGCCAGCTCGGCGCCCACCACCCGCGCGCCGATGGACAGGATCTGCGCATCGTTGCTCTTGCGCGCGCGCTCGGCGGAATAGGTGTCATGGGCCTGGGCCGCGCGGATTCCGAACACCTTGTTGGCGGAAATGGCCATGCCGATTCCCGTGCCACAGACCAGCACTCCCAGTCGATGGGCGCCGCCCTTGATCGCATTGGCCACGGCCAGGGCGATGTCCGGATAGAGCACCGGGTCGAGCGAATGGGTGCCGAAGTCTTCAACCGGATGCCCCAGGGTCTCGATATACCGCTTGAGCACCTCCTTGAGCTCATAACCCGCTTCGTCACACCCGATGGCCACCGAGAATGCTGTATTCATGGCGTTTCACTCCGCTGCCGTGATGAGGCAAAAACTGATCATATGATCTGCATATGAGAATTTGATCAACCATTTCTCAGGCATTACACCCCCTACTGTCAAGCATGATTTGCTTTAGCCACTAGAAAAAAGGGCAAACCATCAGCACAACGCCTCCGGCAGCCCCTCATGATTTTTTGAACAAAAACCCATTGACTGATCAGAATTTCATTTGATACACATAGATTCACAGCGAGACATGACGCTGCGACCCACAGGAATTTCACAGCAAGAGAAAACGCTGACCCGCCATTTGCCTTCGCCAAAAACGAACGACAACAACAATAAAGGTGTTCTCCATGAAGTCAGGTAAAACAGTACTCGCCCTGCTGGCCGTCTCCCTGCTCGCCAGCAGCGTCAGCTTCGCCCAGGGCAAGACCTACAAGATCGGTGCCGCCGTCTATGGCCTCAAGGGTCAGTTCATGCAGAACTGGGTCCGCGAATTGAAGGAGCACCCGGCGGTCAAGGACGGCACGGTGCAGATCACCGTGTTCGACGGCAACTACGACGCCCTGACCCAGAACAACCAGATCGAGACCATGGTCACCCAGCACTACGACGCGATCATCTTCGTGCCGATCGACACCAAGGCCGGGGTTGCCACCGTGGCCCGCGCCCAGGAAAGCGACGTGCCGGTGATCGCCTCCAACACCAAGGTCGCCAGCGCCAATGTGCCCTACATCGGCAACGACGATATCGAGGGCGGGCGCCTCCAGGCCCAGGCCATGGTCGACAAGCTCAAGGGCAAGGGTAACGTGGTGATCATCCAGGGCCCGATCGGCCAGTCGGCGCAGATCGATCGGCAAAAGGGCGAAGTCGAAGTGTTGCTGAAGAACCCGGGCATCAAGGTCATCGAGATGAAGACCGCCAACTGGTCGCGCGCCGAAGCCCTTTCGTTGACCGAGGACTGGCTCAACGCCCACCCCAACGGCGGCATCTCCGGCATCATCGCGCAGAACGACGACATGGCCCTGGGTGCCCTGCAAGCGGTGAAATCCCGTGGCCTGTCGCCAAACGACGTCCCCATCACCGCGATCGACGGCATGCCCGATGCCATCCAGGCGGCGAAGAAAGACGAAGTCACCACCTTCCTGCAGGATGCCCAGGCGCAGTCCCAGGGCGCTCTCGACGTGGCCCTGCGAACCCTCGTCGGCAAGGACTACAAGCCGCAGTCAGTGATCTGGCAGCGCTACGCCAAGGACCTGAAGTGGGGTGACGGCACCGACAAGACCTACATCCTGCCATGGGTGCCGGTCACCAACGCCAATGCCGACGCGCTGTACCTGCAGGTTTCCGGCACCGCCAAGTAGCCCCGAGCCATCAGGAACCACCGAGCCCAGCCCCGCGCAGTCACCGGGCTGGTGCCACCCCCGCGTCGCGGCGCCGGTGATCGCCCGTGCATATCGGCCGATCGACCACTGCCGCACGCCGTCACCCCGCGTTTTCCGAGGTCCACTGCCATGACCCGTGTTATCGAGCAACCTTCCCGCCACGACCAGCCGGTCATCCCCGCCACCATGCAGGCCGTGGTCTGCTACGGCCCCGAGGACTACCGCCTGGAAGAAGTCGCGGTGCCGACACCCGGCCCCGACGAGATTCTCACCAAGGTCGAGCTGTGCGGCATCTGCATGGGCGACATCAAGACCTTTCGCGGCGCGCCGTCGTTCTGGGGCGACGCCGAACAACCGCGCTACGTCAAGCCGCCGATGATCCCCGGCCATGAGTTCGTCTGCCGCGTGGTCGCCCTCGGCCCGGGTGCGGAAAAACGTGGCGTGAAGATCGGCGACCGGGTGATTTCCGAACAGATCGTGCCGTGCTGGGGCTGCCGCTTCTGCAACCACGGCCAGTACTGGATGTGCCAGAAACACGACCTGTACGGTTTCCAGAACAACGTCCAGGGCGCCATGGCCCAGTACATGATCTTCACCAGGGAAGGCATCGTGCACAAGGTGCCGGACAGCATCCCGCCGGACGAGGCGATCCTGATCGAACCCCTCGCCTGTTCGCTGCATGCCGCCGATCGTGCGGATGTCGGTTTCGACGATATCGTCGTCGTGGCCGGTGCCGGGACCCTCGGCCTGGGCATCATCGGCGCGGTGCGTCTGCGCAACCCCAAGCGCCTGATCGTCCTCGACATGAAGCCCGAACGCGCCGAACTGGCCTTGCGCATGGGCGCCGACGAAGTGTGGAACCCGGCCCGTGAGGACGTCCTGGAAAAGATCCGCGCCATTACCGACGGCTACGGCTGCGATATCTATATCGAAGCCACCGGCCATCACAAGGCGGTCAACCAGGGCCTGGCGATGCTGCGCAAGCTCGGACGCTTCGTCGAATTCAGCGTGTTCAACGACGAGGCCACGGTGGACTGGTCGATCATCGGCGACCGCAAGGAACTGGATGTGCTCGGCTCGCACCTGGGGCCCTACATGTACCCGCGGGCCATCGACTTTATCGGCCAACGCAAGATCGACATGCGCGACGTGGTGACCCACAAGTTCGCCCTGGCGGACTTCATGGATGCCTTCGCGGTGATGGAGCGCGGCGATCGCTCCCTGAAAGTCGTACTGGAACCCTGAGCCGTGCTCGACCACCCGGCTTTCGTGGACCGGGTGGTCGCGGGACCGCCCTTGGACGATTCGGTCAAGGCTGTGCATCCACCTCGTGGGGCGCTCCCTTGCACAACTCCGAGGCCAGCTGTTGCTTATCCAGAGCGCCTTCCCACCTGGCGATAAACAAAGTCGCAATGCCATTACCTATCACATTGATCAGCGCGCCACCTTCGGAAATGAACCGGTAGATCCCCAATACCAGCACCAACCCCGCCGCCGGGATCACCCCCAGGCTGCCGAGGGTCGCCGCCAGCGTGATAAACGCGCCACCGGTGACGCTGGCCGCGCCCTTGGAGGTCAACAACAGGATCAGCAACAGCGTGACCTGCTGCCCGAGGGACAACTGGATGTCCAGGGCCTGAGCAATGAAGATCGCCAGCACCGTCATGTTGATGCAACTGCCATCCAGGTTGAAGCAGTAGCCCGACGGCACCACCAGGCCCACCACTGACTTCTCACAGCCCAGGCGTTCCAGCTTGCCCATCAGACGTGGCAACGCCGACTCCGATGAAGAGGTGCCCAGCACCAGGAACAACTCGTCGCGAATGTACTTCAGGAAACTCCAGAGGCTGAAGCCGGCGAGTCGCGCGACGAGATTCAGAATCACGAACACGAAAAACAGAGCCGTCAGGTAATAGCAGAGCAGCAAGCTGCCGTAGTGGCCGAGGGAACCAACCCCATACTGGCCGATGGTAAACGCCATACCGCCGAAGGCTCCCAATGGCGAGACATACATCACGATCCTGACCATGCGAAAGAACGCCTGGGCGATCAGGTCGATCAACTCCAGCACAGGCTTGCCGGCTGCCCCCAGCATCTGCAGGGCAAAGGCGAAGAGGATCGAGATGAATAGCACTTGCAGGATGTCACCCTCGGCAAAGGCACCGAACACCGTGGCAGGGATGATGTGGGTGAGAAAGCCCACCACGGATTGTTCATGGGCCACCTTGCTGTAGGACTCGATGGCATGGACATCGAGACTGGCCGGATCGATATGCAGGCCGACACCGGGCTTGAGCAGGTTGACACCTATCAGGCCGACCACCAGGGCCAGGGTCGTCAGTACTTCGAAGTACAGCAGTGACTTGAACCCGACCCGACCGATGCGCTTGAGACTCTGCATGCTGGCGATCCCACTGACCACGGTGCAGAAAATGATCGGCGCGATCAGCATCTTGATCAGCTTGATGAACGAGTCGCCCAGGGGTTTCATGTCGGCCCCCAATTGCGGATAGAAGTGCCCGAAGAGGATACCCAGGACAATGGCGACGAGCACCTGCACATAGAGATGACGCAGGATCGACAGCCAGCGGAGTCGACGGGGTGTGGCGGCAGTCAGCGAGGGAGCGATTGTTTTTGTCATGGTAGGTCCTCGTCAGCATGGGCGTTCCCCGGGCAGCAGGGGGCCGGGCCCTGAATCGGCCAACCCCGTAGGGAGCACGCTTGTTATTGTTTTGAAGACGGGTGCCGCCGGGCCACTCAGGCCACTCGGTTGATCGGCGCTCCCGCCTGGAAGGCTTCCAGGTTGGCGACAATCGCCTGGGCCAGGCGTCGCAGACTGCTCTGGCTGGCCCAGGCGACATGAGGGGTGATGATCAGGTTCGGGTGCCGGCAGGCGAGCAGCGCATGATTGGCCTCCGGCGGTTCGACCGCCAGCACATCCAGCGCCGCACCGCCCAACCGGCCGCTGCGCAAGCTTTCCAGCAGTGCCGCTTCGTCCACCAACGGCCCTCGTGCGGTATTGATCAGCAAGGCCGTGGGTTTCATCTGCCGCAGTTCGGCGGCCCCGATCAGATGGCGGGTGTGCTCGGTCAGCGGGCAATGCAGGGAAATCACATCGCTTTGCTCCAGCACCGCCTCGAACGGTAGATAGCCCTGGCGGACCTGGCTCGCGCCACGATGCTCGGCAAAGATCACGCGCATGCCCACCGCCTCGGCGATACGTGCGGTCAACGAACCGATGCCGCCCTTGCCGACGACGCCCAGCACACTGCCACGCACATCCAGGACCGACTGGTCGTGCACGCAGAAGTGACGGGACTCCGGCCATTGCCGCAGGGCCGCCTCACGGTAGGCGAACAGCTGTCGACGCAGGGCGAATATCGAGGCAATCACCGCCTCGGCGACACTCTGCGCCGAATAGGCCGGCACATTGGAGACCATCACGCCACGATCCCGACAGGCCGCCAGGTCGATACAGTCATAGCCGGTCGCGGCGACACAGATAAAGCGCAGCTTCGGCAGGCGCTCCAGTTCCGCGGCGCCCAGACGGACCTTGTTGGTAATCAGTATTTCGGCGTCGGCCGCCACCCGCGCCAGGAGGTCCGGGGCGGTATCGGGCCGATCGATCCAGGAGGTGACCCAGGCCGGACGAGCGATACTCGACGGCAAGCTGGCACTGTCGAGAAAGACGATGTTCATCGGGCGTCACTCTCCCCGGCCAGTTCGGAAATCTCGATCAGGTTCAGGTCCGGATCGCGTACATACACCGAGCGTATCGGCGCGGTGGCGCCCGTGCGCATCACCGGCCCCTCGATGATCGGCCAGTCGGCCTGGCGCAACCGTTCGATCACCGCCTCCAGGGGAATCGCGGCGATAAAGCACAGGTCCAGCGCACCCGGTACCGGCAGGTGGGCCTTGGGCTCGAACTCATGGCCACGCACATGCAGGTTGATCTTCTGGTTACCGAAGCGGAACGCCTTGCGTCCTCCGGCGAAGGTTTCCAACTGCATGCCCAATACCCGGACATAGAAGTCCTCGGCGGCAACGGGATCGATGGTGGTCAGCACCAGGTGGTCGAGATGGTCGATCATGGGTTCAACTCCTGAAGGCGGTTGGAAGGCAGTTGTTTATCGAGGCTGGCGACGTGGGCCGGAATCGGATGCAGGTCCAGGCGCTTGCCAGCCTTGAGTATCTGACTGGGAACTTCATGACCCACCAGTCCGGGCAGACGGGCCGCGGCCGCCAGGACCCGGTCCAGGTCGAGACCGGTGTCGAAGCCCATCAGTTGCAGCATGTGCGCCAGGTCCTCGGTACAGACATTGCCGCTGGCCCCCGGGGCATAGGGACAACCGCCAAGGCCGCCGAGGGATGCATCGAAGCGGTCGATACCGGCCGCAATCGCCGCCAGGGCGTTGGCCTGGGCCATGCCCCGGGTGTTGTGGAAATGCAGGGTCAGCTGCAGGTCGGAAAAACGCTCGCGCACCACCCGGCACAGCGCCTCGACCTGGCTCGGATAGGCCATGCCCGTGGTGTCGCAGAGCGTCACGCCACGCACTCCGAGACGGGCAAAACGTTCGACCCAGCGCAGCACCTCGTCGATCTCGATATCGCCCTGCATCGGGCAGCCGAAGACCGTCGACAACGACACATTGACCGCCACCGGCCCCGCGCCGATCACCTGGACCACTTCGCACAACTGGCTGAAAGACTGCTCGCGACTCATGCGCAGGTTCGAACGGTTATGCGCCTCGCTCACCGACATCACCAGGTTGGCCTCGTCGATGGCGCACGCCAGGGCCCGCTCGGCGCCCCGCACATTGGGCACCAGCACGGTGTATTCGACCCCGGGCCGGCGCTGGATACCGGCCATCAGCGCCTCGGCGTCGCGCAACACCGGTATGGCCTTGGGCGAGGTGAACGAGGTGACTTCGATCTTGGCGTAGCCACACAGGCCCAGGGCGTCGACCAGGGCGATCTTGTCGGCGGTGTCGATGAAGCGGGCTTCGTTCTGGAAGCCGTCGCGGGGCGCGACCTCCTGCAAGTACAGGCGTTGCGGATGCATGGGATGGGGCTCCTTGTGATCAGATGATACCGCGCTGGCGCCAGTCGGCCTGCCGGTCCGGTTCGATGCCGAGTGCGTCGAGAATCTGCGTGGTGTGCTCGCCGAGTCTCGGTGCCGGACGGCTGACCTCCCCCGGCGTAAGACTGAGCTTGGGCACGATGCCCGGCAGGGTCACCGGCGTGCCGTCATCGAGGTGGCTGTCGAGCAGCATGTTCCGCGCCCGGTAATGCGGATCCTGGGCGATGTCGGCGACGTTGTAGATCTTGCCGGCGGGAATCCGTGCCTCGGTGAGAATCGACAGCACCTCGTCGAGGGGCAGCCGCGCGGTCCATTGGGAGATCGCCGTATCGATGCGTTCCACGTGAAGTACACGACCGTCGTTCTGCGCCAAGCGCGGATCGGCGGCCAGGTCGGGGCGCCGGATCACCTCCATCAACCGCTGGTAAATGCTGTCGCCATTGCCGGCGATCAGCGCAAACCCGCCATCGCGACAACGATAGGCGTTGGTCGGCGCGATCCCCGGCAGGCTGCTGCCGGCCGGTTCGCGCACGGCGTTGAACACCGAGTATTCCGGCAACAGGCTTTCCATCATGTTGAACACCGACTCGTAGAGGGCGACGTCGATCTGTTGCCCTTCCCCGTCCTGCTGATCGCGGTGACGCAAGGCCAGCAGGATACCGATCACCCCGTGCAGCGCCGCCAGTGAATCGCCGATGGAGACGCCCACCCGTACCGGGGTCCGCCCCGGCTCGCCGGACAAATGGCGCAAGCCGCCCATGGCTTCACCGATCACGCCGAAGCCGGGACGGTCGCGATAAGGTCCGGTCTGGCCGTAGCCGGAGACCCGCAGCATCACCAGGCGCGGGTTCAAGGCATGTAGCGCATCCCAGCCGAGCCCCCAGCCTTCCAGGGTGCCGGGGCGAAAGTTCTCGATCAGTACATCGGCGTCGGCGATCAGGCGCCGGACCAGTTCCTGGCCCTCGGGCTGGCGCAGATCGAGGGTCAGCGAGCGTTTGTTGCGCGACTGCGCGGCCCACCACACCGAAGTGCCGTCGTGCAGCAGGCGCCATTTGCGCAGGGGATCGCCGGTGACCGGCGGTTCGATCTTGATCACCTCGGCGCCGAACTCGCCGAGTATCCTGGCGGCGAACGGCCCGGCGATCAGTTGCCCGAGTTCGATCACCCGGATCCCCTGCAACGGCTTTTGCATGGCGCCCCCTTTAACCTGTTCCTGAAGAAGTGAGGGGGATTGTCAGCGGGGACAGGCGACATGAAAATCCGTGATTGATCCATGACCCTTTCCATTCAGGAAAGGGTCATCGGCCACCCGCTATAGCGGCGTGCGCAGGAACTCGAACAGGCGCAGGGCCTCCGGCGCCAGGCCGGCCCGGGACTTCACCCCCAGGTACAAGGTCCGTCGCGCCCAGGCATCGCTCAATTCGATCGCGTGCAAACCCGCGCCAAGCAGTTCGGCACGCACCGCGGCCCGGGGCAGGATGCCGATGCCCAACCCGGCCTCGATCATCCGGCAGATGCCGTCGAAGCTGCTGACCTGGATTCGCACGTTGAGCACCCTGCTCGCCCGATGAGCCGCATCGGTAATCCGGCGCAGCAATGAACTGCCCTGGTTCAGCGCTACATAGTCGAAGTCCAGGGTGTCGACGAAGGCGATGCTGTCCAGGCCGGCCAGCGGATGAGCCGAGGGCACCAGCAGCACCAACTGGTCGGTGCGGTAGGCAAAGGTCTCCAGCCCCGGGGACGGGACATTGTCGGCAAACACGCCGATATCGGCCCGGCCGGTTTCCACCGCGTCGATGGTCGCCTCGCTCAGCGCTTCCTCCAGGCTGATGCGCACCTGCCGGTTGTGGGACAGGAACCGGGCCAGGTCCTGGGGCAGGAACTGCACCACCGCGGAGGTGTTGGCCCAGACCTTGATATGCCCGCGAACGCCGACGGCGAAATCGCCGACCTCCACGGCCATGCGGTTGACTCCGTCGAGAATGCTGCGCACATGGACCAGCAATCCGTGCCCCGCCGAGGTCAGCTCCAGCCCCCGGGGCAAACGGGTAAACAACGGGCAGTCGGTGGTGCGCTCCAGTTCGGCGATCCGCTTGCTCAGGGCCGACAGGGTCATGTTGGCGTGTTCGGCCGCCTTGGTCAGGCTGCCGTGCTCGGCGGCCAGCAGGAATACCCGCAGGGACTGCAGGTCGAAATGCGCGGGATTAATCATGCTGCCTCTCCGGGAATTCACGTTTGACCCGCTCGATGTAGCAGGCCACGGCCGGTGCCTTCTCGAAGCGGCGATGGATCAGCGACAACCAGGACGTGGCCTGGCAACCCTCGATGGGCCGATAGACCACATTCGGCAGGTTGATATGGCCGATCACCGATTCCGGCACCACCGCCACACCCTGGCCCAGGGATATCGCGGCGATCACCGCCACCAGCCCGCCGGGCTGCGGCCCCAGCTTCGGCGCGTAACCGCCCTGGGCGGCGACCTGCAGGGTACCGCTGATCTGCTCCGGCAGCACGAAGGTCTCGTTCTGCAGGTGCTCGGCGCCGATATTTTTCAGGCGGCACAACCAGCTGTCGTCGGCCATCGCCAGCACAAAGCCCTCGGTATTCAGACGCACGGCGTCCACGCCCTCGGGCAGGGACATCGGCGAGCGCACGTAACCGATATCGAAACGCCCTTCGGCGATCAGCCCGGGCAATGTCGCCATGGGGGTTTCCCGCACATTGAGGCTGACATCGGTGAAGGCCCGGACAAAGGCCTTGACCTGGCGCTGCAACACCCCGGAATACACCGCCCCGGCGACATAGCCCAGTTCGATATGACCGATCTCGCCGCGCCCGGCTCGCTGGGCGTTGCGCTGCGCATGCTCGAACTGGCGCACGGTCGCCTCGGCCTCCGGCAGCAGCGCCGCGCCCGCCTCGGTCAGGCTGACCTCGCGCTGCCCCCGCAGGAACAGCCGGGTGCCCAGGGCATTTTCCATGTCCTGGATCTGCCGGCTCAGGGTTGGCGGGGCGATATCCAGCTGTTCTGCCGCGCGGGTGAAATTGCGCTGCTGGGCAACAGCCAGGAAATAACGGAAATGGCGGATTTCCATACGGGCATTAGCTCAAAGGTAATGAAGTACCAGGACTGGCCTAACAAAGCCGGGCCGACCCCGCGTTAAGCTGTCTTACCGTCACAGTAGAGAGCCTTGAGCATGTCCGTCAAATTCCTTGCGCCGTTGCCTTGTACCTGTTCGGGCATACCGTTGGTCGCGGCGGCTGATCCGACGCCCATCGTTGCCCCCGAGGCAATCTTCCGACGGCAACCGGACCGCCGCCTGATCGGGACAGCCACGACCAGGCTGCCGGCGCAGGTACGCCCATGAGCCGGGTCAGCCCGCGCCTGACGCTGCTGACGGCGTCCGGCGTCTGCTCGCTGATTGTCCTCGACACCAATATCGTCGCCGTCACCCTGCCGAGCATCGCCCGTGACCTGGTGGCGAACTTTGCCGATATCGAGTGGGTGGTCAGCGCCTATATGCTGGCGTTCGCCGCCCTGCTGCTGCCCGCCGGCAGCATCGCCGACCGCTTCGGCCGCAAGAAGACCCTGCTCTGGGGCCTGAGCCTGTT
Source organism: Pseudomonas sp. Mn2068 (assembly GCF_049319725.1). Classification (NCBI taxonomy): domain Bacteria; kingdom Pseudomonadati; phylum Pseudomonadota; class Gammaproteobacteria; order Pseudomonadales; family Pseudomonadaceae; genus Pseudomonas; species Pseudomonas sp. Mn2068. The sequence goes on along the minus strand of NZ_JBMOUG010000001.1, from coordinate 73,484 downwards.
CATTCTCGCCTCCCTCGGCTGCGGCGCCGCGCCCAGCAGCCTGTTCCTCGATATCGCCCGGGCGATCAAAGGCGTCGGGGCCGCGCTGCTGCTGACTTCCGCCCTCGCCTCCATCGGCCACACCTTCCACGATGAAGTCGAGCGGGCCAAGGCCTGGGCCTTCTGGGGCGCCTGCATGGGCGTGGCGATGACCGCCGCGCCGACGGTTGGTGGACTGATCACCCAGTACCTGGGCTGGCGCTGGATCTTCTTTATCAACCTGCCCATCGGCCTGCTGCTGATGGCGATGGTCCGGCATGCGGTACCCGAGTCCCGCGACAGCCAGTCGGCCCGTCTCGACCCCTGGGGCAGCCTGGCCTTCAGCGGCGCGCTGCTGTGCCTGATCTGGGGCCTGATCGAAGCGAACCAGATTGGCTGGAGCCATCCGCTGACCTACGCCCGACTGCTGGGAGGGGTCGCTCTGCTCGGTGTGTTCGTGGTGGTCGAGCGGGTGCAGCAACGCCCCATGGTCGACTTGCAGTTGTTCCGTCATCCGCGCTTTATCGGGGCCTTGCTGGGGATGTTCGCCTACGCCGGCTGCGCCCAGGTGATGATGACGCTGCTGCCGTTCTACCTGCAGAACGGCCTGGGCCTGTCGGCCATCGCCTCTGGCCTGGGCATGCTGCCCTTTGCCCTGACCATGCTGATCTGCCCGCGTATCGGCGTGCGACTGGCCTCGCGCCTGGAGCCCGCGACCGTGATGGCCAGCGGGCTGACCCTGGTCGGCTGCGGCAATCTGCTCAGTGCCTGGGCGGTCAGCAGCGGCGGCTACCTGGCCTTCGGCCTGGCGATTGCCGTGACGGGCGCCGGTGCCGGACTGCTCAATGGCGATACCCAGAAAAACATCATGGCCTGCGTCCCCCGGGAGCGCTCCGGCATGGCCTCGGGCATGAGCACCACCATGCGCTTCAGCGCGATCATGCTGGCCATCGGCGTGTTCGGTGCGTTGCTCGCCGGCCATACCCAGGACCTGCTCCAGGCCAGTCTCGGCGCGCAGGCCGCACCGTGGCGCGATCAGGCCCAGGCCATTGCTTCGCGGGTGGTGGCCGGCGATATGTCGGCGGCGATGGCCGTACTGCCGGAGTCGGCACGCGCCGTGGTGCAGCCACTGGCCCGCCAGGCTTTCGTCGGCGGCTTTGGCACGGTGCTCTGGGTCGCGGGTCTGCTGGCGCTGTTCGGCGCGCTGGTGGTGGGCACATTGATGCGCAATCCGCTCCCCGGAGCGCAACCATTTTCCCTGGCCGGGGAATAACACCGGCGCGCTGAGGGAAAGGCGCGGTTCGACGAGCTACTGCTCGACGCCGCGCCCCTTGGCGTTTACCTGCGGCACATTCAGCGACGCCATCAAGCGCTCGGCGTTTTCCGCGCACGGCATGTCCGCCGGCTTGCTCCTGATACTGTTCACCACCCCGAGCAGTTGCAGCTTGCTCTGGGCCAGACGGGCCTGCATGGCCTCGATCTGAGCGATCTTGCGTTCCAGGCTCTCGATCATTTCCGCATGATCCCAGACTCCCGGTTCGGAAGCCGGCACCAGCGCTCGCAGCTCCTCCAGGCTGAAGCCAGCCTGCTGGGCGCACTGGATGATCGACAAGGTCTGCAACACCTCGGACGGATACTCCCGATAGCCATTGGCCTGGCGATGCACCTTGCGGATCAGGCCCTGGGCTTCATAGAACCTGATCTTCGAGGCCGCCAGGCCACTGCGTTGAGCCAGTTCACCGATCTTCATGGAAATCCTCGCATCGGGGCTTGACATTAAAGTTTACTTTAAGCTTAGCCTGAACTCCCCACTACCCCGGAGTCAAGCATGTCACCCTTCCAAGCATTGCCGCTACCCAACGGCGTACAGATCCCGAATCGCATTGCCAAGGCTGCCATGGAAGAGAACATGGCCGACCTGGACAACGCCCCTTCGTCCCACCTGATGGAACTCTACCGCGCCTGGGCCGATGGCGAGCCCGGACTGCTGCTGACCGGCAACGTAATGATCGACCGGCGCGCCATGACCGGCCCCGGCGGCGTGGTGCTGGAAGATGAGCGGCATCTGCGCAAGTTCCGCCAGTGGGCTGAGATCGGCCGGGCCAAGGGTGCGCAGTTCTGGATGCAGATCAACCATCCCGGGCGCCAGACCATGGCCAATCTCGGCCAGATCGCCTGGGCTCCCTCGGCGGTTCCGCTGGAGCTGGGTGGATTCTCGAAGATGTTCGCCGAGCCGCGCCCCATGAGCGAAGCGGATATCGAGGACGTCATCGGACGCTTTGCCCGCAGCGCCCGGCTTGCCGAACAGGCGGGTTTTACCGGCGTGCAGATTCATGCGGCCCATGGCTATCTGCTGAGCCAGTTCCTCTCGCCGCTGAGCAATCAACGTACCGATCGCTGGGGCGGCTCCCTGGAAAACCGCGCCCGGTTGCTATTGTCGGTGGTCAAGGCCGTTCGGGCCGAGGTGGCGCCGACCTTCTGCGTGGCGGTCAAGCTCAACTCGGCGGACTTCCAGCGCGGCGGCTTCGATGCCGACGATGCGCGCCAGGTGATCGAATGGCTCAATGAGCTGCCGGTGGACCTGGTCGAACTCTCCGGCGGCAGCTACGAGGCCCCGGCCATGCAAGGCGAAGCCCGGGATGGCCGGACGCTGGCGCGGGAAGCCTACTTCATGGAAATGGCCGGCGAACTGGCGAAGGTGGCGACGATGCCGGTGATGGTCACCGGCGGCATCCGCCGCCTACCCGTTGTCGAGCAGGTGCTGGACAGCGGCATCGCCATGGCCGGTATCGGTACCGCCCTGGCGCTGGAACCGCACCTGCCCCGGCACTGGCGCGAAGGCCGTGACACCCATCCTCAGTTACAGCCGATCCGCTGGAAGCAAAAACCGCTGGCCTCGCTGGCGAGCATGGCGGTGGTCAAATTCCAGCTCAAGCGCCTGAGCAAGGGCCGCCGTCCGCAGCCCGAGGTTTCGGCGGTGTGGGCTTTGGTGCTGGATCGGTTGTTTATCGGGCGGCGGACGAAGCAGTATCGCCGCGAGATGAGCCGATTGAAGGCCGGTGCCTAGCCGACAAAGGAGTAGCGGCGGGCAATGGCGGCGTATTTTTTCAGCAGCCTCATCCGCCGCCCCTCAATCAGTTGAGACGTCTTGAAGTAGATATCCAGGATATTGGCGACCTGCCTGATCTGCAGGCTGCGTCCCTCTTCCTTTCCAAGCAGGTCATGACGCAGCTCCGTCCAGCCAACATCCTCAACCAGTAACGAACACGACCTTTCGAACGTATCCGGGTGGCCTGTAGCCAAGGCAATCTGTGCCATGAGTGCGATGAACCCATTGTCCTCAAATTCCTTCAGGTCAATGCTTTTCAGGCTGACCTTGATCAACCGGTAGATATTCAAGAACCTCAAGGTTCGTCTGGGAGAACCGCCGATATAGGGAGCCAACTGATTGAACAGGTCGATTTCACGATTGTTGATCGACAAGTTCCTGGTAACACGATGCACCGCCTCCTCCCGCGTGCTCCCGGAATCGTTCGCCAGAGGAGGCAGCCCCAAGGAGGAAGGTGTAATGCCTTGCAGGCGATCGCTCAGGAAGAGTCGGCTCGCCGGCTCGTCCATTGGCCTCATCCAGTAGGGTATCTGGAAAATTTTCTCCAGGTAGTCGGTAGCCGACGCGATGTCTTTTCCTGAGTCTCGAACACCGGACATCATTCCCCGATAGTGCTTGAGCAGCGCATTGCTGACCCAGCGCACATCCACGGCGACCATGACGACAAAAATCGGAAATGTCAGCAACAGGTGAACCGCCTGCAGCACATCCACGACCTTCTCTGGCGGGCAGCGATCAAGGTCATCGATGTAAATCACGATCCGCTTGAAAGAGATCTCGTCTGCAGTTCGTGAAGACAAGGAAAGAGGTTTGCGCAGTTTCAGAAGCTCATCCGCTTCAAGCTCATGCCGATAGCGCCACAGGAATCGGCCCATTTCTGCCCTGAAAGCACGCTCCGCAGCCAGGACCGCAGAGGGAGGTTTTTCCCGGCTTCCATCGCTACCGGTGGCGACAGCATTACCTGCAAGTTGGGCGATATTGGACGCCAACTGCTCAAAGTCCTTGCGAATGGTTGCGATCAAGCCAAGGTGCTGCGCATAGCGCCCATCAGCCCGCTCACGAATGAACTGCTTCAGGCGCCCGGCGCCGGTGCCCTCCTGAAAGTCCTGCGTTGCCTGCGCCAGCTTCGCACTGGTTACTTGCACACGGGCCTTGGCCGCTTCCACATCGGCGCTGATCTTGCCAAGGTTCGCTTGCGCCTTCTGCACCTGCGCCACTTCAGCCTTGAGTTTCTTCTCTACGGCAATATCCAGCGCACGCTTGGATCTTTCCAGTTTATCCAGGGAGCCCCTGACCGTTTTCAACAGTTTTGTGGCCAACCCGGTCACGCCTGCCAATCCGAACGCCAGCGCGAAAACGCCCTCGTGCAATCCCTGTAGAAACGGAATGAGCTTCACTGCCGCCGCCGCAACAAAGGGCGTCGCCAATACGATCACTGCGAAAAGTCCGATGAAAAAACCCGATTGCAATTGGTACTTGAAGCCGTCAAACAAGAGGCGAGCCCGTGTAGCTTCGCCCTGCAGTGACGATGAGACCTTTTGGAAGCTTTCAACCTCTCCGGCCAGATGTGCAATACCCAGCTCGCTTACCGCCGCCTTGAATTCAGTCTTGATTTCTTCGATGCCCGGATCAGACTCAGAATCAGACTTCGGATCAGCGAATACAGAGATCACGGCTCCCACATAGAGGTCAGCAGACGTTTTCAATGACGCACGGGCCACCGCCAGTTGCGTCTCGGCCTCACTCAACCGTTGGGAGGCCTTGCGCTGCTCGAGCCGCTGCTCCACCAGTTCTTTCGCGGCCTCCAGCGTCAACGCCCTTGCCGTTGACAAGCCATCGAGGAGTGCATGGGGATCATCGTGATGGTTGGCGCCATACCAACGATCCAGCTCCGTAAAAAGGTGCTCGACCAGGCTGGCCCACAAGTTGGTCTCGGCGTAGTGCCAGGCATTGAAGCGGATCTGCACCACCTCACGGTGAAAGTCCGATGAGCCAGCCTCTGGCGCGCCCTTGACCGGAAGCGTCGCTGAGGTCAGACGCTCGATATGCTCGTACACCAACCTCATGAAAAACGACTTGCCGCTGCCCCAGTCGCCAAACAAGCCGATGGCCAAGGGCGGTGTAAACGCCTTGGCTAACGCCATGCGGGCAAATGCCTTGGCTTCTTCAGCCACTCCCAGACGATCATCCAGACCTGCCGACCAGGGATCATCATTGTGCGTGGTGACGAAGTGAACGGGGGCAAGAGCCGGGTTTTTCTCGACGTTTTCCTTATCCTTGGGGACCGGGTAGGAAAGGCCGCTCAGAACGGTATTTTTAATGACACTGCTGAGTGGAATCAGCTCTTCATTGCCACTCGATCCATCACTGCTGTCCATGCCTGGCGATTCCTTGCTCGATTGCCGGGCAAGGCCCGAAATAAAAATGGCCCTTTAATATCATCCAGTCTTGAACCTGGCAATCATCGAATCCACTTCAACGCCCGGCAAACCGCAACCGCGACAACATCTTCAGGTCCCCGTCCTGGTAATACCCGTCGCTCCAGCTATTGTCCGGCGACAGCGGCTGGACCTGCTTGAGCGCCAGTTTCTTCGCGTAATAGCGAAACCGGTAATGCTCGTAGAAACGCAGGATCTCCAGGCCATAACGGTCCGCCAGGTCGACATCGCCACGTATCACCAGGAAGTTTTCGTCATTACCGTCACTGGCACCGACGCTGAGGTTGTGGCTGCCGCTGATGATGGTCGGCGAATCGGTGGTGAAGTCGGTGACGATGGCCTTGGTGTGCACCAGCAGCCGCCCCTTCTGACCGTTGAGCCCTTCCTTGATCCAGCCTTCCAGGCCGGTATTGAGCAGCGCCGTGGCGACAAAGTCATCGGTGCGGTCGGCGTGGATGCCGGAAATACTGCTGGCCGTGTTCTGCAGGCCATAACGCAAGACATCGTCATGGGGCTGGCCGAGCAAGGCATCGAGAATCTGCTGGGGCAAGGCGAAGGCCGTGGCGAACAGCAGGTCCTTGCGCGCCGCGGTGATGATCTGCTCGAATTCCTTCAGGTCGCCCTGGCCGGTGCGCGGGGAAAACCCGGCGAACAAGGGTTGGGCCGGGTCCATCGGATTGTTCTGGGTAATCCACTTGCGGGTCGCCGCCACATTCGCCGGCGCCGCCCAGATCTGTTCGAAGACCTGGATGTACTCGCCGGCCAGGCGACTGTCGTCGAGTATGTGCACAACGTTGGCCTGGCGGTAGACGCCATTGGCGGTGAAGTTGGTACTGCCGCACAGTACCGCTTCGGGCCGATACTCGCCGGCGGCATCGCGCTGGCTGAGGACGATGAACTTGTCGTGGAAGATATTGCTGGTCACCCGCCCGCGCTTGCCCTCGGCGGGAATCGCCGCCAGGTTCTGTTCGTTCAGGGTGGTGTCGTCGTCACCGACCTTGGCGTGGTACAGCACACGGATCCGCGCGCCGCGCTGTTGGGCGGCGTTGACGGCATCGACAATCGCCTTCAACTGGTACTCGTAGATGGCGATATCCAGCCCCCACTGTGCATCCGTGGCACGGGCGATAAAACCGAGCAGTTCTTCCAGCAGGCCATTCTCCAGCCACAGGCGCGCGGCGTCGGGCCAGGCCTCGATAGGCAGGTCTTTCTGGGTGGTGAGCTGCTTGTCCAGGTCGGGAAACTTGCGTTCGAAACCCTGGCTCGCCGCCACCGCGCGATTGAAGATCACCCGCTGGTTTTTCGGCAGGCCGTTGTCGGTGGTTACCGTGACCGCCAGCGACTCGCCCAGTTGTGGCGCATCGGGCGTGCCGTAGGCCAGGTGCACGCGGTAATTGCAGGTGGTGCCGGGCTCGACGTTGTAGTCGGCCCAGCGGAATTTCTGCAACGGCGCCAGATCGCTGGGGGTGGCGTGGTACTGGGGAAAGGTGTGCTCCTTGCCGGGAAAGGTCAGGCTGTTGAAGAGAAACAGCCAGGGCTTGGTCCCCACCTGGCGCTCGATGGCAAAACCCAGCAGGCCAGCCCGCTTCGACTCCGCCAGGTCCATTGCCAGCAGCACCCCGCTGGTGCCGGCATACGCCTTGACCCGGAAATCGTCCTGGGCGTTGGTTTGCAGTACGCGCATGAATCACATCCTTGAGCCGTTTGCTGTGGCCATCGAGCGTAGCGAATTTTCATAGCGCCAGGCAGTTCACACGCCTATTTCTTCCATGAAATCTTCCATGAAACGCTGCAGACGCTCATGCCTGATCGCCGCCAAGCGTGCCCCCGTGGCGGTCTGGAAACCCGAGGCCAGGTGCAGCAGCTTGGTCTGGAAATGATCGAGGCTGAAGCGTTGATCGTCATACCCACGGTGTTGCGCCAGCGGATCCGCCGGATCGTACAGGCTGAGCCCAAGGCGCCCGCCGACATGGAAACAGCGCGCCACGCCGATCATGCCAAGCGCGTCCAGTCGGTCGGCATCCTGCAGGATCCGGGCTTCGAGGGTGGTCGGGGCGATCGCCGCCGAGAAGCTGTGGGCTTCGATGGCATGGGCGGTGGCGGCTATCTTCGGTTCCGGCCAGTCCAGTTGCGTCAACAGGGTCGAGGCTTTTTCCGCCGACAGGCGCGAAGCACGGGCCCGCAGCGGCGAGTCCTTCTCCACCGCCACGCAATCATGCAACAGCGTCGCGGCGATCAGGATGTCCAGGTCACCGCCTTCCTCGCGCTGGATCGCACAGACGTTTTTCCATACCCGATGGATATGCGACAGGTCATGGGAACCGTCCCCCTGGACCACGGGCAACAGTTCCAGCAAGCGCCCGGCCAAGGAGTGGCAGGGAGCAAAACACACGGCAGTCATTCACGGGCCTCGAAGTGGCAACGACACAGGAGCCGGACTCTACCTTGATCGACGACCAGCGGCGAGTTACCGTCTGCTGCCACCCGGCAACCCCGATCAATCCTGCGTCACCCAAACCCGAGGACAGGCCATGGAATCCCCCTTGCACCCCAGTGTGGGCCCGGCCCTCAGTTTCAACGGCGGCTTTGTCGACACCCTGGGCTTCCTCGCCCTGCAGGGTCTGTTTACCGCCCATGTCACCGGCAACTTCGTAACCTTGGGGGTGAGTATCGTCCATGGCACTTCCGGCGCCTTGCCCAAGTTGATCGCCCTGCCGGTGTTCGTCCTGGTGGTGGGACTGACCCACCTGGCCGCCGTGGCGATCCATCGGCGCGGATGGGTACCGCTGCGCCTGTTGCTGATCGCCCATACCCTGATGCTTGCGGCCTTTGCCCTGCTGGCGATTGTCTGGGGGCCGTTTACCGATGGCGACAGCGCCACGGCGCTGATCACCGGCATGACCGGGGTCACCGCCATGGCGATCCAGAACGCCATTTCCCGCCAACATATGAAAGGCACGCCACCGACCACATTGATGACCGGCAATGTCACCCAGTTCGCCGTCGATGTATTCGCCCTGTGGACCGAGCATGATGACGCCCAGCGGCTCGTCATCAAGCAACGCCTCAAGCCGATCTGCACCACCCTGCTGGGTTTTGCCCTCGGCTGTATCGGTGCGGCCCTGCTCTACCTGGCCTGTGGCTTGTGGGCACTGATCCTGCCGGTACTGGTCGCCACCGGCGTCTGCCTGCGGGTTTACCGCAGCGACCGGCGCCAGCCCCAGGCGTAACGGCTGCAAAGGTCCTTTCAACGCATCGAAAGGACCTGATCCCCCTCTCTCTCCCAGCCTTTCTTCGTCCATCGACGGACAGGTCACCCGCCGCCTCGAAACCCCGATGATGGCAAACTGGCATTCCGCCAAAACTCGACGATACTAGGTCGCGACCGGAAAACGCGGTCCCTCTCCTTCCCGAAATGGAGTTCGTCATGAAGTCGCAAGAACTGGAACTGGACGTTGCCGTGATCGGCGGCGGAGTGTCAGGCACCTACAGCGCCTGGCGTCTGCAACAGACCCATGGCGATACGCAGGACATTGCCCTGTTCGAATACAGCGACCGCATTGGCGGCCGGCTCTTCAGCATCAATCTACCGGGCCTGCCGAACGTGGTCGCCGAGGTCGGCGGCATGCGTTACATCCCCGGCAAGGACGGCCACGTACTGGTGGACAACCTGGTCAAGCACCTCAAGCTGCCAAGCCAGGACTTCCCCATGGGCGCGCCCAAGCCGGTGTATTCGAAGAACAACCTGTTCTACCTGCGGGGCAAGCGTTTCCGTTACCGCGACTTCGTCGAGGCGCCGGAAAAAATCCCCTATGACCTGGCCTGGTCGGAGCGCGGCTTCTGCCCCGAGGACCTGCAGGTCAAGGTGATGAACTATGTCTATCCCGGTTTCGACAAGCTCAGCCTGTGCCAGCAGATGCAGGTCAAGGTGTTCGGCAAGGAGATCTGGAAGTACGGCTTCTGGGACCTGCTGTACCGGGTGATGAGCAACGAGGGCTACCAGTTCATGAAGGACGCCGGCGGTTATGACGCCAACGTCGCCAACGCCAGCGCCGTGACCCAGTTGCCGGCCACCGAATACAGCGACACCACCGAGTTCCTGACCCTGACCAAGGGTTTCCAGAGCCTGCCGCTGACCCTCGCCGCCAAGTTCGCCAAACTGCCGGGCAAGCTGCCAGGCCAGCAGCGGGTGCAGATGAACCAGCGCCTGGCCAGTATCCTCTACGCCAAGGACGCCGACTTCCCTTATCGCCTGCATTTCCAGAACACCATCAGCGTCGACGGCGCCACTCGCGACAGCAGCGGCGGCCAGGTGGTCAAGGCGAAAAAAATCATCCTCGCCATGCCTCGCCGCGCACTGGAGTTGATCGACTCGCCGTTCTTCAGCGACCCGTGGCTCAAGGAAAACCTCGGCTCGGTGCTGGTGCAATCGGCCTTCAAGCTGTTCCTGGCCTACGAACAACCCTGGTGGCGCGCCCTCGGCCTGGTGGCAGGGCGTTCGGTCACCGACCTGCCGGTGCGGCAGATCTACTACATGGGCACCGAGTGCGAGCAGAAAGGCGGCGAGCACACGCTCAACTCGCTGCTGATGGCCTCCTACAACGACATCGGGACCGTGCCGTTCTGGAAAGGCCTGGAGGATGGCGCCCCCTTTGTCGGCTTCACTCCGGCCAGCCTGGCCGGCAAGCTCAAGGCCGAACCCGTGGTGCCCAGGACCCAGTTCCCGGTCAGCGACGAAATGGTCCGCGTCGCGCAGATGCAGGTGACCCAGGTCCACGACCAGGTCGAGCTGCCGCGGCCCTATTCGGCGGTCTACCACGCCTGGGACAGCGATCCGTATGGCGGCGGCTGGCACGAGTGGAAGGCCAACTACCGGATCGACCGGATCATCTGTCGCATGCGCCACCCGGTGGAACAACAGCAGATCTATATCGTCGGCGAAGCCTATTCCATCGGCCAGGGCTGGGTCGAAGGCGCGGTCACCGTGGCCGAATCGACGCTGCAGGACTTCTTCGGTCTCAAGCGTCCGGCCTGGCTGCCCAAGGACTATGCCCTGCTGCCAGTGCCGACACCCGATGGCTGCAACCTAGACCCGGACCACCGTCCGCCCTGCAAGGATTGCGCGAAGACGCTCAATGACGTGACCGAGTTCGCGTACAAGGGGATCGATCATGGAAAAGACTGATGATTTCAGCGTCGCCGACTACCTGCTGGCCCGCCTCAAGGAACTGGGGGTGGACAAGGTCTTCCAGGTGCCGGGCGACTATGTCTCGAAGTTCATGGATGCCCTGGAGCGCGATCCGGATATCCACCCCGTGGGCGAAATCAATGAAATGAGCGCCGCCTATGCCGCCGATGGCTATGCCCGCTACACGGGGATTGGCGCAGTCTCGCTGCAGTATGGCGTCGGCACGTTCAGTGCAGTGAACGCCATTGCCGGCGCCTATGTGGAACGCAACCCGGTGGTGGTGATCAGCGCCAGCCCCAATGCGAAGAATCGCCAGCGGATCTGGTCCGAGGATGTCCTGTTCCATCACTCCACCGGTGATCTCGAGGTGGGGCGCAAGGTCTTCGAAAACATCACCGTCGCCTGCGAGTTGCTCAGTGACAGAAAGACCGCCCCGGCCCTGATCGACAAGGCCCTGGTCGCCGCCATCAGCGAGCGGCGGCCGGTCTACCTGGAAGCCTGGCAGGATGTCTGGGGCGGCTGTTGCGAGCGCCCGGTCGGCAGCCTGCTGCCGCTACCGACGCGGTGCAACGAGACGTCCCTGAAAGCCGCCGTGGAAACCTCGGTGGAACGCCTGCGGGCAGCCGGCAAACCGATCATCATGCTCGGCATCGAGATCGCTCGCTTCGGTCTGCAGCAACAGGCCCTGCACCTGATCGAAGCCAGCGGCCTGCCGTTTACCACGTCGCTGGAAGCCAAGACCGTTCTCGACGAAAGCCATCCGCAATTTATCGGCACCTATGCCGGCACGGCGTCACTGCCGCAGACCCAGGCCCTGATGGAGCAGACCGACTGCATCCTCGCCCTGGGGGTGATTTTCACCGACGACTACCTGCAACTGCTGGACAACAAGTTCGACAAGATCACGCTGGTCAATACCCAATTGGCCCGTACCGGCTTGCAGTACTACCCCCATGTGCCGCTGCCCCAGTACCTGACGGCCCTGACTCGGGCCCTGGGCCTGGATGACGAGTTCCCGCAACCACCCGTGCTCCGTGAGCCCGTGCCGTCCTTGTTGAAAGCCGCCCACGGCGACGACCCGCTGCTGGGCTACACGCGCTTTCTCGAAACCCTGGACGGCTTCGCCCGTGCCCATGGCTGGTGGAAAAACGGCAGCCTGATCCTCGGCGAGAGTTCGTCGCTCTATGCCGCCAGCAACCTGATGGACATGCCCCGGGACAGCTTTGTCGCCGATGCGATCTGGGGCTCTCTCGGCCATGAGACCGGTTGCGCGCTGGGCGTGGCCATGGGCAGCGGCCGCCGGCCGTTCGTGGTGGCCGGTGACGGCGGCTTCATGATGATGTGCCAGTCGCTCTCGACCCTGGTGCGCAACCAGGTGAATGCCGTGGTGTTTGTCATGAGCAACGAGGTCTATGCCATCGAGCAGGCATTCGTGGATATCGATGCGTTCAAGGAGGACGGAGAGTTCGCTCCGTTCGATATCCTGCCGACCTGGGACTACCTGGCGCTGGCCAAGGGATTCGGCGCCGAGGGCCATCGGGTCTCGACCCAGGGCGAGCTGGACGAGTTGTTGCCGAAGCTGCTCGACAACCGCAAGACCGTGCTGGTACAGGTGGTCATTCCACAGAAGGACCTGGCGCCGCAGATTGCCCGTCTGGCCGGTTAGACAGTGTCCACCTTGCGGGCCCTTTCGCGGGCAAGCCCGCTCCCACAGTGTCCGAGCCCGTATAACCGGGCACTGGTGGGAACTGGCTTGCCAGCGAAGAGGCCGGCAACCCTCTGCATACACAACTGACACCCCGTTCGGAGTAATTGCTGCATGGACGTCCGCAACCTGATCCACACGCCACTGATGGCCCTGCTCCTGCTGGCCGGCACGGCCCAGGCCCACACCCTGGGTCATGAGGCCCCCGCAGAACCGAAAAGCTTCATCCCGGCGACGCCGGACGAACCCTACCTCGATGTGCTGCACGAGTGTGTCAGCGAGCAGGACACCGCCAAGGATCACCTGCTCTCGGGCCTGGGCGGCACCCGTTATCCGTTGGTCAGCTTCAAGGACGCCGACCAGGTCGAGGCGTTCTACAGCCAGGGCATTGCCTTGCAATATGGTTTCAACTTTTCCGAAGCCATTCGGGCCTTCTACCAGGCCAGTCGCTTCGACGAAGGCGCGGCGATGCCCTACTGGGGGATCGCCTTGTCGGCCAACTCCAATATCAACAGCGATGCCACCACCGGCTGCGATCGCCTGGCCTATCGTTCGGCGCAGATCGCCCGGGACAACGCCAGGGCCCGCCTCAAGAACCCGGCCGGCAAAGAGCGTTTCAGCGACCGGCAATTGCAGCGCGAGGTCGACTACGCCGATGCCTTCCTGACCCTGTACACGGCCAGGGACGGCAAGGTATTCCTGAGCAAGGAAGGCAACCAGCGCTATGCCGACGCCATGAAGAACCTGTCGCAGACCTATTTCGACGATCTCGACGCTGCCACGCTGTATGCCGACGCCCTGCTCAACCTCACCCCGTGGAAATGGTGGCAAGGCGCCGAAGCGATCTCCGATGAAGTGCGTCCCACTCCCGCGGCCTACGAGGCCTTGCAGGTGCTCAACCGGGTACTGGTGCAGGACCAGTTCCATACCGGCGCCAACCACTTCTATATCCATGCCATAGAAGAGTCGCCCTTCCCCACCAGCGGCCTGCCCATGGCCGACCGCTTCCGCGACCAGAACCCGGCGATCGGCCACCTGGTGCACATGGCCTCGCATATCTACCAGCGCACCGGCAACAATGCCCTGGCCAGCGTCGCCAACTACACCGCGGTCTCGGTGGACCGTGCCTACACCCACCAGGTCAACCCGCAGAGCCCCTACCCGCTGCATTACCTGGGGCACAACATCCACTTCCTGGTCTGGACCCTGTCCATCGAAGGCCGGCAGAACGAAGCCATGAACATGGCCGAGGAACTGGTGGAAAACACCACCCGCTACGCGGCGCTGGATTTCCTCTGCAAACAGTATCCCGATGAGATCCGCGTCAAGTCCGACTACTTCTATGCGGTGCCCTATTACTTCGCCGTGCGCTTCCAGGACTGGGACACGCTGCAGCGTATCGAGCCGAAGATCAAGGCCGGCCTGCAGACCATCAACGACACCTGTACCGCGGCCAACAAGGACAGCAAGACGTCCTGGAAAGCCTTGACCAATCCCTACACCCAGGCCATGGCCGCCTATGCCGAAGCCTATCGGCAAGTGGCGAAGCCGGGGCTCGACACCGCCGCCGCGCGCGACGCGCTCAAGGGTTACTGGCAGGCGGTCAATGCCAGCCTCAAGGACACCCCGGACTTGAACTACGGCAGCAACAAGGCCATCGAGCTGTTTCGCATTGCCGACCTGATCCTTCTGAACAAGGCCCAGGACAGCAGCCAGGGCAAGCTGGACCTGATGGCGCTCAAGGAGGCCGCCGTGCAAGTGTTCACCAAGGATTCGCCACAGGCGCTGCTCACCGACCTCAAGGCCCTGCAGGGGGACAACAAGGCCCAGGTGATCGACGCCTGGCGCAAGGCCGTCGAGATCCAGGACAACCTCAGCTACAACGAGCCACCGGACTGGTACTACACCCTGCGTGAATCCCTCGGCTACGCATTGCTCGACCAGGGCCAGTATGCCGACGCGGAGCGGGTGTTCCGCGAGGACCTGGCGGGCAATCGTCTCAGCGGTCGTTCGCTCAATGGCTTGAAACTCAGCCTGGAGAAGCAGCCGGGGAAAAGCGTTCCGCCCCTGCTGAATGAACAACTGCAGACCGCCTGGCGCAACGCGACCATCAGTGCCGCGCCCTACTGACTATTTGCGCTTGTAGCTTTTACTGCCACCGGGCGTCAGGCAATAGACCCCACCCCGGGGCCCGGTGCAGTAACTGCCGCTGCCACACTGGCAACCCTCGGCGCCCTGCAGCAAGCCCTGCGGGCGCGCCGGCCGGGCGTCCTCGCGGATACCCAGCACCGCCGAGCAGTTCTTCTTCGAGCCACTGATCGAGCCGTCATTGCACAGGAAGGTCTCGCCATCGCACCCGGCGATCCCGCCCTTGCTGCCGGAACAGGGTGTATTGGCGGCCAGCACGGCGCTGCTGCCCAGCAGCAGCGCTACCAGGGTCAGGTGACGCAGTCGGGAAAACATTCGGGAACGAGAAGGACAGTTCATGGCGGCGCATCCGTGCAATAGATGGCCTTACGATATCATCTCTGCTTCAACGCTCGCGCCCTCAACGCATCGATCTCGGCCAGAAAAGGCCAGCGCCAGTGTGGAGGTCGATTTCTCAGGAAACGCTCCAGCAGCATCCAGACCATGACGAACGCCATCAAGACCAGATGCCCTTGTTCCATCAACATCGGCAGCAGCATCAACGCCCAGCACGAACTCACACACCAGACACCACTGACAACTCCGAACCTCAGGCAGTCCGTGACGAAACCAAAACCGAAGGCCGAAATGCGGGGTTGATGATGGCAACGATTCAGGCTGTGCTGCTTGACGGGAGAGGCCTGCCATAACAGGCAGATCGACAAACCAAGCAGAAAAACGCCTGAGGGCTCGATACCCAGCAGCACCCGCACGCTCACCACCAGGCTCAACAGCCCCACCCCCGCCAGGACCCAGACGCTGCCGAAACCGATCACGAACAGGCCCAGCGCCTGCCAGCGCTTTCTCGACAGACTGGTCCGCCATAGATACTCCAGCGGATGCACCATCAACAAGGGCATCATCGCCACCAGCATCAGGCTCCAGCCGCCCAGCAGTTGCCCTGGCGGGTTGAACAGCAGCGCCTGTTCAATACCTTGCCAGCTTGCTGCATAACCCAGGGTAGGCCAGGTCCCGCAGAACGCCGGGACCGAAAGCCTCTGTACGCCCCCCACCAGCCAGCCCCAACCGGCCAGGCTGATCACTATCAGCCACGGCCGGCTGCCCCGGGTCAGGAAAAGCAGCAGATACCGTCCCATGCTCAATCGCCTTGACGGTAGAGACTCACTCGACCGATCGTGATCTTGTCGTCGGGACCGACAGGCGTGACGGGCACAAAACGTACATTCAGCTTGCTCAGGTCCTGGATTCCGCCGAGATGCAGGGCATCCACCACTTCAGTGATATCCAATACCTGGCTGACACCATTGCCAGCATGGTGACCATCGGCCTGGCTGGCCTGCTCGACACCGAAGAGCGAGATCGTCCCGACATGCAACTCCGGATGCTCGTCGGGAACGGCCTCCGGAGCGAGATTGACGTAGACCTCAAACAGCGCCGAATCCTTGTTGCCGCGGATATGCTCCAGGTTCAGGAACACCCGATCCGGCAACGTCGGAACCGCCAGGGAAAAATTCGCGACCGATCTCAGGCTGTTCAGCACTTTCTGCGAGCCTGGTTTGTCCAGGTGCACGGAGGTGTCGACGCTGCCGCCCGAGAGGTTGAGCACCGAGGAATTGGCACCGATCAGTTCGACATCGGTATCACGGGTCATCAGCACCTCCGGGATCGGCGCTGCGATTATGGCTCCAAGATTCAACAGACGGCGCTGGAGCAGGGGGTGTTTATCCTGCGGCGCGGTCGTGTCTTCATAGGTGTAGTCCAACTTGGGCACACGTGTATCCAATACATCGCGCACCTTGTATTTCCAGGGCGCGGCGCCACCGGCCTGCGGCATGATGAACGGTGGTCCGGCATCCAGGGGACCGTCCACCCAGTCCGGATTCGGGGGGTTGTGATTACCACCATAGGCTTTGAGCCAAACCTCCCAGAGACGATCGATATTGGCGTGGTGCAACCAGAAAATCGGGTCCAGCGCCGCGGTATTGGGATTGCTCATCAAACCACTGGTTTTGCCTGAACTGCCGCCCACGACACCGTGGACGTTGTTATGGGGCTCGGACTCGAGCAGTCCGTTGGCGACGCCATGCTGGATAAAGAGCGATTCCGGCCCACCAAAACCGGGAGGAACGCCGGTTTCAGAGCCGGCAAAGGTGTGATCGCGCAGTGCTTTCAGCCGGATGTACTGCGCAGGGATGACAATCGGGGTCTTGTTCAACCCATAACGACGCTCGACATACAACGGGTTATGCGCACCGTCCGGCCAGTTCTGCTGTGCAAAGCACTTCGGCAACTCCTGTGCCTGGGTACTGCCGTTGTAGTTCCAGTAAGGTAGCGACCAGCCTGGCGGGCCTCCGAGATCGACGATAGTGGCGCGCACGATCTGCTCGAACGCACCGAGGTACCCTCGGTGCCAGGGAAAGAAGTACCAGTTCTGATGCTGGCACTGGTTCCAGTAGAGCTTCTGCTGCGCTGGCGGCGGAAACGGCGTCTGCGCGGTTACATAACCGGCATTTTCCCAGAGCGGCCGGGTAATGCCATGTATCGCCGCCAGGAACAGCCAGCTGGCAGGATCGGTGATCGGTTTTTTACGCAGTGCTTCAACCGCACGGGCATACCACAACAAGGTGTCGTTCCAGCCCGGCTCCAGCTTCCATACATCGCGACGTACATGTGCCATGATCGATCTCCCTGAACCTCCATCGGGCCGGGGACTGGCTGGCCCGAGAGCAACAGTAGATCAGGTGATGTCAATCTGCCTTGAGCGCGCCCATGAACCAGACCGGCGGTCCCCGCGGCACATCAGGCGCCCGACGACCTCAGCCCGGCATGCACTGGAAGTCGCCGGTGTCCGCCACTTCCTTGCCATGGGAATCCATCAGCCGTGCGCTGACTTCCTGGCCCAGGCTTGATTCCACCAGTCTGTAGTGCTCACCGGCCTTGAACTGGTCATAGGACACCTGCCCCGAGCAGTCTTCCTGGTTGGCGTCGCCCGTGGGGATTTCCACCAGCATCACATCGAGCTTGTGCGCCCCCGGGCTCACCTCGAAAAAGCGCCCGTCATCGATCGACTTGCCATCGACCTTTTCCGCCAGCAGATCATTCGGTGTCTCCTGTTGCAGCCCGATCCAGGCCTGGCTCGGATCGGCCTTGGGCATGGGGCCGGCACAGGCCGACAGGAGAAAAGCCAGACCCAGGGTTGGCAGCAACATCAGGGGTTTGAGTGTCATGACGCATTACCTCGAATGGGAAATTCGTTGCTCAGATACAGGAGAAGAGATGGGACTCGGCCACTTGCTTGCCGTGGTCATTCATCAGTACCGCGCCGACATCGGTGCCCGAGCCCGACTCCACCAGGTGGTACTGCCGACCCGCCTTGAACTGGTCGTACACCACATGCCCGGAACACTCGGGCTGGTCGTCGTCACCATTGGCGCCCTGGATCAGGGTCACTTCCAGGTTGTGCTTGCCCGGTGTCACTTCGAAGTAGCGGCCATCATCCACACGCTTGCCATCCACACGCTCGGCCAGCAAGTCGTCGCTGGACTCGCCCTGCAGGCCGATCCAAGCCTGGCTCGGGTCGGCCTTGGGAACGGGACCGGCACAGGCGGACAGCAGGCAAACCAGGCCGAGGGTCGGGATCAGCATCAGCGGCTTAAGTGTCATCGTATGAATTCCTCTCACATTGATCTGTTGTTTTCATGGACGGACCGGCCGTCGAATCGAGGTCAAGAGTGGCGAGGCAGAGCGTTTTGAACAAATGAATAGAGATGAAGGGAATTTCAGTCCTTATCTAAAAGATCCTTCATGTTGGTGAAAGCCAAACGTTAAGTTCCAGCGGCAAGACTGCCGGGGTCTGCAATTCCACTCTCCGGAGGTTCAACGCATGCTCGGGCTGGTAAAGACCGCATTGCTCAAGCCGTACACATTTATCGTGTTGGCGATTTTCATCTGCATCATCGGGCCACTGGCGGCCCTGCGTACCCCCACCGACGTGTTTCCCGACATCGGCATCCCGGTGGTCGCGGTGGTCTGGCAGTACAACGGCCTGTCCCCCGAGGACATGGCCGGCCGGGTGATCTACACCTACGAACGCTCCCTGAGCACCACGGTCAACGACATCGAACATATCGAATCGCAATCGCTGCCCGGCATGGGCATCGTCAAGATCTTCTTTCAACCGGGAGTGGACATCCGCACCGCCAACGCCCAGGTGACGGCGGTCTCGCAGACCGTGCTGAAACAGATGCCACCGGGTATCACCCCGCCGCTGATCCTCAACTACAGCGCCTCGACGGTGCCGATCCTGCAGATGGCGTTTTCCAGCCCGACCCTGTCGGAAGCGAAGATCCGCGACCTGGTACAGAACAACATCCGCCTGCCGCTGACCGCCGTTCCCGGCCTGGCGATCCCCACGCCGATGGGCGGCAAGCAACGCCAGATCACCCTTGACCTCGATCCCCAGGCGCTGGCCGCCAAGGGTCTGTCGGCCCAGGACGTGGGCAATGCCCTGGCCGCGCAGAACCAGATCATTCCGGTGGGCACCGCCAAACTCGGCCCCTACGAATACACGGTGCTGCTGAACAACAGCCCGAAAGTCATCGAAGAACTCAACGACCTGCCGATCAAGACCGTCGACGGCGCCCTGATCACCATCGGCCAGGTGGCCCACGTGCGTGACGGCTCGCCGCCGCAAACCAATATCGTGCGGGTCGATGGTCGCCGCGCGGTACTGATGCCGGCGATGAAGAACGGCAATATCTCCACCCTGTCGATCGTCGACGGCATCCGCAACATGCTGCCGCTGATCAACGAAACCCTGCCGCCGGAACTCAAGACCTCGCTGCTGGGAGACGCCTCGGTGTTCGTCAAGCAGTCGGTGGGCAGCGTCGCTCGCGAAGGGATCATCGCCGCCCTGCTGACCAGTGCGATGATCCTGCTGTTCCTCGGCAGCTGGCGCTCGACCCTGATCATCGCCGCCTCGATTCCCCTCGCGGTGCTCTCGGCCATCGCCCTGCTCGCGGCCACCGGCCAGACCCTCAACGTCATGACCCTGGGCGGGCTGGCGCTGGCGGTGGGGATCCTGGTGGACGATGCCACGGTGACCATCGAGAACATCAACTGGCACCTGGAACAAGGCAAGGCGGTGAAGGACGCGATCCTCGACGGCGCCAGGCAGATCGTCGGCCCGGCCTTTGTCTCGCTATTGTGTATCTGCATCGTGTTCGTGCCGATGTTCATGCTCCAGGGCATTGCCGGCTTCCTGTTCCGGCCGATGGCCCTGGCGGTGATCTTTGCCATGGCCTCCTCTTTCATCCTCTCGCGGACCCTGGTCCCGACCCTGGCGATGTTCCTGCTCAAGCCCCATGTCGTCGAAGGCGGTGCCGGCCATCATCCCGAGGATGAATTCATCAACCATCACGAAGGCGAGCAGCACGCCCGCCCACGCAATGCGCTGCTGCAGGGCGTATTGAATTTCCAGCAGGGTTTCGAACGCGGCTTCTCCAGCGTGCGGGACGTCTATCATGGCCTGCTGACCCTCGCCCTGGGCTGCCGCAAACGTTTCCTGCTGGGTTTCCTGGCCTGCGTGCTGGCGTCCTTCGCCTTGTTGCCGAGCCTGGGCCAGGACTTCTTCCCGGCCACCGACGCCGGCGCCCTGGCCTTGCATGTGCGCCTGCCGCTGGGCACGCGGATCGAGGAAAGCGCGGCGGCCTTCGACCGCATCGAAGCACGCATCCGCGAGATCATTCCCGCCGAGGAACTGGACAATATCGTCGACAACATCGGTATCCCGCTGAGCGGCATCGACATGGCCTATAGCAGCAGCGGCACCATCGGCCCGCAGGACGGCGATATCCAGGTCACCCTCAAGGCGGACCACCAGCCGACCGCCGACTACGTGAAGAAACTGCGCAGCGCCCTGCCGGAAAGCTTCCCCGGCAGCCACTTCGCCTTCCTCCCGGCAGACATCAGCAGCCAGATCCTCAACTTCGGTGCCCCGGCGCCGCTGGATGTGAAGATCTCCGGACGCAGTGCCGAGGAGAACCGCGTGTTCGCCCTCGAACTGCAACGACGCCTGCAACATGTGCCGGGCATCGCCGACCTGCGAATCCAGCAGTCGGTGGGTTATCCATCGTTGCAGGTCAAGGTCGACCGGATGCGCGCCAAGGGCCTGGGCATCACCGAGCGTGACGTGACCAACAGCATGGTCGCCTCCCTGGCCGGCAGTTCCCAGGTAGCGCCGACCTTCTGGCTCAACCCGGCCAACGGCGTGTCCTACGGCGTGGTCGCGGCCACCCCGCAATACCGTCTCGACAGCCTGCCGTCGCTGGAAGCCTTGCCGGTCACCGGCAGTAACGGCCAGTCGCAGATCCTCGGCGGCCTGGCAACCATCAGCCGGGTGCAGAGCCCGGCGGTGGTCACCCACTACAACATCCAGCCGACCCTGGATATCTACGCCAGCGTCCAGGGCCGCGACCTCGGTTCGGTGGCCCATGACATCCAGAAGATCCTCGACGATGCCTCGTCGCTCCGGCCCAAGGGCGCGATTGTCAGCCTGCATGGCCAGATCGATGCCCTGCATGAAGCCTTCAGTGGCCTGAGCTTCGGCCTGCTCGGCGCCGTGGTGCTGATCTACCTGCTGATCGTGGTCAACTTCCAGTCCTGGGTCGACCCGTTCGTGATCATCACCGCCCTGCCCGCGGCCCTGGCCGGGATCGTCTGGATGCTGTTCCTCAGCGGCACCTCGCTGTCGGTCCCGGCATTGACCGGGGCCATCCTGTGCATGGGCGTGGCCACCGCCAACTCGATCCTGGTGGTGAGTTTCTGTCGCGAACGCCTGGCCGAGCACGGCGATGCCCTCAAGGCCGCGCTGGAAGCCGGCTATACCCGTTTCCGCCCGGTGTGCATGACCGCCCTGGCGATGATCATCGGCATGTTGCCGCTGGCCATTTCCGAAGAACAGAACGCCCCCCTCGGACGCGCCGTGATCGGCGGTCTGATCCTGGCGACCACTGCCACTCTATTGTTCGTCCCCGTGGTGTTCAGCCTGGTGCACGGACGTCACCCTACTCGCGCCGTTGCTGGAGAAAGTACCCATGACTGATCGCAAACCCTCAGGCAAACGCCTGCTCTACATGGGCGTTGGCGGCCTGACCCTGGCCGCCCTGCTGGTGGCCAACGGGATTGCCGCGCGAACCCGCCATGAACAGGCGGTGACCGCCTGGACCGAAACCGCCGCCGTGCCCCTGGTCAGTGTGTTCCAGCCCAGGCAGAACGCCGCCGGCGACACCCTGCGCCTGCCCGCCCACCTCGAGGCCTGGAGCAAGGCACCGATCCATGCACGGGTCAGCGGTTACCTGAAGGAGTGGAACAGCGATATCGGCAGCCAGGTCCAGGCCGGCCAGGTGCTGGCCCGGATCGACAGCCCGGACCTCGACCAGCAGGTCGCCCAGGCCCATGCCCATATGCTCCAGGAACAGGCCAATGCGCGCCTGGCGCAAACCACCGCGACCCGTTGGAAAAACCTGGTGAGCACCCACTCAGTCTCGCAACAGGAAGCCGATGAGAAGAGCTCCAACGCCGCGGCCGCCCAGGCCAATGCCGAAGCTGCCCAGGCCGACTACGCCCGACTGTCGGCGCTGGAGGCCTACAAGACCATCCGCGCGCCGTTTGCCGGCACCATTACCGCGCGCAACACCGATATCGGCCAGTTGATCAAGGCCGACAGTGACAGCGACCCGGAACTGTTCGATATCGCCGACACACACCAATTGCGTCTCTACGTGCCGATCCCGCAGAACTACGCCAGCGTGATCCGTCCCGGCCTGCAGGTGCGGTTGAGCGTGCCGGAGCATCCGGGCAAGACTTTTACCGCGCGCCTGGTGGGCAACTCGACCGCCGTCGATTCGCGCTCCGGCACCCTGCTGGCGCAGTTCGTCGCCGACAACCCGGACAACGCCCTGCTGCCCGGCGACTACGCCGAGGCAACCATCCCGATCCCCGCCGACACCCATGGGGTG
This sequence comes from Pseudomonas sp. Mn2068, assembly GCF_049319725.1. NCBI lineage: Bacteria > Pseudomonadati > Pseudomonadota > Gammaproteobacteria > Pseudomonadales > Pseudomonadaceae > Pseudomonas > Pseudomonas sp. Mn2068. Next base: position 50,860 of record NZ_JBMOUG010000001.1, on the reverse strand, counting down.
AGCATCCCCGCCAGCGCCCTGATCTTTCGATCCGCCGGTACCCAGGTGGCGGTCATGGACACGCAGCAGCATGTGCACCTGCGTGATATCCATATCGGCCTCGACCTCGGTGAACGGCTAGTGATCGACCAGGGGCTGAAGCCGGCCGATACCGTGATCGACAACCCGCCGGATGCGTTGCGCGAAGGCGACCAGGTCAAGCTTGCCGACGCCGGAGGCCAGCATGTCCCCAAGGCTTAAGCGCAGCGCCTGGCTGCTGTTGATCGCCAGCTTGCAGGGCTGCTCGCTGGCGCCGACCTACAAGCCACCGCGGATCGACCTGCCGGAGCACTACCGCGAGCAGACCAGCGACGGCCCGTGGCACCTGGCCAGGCCCGGCAATCAGTTGTCCGGGCAATGGTGGCTGCTGTTCCAGGATGAGCACCTGAACGACCTGCAACAGAGGCTGCTCAAGGCCAACCCGGACCTCGCCGCCGCCCTCGCCCACTATGACGGCGCCCAGGCCTTCGCCAGCCAGTTGCATGCCGGGCTGTTCCCGCAGATCACCGCCAGCGCGCAACCCGAACGCCAGCGACAGTCGGACACGCGACCGCTGCGCGGCAGTACCCAGCCGTCGGTGTACAACAGCAACACGGCGGGTTTCGCCCTGAACTTCGACCTCGACCTGTGGGGCCGGATCCGCAACCAGGTCGCCGCCGGCGATGCCCAGGCCCAGGCTTCGGGCGACGACCTGGCGGTGGCCCGACTGAGCCTGCAACAGCAACTGGCGACCTTGTATATCCAGCTCAACGGCCTGGATGCGCAGAGCCGGATTCTCTCCAGTTCGCTGGACGACTACAGCCAGGCCCTGCAACTGACCCGTGACCGGTATGAAGGCAAGATCGCTTCCGAACTGGACCTGACCCGCGCCCAGAGCCAACTGGCCGAGGCCGAGGCCCAGCTGGATGAAGTGCGCGGTCAGCGCAACCTGGCCGAGCATGCGATTGCCGAATTGGTGGGTGAGTCGGCGAGCGATTTCCAACTGGCGCCGACCGTGCAGATCCTGGCGATTCCCAAAGTGCCGGCTGCCTTGCCCAGTAACCTGCTGCAACGCCGTGCGGATATCGCCGCCGCCGAGCGCCGGGTGTTTGCCGCCAACGCCGGGATCGGCGTGGCCAAGGCAGCCTGGTACCCGGACTTCAGCCTGACCGGCCTGCTCGGCGGACAGACCCAGGGGGTCGGCAACCTGCTCTCGGCCGGCAATCGCTATTGGGCGCTGGGGCCGCTGGTCAACCTGCCGATCTTTGACGGCGGTCGGCTCGATGCCCAGGAACAGCAGGCCAGGGCCGAGTTCGAGGAAGCTTCGGCGCAGTACCGCAGCCATGTGCTGCGGGCCGTACGGGAAGTCGAGGACAACCTGGCGCAACTGCGCGACCTGCAACAGGAGGCGCAGGATGAACAGGCCGCCGTGAACGCCGCGCAGCATACCCAGACCCTGGCGATGAACAGCTACCAGGCCGGAGCCGTGAACTACCTCGACGTGGTCACCGCGCAGACCGCCGCCTTGCAGGCGCAGCGGCAGTTGCAGGCCCTGCAGACCCGGCAGTTGCAGGCCAGCGTGGGGTTGATGGCGGCGCTGGGAGGTGGCTGGCAACCGGACGCCTGAGTTGAGCGTTCCCACGTTCGCGGCGTGGGAACGCCCATCACCCATGCCGGGTACACGGCAGAGCACCTGGGGACCTGCCTGCGGACGACCTCAACAGGCGCAGGCAATCCCGTCCCGGGGTTGCGCCGGCGCTTCTCCCGCCAGGGCAAAGCCCTCGTCCAGCCAACCGGTCAGCCCGCCGATCATCTCTTTCACGGAATACTCCAGCGCGGCCAGCTTCAGCGCCGCACGCTGGGCGCCGTTGCAATGAGGCCCCGCGCAATACACCACGAACAAGGTGCCTTTCGGGTAGTGCGCGAGGAACCCGGCGGTCATCAGCCGGTGCGGGATATTGATCGCCCCCGGCACATGCCCACGGGCGAAGGCGGCTTCGCCGCGCACATCCACCAGGACAAAATCGACCTCGCCGCCTTGCTGGCTGGCCTGTACGTCAGAGCAATCGGTTTCGAACGTCAGGCGACTGCTGAAATGCATCAGGGCAATCGCCGAAGGCGCCGCGGGGATACTGCGAACCAGGCTGGTCATGGTGTGAACCTTTTCAATCGGTGGGTGTGGAAACACTTTATCCAGCCCGGTGTTATCGCTACAGTGGCGGACAAGACACTCACTGGTAAGTTTCCGCCAAATGCCTGTTTTCCCCGGTCTGGTTGCGATCCTGGCCTACGATGGCCTCTGCACCTTCGAATTCGGTATCGCCGTGGAGATTTTCGGCCTGCCGCGTCCGGAATTCGACTTCCCCTGGTATGAGCACCGGATCGTCGGTGTCGACCCCGGCCCGATGCGCGCCATGGGCGGCATCCAGGTGCTGGCCGATGGCGGCCTGGAAACGCTGGAAGATGCCCGCACGCTGATCGTGCCCGGCTGGCGCAGTCGCAGCGAGCCGCCGCCGGCCGCATTGCTCGAAGCCCTGCAACGGGCCCATGCTCGTGGCACGCGGATCGTCTCGATCTGTTCCGGGGTCTTCGTGCTGGCCGCCGCCGGGTTGTTGAATGGCCGCCAGGCGACCACCCACTGGCGATACACGCAGGAGCTCTCCGAGCGCTTCCCCGCCATCGAAGTGAATCCCGACGTGCTTTACGTCGATGCCGGGCAGGTCATCACCTCGGCCGGCAGCGCGGCCGGTATCGACGCCTGCCTGCACCTGGTGGCCCGGGATTTCGGCACCCAGGTGGCCAATACCGTGGCCCGGCGCCTGGTGATGTCGCCCCAGCGCAGCGGAGGCCAGGCGCAGTTCATTCCCGCGCCGGTCGGCCGGACCCCGCGCAATGATCTGTCGTTGATCATGCAGTGGGCCCGCGAACGTCTGCATGAACCACTGGAAGTGCGCCAGCTCGCCAGCCAGGCGGCCATGAGCGAACGCACCTTCCTGCGCCGCTTCAGCGAAGCCACTGGCATCACCCCAAAGACCTGGCTGCAGCAGGAACGGCTGGCCAGGGCCCGGGAATTGCTGGAAAGTGGCGACGAAAGCAGCGATCGTATCGCCGAGCGATGCGGTTATCGCTCCGTCGAGAGTTTCCGCGTGGCCTTTCGCAGCGTGGTGGGCCTGCCCCCATCGGTTTATCGCGAACGCTTCGGGCGGGCGCAAAAATCTTGAACAGCACCGAGATCCCTACCCCATGGATACCCAGCACCTGATGTATGCCGGCCCCCTGATTTCCCTCGCCCTGCTCTGGGCGGTCGCCGTGGTGACGCCCGGCCCGAACTTCTTCACCACCGCCCAGCTCGCCGCCGGCAATTCGCGCAAGCATGGCGTGGCCTGTGCCCTTGGCGTCGCCACCGGCACGGTGCTCTGGGGGCTGGCCGGTGGCCTGGGTATCAAGTCGTTGTTTACCGCGGCGCCGGCCCTGTACCTGATCCTGAAGATCGCCGGCGGCGCTTACCTGGTCTATCTCGGCGTGAAGCTGTTCCTGCGCCGGCAACCGACCGTGGCCGGGCAGCAACCGACCCTCGGCGAACCGCGCCGCAGCCTGGGTTACGCCTACATGCGCGGTCTGCTGGGCAACATGACCAACCCCAAGTCGGCGCTGTTCGTCGCGACGATCTTCGCCACCACCATGCCCAGCTCCCCCCCGGCGCCGTTGCTGGCGATGGCCGTCGCGACCATGGCGAGCCTGTCCTTCTGCTGGTATTGCAGCGTCGCCCTGGTGTTTGCCAGCACGCGTATGTCGGCGTTCTACAGTCGCTGCCGCAAGGGTCTGGACCGCTTCGCCGGCACCTGCTACCTGCTGTTCGGCGCCCACCTGATGGCCAATCGCTGAATCAGGATTGCAGCAACTCGCCGTCCACCGCGTCGCCGATCTTCAGGAAATGTCCGCCGGCGACATGGTGCAAGGTCCGCAAGGCGTCATGCCCTTCGAAATGCCAACGGCCCTCGCTGAACACCCGTGAGTCGGCCTGGGCCGCGATCACTTCGGCGAGGAACAGGTCGTACTGTTCATGGTTGCGTGGCTCCGGCAACAACCGGCACTCCAGCCAGGCCACGCAGCCCTCCAGCATCGGTGCAGCGATTTTCTCGCCGGTAAAGGTTTCCAGGCCGTAGGCATCGAACTTGTCGCGACTGTGACTCTGGGTCAGCTCAAGGCCGGAAGTGGTGCCCACGGTCTGAACGATATCGGCCTGGGCGACACAGGGCACGTTCACCACGAAGGTTCCCGAAGCTTCCAGCAGGCGTCGGGTCCAGGTCGATTTGTCGACCACCACCGCGATCTTCGGTGGCTCGAAATCCAGCGGCATGGCCCAGGCGGCCGCCATGATATTGCGCTGGCCGTCGTGGGCGGCGCTGACCAGTACGGTCGGGCCGTGATTGAGCAGGCGGTAGGCTTTGGACAACGGCACGGCAAGACGATGGGCGGCGGACATGGACGAGGATTCCTGGCAAGGGTACAGAGCGAGCATCCTAGGCGAGCGCGCCGGGGAAGCACAGCCCCCCTCGATCCAGACGCCCTGACATTCATCTTGCGCCGATATCCCTGCGTCACCACCACAGCGTCAACATGACGTTAAAGATCTCCGATTTTTACCAACCTGAACTTCTGGCTTGCCGTTCCAGCATAGGGCCAGCCGATAATGTCGGTATTATCGGCCGTATTCGACCCTTTCACCTCCATTACATGGCCATAGGATCTATTTTCGATATACATATAACCATTACCCGCATTCTTGAAAAACCAATAAAAGGCAGAAAAACTGATGGGGGATGCCTGATATTCAGCATATATATTATTTCCGCTGACCTGGCGGATCGCCAACTGAGGCATTTTTCCGTTGCGCATCAAATAGGCATCGTTGCTCAGGGGGCTGATACTCCAGGTGGACTCCGCAGCGCTGCTATCCTGATACAACCTGACATTACGAGAATCCGGGTCGTTTCCGCTCAAAGACATGCTAACTAGCTTGCTGCCACTTAAATGGGTGTAAATCTTGTAGACGCCCTGCTGGATTTTTACAGGCGACCCTGGGGCGCCCTGAATTGCCTGCTCAGGGTTTTCACGATCATCTGGGGTATGTTCATCTTGCATGACAGTGCTCCTTGTTATTGTGCCCGAGAGATAGTTACTGAATATCTTGGTCACGAGTTACAAGTCGATCTACTGTCAGAAATGACAGGTTTATAGACAGTTTCCGAATAGCACGTAGTATCTTTCCCTATAACTGGCCCACTCCTGCCAATTCGACCGCAAGAGTCGGAGTGTCCGTGCCCCGTCAGCTCGCCAGACTGCCGGTTCCGCAGACAGTTCGAGGCCACCTCATCATGCACAGCCGAATACGCGCCCTGGATTGGCAGGCGATCCGCGACGACCTGGACCAGCAAGGCAACGCGCTGCTGCCCAACCTGCTCAGTCCCGAAGAATGCCAGGAACTGGCGGCCCTTTACCCGCGCAAGGAGGTATTTCGTTCGCGGGTAGTCATGGCCCGCCACGGTTTCGGCCAGGGTGAATACCAGTATTTCGCCTACCCGTTGCCGGACCCCGTGCAGCAACTGCGCACGGCGCTTTATCCGCCGCTGGCGCTGATCGCCAATGACTGGAACCAGCGCATGCAGGTCGCCACTATCTTTCCCGTGACCCACCCGGCGCTGCTCCAGCATTGCCATGAAGCCGGCCAGCAACGTCCTACACCGCTACTGCTGCAATATGACGCCGGGGACTACAACTGCCTGCATCAGGACCTGTATGGCGAGCAGGTGTTTCCCTTGCAGGTGGCGATACTGCTGTCGCGCCCGGGAGATGACTTCAGTGGCGGCGAGTTCGTCCTGACCGAACAACGTCCGCGCATGCAGAGCCGCCCACAGGTGGCACCGCTGAAACAGGGCGACGCACTGATCTTTGCCGTGTCGCAACGACCGGTGCAGGGCAGTCGCGGTTCCTATCGGGTCAACATGCGCCATGGTGTCAGCCGCGTGCACACGGGGCGACGGCATACCCTGGGCATCATCTTTCATGACGCCACCTGACATCCCGCTCACAAACAGTAGAATTCAACCGCAAGACTCGGAGTTTTCCGGTCTCGTAGCGCCCTTAAGCTGAGCGAGAACTGAATCTTCCGATAGGAGAGCACCATGAATACTTCGATCCAGGCAACCCCGGTGGAACGCGATCCACGCTGGCAGGCCGTGCTGACGCGCGACGCCAGTGCCGATGGCGACTTTGTCTATGGCGTGCGCACCACGGGCGTGTATTGCCGGCCCAGCAGTGGCGCCCGCCGGCCCCGGCCGGAGAATGTCGAATTCTTCGACACGGCCGAGCAGGCCGAGGCCGCCGGCTACCGGCCCAGCCGCCGCGCCGCCGCCGACCAGACCTCGGCCAATGAGCAGCACGTGGCCCTGGTGACCCGCGCCTGCCAGTTGATCGAGGCGTCGGACAGCACGCCTTCGCTCAATCCCCTGGCGGAACAACTGGGCCTGAGTCCGTTTCACTTCCACCGGGTGTTCAAGGCGGTCACCGGCCTGACGCCCAATGCCTACGCGGCGGCCCACCGGGCCGGCAAGCTGCGGGCGCAACTGGCCCGCGGCGGTTCGGTCACCGAGGCCCTGTACGAGGCCGGCTTCAATGCCAGCAGCCGTTTCTACGAAGCTTCCAACGGCGTGCTCGGCATGAAACCCTCCGACTACCGCGCCGGCGGCGCCAATACCGCCATCCGCTTTGCCATCGGCCAGTGCTCCCTCGGCGCGATCCTGGTGGCACAGAGCGAACGCGGCGTTTGCGCGATCCTCCTCGGCGATGATCCGGATGCTCTGGCCAGGGATCTGCAGGACAAGTTCCCCCAGGCCCATTTCATCGGCGGCGACAGCGAGTTCGAGCAACTGGTGGCCAAGGTGGTGGGCTTTATCGAGGCGCCAGCCATCGGCCTCGACCTGCCACTGGACCTGCGCGGCACAGCCTTCCAGGAACGGGTCTGGCAGGCATTGCGCAGCATTCCGGTGGGCAGTACCGCGAGTTATGCCGAGATCGCCCGGATGATCGGCGCGCCGACCTCCTTTCGCGCCGTGGCCCAGGCCTGCGGCGCCAACAACCTGGCGGTGGCGATCCCCTGCCATCGGGTGGTGCGCAGCGATGGCGAGTTGTCCGGTTATCGCTGGGGGGTGGAACGCAAGCGGCAGTTGCTGGACCGCGAAGCCCGTTGACACGACAAGGTCGCGCCGCCGACCCGGCGCGACCGGCCCGGGAACCGCGATTGCGCCGGGTCGCTTTCTCATGAAACATCGCGGATAAAGATTGCAAGCTAACGATTTCCCCCTTTACCCTTCCCCACCCACCCGCGCATGTCCAAGGCTCCCGCTTCAATGTCTTCCGTATTAAGCGTTCTGCTGCCCATCTTTGCCCTGATCCTGGTCGGTTTCATCTGCCGTCGCACCAATCGCCTGGGGCCCAACGCAGCCTCCGAGATCAATCGCATGGTGGTCTGGCTGTGCCTACCGGCTTTGCTGTTCAAGGCCACGGCAACGGCCACCTGGGAGCAGATCTGGCACCCGGGTTTTGTCCTCGCATTCACTCTCAGTACGCTGGCGATGTTTGTCCTGACCCTGTTGCTGCGCTGGCGCAAGGCCGGGCATTTCGCCGATGCGAGCATCGACGCCCTCAGTGCGTCCTATGCCAATACCGGCTATATCGGCATTCCGCTGTGCGTGATGGTGCTGGGTCAGAATGGCCTGGAACCGGCATTGATCGCCTCCCTGCTGGTGGTCTGCGTGCTGTTCGGACTGGCCCTGGTGTGTATCGAGATCGGCCTGCAGACCGAGCGCCAGGTGCATCGGATCATCTTCAAGGTACTGCTGGCCCTGGCGAAAAACCCGCTGGTGGTGTCGCCGCTGCTCGGCGCGCTGTGGGCCTGGGGCGGTGCGCCGTTGCCGGCACCGTTCGAGAAGTTCCTCGGCCTGCTGGGCGCCGCGACCATTCCGTGCGCGCTGATTTCCCTCGGGCTGTTCCTCGCCCACAAGCAACAGGGCCCGCGTCAGGGCGTGACACTGCTGGTGCTGATCAAGCTGATCGCCCACCCGCTGCTGACCTGGTTCCTTGCCTTCAAGGTTTTCCACCTGCCACCGCTGTGGGCCAATTCGGCCCTGCTGCTGAGCGCCCTGCCCACCGGCACCGGGCCGTTCATGCTGGCCGAGTACTACAAGCGCGAAGCCTCGGTGGTGTCGAGCGCGATCCTGATTTCCACCCTGGGATCGCTGGTGACCCTGTCGATCTGCCTCTACCTGATCGGCAACTGACGACCGCGTCCCGGCCACTGTCGAGACTGAACAAGGCGCATCAGGCTTGCGACATCGCTTGCGCCTCATCGGACAAGCGGATGCCTGGCAATCGCTGGAGTCGCCCCATCAGCACGTGATTGAACGCCAGAGTGGCGGCGGAGAAAGAGCGACCGCGGCGCCAGCGCAATGCCGCGATACGACTCAGGTCGCCGTGGTCGATTTGCCGCACCTCAAATCGCTCGACGTCATCGATGGCCAGCGGACTGGCAATGATCGCCCAATCGCCTCGGTCAACCAGTCGCACCAGTGAATCGACGTTGGCCGCTTCTACACGTACATCCAACGGCAGTCCGGCTCGCGAGAACGCCGAGTCGATTTGCCGTCGCATGGCAAAGTTGCGATTGAGCAAGGCCAACCGCATGCCTGCCAACTCTTGCATCGAAACGCGCGCACCGCCACTGTCGTCATCCGCGCGCAGGCGGATCAGCGCCAGGACCTCTTCGAACAGCGTGCACTGGTTGATGTCGGGACTGGACAGGTTGGAAAACGCCAGACCAATGTCGATCTCGTTTTCAATCAGCGCCCTGTCGATCTGCGCAGCGGGCATTTCTTCAATCGAGACCTTCAGTTCCGGGTGAGCGGCCAGCAGTTCGGCGACCGCCGGAATCACCAGCGCCCGTGAGTAGGTGTCGATGGCCCCGATCCGCAACCGTCCCTTCACTTCCCTCGATAACCCGTGCACCGAAGCCAGGGCCGTGTCCAGATCCTCGAGCAACGGCTCCACCAGGCCAAACAGCTCGATACCCGCCGGCGTCAGGGCCACGCCGCGCCCGACCCGATCCAGCAGTTGCACTCCCATCAAGCCCCTCAATTCACGTAGATGCTGCGACAGCGCCGGCTGGGTCAGATGCAGCAGGTCGGCGGCCCGGGTCACGCTGCCCAGGCGGGCGGTGGCAATAAAACTGCGCAGCAGGCGAAGGTCGATAGCGGCGGTATTCATAAGGCAGCCTTATATTTCAGCAAGACAGACATAATTTTATTATGCGGCGCACGCTTGCTTAAATGAAGCCTCACCTGCCGTTCGAGAGAAAGTCGCCATGCCCCACATCGTCGTTGAAAGCACGGCCGGACTTTTAAGCCGCCTGGATTTCATGCAGATCATGCACACGATCCATATCGACCTCGCCGCGACCGGCCATGCGCAGTTGGGCGATTTCAAGAGTCGCGTTCATGCCTGCCACGCGGCACTGGCCGGCAACGATCCGCACGCGGAATTCGTGATTGCCAGGCTGATCACCACCAACCCCCGCCCCAGGGAAGTCCAGCGGCAAATGGCGCAGATCATCCACGACCGCCTGGTGGCGGCGATCAACGCATTCGATAGCCCTTTCTGGTGGCAATGCTGCGTATTCATCGAAAGTGCCGAGCGCTCTTCCTACCTGAAAACCGATTCGCGACAACAGAGCGGCCTGACATTCAACGCCGCGCCGATTTCCTGACCTGTCTCCCTGCCCTCTCTTGGAAAGTCGTCATGACATACAACTCGAATAATTCGTCATTCTCCAGCGATCCCTTGCTCCCACCCCAAGACGGCAGCCCGGATACCGTCTTGCCTCCCAGCGAGCCGTCCCGGCGACTGGACCCGGTCTACCTGCGTGTCACCTGGCGCTTGATGCCGGTGTTGCTGCTGGCCCAGGTCCTGGCGTTTCTCGATCGAGTCAACGTCGGCACGGCAAAATTGCAGATGGCGACCGACCTGCAACTGAGTGCCAGTGCCTATGGACTCGGCGCCGGGATTTTTTTCCTCGGTTATTTCCTCTTCGAAGTACCGAGCAACCTGCTGTTGCACCGCCTGGGCGCGCGGGGATGGATCGCCCGCATCATGCTGACCTGGGGACTGGTCTCGGCCGCTGCCATGTTTATCCAGACACCGACAGCCTTCTATCTCCAGCGTTTCTTTCTCGGTGTGGCCGAGGCCGGTTTCTTTCCTGGGGTGATCCTGTACCTGACCTATTGGTTTCCGGCACAGCGGCGTGGCCGCATGACCACCCTGTTCATGACAGCCAGCGCGCTGGCGGGAGTAATCAGTGGCCCCGTCTCGGGCTGGATCATGTCGGTGACGGACGGAACCCACGGCCTGGCAGGCTGGCGCTGGATGTTCCTCGTCGAGGGGCTGCCATCGGTACTGGTGGCGGGCCTGGTCTACTGGCTGCTGCCAAGCACGCCCAAGCAGGCCGCCTGGTTGTCGAGTGAGGAAAAAGCCCTGCTGCTGAACGACATGGCCACGCCCGACCGCCAACCACATGCCCATCGTTTCAAGGAACTGCTCAACCCCATCACCCTGATGTTTTCGCTGATCTATTTTCTGCTGCTGATGGGGTTGTACGGGATCAATTTCTGGCTGCCCACGATCATCAAGGGCGCTGGCGTCAATGACACGCTGACCATCGGCTGGCTATCGGCAATCCCGTACCTGTGCGCGGCGGTGGCGATGAACCTGGTGGCACGCAGTGCCGACAGGACCCGCCGCTGGGGCCTGCATGTGGGACTCGCGGCATTGGTCGCCAGCGCGGGCTTCCTCGTCACGGTCCTCAGCGACCAGCAGATGGTCCTGTCGCTGTTCGGCCTGACGCTGGCCAGCGCGGGCATCCTGTCCGCATTGCCGCTGTTCTGGAACCTGCCCACCCAACGCCTGAACGGTGTGGCGGCCGCAGCCGGCATCGCGTTCATCAACTCCGTCGGCAACCTTTCCGGGTTTGTCGGCCCCAGCGTCATGGGCTGGCTGATCGACCGGAGCCAACACACCGGCACCGCCATCGTGTTCCTGAGTGTCACGGCCCTGCTGGCGGGCCTGCTGACGCTGAGCCACGGCGCGAACAACAGGCCCGCACGCACCCCAGCATTCAAACCGATGTCGTGACAGTGCCTTGTCACGCCCAACCCCGAGGCAACCCCATGAAACCGAACGACTCGACCACCGACGCCCAGCACCTGCCCGAAAATCCCCAGCGGCGGACCTTCATCCAGCAGGCCGGGGCCGGGGCGGCCATTCTAGCGGCCGGCGCGTTGATACCTCCGGCAATGGCGGCGACGGGCAGCACCGCCGCCGGCAAGGCGCGAAGCGGCGAAGGCCGGTTCTGGCCCGCCGATGCCCGCCTGGTGGTGTCGGTGTCCATGCAGTTCGAAGCCGGTGGCCAACCGCCAAAAGGCACTGACAGCCCCTTCCCCCGTGTCGACTTTCCCGACAGCGTCCCCTCGGACGCGGCCACCAATACCTGGTTCGCCTACGGCTACCGGGAGGGTATCCCACGGATGCTGGACCTCTGGGATCGCCATGGGGTCAAGGTCACCTGCCACATGATCGGCGAGGCGGCCCGACATCATCCCGAACTGGCCCGGGAGATCGTCAGGCGCGGTCACGAAGCGGCGGGGCACGGGCCACGCTGGAGTTCGCAATACGCCATGAGCCGTGACGAAGAGCGGCTGTTCCTGCAACAGGCGCGGGACATGATCGAAGAGGTCACCGGCCAGAAACCCGTCGGCTACAACTGCAACTGGCTGCGACGCGGCCCGAACACCCTGGCGCTGCTCCAGGAACTCGGCTACCTCTACCATATCGACGATCTCAGTCGCGACGAACCCTTTATAGAGCCCGTGAACGACAAGGATTTCGTGGTGGTGCCCTATACCCTGCGCAACAACGACATCCTCCTGATCGAAGGTCGCAACTACTCGCCGAGCCAGTTCCTGGAACAGGTCAAGCTCGACTTCGACCAGCTTTACGAAGAAGGCAGCACGCGCCGTCGGATGATGTCCATCAGCGCCCACGATCGCATCAGCGGCTCACCCCAGATGGTCAGGGTCTGGGATGAGTTCCTGAAATACGCCAACAGTCATCATGGGGTGAAGTTCATGCGCAAGGATGAAATCGCCCGCTACACCCTGGGCAGCCCGCTTTCGTTCAGGGAAACCGAGACGATCTGAGGTTTGCGCGCGGCAACGGGCGAGCGCGTTCAGATCGGGCGCCGCTCGGCCTCCAGGGATTTCCACAACTCGCGCATGGTCGGGTTGGCATTGGCCACCGAACAATAGGAACGGATTTCCAGGTCGGCGCTCCAGGCCGGGCCGCCGGCGCGGACCAGCGTGCCCTTGTGCAACTCGTCGAGCACCGCACTCTCGGGCAGCCAGGTGATGCCGTAGCCTTCCTGGGCCATCTTCATCAGCAGCATGGCCATGTCGGCTTCATAGCAGCGGTTCAGTTCGCAGGGGCTGTCGGCGTTTTTCAGGATCACCTCCACCACCCGCCCGAGAAAGGTCGTGGCGGTGTAGGCCAGGTAAGGCAACGGTGCGCTCTTCTTGCCGGGCAAGGCATACAGCGGCGCCCCGCGCTTGTCCGGCGCCGACACCGGGATGAACGAGTCATGCCCGAGGGTCAGGCTGATGAACTTCTCCGGGTCGAGCAGGATCGGTGCCTGGGGATGGTGATACCCGATCATCAGGTCGCAGCCGCCTTCCGCCAGCGCGATGACCGCGTCATGGATATTGGCCGCCACGACCCGGGCATTGAAGCCGGCGTTGCCGCGCTGGAAGCGCATCAGCCACTTGGGCAGGAAGGTCATCGACAGGCTGTGCCCGGCCGCGACCTGGATCGACCGTCCGGGCATGCGGTCGCCATGGCGCAGGGTCGAGCGCAGTTCCATGAGGTCGGCGAGGGTTTCCCGGCCCTGCTCGCAAAAAGTCCGGCCCGCCGGGGTCAGTTGCACCGGATAGGTGCCGCGATCCACCAGTTCCACCCCGACCCACTCCTCCAGGGAACGAATCCGCCGCGACAGCGCTGACTGGGTGATGCAGCGCACTTCAGCCGCGCGGGAAAAGTTCTTCAGTTCGGCAACCGCGAGGATGTCGTCTATCCACTTGATCTGCATGGTGGCTCCCGACAATGGCTATTGGGCGATGATGAGGACGGGTAGTCGGAGACAGGCGCCAGTGTCGGGCAATCAGCGCCGGCAAACTATTCCGATTACGCATGAGTGTATGGCATTTACTCATCATCGAGTCCCGCGGTCGCTCATAGACTGGCGACATCGGCCCTTGCCACACACGACAAGAACAAGCGGCCGCTGCTTCGACTTGCCCCTGCTGAAACCCCATCCAACGTGTCGCCACGTGATGAAAAAAACAACGATCTGTCCTTGAGGGTGTTCCTGTGAACAGCAAACGACTTCCAAAACAAATCGCTCTGGCGATTGTCCTCGGCATCCTGGTGGGCTGGGCGTGCCACCGCTACGCCGGCGACGCCAGGGCCGCCAGGGAACTGGCCGGCTATTTCAGCCTGGTGACCGATATCTTCCTGCGCATGATCAAGATGATCATCGCCCCGCTGGTATTCGCCACCCTGGTGGGTGGGATCGCCAGCATGGGCAGCTCGCGCTCCGTGGGCCGGATCGGCCTGAAGGCGATGACCTGGTTTGTCAGTGCCTCGGTGCTGTCCCTGCTGATCGGCATGTTGCTGGTGAATCTGTTCCAGCCCGGTGCGGGCCTCAACCTGCAAGTACAGGCCGGCGCGGCCGCGGTACCGGTGAATATCGGCGACTTCAGCCTCAAGACCTTTATCGGCCACGTGTTTCCCCGCAGCATCGCCGAAGCCATGGCCAACAACGAGATCCTGCAGATCGTGATCTTCTCGCTGTTCTTCGGCTTTGCCCTGTCCTTCCTCAAGAAACAGGGCTACAGCGGCATTGGCAACCTGGTGGATGAACTGGCGAAAATCATGTTCCGCATCACCGACTACGTGATGTGTTTCGCGCCCATCGGCGTGTTCTGCGCCATCGCCGCCGCAATCACCACCGAGGGTCTTGGCCTGTTGCTGGACTACGGCAAGCTGATCGGTGAGTTCTACCTCGGCATCCTGCTGCTCTGGGCCCTGCTGTTCAGTGCCGGCTACCTGTTCCTCGGCCGTTCGGTATGGCGCCTGGGCAAACTGATCCGCGAACCGGTCTTGCTGGCCTTCTCCACCGCCAGCAGCGAATCGGCCTATCCCAAGACCATCGAGGCCCTGGAGAAATTCGGCACGCCCAAGCGCGTCTCCAGCTTTGTATTGCCCCTGGGTTATTCGTTCAACCTCGACGGTTCGATGATGTACCAGGCCTTCGCGATCATGTTTATCGCCCAGGCCTACAACATCGACCTGAGCTTCACCCAGCAGGCACTGATCCTGTTGACCCTGATGGTCACCAGCAAGGGCATGGCCGGCGTGGCCCGGGCCTCGGTAGTGGTGGTTGCCGCGACCCTGCCGATGTTCAACCTGCCCGAGGCCGGCCTGTTGCTAATCATCGGCATCGACCAGTTCCTCGACATGGGCCGTACCGCGACCAACATCGTCGGCAACAGCATCGCCACCGCCGTGGTGGCGAAGATGGAAGACGGTGTGCAAACGGACACGCCCGCCGATGCCCCCGTTCGCAGCGCACCCACCGTATCGTCCCTGGCTTGAGTCTGGTCATCATGAAAGCAAACAACCCCAGCACACCCGGCAAGACCTTCGGCATCGTCGGGGGCCTCGGCTCGCTGGCCGGAGGCGACCTGTTCTTCAAGCTGATCAGGAGCCGTTCGGTACTGGCCGATCAGGGCCGCTATCACTTTCTGTTCGAGCAACACCCATTCAAGGATGTGCTGCTGCCACTGGACCGCGACGCCAGCATGAGCTCACGCAAGTTCTATGCGTTCCAGATGTGCCAGTCCCTGGAGAGTGGCGGTGCCGATGCCATTCTGCTGCCGTGCTTTGCCAGCCATACCTTTCGCGAGGAGATCCAGGCCGAGCTGGACATCCCGGTATTCGACCTGCTCGGCGCGTTGCGCCAGCAGGTCGAGCGGACATTGCCCCGGGGCAGCCGGCTGGGCGTGCTGACCTCGGACTATGTGCGCCATGGCGGGTTGTTCGAGCGCTACTTCGGCGCCGACCATGAACTGGTCTATCCCGGCGATGCCACTCAGGCCCGCCTGATGGACGCCATGTACGGTGTCGACGGGATCAAGGATGGCTGTTTCGACGGACCGCCCCTGGAACACCTGCACCAGGCCTGCCTGGAACTGCTGGAGCAGGACGTGGCGCTGATCCTGCCAGGCATGACCGAGCTGTCGCTGGTCAGCCTCGATCTGCAACGCCGCGGCGTTCCGTTGCTCGATGCCAACCAGCTCTACGCCGACTACGCGACCCGGGCCAGCGACCAGCGTCCGCCGCCGCGGTTCAAGCTGGGCATCGTCGGCGGTGTCGGCCCGGCGGCGACGGTCGACTTCATGGCCAAGGTGATCCGGCACACACCGGCGGACAAGGATCAGGACCATATCAGGATGGTGGTCGAGCAGAACCCGCAGATTCCCGACCGCACCGCCAACCTGCTGCACCAGGCCACCGACCCGAGCATGGCGCTGTACGCCACCTGCAAACGCCTGGAGCAGGAAGGCGCCCACGCCATCGCCATTCCCTGCAACACCGCCCATGCCTTTGTCGAGCGCATCCAGCCTTACCTGCGCACGCCGATCATCAATATGCTCAGCGAGACCGTCCGCCATATCGCCGATCGGCATGGCGCGGGGAAAATCGTCGGCTTGCTCGCCACTTCGGGCACCCTGCAGAGTCGTGTCTACCATGAGGTTGCGCAGCAGCTGGGACTGCGGCTGATCGAGCCCGAACCGGCGGTGCAGGCGCTGGTCATGGCGGCCATCTATGGCGAACGGGGCGTCAAGGCCGGGTACACCGACGGCCTTTGCCGCGAGCAGTTGCTCGAAGCCGCCGACCATTTGTGCCAGGCCGGGGCATCGGTGCTGATCCTCGGGTGCACCGAACTGCCCCTGATCCTGCCCCATGCCGAGCGGTTTGCCCTGGACAGCGGCGTGGTCAGCCTGATCGACCCGACCACCCTGCTCGCCCGATGCTGCGTGCGCCAGGCGCTGGCCTGCGAGCCGCAACCCGGCGCCTGAGCCGTCAGGCGGGCCGGTCTTTCTCCAGCAACCAGTCGCGGGTGTCCTTGAGTAGTTCATCGGCCATCAGCGGATCGTCACACACCCGCGCCAGCACCATGGCACCGACCATCGCCGCCCAGTTGCCGGTGGCGGCGCGGCGTTTTTCCCCGGCGGTGGCACCGGGCAAGCCTTCGCTCAGGCGGGCGATCTGGCGCCGGATGCTGCTGCTCATCTGCGCCCGCGCCTCGGGGGCCTGGCGGCTGGTTTCCGAGGCCAGGCCGGCCATCGGACAACCGCCGGCACAGTCTTCGCGGTGCGCGGTACTCAGGTACTGCGTGACATAAGCCGCCACATCGGCTCCCGCCGGCGGCGCCGTGGAAAACACATGGGCCAGGGACTGGGCCACCAGATCGTCCTTCGAGGCGAAATACCCGTAGAAACCACCATGGGTCAAGCCCGCGGCCTTCATCACCTGCGCAACCGTGACCGCCTCATAGCCGTGGGCCCGAAACAGCCGGCTGGCGGCCTCGAGGATATTCACGCGGTTTTGCGCAACCTGCTCGCGACTGACTTTCATCCGAACCTCCGCTGATAGGCTTGACAGTATACATGACAGCGATCATATTTACTAAACATGACATACATCATGATTAAATCAACGCAACGAGGATTACTTGCCATGACCGTCAAACCTGCCGTCCTGATCACAGGCGCCTCCACCGGTATCGGCGCCGTCTATGCCGACCGTTTCGCCAAGCGTGGACACAATCTGGTCTTGGTTGCCCGGGACAAGGCCCGCATGGATGTGCTGGCCGAGCGCCTGCGCGGCGAAACCGGCGTGACGGTGGACGTGCTGCAGGCCGACCTGACCGATGCCAACGACCTGGCCCGCATCGAAACACGGGTCAAGGACGATGCCAGCATCGGTATCCTGATCAACAACGCCGGCATGAACGGCACCGGTACCTTTATCGAGCAGACGCCGGACGTGGTGAGCCAGATCATCAACCTCAACATCACCGCCCTCGCCCGTCTGACCAGCGCCATCACCCCACGCCTGGTCAAGGCCGGTGGCGGCTCGATCATCAACGTGGCGTCGGTGGTCGGCCTGGCCCCGGAAATCCAGTTGACGGTCTACGGGGCGACCAAGGCCTTCGTGCTGTTCCTCAGCCAGGGGCTGAATATCGAACTGGGCGCCCAGGGGCTGTATGTGCAGGCGGTGTTGCCGTCGGCCACCCGCACCGAGATCTGGGAGCGTTCCGGCAAGCGGGTCGAGGATCTGTCAGCCGTGATGGAGGTCGATGACCTGGTGGATGCGGCGCTGGTGGGCTTTGATCGCCGCGAAACCGTGACCATTCCGCCACTGCCGGACGAAGGCCAATGGCAAGCCCTGGAAGCCGCGCGCCTGGCGATGTTGCCGAACTACATGCAGGTGCTGCCGGCGGCGCGTTATCGCAACTGATTCAGGGGCATGATCGTTCCCACGCTCCAGCGGGGGAATGCCTTTGCGGACGCTCTGCGTCCGCTCTTGTGACGCAGAGCGTCACGGGCTGCATTCCCACGCGGAGCGTGGGAACGATCAGTACGATCAGTGGGAACGATCATTATCCGCGCGCTGCAACCCGGCGTGCCCAGGGCGTCCAGCCCTGTTGCATGCCCGCGGCCGCCAGCAGGATCGCGATCACGCCGAGCCACTGCAACAGCTCCAGGCGATGGCCGAAGGCGAACCAGTCGACGAAGATGGCCGCAATCGGATAGATGAACGACAGCGCTCCGGTCAGGGCCGTCGGCAACTTCTGGATCGCCCCATACAACAGCACATACATCACGCCGGTATGGACGATACCCAGGGTCAGCAGGCTACCCCAGGCACTGGCCTGCGCCGGCAGGCCTGACACATTCGCCCATGGCGCCAGCAACAGCACGCCGGTACAGACCTGGATCAGTGCGATCAGATGCGGCGGCGTCCCCGCCAGGCGCTTGATGATCAGCGCGGCAAAGGCATACAGCAGCGCCGCCCCCAGGGCCAGGCCGATGCCCAGCAGGTAGTCGCCGCCACTTTCCCCCTGTTGCCCATGGGCACTGACAATCGCCAGCATTCCGGCAAAGGCCAGGGTCAGCCAGAACAGTTTCTGCACGGTGATCTTCTCGCCGAGAAACAGCGCGGCCAGCCCCACCAGCATGAAGGGCTGGACGTTGTAGACCGCCGTGCCGATGGCAATCGAGGCCCGCGAGTAGGAAGCGAACAACAGCACCCAGTTGCCGACGATCGCCACCCCGCTGAGCACCGCCAGCAGGAAGGTGGTCCGGGTCAGCATGCCCGGCCGCAAAAAGCCCATGGCGGCGCAGATCGCCAGCAGGGTCAGCGCGCCGAACAGGCAACGCCAGAACACCACGTCCAGTACCGGCTGGCCGGACACCAGCACGAACCAGCCGATGGTTCCCGAGATCAACATGGCCGCGACCATTTCCAGCGACCCGCGATGCAGTGATTGATGCATGATTCGACTCCTTGGCAGATGACAAAAGTATGCCAAGCGGGCCTGGCGCTTCTCCAGCGCCTATGACAGGCTGAATATCGAACTTGCCTTTTTTATCAAGGCAGAATCTTCATATCACCTTACGAGGCCAGTATGACTGACGCGATTGACCAACTCTTGCTCACGGCGCTGATGGAAGACTCGCGGCGCTCCCTCAAGGCCCTGGCGCAGATCAGCGGGCTGTCCTCGCCCAGCGTCGCCGAACGCCTGCGTCGCCTGGAGGAACGCGGGGTGATCAGGGGCTACACCGTCGAAGTCGAGCCCAAGTCCTTCGGTTACCTGTTGCAGGCCATCGTGCGTATCCGGCCGCTGCCCGGGCAGTTGCAGGTGGTGGAGCGACAGATCCAGGCCATCCCGGAATTCACCGAATGCGACAAGGTCACCGGCGACGACTGCTTTATCGCCCGCCTGCATGTGCGTGACATGGAACAGCTGGATACCCTGCTCGACCGCCTCAACAGCCATGCCGAGACCAACACCGCCATCGTCAAGAAAACCCCGGTCAAGCGGCGCCTGCCACCGATGACCTGATCCCGCACAGGTTTTGATCGTGGCCATGCTCCGGCGTGGGCATGCCTTATGGGACGCTTCGCGTCCGCTCAAAAGCTTCGCGGGCAAGCCCGCTCCCACGGTGTCAAGCCGGCAAGCCCGCTCCTACAAGGCTTTCGGCGGGGAATGACGTGGCGAAGGCCAGGGCCTGGGTTATCATTCACCCATCATCCTTCACTCGCTTCCGGACACCGCGCCCCATGACTTCACTTACCTCCACCACCCCTGCCCGGGGTTGGTCGCTCTGGTGGAAACCGTTGCTGTTTCTCGCCATCGCCGCCATCGGCCTGTACTACGTCAAGTGGTCGCCCTATTACGCCAAGGCCTTTGTCGCCGCCGACAGCCACAGCATCGGCGCGTCGATCATCAATGACAATCCGGCCTCGCCGGTCGCCGCCGCGCTGGCCTATGCCCAGGTGTATTTCCTGGCGATCTGGAAAGCCGCGGTCCTGGCGGTGATCCTCGGCTCGTTGCTGCAGGTGCTGATTCCCAAGGACTGGCTGCTGCGCCTGTTCGGTCGCGCCGGCTTCGGTTCGACCCTGCGCGGCGGGCTGTTCGCCCTGCCCGGCATGATGTGCTCGTGCTGCGCGGCCCCGGTGGCCGCGGGGATGCGCCGGCAGAATGTCTCGGTCGGCGCGGCACTGGCATTCTGGATCGCCAACCCGGTGCTCAACCCGGCCACGTTGGTGTTCATGGGCTTTGTACTGGGCTGGGGCTTCAGTGCGATCCGCCTGGTGGCCGGCCTGGTGCTGGTGCTCGGGGTATCACTGATCGCCCAGCGCATTTCGCGCCCGCAAACCCTGCCCGAACCGGCCGTGGAAGCGGTGGCCGAAGCCAGCAACGCGGACACCCGGGGCTTCTTCGCCCGCTGGGGCAAGACCCTCTGGCAATTGTTCTGGAGCACCATTCCGATCTATATCCTGGCGGTCCTGCTGCTGGGCGCGGCACGGGTCTGGCTGTTTCCCCATGTCGACGGGGCGATGGGCAACAGCCTGCTGTGGCTGGTGCCGCTGGCGATCATCGGGACATTGTTCGTGATTCCGACGGCAGCGGAAATCCCTATCGTGCAGACCATGATGACCCTGGGCCTGGGCACCGCCCCCGCTGTCGCGCTGCTGATGACCCTGCCGAGCATCAGCCTGCCGTCGCTGCTGATGCTGCGCAAGGACTTCGATGCCCGGGTCCTGGTTACCGTGGCCGTGCTGACCATGCTGGTGGGGGTCGTCAGCGGCCTGGTGGCGGTGGTGATTCTCTAGACCCACCGAGGCCCCGTATGGGAGCGGTGCCTGCCCGCGAAGCTTCTGGCGGCCTCCAGGCCCTCTTCGCGGGCAAGCCCGCTCCCACAGGTTCTGCTCCGACACAAGCCCGTTCCCATAGGCGGCATCTTCAGACTCTCAGGTGCGCCGACGGGCGCTGAGGTACTCCAGCACCGCCGCCTGCTCGCCGGCAAACTCGATGCGCGCACCTTTGCTTTCCCGCTGGAAGGCATACATCGGGTCGTAGTATTCGTTGAGCAGGCCCTGGATCCAGGCGCGGTGCAGGTCGACACTGCCGCTGCGCTCCTGCTCCGCCAGGGCATCGGCCATCAACCCGCGCATGCGCTGATGACGCTCGCCGCCCAGGCGCTTGTGGATGTTGTCGAGGCTCGCCAGCAACCGCTCGGCGAACAGCTTGAACCCCTGCTCCCCATGCACCTCGACAAATTCCGCGCAGAGCTGCACCACATAGTCGCGCAGGATCCGCTCGACCCGGCTTTCCAGGGTGTCTTCGAGCCAGACCATGGAGAACTGCTGCATGCCCTGGTACAGCGCCAGCGGCAAGGCACAACGTCCGACCATGCGGCTCTCGTCTTCCAGCACGAACTGCCCGATACCCCGGGCACGCTTCTTCAGCAGGTCCACGGCCAGGCGGTTTTCGAAGTCGATATTGGATGGCTGCCCGGTGGCGCGCTTGCCGAAACTGGAACCGCGATGATTGGCGTGTCCCTCCAGGTCCAGGCTGTTGTCCAACTGGACGATCACATCGGTCTTGCCGGTCCCGGTCATGCCGCCCAACAGCAGGAAGTCGGCTTGCGCCACCGCCTGCTCGATACTCTGCAGCAGGAAGGTACGCATGGCCTTGTAGCCGCCGGTCACACGCGGATAGTCGATCCCGGCTTCCTTGAGCCATTGCTGGACGATCTGCGAGCGCAGGCCGCCACGGAAGCAATACAGCACGCCATCGGGATGGGCCCGGGTGAAATCGGCCCAGGCCTGCAGCCGGTCCGCCTTGATATCGCCGGACACCAGCTGGTGACCGAGGACAATGGCCGCCTGCTGGCCGTGCTGCTTGTAGCAGGTGCCGACCCGCTGGCGTTCCAGGTCGGTCATCAGCGGCAGGTTGATCACGCCGGGAAAGGAGCCCTTGGCGAATTCGACCGGGGCCCGGGTGTCCATCATCGGCACATCGTTGAGAAACAGTTCGCGGTAGTCGGTGATATCGCCGGACATCAGAGCACCTCTACCGCGTGGCTCTGTCGCTCCACCAACTGGCCGATGGGCTCCAGGGCCAGGCCCAGTTCGGCGGCGACGGCAAGAAACTCCGCCTGGCCTTCGGTCGTGACCGCCACCAGCAGGCCGCCGCTGGTCTGCGGGTCGCACAGCACGCGCTTGTGCAGTTCGCGCAGGGGGCCGACCTTGCTCGCATAGCTGTCGAAATTGCGCAGCGTACCGCCGGGCACGCAACCCTGGTCCAGGTAGTACTCCACCGCCGGCAGGCGCGGCACCTGTTCATACACGATGCGCGCGGTGAGACCGCTGCCGTCGGCCATCTCCACCAGATGCCCCAACAGGCCGAAGCCGGTGACATCGGTCATCGCGGTCACGCCCGCCAGCTTGCCGAAGCGGCTGCCAGGCTTGTTCAGGGTGCACATCCAGTCGCGGGCCACGCCGACGTCCTCGTTGCGCAGCTTGCCCTTCTTTTCCGCGGTGGTCAGCACGCCGATGCCCAGGGGCTTGGTCAGGTACAGGGTGCAACCGGCGGTGGCGGTGTCGTTGCGCTTCATATGGCGCTTGTCCACCAGGCCGGTGACGGCCAGGCCGAAGATCGGCTCGGGGGCATCGATCGAGTGCCCGCCGGCCAGCGGGATACCGGCGGCGTCGCAGACGGCGCGGCCGCCACGGATCACTTCACGGGCGATTTCCGGCGCCAGGACATTCACCGGCCAGCCGAGAATGGCGATGGCCATCAGCGGGTCGCCGCCCATGGCGTAGATGTCGCTGATGGCATTGGTGGCGGCAATCCGACCGAAATCGAAGGGATCGTCGACGATCGGCATGAAAAAGTCGGTGGTCGAGACCACCCCACGTTCCTCATCAATGGCATACACCGCCGCGTCGTCGCGGGAGGCGTTGCCGACCCAGAGCTTCGGGTCCAGGTTCTGGGCGCCACTGCCGGCGAGGATCACTTCCAGCACCTGGGGCGAAATCTTGCAACCACAGCCTGCGCCGTGGCTGTACTGGGTCAGGCGAATCGGTTCGCTCATCGGTACACCTCGCGATCTCAAATTCACCGAGTCTAACAGAGCCGCCGTCGCTCAGCCCGTACGAGCCATGGCCCAATCGTGAGCATGGCCGGCCCGATCGGCATCCATGAGTGCCGATCCGAAGCTCAACATCGAACTGCGCTACCGCTGCACGGCACAAGCGGCGAGCCTCTGCTCACCCCGGCGCCCCGCATCTACATCTAACAACATGGGAACCCACCTACTATGACCAAGGCAAAACTGAGCCTCGCCTGGCAGATCGTGATCGGTCTGATCCTGGGCATCGCCGTCGGCGCGCTACTCCATCACGCAGGCAGCGACAAGACCTGGTGGATCGGCACGATCCTGCAACCGGCGGGCGACCTGTTTATCCGCCTGATCAAGATGATCGTCATCCCGATCGTCATTTCCTCGCTGATCGTCGGCATCGCCGGGGTCGGCGACGGCAAGAAGCTCGGACGCATCGGCTTCAAGACCATGGTCTATTTCGAGATCATCACCACCCTGGCGATCATTGTCGGGCTGGTCCTGGCCAACCTGTTCCAGCCGGGCCATGGCATCGACATGAGCCTGCTGGGCACCACCGATATCTCGCAGTACGAGAAGACCACCAACGAGGTCCAGGCAAACCACGCCTTTATCACCACCCTGCTGAACCTGGTGCCGTCCAATGTCTTCGCGGCCATCGTGCGCGGCGACATGTTGCCGATCATCTTTTTCTCGGTGATGTTCGGCCTGGGCCTGTCGAGCCTCAAGGACGAGTTGCGCCTGCCGCTGGTGAGTGTGCTGGAAGGGGTGTCCCAGAGCATGTTCAAGGTCACCCACATGATCATGCGTTATGCCCCGCTGGGGGTGTTCGCGCTGATTTCGGTGACGGTCGCCAACTTCGGCTTCGCCTCGCTGTGGCCGCTGGCGCGCCTGGTCAGTCTGGTCTATGCCGCCATCGCCTTTTTCGGCGTGGTGGTGTTCGGCCTGGTGGCCCGCGCCTGCGGCTTCTCGGTATTCAAGCTGATGCGGATCCTCAAGGCCGAGATGATCCTCGGCTATTCCACCGCCAGTTCGGAAACCGTGTTGCCACGGATCATCGAGAAGATGGAAGCCTACGGTGCACCGCGAGCCATCAGCCGCTTCGTGGTGCCGACCGGCTACTCGTTCAACCTCGACGGTTCGACCCTGTACCAGAGCATCGCGGCGGTCTTTATCGCGCAGTTGTACGGCATCGACTTGTCCCTGGGGCAACAGGTCACCCTGGTGCTGACGCTGATGGTCACGTCCAAGGGTATTGCCGGGGTGCCGGGGGTATCCTTCGTGGTGCTGCTGGCGACGCTGGGCAGCGTCGGGATTCCCCTGGAAGGACTGGCCTTTATCGCCGGTGTCGACCGGATCATGGACATGGCCCGCACCGCCCTGAACATCGTCGGCAATGCCCTGGCGGTGCTGGTGGTGGCCCGCTGGGAAGGCATGTACGACGATGCCGTTGGCGAGCGCTACTGGAAATCGCTGTCGAAGCCACAACCAGACGACGAGCAGGCGTTTGTCCCGGTGCGTTAACGGATAGACTAGGCTCGCCACAGAGGCCTTCGGTGTTCTGGCGGGCCCTATCGCCAGCAAGCCGGCTCCTACAAGTTTTGCGCACGACACTATCTTCGTAGTGGAACGCCAGCCTGTAGGAGCCGGCTTGCTGGCGATGGACGTGAACGATAACGCGATCCCCCTGAATGACCACTCTGGAGGTCAATCCCATGGCCCATTTATCGCCCAAGCTCAGCGGCATGTCGCCCGATGTGTTCCGTTTCGAGATCAGCGAAAGCACCGGCTATGCCCAGGACTGGCACGCCCACGACTGTCATATGCTGCTGTTGCCGCGTCAGGGCGGGTTGTTCCTGTCGACCGAAAGCACGAGCAACGCGGTGCACGTCTCGCGCCAGGCGTTTTCCCTGGTACCGGCGGACTTCGCCCACTCGACCCAGGCCGCCCCCGGCCGGGAAAGACATATCACGCTGTATATCGACTCGAACTACATCGCCCACCATGGGCAGCTCGCCGGCTACGACCGCTTCGCCACCCAGGCCACGCGCTCCGGGATCTGGCAGGGCAGCGAAGCACTGGACAGCATCCTGCGCCTGCACGACCAGCTCGCCCGGGCCTCGTCCGCCGAAGCCTTCAATCGCCAGTTGCCGCATCTCAATCACCTGCTGTTCGAGGAATGCGCACGACTGATCGCGCGCCAGCAACCGACGCTGCAAGGCACCGAGAGCCATCGCAACGCCCTGCTGGTGCGCGACATCCAGATGTACGTGCGCGATCACCTGCAGGACAACCTCGATGTCGACACCATCGGCTACCAGTTCCACTTGTCGCGCCGCCACCTGACCCGTCTGTTCAAGGCCTTTGCCGAGGAAACCCTGGTGGACTTCACCAACCGCACGCGGGTGGAGACGGCCGCCCGGCTGATTTCCAGCACCTCGCTGTCGATCCTGGAAGTCAGCCTGGCGGTAGGCATCGATTCACCTTCCTACCTGGCCCGCCTGTTCAAGCGTTACCTGGGGCTGGTGCCCAGCGATCTGCGCAAGCCTCATTGAGGCATGGCCCAAATGTCCGCATCGTCGACCCGATCGACCTAGAGCCGTCCCGGCGCCATTGCCACAATCGACCTCGTCTCCCGTCTTTCGAGGTCTGGTATGAGTGATGTACAGGTTGTAGAAGTGTTCAAGTCCAAGCGCGGCGGCGGCAACCCGGCGCCCATCGTCGTCGATGCCGAAGGCCTCGCGGCCGAGCAGATGACCGCCATCGCCCGCGCCTACGGTCATGAAAGCGGTTTTGCGTTCAACCCCGAACAACCCGGCGCCAACGACTACCGCTTCCGCTTTTTCGTCCCGCTGCACGAAATGAACATGTGCGGCCACGCCACCATCGGCACGGTCTGGCTGCTGCACAAGCTCGGCAAGCTGGACCGCAGCCGGCTGTCCATCGAGACCCTCAGCGGCACCGTGACCGCCCATGTCCAGGACGGCGGACTCGAAGACCCGTTTATCGAGATTTCCCAGCCCCTGGGCACCGTGGAAACGCTGAAGCGTCCGGAGCTGCGCGGGCAGATCATTGAAGCCATCGGCCTGCAGCCCGCCGATATCCTCGATCTGCCGTTCCTCAACGCCGCCACCAGCCGGGTCAAGACCCTGATTCCGGTGAGAAGCCCCGAGTTGCTGGACGCCGCCCGGCCCGACTCGCCACGGATCGAAGCCTTGTGCGAGCTGCTGGACTCCACCGGTTTCTACCTGTTCTGCCCGCACCCTGGCGTCGAGCGCCAGTTCGACAGCCGCCAGTTCCCCAAGGCCTCGGGTTACCCCGAAGACGCCGCCACCGGCATCGCCGCGACGGCCCTGGCCTTCGGCCTGCTGGAGTACGGGATGATCGAGGCCGGTGAAACGCCGATCCTGGTGCATCAGGGCCGCGCCATGGGGCGTCCTTCGGATATCTACGTACGCTTCGACCTGGGCCACGGCGGCACCACACCGACCGGCTGTTTTGTCGGCGGCTACAGCGCCTTTGCCACCGAGCAACAGCCGGCGGGAGACGTTCATGGCGCCTGATCCGAAGCCCCAGTGGCTGCCGTTCAGTGACCTCCTGCCGCCGTTCAAGGCCCGGCTGGAGGCACTCTACCCCGATCCGCCGCAGCGTTTCGTGGCCCCCCTGCACTTCCAGCTGGGCCTGCGCGACGGCAACCTGCTGTGGGTGTCCGGCCAGGTGCCGCGCTACAACGAGGAAATCCGCCATACCGGGATCGTCGGCCAGCAACTGTCGATCGAGCAGGCCCGGGAAGCCGCGCGCCTGTGCCTGGCGAACTTCCTGTCGATTGTCGCGGCGGCCTGTGACGGTGACCTGGAACGGGTCGGGCAGGTGGTGCGGATCACCGGTTACGTGCGTGCCCAGGCCGAGTTCGGTGCCCAGTCCGACGTGATCAATGCCGCTTCCGAGGTGCTGACCCAGGTATTCGGCGAGCGCGGCCGGCACGCCCGTTCGGCCATCGGCGTGCATTCCCTGCCCGGTGGCGCGGCAGTCGAGATCGAGGGGGTGGTGCGCCTGCGGGACTAGAGGGCGGCACTGGAGCTTGGCGCCAAGCAGAGCCCGGCATTTTCCTTTACTATCCGAGGACGCGGACATTCGGCCAGGCCGGTGCCGCGTATCTCGGTCAGGAAAAGGGCAGGCAGGGCCATGGGCAAGCAAACGCCGAATGTCGACTGGGTGCAGCGCGCACCGCAGTCCAACCAGATGGAACGCTTCGAAGCGTTCTTTTCCGGGCACGGCTTCACGCTCCACCGCCACGACACCTACGCCATCGGCCGCACCCTGAGCGGCGTGCAGAGTTTCAAGTATCGCGGCAGCCAGCGTCACAGCCTGCCCGGCGGCACCATGGTGCTGCACCCGGACGAGGTGCACGACGGCGAGGCCGGAACCCGCGACGGCTTCAAGTACCGGATGATCTACCTGCAGCCTTCGCTGATCCAGTCGGCCCTCGGCGGCCAGCCCCTGCCCTTCGTGCCCGGCGGGCTGAGTGCCGATCCGCGTCTGCGGGTCGCCACCGAAGCCTTGCTGCAGAGCATGGACAACGCCCTCGACCCGCTGGAAGAACAGGATGCGATCTTCGACCTGGCCCAGGCCCTGAACGCGGTCTGCGGTGCGCCGGGCAAACGTCGCAGCTTCGACTACCAGGCGGCGGAGCGGGCCCGCGAGTTCATTCACAGCGCGCTGGACCGCACCGTAACCCTCGATGAACTGGCCGAGCACAGCGGTCGCGACCGCTGGAACCTGTGCCGCGACTTCCGCCTGCTGTTCGGCACCAGCCCCTATCGCTACCTGAGCATGCGCCGGCTGGACCTGGTCCGTTCGCTGCTGGTGCAGGGCCACTCGCTGAGCGAGGCCGCGCTGATGGCCGGGTTCACCGACCAGAGCCACATGACCCGCCAGTTCCGTACCACCTTCGGCCTGGCCCCGGGACACTGGCAGAAAATGCAGCGACTGGCCGGCAACCCACGCCGCTGAGGCGTTGCACGATCGTACAATAATCCCCGGGTGGACGGCGCTAGGCTGGCGGTTCGTGATTTCCCCGGAGGCCGGTCCCATGAATACCCCGCAGACACTCTTACCCGTCAACTTCGCCGAAAAACTTGGCCTGTTCACTGATCAATGGCAGCCCAGGGTCGTCGCCGAAATGAACGACTATCAGTTCAAGGTGGTGAAGATCGAGGGGGACTTTCTCTGGCATGCCCATGCCGAGACCGATGAAACCTTTATCGTGCTGGAAGGCGTACTGCGCATCGATTTTCGCGACGGCCAGGTAACCCTGGGACAGGGAGAGATGGTGGTAGTGCCCAAGGGCGTCGAGCACAAGCCTTACGCGGAAAAGGAAGTGAAGATGCTACTGGTGGAACCTCGTGGCGTATTGAACACCGGGACCGAGGGCGGCGAGCGCACTGCTGTCAACGACCTGTGGATCTGAGACGCCAGGACTGACGCCACAACCTCCTGCGGGGCGAACTCAAGTCCGCCCCGCAGGCCTTTCTCAAGCCTGGATCACGTTGGGGATAGCCACGTCCGGGCTGGTGTCCGCCTCGTAGTCCACGCCTTCGATACCGAAGCCGAACAGACGCAGGAACTCGGCCTTGTAGCCGGCGAAGTCGGTCAGTTCATTGAGGTTTTCGGTGGTCACCTGGTCCCACAGCTTGCCGACCAGATCCTGCACTTCAGGCGCCAGTTCCTTGTAGTCGGCACGCAGGCGACCGTCTTCGTCGAGAATCGGCGTCGGCGAGTACAGGCTGTCCTTGTACAGGCCATAGACCTGCTCGATGCAGCCTTCGTGGACGCCCTGCTCCTTCATCACCTTGAACAGCAGCGACAGGTACAGCGGCATGATCGGGATCGCCGAGCTGGCCTGGGTCACCACGGCCTTGAGTACCGATACCCGTGCGTCGCCGCCCTTGGCCGCCAGACGCTCGCGAATCTTCAGGACCTTCTGGTCCAGGTCCTTCTTGGCCGCGCCAATGGAACCGTTCCAGTAGATGTCGTGGGTCAGCTTTTCGCCCAGGTAGGTGAAGGCGGTGGTTTTTGCGCCGTCAGCCAGCACGCCGGCTTCGTCCAGGGCATCGATCCACAGTTGCCAGTCTTCGCCACCCATGACCTTGACGGTGCCGTCGATTTCTTCCTGGGTCGCCTGCTCCAGGGTGGTCTCGACAACCACTTCCTTGTCGGTATTCAGGCCACGCTGGGTGATCGACTTGCCGATCGGCTTGAGTGTCGAGCTGTAGACTTCGCCGGTCTTCGGGTCGGTACGGCGTGGTGCCGCCAGGCTGTAGACCACCAGGTCGATCTTGCCCAGGTCGCGCTTGATGGTTTCGATGGTCAGGCGCTTGACCTCGTCGGAGAAGGCGTCGCCATTGATGCTCTTGGCGTACAGGCCCTCGGCGTCGGCGAACTTGTGGAACGCCGCGCTGTTGTACCAGCCGGCGGTGCCGAGCTTGCCTTCATCGCCTTCACGCTCGAAGAACACCCCGAGGGTCTTGGCGCCGCAACCGAACGCGGCGGTAATGCGTGCGGCCAGGCCATAGCCGGTGGAGGCGCCGAGCACCAGGACGTTCTTCGGTCCATCATTGACCGGGCCTTGCTGGGTGACGTAGTCAATCTGTTGCTTGACGTTGGCTTCGCAGCCCACCGGATGGGTGGTCACACAGATAAAGCCACGAACGCGTGGTTTGATGATCATAAGGTCCCCTTTTCTCTTAGGCCGATATCGACACTGACGATTGCAGCGTCGCGGATTCTAGTCATAGACGTTCAAAAAGCCGATGCGTCACTGCTTTTACAACACAGGCCCGCGCGGGGAAAGCAAAATCCCTTGCCTTGCATCGCCTGGATCTTGATTCCGCGCCGTGTGCGCAACATTCTAGCGCCCATCTCCGCCAGCGAAGCCTGACCCGACCATGAGCGCCACGCCTTCCGCCGAAACCGATAGTGACGTGTACAAGACCCTGCTTGAATCCACCAAGGCGATTCCCTGGCGAATCGACTGGCGGACCATGACCTTCAGCTATATCGGCCCGCAGATCGAGACCTTGCTGGGCTGGACCCCGGACAGCTGGGTCGGGGTCGATGACTGGGTGGCGCGCATGCACCCGGATGATCGCGAATACGTGGTGAACTTCTGTGTGTCGCAATCCAAGGCCGGCGTCGACCACGAGGCCGATTATCGCGCGCTGACCAGCGACGGCGACTACGTGTGGATCCGTGACGTGGTGCATGTGGTGCGCAAGGACGGCGAAGTCGAGGCGCTGATCGGCTTCATGTTCGATATCAGCGAGCGCAAGAAGACCGAGGAACACCTGATCCGCCTGCAGAAGCAACTGGAGGAATACTCGTTCCAGGACGGCCTGACCGGCATCGCCAACCGCCGCATGTTCGACACCGTGCTCGCCCGCGAGTGGGAGTATGCCCAGAACAACCAGTTGCCGCTGTCGCTGATCATCCTCGATATCGATTTCTTCAAGCAGTACAACGACCACTACGGGCATATCAAGGGTGACGAAGCCCTGCGCCAGGTGGCACAGACACTGTCCCTGGCGACCAATCGACCACGGGACTTCATTGCCCGGATCGGCGGCGAGGAGTTCATCTGGCTGTTGCCGGAAACGCCGGCGGACAAGGCCCGGCAAGTGGCGGAGAAATGCCTGCAACTGGTGCGCCAGCAGCAGATCGAGCACGAGAAGTCAGCGGTTTCCGGACTGTTGAGCCTCAGCCTCGGGGTGGGCACCATCCGGCCCGTGGTCGATGAGGCGGCACTGAGCTTTGTCGAGAAAGTCGACGAACTGCTGTACCGGGTCAAGCGCAACGGCCGGATGGGTGCCGAGTACGGCAATTTCAGCGACTGACGAGCATGCCCGGAATGCAGAACATGTAGGAGCCGGCTTGCCGGCGATGGCGGCCGCAAGAACGATACGGAATTCAAGGGCCTCATCGCCGGCAAGCCGGCTCCTACAGGGACGTGTCGGGCGCGCGGGCGGTGCGCGCCCGTCAATCCATCACAGAATGGAGATCGGATAGTCGAGGATCAGGCGGAACTCCTTCACGTCGCCCTCGGCCTGGTCGTTATTGGCGGTATGCCAGGCCTGGCGCATGCGCACCGAGAGATCCTTGAGCGGCCCGGCCTGGACGATGTACTTGGCTTCCAGGTTGGTTTCGTGATGGCTGCCGTCCTCACCGTACTGGTAGTTGCGATACGGGCTGTCGGCGGCCATCTTCGTACCGTCAATATCATCGCCGTAGACATAACGGACCATGAAACTCAGGCCCGGCACACCGTAGCTGGCCATGTTCAGGTCATAACGTCCCTGCCAGGACTTTTCCCCCGGACCGTTGAAGTCCGAATACTGCACGGAGTTGGCAAGGAAGATCGAATCGCCCGTATCGCCAGGGCCGTTAGTGCCAAAGGCCACATAATCGAAAGGTGTATTGCCATGCACTTTCTGATAGGCCACGGTCACTGTATGGGCCGTCAGGAAAGTATAAGCGGCCGCCAGCGACCAAGTAGTGTTATTGATACTGCCGGCCTTGGCCTGGCCTTCGTCATTGGTGCGGTAGATATTGAAATCGAAGTTCAGCGAGTTGCCTTCGGAGAATGGCAGGGTGTAGTTGGCGTTCGCGTAGTACTGGCGCCAGATATCTTCCAGTTCGGAGCCGTAGAGACTGAACAGCAGATTGTCATTGACCGTGTACTTGCCGCCGACATAATCGATGCTCTTGGCGGCTATATTGGCGTAGGAAGCAAACAGGTCATGGTCGTGGTTGGTGGTGACCGGACCATTGCCTCCGGTGAAGTGCCCGGCATCCAGGTCCAGCCCGGCGATCTCGCTGCTCAGCAGGTTGAAGCCGGTGGCGGTCTGCGGCATCAGGCGCGTGCCGCCGGCGGCGAACACCGGCGCGGTGGGTTGCAGGTCGCCGAAACGCAATTCGGTCTTGGAGATCCGCACCTTGAGTGCGCCACCCGCCGTACCGTAGTCATCTTCCGGCGAACCGTCGCGTCGTACCGGCAGGTTGCCCGTGCCAGAGGTCCCGGCGCCCCCGTCGAGCTTGATGCCCCAGAAGCCGTAGGCGTCCACGCCAAAGCCGACCGTGCCCTGGGTGAAGCCGGAACTGAAGTTGCCGAGCACGCCCTGGGTCCAGTCCTTGCGGTCCGCGTTGCCGTTCTTGCGATCGCTGTTGTAGTAGTAGTTCTTGAGATGAAGATTGAGGCTGCTGTCTTCCACCAACCCCTTGCTATCGGCCTGATCGCTGACCGCGGCGGCGCTCGCCATCTGGCTCAGCCCCAGTGAAACCGCCAGTGTGACCAGGTTCCATTTTGCCGACTTGATTGCGCTCCTCATTACACTTCCCCTTGGTTCTATCAATAAGGCATCCAGCGCCAACCGTGGGCTGCGCAAGAAGGTTGCGGGTCCGGGCGGATGGTCGAAGGAAACCGGGTAATGGCAGGCGAGCTAATACAGCGATGTCGTGCTCGATGGTCACGACGCAATGACAGGCTCATGCCCTTCTTGTTGTATCGGGTGCTCCCCGAGTGGCGATTTTTTAGCATGAGCGCCGATACAATCCGGCAGGTTTGTATCAATAGTGACTATTGATACGGGTGATAAGCGATCATCGAACGACAGTGGTACTGTTCTCGCCGATGGCAAAGTTATGCCTCAATTATTTTCCGGTGCGTTGCTGGAACAGTTATTGGGCCATACTCTTCTTCATCATCCTTTGGTTAAGACTTTAGCTACTGTACCTGGTGCAGTAGCTTTTTTTAACCGGAAACAATAATTCATAACTTGATCAATTCAAGGAACTTGTCGTGGACGCTATTCCTGGTTGCCATGCAAATAACAACATTTGCCCGCGCTACCCTCTGGTCGTCCGACCAAACGCCGACAGGCACCACAGCGGAAACGGCAAGGTCACCAGCAGCAGCAACCAGAGCAAGGCATAGACCGCATCGACCCCGTCGTTCTGCAGGTTGACGAACAGTTTGACCGGAATGCCCTGGGGGAAATAGGCAAAGACCATGACGATGCCGAACTCGCCGATCACCCGGACCCAGACAATCGCCAGCCCGGCGGCCAGCGCCCGCGCCGCCAGGGGCAAGGTAACGCGCCACAGCACCTGGACACTGGAGCAACCCAGGCCACGCGCGGCCTCTTCCAGGGACAACGGCACCGCCTCGAACGCCCCACGGGCCGCCAGGACAAAATAGGACAGGCCGCCATACAACTGGGCCAGGATAAACGCCGGTGCATTGTTGGTCAGCGATACGCCCAGTCGCGCCAGCGGCCCGCCGAGGGTGCCATAGGGCCCATAGGCCGAGACCAGCAGGATGCCCATGGCCAGCGGCGGGGTCAGCAGCGCCATCAGCACCAATGATTCCACACCCCGCTTGAACGCCGAGCGGGTCCGCGCCAGCCAGTGGGCCAGGGGCAGGCCCAGCAGCACGATCAATGCGCTGGATACCAGACTCAGCCCCAGCGACACACCCAGCGCACTCCAGTCGCCATAGGCGAGTTGCAGATGACTCCAGGCGGTTTCCCGTACCAGCGCCAGAAACGGCAGGCCCAGCAGCAGGACCGCCGGCACGCACAGCCAGGTCGACAGCCGCAGGCCCAGGATCGACATCGTCAATTGACCAGCGCATCGCCCTTGGGCCGGCCATAACCATCATGGGCAAACAACGCCTGGCCTTCGGCCGACTGCATGAAAGCGACAAAGGCCTTGGCCTGCGCGGGATTCGGCGCATTCTTCAGGACCGCCGCGTAGAACACCAGCGGTTGCGGACGCAGGACCTGATCCTTGCCGGCCTTGTCCTTGAGACTGAGGCTGACCGTGTCATACCAGTCCTTGGCGAACGCCGGGTTGCTCAGGTTGATCTCGTCCGGCAACGCCACATAGGGCAGGCCCGCCGACAAGGTCGCACTCTCGTAGCCCGAAGCCGCGTCGACCTGCCCGGCCTCCAGGCGTGTCAGCAAGCCACCTTCGCCAAACACCTGGGCCGGGTTCTGTACATCGCCGAGCACCCGCTGCGCCAGGCCGGGCTGACGGTAGTATTTTTCCGCCAATTGCATGGCGAACACGATGTTCTGGCCCTGGGGATCGGTCGCCGCGTCGGTCCGGCCAAAACGCAGCCCCGGCTGCTGCAGCACCTGCCACCAGGATTGCTCGGCATTCGCCGCCTTGCTCGCCTCTAACGCCTTGGCGAACGAACTCCTGGGGTTATAGGCGATCACCATGCGTGTGCTGGCCACCGGCACCGCCTCATCCACCAGCCCGGCCTGGCGAAGAATCTCGATGGGCCCCGGAGTGATCGAGACGAACACATCCGCCACCACCTTCTTCGAGGCGAGCATGCGCGCCAGGCCATAGGCGCCCTCGCCCTGCCCCTGGTAAGTCAGCTGGTGCTGCCGGGCAAACGCCGGCCCCAGGGACTTGTCCATGACCACGCCCATGGAGCCGGCATAGGTGACGTGCAGGGTCTCGGCTGCCTGGACGACCAGGGACATCGACAACGCCAATCCGCCCAGGGCCATTTTCCACAGATGCTTGCTCATGCTGTCGCTCCACCGCTATAGGGTCATGTATATAGCGGCGCAGCCTAACGCCCCACACAAAGGCAGGGAACGGGGCTGGCGCGGGAAAGCACGATATTGAGACTTGGGCGCTATCTTTTGTCCGTTAGCCTTGGCCGGCGACCCGGGCGCCCGGCACTCGGGGCCGGGACGCTGGGTCAGCGGGAACCGTTCAGGCCTGGGCACTGGCCTGTTGTTCCTCCAGATAACGGCCTTGCGGCGTATGGCTGGAACCATTCTCGCTCAGCAAGGGCGCAGACGGCTGGGCGGCCACGGGTGTCAGCTGGAAGCATACGCCGTCCGGGCATTGGCGCTTTTCGGTAGCGGCATCGGCGTGCACCGCGGCACCGGCCAGGGAGAAAGCAATCGCGCTCAGGTAGGTTTTAATGGGGTTCATGGCATGCACTCTCGTATCAGGAATAGAAGGCAAAACAGGGCAAAGGCAAAACGACGCAAGGCTTATCCCCCTTCGTGGCAGATATCGGAAAACTTGCGGTAGTCGAGGATGTGCGGCTGGCCCTGGGAGTCGAGGTAGCTCATCCGGGCATTGACCACGCCGCACTCCGGACCGGCTTCCTGGGTCAGGGACAGCACCTTGCGTACATCCAGGTGAGTGCCGTAGCTGTAGGTTTGCGGCTGCACCTGGGCTTCGGCCCGGGCAGACAGGGTGCAGATGTTCAGGGCGGCAAACAGGCAGGCGGCGTAGATGGCTTTGGTGTTCATGAGGGACTCCCGTCGGTAGTTGGATTCAGTGGGGCGAGCGCTGTTGTCTCGATGGGGCCCATTGAATGCCCGGCAGGTATCCCGAGTGTGTCGTGAACCGGTGGCTGTTAAACCTCAAGTGTCTGGAGCCGCCTGGGATACACAGCGATACACACCGACGAAAAAAGTACGGCGAACAACATGCGCGCTGGAAATATCCTGGATACATGACTGCGGTGAACTGCATCACCGACATGATCGACGCAAGGAATCAGACAATGCCTTTCCCGAAAAACCTGCTGCTGGGCGCGACCCTGTTCAGCCTGCTACTGGGCAGCGGCGGCCTGCTGGCCGCACAGGAAACACCCGCCCCTGCCGCGCTGGAAATGCTGGTACTGGGTTCCGGCGGCCCCGGTGCCAGCGGCCGGGCAGGCGCGGGTTATGCCCTGCTGCTGGATGGCACGCCACGCATCCTGGTGGATGCCGGCCCCGGTACCTTCGCCCGGATCGGCGAGGCCAGGCTCGACCTACGCAAGCTGGATATCGTGCTGCTGACCCACCTGCACGTCGATCACGCCGCCGAGCTGCCGGGCATCATCAAGGCCCGCGCCGTGAGCACTCGCACCGATATCGACTTCCGGATCTTCGGCCCCGGCGCCAGCACACCCACCACCGCCGGCAACGGCAAGCCCGGCGCGCGCTTCCCCGCCACCAGCCAGTTTGTCGACCTGCTCTTCGGTACCTTCGGCGCCTTCAGTTACCTGGAGGATTTTGCCGGGCATGTCAATTTCGACGTCACCGACCTGTCTGCCCCGACCAGTACCGACGACGATACGCCCCAGGTCATCCTCGACCAGGACGGCCTGCTGATCAGCGCAACGATCGGCCATCACGGCGACGCGCCAGCCGTGATCTACCGGGTCGACTACAAGGGCAAGAGCATCACGTTCAGCGGCGATATCGACACCCACGGCCATGCCGCGCTGGCCCGCATCGCCAAGGGCTCGCAACTGCTGGTGTTCAACGATCCGGTGCTCGACCCGCCCAGCGCCCCGCCGATTCTCTACACCCTGCACAGCGCCCCCGTCGATATCGGCAGGATCAGCCATCTGGCCGGGATAACGCACCTGCTGCTCAGCCACCTGCCCAACGACACCGACGAGTTCCGTTACGCCGCCAGCCGCTCCATTCGCCAGAACTATCGCGGCCCGCTGGATTTCGCCGAGGATGGGCAGCGAATCCGTCCCTGAGCCGGCTTTTTTGAATATCCATGTATCCGCCGCCCACCAGATACACTGCAATACAAAGCACCGCAGGCAAGCATCACGGCCCCGGTTAGACTGGGCCATGACTCATTTTTGACAGAGGTTGAAACGATGGAACATGTCGATCACATTCTGATCGTGGACGATGACCGGGAGATCAGGGAGCTGGTGGGCAACTACCTGAAGAAAAACGGCCTGCGCACCACCGTCGTCGCCGACGGCCGGCAGATGCGCGCCTTTCTCGAAACCACCCCGGTCGACCTGATCGTGCTGGACATCATGATGCCCGGCGACGACGGCCTGCTGCTGTGCCGTGAGCTGCGCGCCGGCAAGCACAAGACCACCCCGGTCCTGATGCTGACCGCCCGCAACGATGAGACCGACCGCATCATCGGCCTGGAAATGGGGGCCGACGACTACCTGGTCAAGCCGTTCGCCGCCCGCGAACTGCTGGCCCGGATCAATGCCGTGCTGCGCCGCACACGGATGCTGCCGCCCAACCTGGTGGTGACCGAAAGCGGCCGCCTGCTGGGCTTCGGCCGCTGGAAACTGGACACCACCGCCCGTCACCTGCTGGACGAGGACGGCACCCTGGTGGCCCTCAGCGGCGCCGAGTATCGCCTGTTGCGGGTGTTTCTCGACCACCCGCAGCGGGTGCTCAATCGCGACCAGTTGCTCAACCTGACCCAGGGTCGCGACGCCGACCTGTTCGACCGCTCCATCGACCTGCTGGTCAGCCGCCTGCGCCAGCGCCTGCTGGATGATGCGCGGGAACCGGCCTATATCAAGACCGTGCGCAGCGAAGGCTATGTGTTCTCCCTGCCGGTGGAAATCCTCGGTGCCGAGTCATGAAACGCGTCCTGCACTGGCCGCGAACACTGGCGTCGCGGCTGTCGCTGATTTTCCTGATCTGCCTGATCCTGGCCCAGGCGCTGTCCTTCGCCGCACAAGCCTATGAGCGCTACGAAAGCGCGAAGAACGCCATGCTCGGCAATCTGGAAACCGATGTGTCGACATCCATCGCCATTCTCGAGCGCCTGCCGGCGGTGGAGCGCGACAGCTGGCTGCCCCGCCTGGCGCGGCACAACTACAGCTACCTGCTGGACGAAGGGACCCAGGGCGTGCCCATGAGCGCAGGCGACCTGCCGGTTGCCGTACCCTCGATCGAGGACGCCCTGGGCCCGGACTACCCGGTGACCTTCAACGATATCCCCGGCCCGCAGAAACACTTCCAGGCGCACCTGACGCTCAAGGACGGCAGTCCGGTGACCATCGACGTACGGCCGGCGATCATGCCCATGCTGCCCTGGCTGCCGGTGGTCCTGCTCGGGCAATTGCTGCTGATGCTCGCCTGCACCTGGCTCGCCGTACGCATCGCCGTGCGTCCGCTGACCCGCCTGGCCCAGGCCGTGGAAAACCTCGACCCCAATACCCACGGCGTGCACCTGGACGAAGCCGGCCCTTCCGAGGTCGCCCATGCCGCCGCCGCGTTCAACGCCATGCAAAAACGGATCGCCGACTACCTCAAGGAACGCATGCAACTGCTGGCGGCGATTTCCCATGACCTGCAGACCCCCATCACCCGCATGAAACTGCGCGCCGAGTTCATGGACGAGTCCACGGAAAAGGACAAGCTCTGGCAGGACCTGGGTGAAATCGAACACCTGGTGCGCGAAGGCGTCGCCTATGCCCGCAGTGTGCACGGCGCCACCGAAGTCAGTTGCCGCATCGACCTGGACTCGTTCCTCGACAGCCTGGTATTCGACTACCAGGACACCGGGCAGGCAGTGGAGTTGATAGGCAAGAACGGCGCGCTGATCGACATTCGCCCCCACGCCCTGCGCCGGGTGCTGGTCAACCTGGTGGACAACG
The DNA here is from genome assembly GCF_049319725.1 of Pseudomonas sp. Mn2068. Taxonomy (NCBI): domain Bacteria; kingdom Pseudomonadati; phylum Pseudomonadota; class Gammaproteobacteria; order Pseudomonadales; family Pseudomonadaceae; genus Pseudomonas; species Pseudomonas sp. Mn2068. Next base: position 12,466 of record NZ_JBMOUG010000001.1, on the reverse strand, counting down.
CCCTGAAGTTCGCCGGTTCCGCCCAACTGGTGGTGACTTCGAAGGACAACCAGGGCCTGTCGATCCTGGTGCTCGACCGCGGGCCGGGAATTGCCGAGGACGAACTGCAGGAAGTGCTCAAGCCTTTCTACCGTGTGGAAAGCTCGCGCAATCGCAGCACCGGCGGCACCGGCCTGGGGCTGGCAATCGCCCAGCAACTGGCGGTCGCCCTCGGCGGTGCGCTGACCCTGAGCAACCGCGAAGGCGGCGGCCTGTGCGCGGAACTGCAACTGGGGACGGCTCAGCACTGACCGTTCCCGCGACGGCGTGTCTCGGACCGGCGAGGCACACCTGGGCGCCTGATTTAGCTATGCTAGGGCACTTTTTGAGTGCCCGCTTCCAGCATTATCAGGAAAACGCCCCATGACAGACCGCGAGATCATCATTCCAGAATCCATGCGTCCGATCGTCGAACGCGCCGGCTACGCGCCCGCCGTCAAGGTCGGGGCGACGCTGTACTGTGCCGGCCAGGTGGGCCGTACCGCACAACTGGAAGTGATCGCCGATCCCGAGGCGCAGTTCGTCGCCTGCTGGGAAAACCTGCGCCTGGTCCTCGCCGCCGGCGGCTGTACATTTGACGACGTGGTCGAGATGACCACCTATCATGTCAATATGAGCCAGCACATGGCAGTCTTTCGCGAGGTCAAGAATCGTGTGTTTCCACGCGGGCACTGTGCCTGGACGTCCATCGGCGTCGCGGAACTGGCACACCCCGGCCTGCTGGCGGAGATCAAGTGCGTGGCGGTACAACGCAGCGCATGATCGCGCCTTGCCTCACCCCTGGCGTACGACCACGGTCGACGCCGGCCTTTCTGATGCCGCCGGCACCTTGTCGCCCGGCCGCGTCGCTTTCATGGAATAGAGAATGACCCAACGATCCGTAATCAATGCTTCGGTCAGCCCCAAGGGCAGCCTTGAAACCCTTTCCCAACGTGAAGTGCAACAACTGAGCGAGGCCGGCTCCGGCAGCATCTACACCTTGTTCCGCCAGTGCGCCCTGGCCATCCTCAATACCGGCGCGCATGTCGACAACGCCAAGACCATCCTCGAAGCCTACAAGGATTTCGAGATCCGCATTCACCAGCAGGACCGCGGCGTACGCCTGGAGCTGCTGAACGCCCCGGCCGATGCCTTCGTCGACGGCGAGATGATCGCCAGCACCCGGGAAATGCTCTTCAGCGCCCTGCGCGATATCGTCTACACCGAGAACGAGCTGGAAAGCCAGCGCATCGACCTGGACAGTTCCCAGGGCATCACCGACTACGTCTTCCACCTGCTGCGCAACGCCCGCACCCTGCGTCCCGGCCTGGAGCCGAAGATGGTGGTGTGCTGGGGCGGTCATTCGATCAGCAGCGAGGAGTACCAGTACACCAAGAAAGTCGGTCACGAACTGGGCCTGCGCAGCCTGGACATCTGCACCGGCTGCGGTCCCGGCGTGATGAAGGGACCGATGAAAGGCGCGACCATCTCCCACGCCAAGCAGCGCATCACCACCGGCCGCTACCTGGGCCTGACCGAACCGGGCATCATCGCCGCCGAGGCGCCGAATCCGATCGTCAACGAACTGGTGATCATGCCCGACATCGAGAAGCGCCTGGAGGCGTTCGTGCGGGTCGGCCATGGCATCATCATCTTCCCGGGCGGTGCCGGTACGGCCGAGGAATTCCTCTACCTGCTGGGCATCCTGATGCACCCGGACAACCGCGACCTACCGTTCCCGGTGATCCTCACCGGACCGAAAAGCGCGGAAGCCTACTTGCAGCAACTGCACGCCTTTGTCGGCGCCACCCTGGGCGAAGCGGCGCACCAGCACTACCAGATCATCATCGACGATCCGGCCCAGGTCGCCCGGCAGATGGCCCTGGGCCTCAAGGCCGTCAAGCAGTTCCGCCGGGAACGCAACGACGCCTTTCACTTCAACTGGCTGTTGAAGATCGACGAGGGTTTCCAGCGTCCGTTCGACCCGACCCACGCCAACATGGCCAGCCTGAAACTGAACCGCAACCAGCCGGCGCATCAGTTGGCGGCCAACCTGCGCCGGGCGTTTTCCGGGATCGTCGCCGGCAACGTCAAGGACAAGGGCATTCGCCTGATCGAAGAACACGGCCCGTACGAAATCCACGGCGATGCCGAAGTCATGCGGCCGCTGGATAAACTGCTCCAGGCCTTCGTCGCGCAACACCGGATGAAACTGCCGGGCGGCGCAGCCTACGAGCCTTGCTATCGAGTCGTTACCTGAAATCGGCTGATCCGCCAGGATCATTCTGGCGGCTGCTCCAGCCGCCAGCTCCCCATCCCCGCGAACGCTCGCAGCACCCTTTCCTCAAGGCCTGTAGGAAACGTAAACAGCGCCTGATCCCCTCTTGATCGCCTGGGCAAACCCACTCATTCTTGACCCTCAACATCAGTGCAACTATATTTAGTTGCAGGCAGGAGACCCGGTGTCCAGGAATGAAAAGCTGCTCGCAAAACTGCTCAACCCATGGATGGCCTTCACATGGCCGGAACTGGTCACGCTGCTGGGCCATTTCGGCTACCGCCGGCTTGAAGGTTCAGGCAGCCGGGTCAAGTTCGACAACGGCGATCCGCTTGCAGCGATCAGCCTGCATAAACCTCATCCAGGCAATGAGCTGAGAACCTATATCAGGCGTCAGGTGATCGACCATCTACGCTCAGGAGGACTGATTCCGTGACCAATCAGATGCACTACAAGGGCTATTACGGCTCCATCGAAGCCAGCGTCGAGGACAACTGCCTGTTCGGCAAACTTCAGTTCATCCGGGCGCTGGTGAGCTATGAGGGGCAGACCGTGGCGGAGCTGGAAACAGCCTTCAAGGAGGCGGTGGAGGACTATCTCGACAACTGCCAGCGCCTCAAGCAGTCTCCCGAAGTACCGTGCAAGGGTTCGTTCAACGTCCGTGTCGGCCATGACCTGCACCTGGCCGCCGCCCTCAGCGCCACGCGCCAGAAACTGACATTGAACGACCTGACCCGCCAGGCACTGAGCGAATACCTGCTGCGCCACGCCTGACTCAGGGACGCCTCAGGCCCTGGCGCAGTTGCTCGATTTCAGCCCGGCAGGCACAGCCGGCGAGGTGGTCGTTGACCATGCCCGTGGCCTGCATCAGGGCATATATCGTGGTTGGGCCGACAAAGGTCCAGCCGCGTTGCTTCAGGGCCCTGGACAAGCGCACAGAGGCCGGCGACGTCGGGTTGGCCTTCCAGTAGTCGAAGTCCACCACGGCGGGCCGCTCATCCGCCGAAGGCTCGAACGACCACATCCAGGCCGCCAGCGACCCGCTCTCCTCCACCAGTTCGCAGGCGCGGCGGGCATTATTGAGAACCGAAAGGATCTTGCTGCGATTGCGCACGATACCGGGGTTATCCATCAGCCGGGCCACGTCGGCGTCGGTGTAGCGGGCCACACGCCGGAAATCGAATCCCTCGAAGGCTTCACGGAAGTTCTCGCGCTTGCGCAGAATGGTGATCCAGGCCATGCCCGCCTGGAAACCTTCCAGGCAGATTTTCTCGAACAGGCGAATATCGTCGGTGACGGGACGCCCCCACTCCGCATCGTGGTAATGGACATACTCCGGCATGGAAGAACGCCAGAGGCATCGGGTGATACCCGACTCGTCGACCATCAGGCCCGGGGAAATCGTGTCCATGCACTGCCTTTGCTTGCCAATGGTAGTGGTCAATCCTGACACGACGGGCAACGCCGTTGCGAGGATCTTGTGCGACAACGGCCCGCCTTGTTGCCAGGGCGGGCCGCAGCACGAACGCACTCGCGGGGATCAGAAGCGGTAGTTCAAGCCCACTCGCAGCATCTGTCCGTCGTTCTTGAACCTGGAATCATAACCGGTGCCGGCACCACCGCTGCCCGGGATGACCTTGACGTTGAGCTTGTCTTCACCCAGGTCGTAGTAGAGGTATTCGGTCTTGAGCGACAGCTGGCTGGTCAGCATCTGCTCGATACCGGCACCGACGGTGTAGCCGACCTTGAACCGGCTCTGGCTGCCGCTGAACTGGGTGTTGCCGGTCGGACCGAACATATCGACGCTCTGGCTGGTTTCGCCATAGGCCAGACCGGCGGTGCCGTAGACCAGGGTACGGTCGAAGGCATAGCCGAAACGCCCACGCAGGGTACCGAGGTACTTGATCTTCGATTCGAACTTGTTGTTCAGCGCGGCGCCGGTGTTCAACTGGCGGGTGCCGATATTGCGGCTGTCATTCAGGTCGGTATAGGACAGGTCGGTCTCGACACCGGCCACCCACTGGCCGAATTGGTAGTTGTAGCCCAGTTGCGCGCCACCGACAAAACCGTTGCGATCCAGGTCCACCGAGCCCGGACGGGCACCACCGGCAATATTGGCGATGTTCGGTGCCGCCTGGCCCTTGGTGTGCACGCTGGTGTCGCCGCCGAAACCGGCGCCTGCGTTGACGCCACCGTAGAAACCGGTCCAGTCCACGGCAGCGTTGGACGATGCATGGCTAGACGGGGCCGAGGTCGGCAGATCGGCGGCCTGGGCGGCCAGGCTGCCCAGCAGGGTCACGGTCGTGGCAACGAGAAGACGATTGATCATGTGAAAGCTCCTGGTGTGTCGGTCAAGTGTTTTTTGGGCACAGCGTTGCCCGCACACGGGCCTGGGCCCGCATGTGGGGATTGAACAAAGGGGGTGTTTTGCCGGCCCGTGCCTGAGCGGCGCGGACCACGGCTATTCAGCGGTAAGGGTTATTCGGCGGTAAACAGGTAGTCCGCGCTGTAGGGTTCGACATGGATAGCCCCGGCCTGGGTGCAGGCCCCGGAGAAGACTCCGCCACGGGTGTTGAGGCGCTGGACCGAGACCACTTTCGACAAGGCACCGCTGCCCTGGTGATCGACCACCTCCAGCTTGAGCAGCGCCAGGTCTTTCTTCGTCGCGCCAGGTTGCTGGGACACCACCTTGGCGACCACCGCGCTGCGGTCGGCAAACTCCCAGGTCGGCCCGGCGAAGTGCCGTCCGACGGTCTTGCCGTTGAAGATCAGGGTGGCGAGAGGTTCGCGAAACTGCCAGGTGAGTTTGCCCGAGGTGTCCGCGGCGCAGTTGTAGAGCTGCACGCCTTCACCCCGCACCGAGAGCACCGTGGCATCACCGGCTGTCAGCAGATTGGGCGCGGCATCCGCCGCGCAGGTGGTGCCGGTAATGAACCCACAGAGCAGCAGCCCCAGGATGGCCAGCACCCGGACAGCCCCTGAAGGACCATGGCTGCGCTTGTGAGCGAGTTGCATCGGGACGGTGTCGTGCATGAGTGAGAGTTCCACTTGTCAGGATCGCGGTCAGTGTGGCGGCGTCTGGAAGGAGAACAACTCACTCGTGATTTTTATTCGCGACTTTTTCCGCAATCGATGCTCAACGGGTCGCGACCACGAACAACCGAGGGAACGGCAACAGCACCGTACCGTCGGCCAGCGCCGGATAAGCCTCACTGATCGCCGCCAGGTAACGTTGCAGGTAAGCGGCCTTTTCCGCCTCGTCGAGCGGTGCCAGGTAAGGTCGCAAGGCGGAGCCCTTGAACCATTCGACCACCGCCGCATGCCCACCCGCCAGTGGATGGTGATACGTGGTGCGCCAGACATCCACCGTCGTGCAGTGCGGCCGCAGCAGCTCATAGTAGAACGTCGCGTCGTGCCGTGGTGGATGGCGCACCGTCCCGATCCTGGCTGCCCACGGCCCGTCCGCGGCCACTTCGCGGGCCAGCCGGTGGGACGGCTCTTGCATATTGTCCGGGGTCTGCACCGCCAGGCTGCCACCGGCGACCAGCTTGCTCACCAGATGAGGGTAAAGGGTGGCGTGATCCGGCAGCCATTGCAGCGAGGCATTGGCCAGGATCACATCGAAAGCCTGGTCCGGGTTCCAGGTCGCGATATCCGCCAGTTCGAAATTCAGCGCGGGCAAACGCTCCCGGGCACTGACCAGCATGTCATCGGAACTGTCCATGCCGGTAACCCGTGCCTCGCTGAAACGCTGGGCAAGGACCTCGGTGGAATTGCCCGGGCCGCAACCCAGATCGACGGCCACCTGCACCGAACGCGTCGGGATGGCAGCCACCAGATCACGGACGGGACGGGTTCGTTCTGCTTCAAAGGTCGAATATTGCTTGGCTGACCAGGTCATCACGCTTCCTCTTGTGTGTGGGAGTGAGCACAGCGTAGGTTTTGCAAACCATGATGACAAATGCCAATAATGACAAGCTGCCATACTTCAAAGGTATTGAAATGCTTGAGCTGCGTCGTTTACACGCGTTTGTCGTGATCGCCGAGGAAGGACATATCACCCGGGCGGCGGAGCGTCTGCATATGCAGCAACCGCCGCTTACCCGCCTGCTGCAGAAGCTCGAAGCCGAAATGGGCGTGGCGCTGATGGAGCGCCTGCCCCGTGGCGTGCGCCCGACCACCGCCGGCCTGGCGCTGCTGGAGGAAGCCCGTGCCGTGCTGGCCAGGGCCGAAGGCGTAACCGAAGTGGTGCGCCGCGCCGCCCGTGGCGAACAGGGGCGGCTCGGCGTCGGCTTCACCAGTTCGGCGGCCTTGCATCCGTTTGTACCGGGGGTACTGCGGCACTTTCGCGAAACCTTTTCCGGCGTCTCGGTGGCCCTGGAAGAAGCCGGTACCGGCGAGCTGATGGACGCTCTGGTACACGAGCGACTAGATGCGGCCTTCGTGCGTTCGCCATTGAGCGGCACGCCGAACCTGCAGGCCGAACCGATCCTGATCGAACCGATGCTGCTGGCGCTGCCGATGGATCATCCCCTGGCCCGGGACAGCGCAACCGCCCTGCCCTTGTCCGCCCTCGCCGGCGAAGCCTTTGTCCTGTATCGGCGCCGGGTCGGCCTGGGCCTCTATGACGCCATCCTGGTGGCGTGCCGCGAAGCCGGCTTCAGCCCGCGGGTGATCCAGGAAGCACCGCGCATGGCCGCGACCCTGAGCCTGGTGGCGGCGGGACTGGGCGTATCGATCGTGCCGGCCTCGATGCAGCGCCTGCGGGGCGACGGTATCGCCTATCGCGCCCTGACGGAGTGCCCGGGGCTGATTGCGCCCTTGCACCTGGCGACCCGCGTGGGTGACAGCTCGTCAGTGTTGCAGCGTTTCCGTGAAATGGTCATCCAGGCTGCAGCCACCGAGTGCTGAACAGCTTGCAGGAGCGGGTTTGGTCCGAGCGGCATTGCGACGAAGATTTCAGCGATCTTGCGGGCCTCTTCGGGGGCAAGCCCCCTCCCACACAGGCAACGTTCATCCAGGAAATGTGTTCAATTGCCCCGACCGCCAGCAAACGACCAATCATCCGAAGCGGTGGTGGTGATCACCACCATCACATCCCCCGGGTCCAGCCCCGGCGCCGCTTGCAGACGCTCCACCAGCGTACGGTAGAACGCCTGCTTGACCGAAGTCTGCCGCTGTCGGCCGGCGGTAATGGCGATCAGCACATAGTCCTGGCTGCGCGGACCGCCAAGGTAGTGTGGGTCGAAGATCAGCTCTCCCACCTCATGCTGGTGAATGACCTGGAAGCGATCGGCGGGCGGCACCTCGAAACGCTCCACCAGGGCATCGTGGACACTTTGGGAAAGCTGTTTCAGGTACTCGGGCGACTTGCCCCGGTGCAGTGAAATACGGGTGAAAGGCATGACAGACAGCTCCGCTGATCGGGTTGACGGGGAGAAATTAACAAGCGAGGATCGTTCCGAATATCAGATTAAACAGAACCCATCATCCCGATTTAATGGACATTCAAAGCATGCGCCGTCCGACCTTCGACCTTGATGTCCTGCGCACTTTTGTCACCGGCATCGAGTTCAACAGCTTCGCCAAGGCCGCCGAACGGCTCGGCCGCTCGACCTCGGCGGTCAGTGCCCAGCTGAAGAAACTCGAAGAACAGGTGGGCAGCGCAGTGCTGGCGAAATCCGGACGCGGGCTGGTGCTGACGCCCCAGGGTGAAGCCCTGCTCAGCCACGCCCGCCGTTTGCTGGAACTCAACGACGAGATCTTCGCGAGCCTGCACGAAGCCCAGGTCGAAGGTTGCGTGCGCCTGGGCCTGCAAGAGGACTTCGGCGAGCATCTGCTCAGTGAGATCCTGCGGCGTTTCGCCAGGGCTCATCCGCGGGTCAGCCTTGAAGTACGGATCGGCCGCAATGCCGAGCTGCTGGGGCTGATCGAGCGCGGTCAGCTGGATCTCGCGCTGGCCTGGGAAACAGCGGCCGACACGCCCTACTCCAGGCGGATCGGCATGACGCCGATGCAATGGATCGGCCCGAGGGACATGCCCTTTTCCACGGACCAGGACAGCACGCCGCTGCCCCTGGTGATGTTCGAAGCACCCTGCGTGCTGCGCAGCGCCGCCACCCTGGCGCTGGACCAGGCACGCATCCCCTGGCGGGTGGCACTGACCAGCCCGAGCGTCGGCGGGATCTGGGCAGCGGTCACGGCCGGCCTGGGCATCACCCTGCGCACCCGCATCGGCCTGCCCGCCCAACTGGCAGCGCTGCCGGGACTACCGGAGGTGCCGAGCCTGGGTTATGTCTTGCATCGTGCCGTGGAGGAACCAGCGGCAGCGGTCCGGCAGTTGGCGGCGGCGATTCAGGCAAGCCTGGAGGAACAGGCATTCCATACCCTTGCCCAACCCTGGAAGCCAACCCTGTAGAAACCGGCTTGCCGGCGATGACGATCGAAGAGCCGACGCAAGACTCAACACTCTCGTCGCCGGTTCTCGAGCCTCAGTCTTCCTTGCGCAGATTGGCATTGGCCCGCTGCAGGAAGTCCACGAACAACGCCACCTCTTCGGCACTGAAACCCACCAGCGCCTTGTCGTTGCCGTCGCAAAGGATGTCCTTGGCCTGCGGTATCCGGGCCAGCCCCAGTTCAGTCAGCTCGACGATCTGGATACGCTTGTGCTGCGGATCGGGCCTGCGCCGAATCAGGCCGTCACGCTCCAGACGGGCCAGGGTCTGGGCCATGGATGGCTGCTCGACCTGCATCAACCGCGCGAGCTCGGCCTGGGTCCGCGCCTCTCCCCGCTTCAACGCGCCCAGCACCGGCATGCTGGCCATGCCGATGGCCAAAGGCCGCAAGCGTATTTCAGCCTGACGAATCAGTTCCTGCGACACGCGCTTGATCAGGAAAGAAGGTACCTGATACAGATCCACATCATTCATGTTTCGACCCCTTGTCATAGGCACCTATGCTAATACATCATAGGTGCCTATGACAAACAACGCTCCGGAATGACACCATGGTATCGAATCCGCGTATCGCCATCGTCGGCGCCGGTCTCGGCGGCTTGATGCTGGCTCGGATGCTGTATCTCAAGGACGTGCCCTTTCTGATTTTCGACCGTGACGAATCCGCCTCGCACCGCCCCCAGGGCGGCATGCTCGATCTGCACGTGGAGACCGGCCAGTACGCGCTCCGCCGTGGCGGCCTGTTCGAGGTGTTCCTGCAGTTTGCCCGCTACGAGGACCAGGGATTTCGCCTGTTCGACAAGCACGGTGCGCTGTTGCTGGAAAAACCCGATGCTGCCAGCGGCGACCGTCCGGAGATCGATCGTGGTCAGCTCAGGGAACTGCTGCTGGAGTCGATCCCGGAAGACGCCCTGCGCTGGGGCCATACCCTCAGGGACGCGGAGCAACAGGACGATGGCTACACCGAACTGCGCTTTGACAACGGCCTGAGGCAGCGCTTCGAGCTGGTGGTCGGCGCTGACGGAGCCTGGTCCCGGGTACGCCCACTGGTTTCGGCGGCAGTGCCCGACTTCACCGGACTGACCCTGCATGAGCTGTCGATTCCCGACGCCGATACCCGGTATCCCGACGTCGCACAAAAGGTCGGGCACGGCATGCTGGTGGCCAAGGGCGGGCAGCAGACGATCTTCGCGCAACGCAATGCCAACGCCCATATCCGCGTGTATGCAGCCTTGCACCGGCAGGCAACCCATCATGGGGAAAAAACCAAAGCCGACCTGCTCCACGACTTCGACGGCTGGGACGCTTCATTGCTGCAACTGCTCCAGGTTGCGCAGGAGCCGGTCAGACCCTGGCCGATTCACGTCCTGCCGGTCGGCCATCGCTGGGCGCACCGGGATGGCGTCACCTTGCTGGGCGATGCCGCGCATCTGATGCCGCCCGCCGGCGAAGGCGCCAACCTGGCCTTGCGCGACGCGGTGGACCTGGCTGAAGCGCTGCTGGACGACGAGGACTGGAAAGCCGCGGTACGCGCCCATGAGCAGGTGATGTTCGAGCGGGCCGCCTTCTCGGCCGCCGAAGCCCACAAGATGCTGCTGGGGGATTCGGCCGAGCAGGTCCAGGAACTGATGCAAGGCCACCTGGGCGCCGAGGCAGAAGAAAACCTGTCGAAGATTGACAAACCTGGCGCCAGCTTTTAAAACTGGACGCCTGATCCAGGGTGTAAACAGATATGTCCGCAACGCTCAACCTCATCACTGTCGCGATTGGCTTGAATGCCAAGGCGCCGGTGTGCGTTGCGTTTGCCCCTAAATCGAAGAAACAGTCGCTCATGTGACCGGGGCGCGCTGTCCCGTCAGATGAGCTGACAGGACATTGAGCGCGACGGACCACCCTCCCTCCTCCCAACTTCCTTCTACGCTTCTGACGGTGACGAAACGGTCAACCATCAGGAGAAAGTGCATGTCATCGTTTCAAGGTATCTGGGTTCCCATCGTCACGCCGTTTATCAACCAGGCCATCGACTTCGTCGGCCTGCGCCGCCTGGTCGGCCATCTGCTGGAAAGCGGTGTCGACGGTATCGTGGTCTGCGGCACCACCGGGGAAGCCGCCGCGCTGGGCAAGCATGAACAACTGGCGGTGCTCGACGCGGTGCTGGAACGGGTCCCACCGCAGCAGGTGGTGATGGGCCTGGCGGGCAACAACCTGACCGAACTGCTGCAGTTCCAGAGCGAGATACTCAAGCGTCACCTGGCCGGCCTGCTGGTGCCGGCGCCCTACTACATCCGCCCCTCCCAGGCCGGTCTGGAAGCGTTTTTCAAGACGGTCGCCGATGCCTCCAGCGTGCCGGTCATTCTCTACGACATTCCCTATCGCACCGGGGTGAGCTTCGAGCAGGCGACCCTGCTGAATATCGTCGCCCACGAGAATATCGTCGCCATCAAGGACTGTGGTGGCAACCTGAACAACACCCTGGCACTGCTGGCCAGCGGCCAGGTCGATGTCTTGTGTGGCGAGGACAACCAGATCTTCAACGCCCTGTGCCTCGGGGCTACCGGGGTGATTGCCGCCTCGGCCCATGTCCATCCCGAGCTGTTCGTGCAGTTGTATCGTCAGCTGCGGGAGCAGCAACTCACTGCCGCCAGAACGACGTTTTTCCGCCTGACACCGCTGATCCAGGCCCTGTTCGTCGAGCCCAACCCCGGCCCGGTGAAAGCCGCCCTGGCCCTGCAGGGACTGATCCGCGACGAACTGCGCGCGCCCATGCAAGCCAGCGGCGAAAGCACCACGCGGCGCCTGCGGGAGATCCTGGCGGCACTCAGGCATTCTTCCCGGTAGAGGCCGAGGCAGCCACCCGGGTAGGATGTCCGGACTGACACCATGGATCAGCAGAGGGAATCGCGATGTTCTACCGGATAGCGGCCGACGGGCTGGTGTCGTTTCACCTGCTGTTCATCCTGTTCGTGCTGTTTGGCGGGCTGCTGGTGCTCAGGTGGCGCTGGTTGATCTGGTTGCACCTGCCCGCCGCCACCTGGGGCGTGGCGGTCGAAGTCCTGCATCTGGAGTGCCCGCTGACCCGCTGGGAAAACCTCTTTCGCCAGGCCGCCGGACAAGGCGGTTATGGCGAGGGGTTTATCGAGCACTACCTGATTCCGCTGATTTATCCCGCCGGGCTGACCCCCACCCTGCAACTGGGCCTGGGCGCCCTGGTGTTGCTGCTCAACCTCACGATCTACCTGCGCGTGTTCAAGACCCGACGCCTGAGAGCCGCCTTCTGAACGACTGGCCGAGGGAACTGCGACGAAACAGCACTGTTGCCTTTTCCCGGATTGACCCTCTGAAAAAACCACCATATAGTGTGCCAACACCAAAGAAAAACACTACATGATGTGCCATGCTTCTCCTACGGCACCTCTCATCCCCCTGGAAAACCAGGGTTTTCCGATGCCTGCTTGTGCTGTGAATCCTGTTGACCGGGAGTTGCAAACGCGCGTCTACCTGCCTGACAGAACGGCAGTGAATCAGGCCTACAAACACCCCATACAAGGAATATCCGATGCTCAGCTGGGACGAATTCGACAAGGAAGAAGGCGAAGTAGCGATCAAGGGCGCCAACGCCGGCCATGCCGCCGAAGCCTACATGGACCGCCTGGACAGCGCCGGTGGTGCCGCCGCCCTCGAGGCCCGTGCCGTGACCGCGTCCGATTCGGCCGCC